>NZ_JBIVZM010000002.1:0-531084 GCF_044759525.1 Streptomyces sp. NPDC101110 | reverse complement strand
GTGGTTTTGTTTGTTTTTTTTTTTGACACCCTACTCCACGCGGGCCCCCCCCCCCGCGGGGGGGGGGGGGGGGGGGGGGGGGGGCGCTGGGGGGGGGGGGGGGGGGGCTCCCCCCCCCCCCCCCCCCCCCCCGCTTCTGAGTGACCGCTTCTGACCAGGTCGGATCGAACTCCCATCGTTCGAGTTCGGGTCGGGAGCGGCGTTATCGGTCTGTCGTGCGAGACCTCATACCAGAGCGGGACGCTCACCGTATGAGTTTGTCAACTGCCCGCCGCACATGATGCGCTGGCGACTACTGTCAGTGGCCGTCGGGAAACAGGGCGGATCAGCGAGCGGGGGCCGGCACGTGCAGGCGCAGGGCGGACGAGGGAGTCGACGCGACGGGGAGCCCCGCTGCCCGCGAGCCGCCGACGCCGACGCCGGCCGCGCAGTCGGCGGCGACGTTCCGGACGAGGCCCGCACGGGCGTCGCGGAGGGCCCCGCCCAGGCCGCCCCACGGGACCCCGAGGCGTCGGCGGCACGCGGAAGCGGCGTGCGGCCGGGGGCGCCTCCCGGGGCTCGCGCAAGCGACCACGCGAACCCGTTCGTACCCCAGCGAGCTCCCCTGGCACCCAGGCCCGACGTACCCGTACGAGGACACCGATGTCTCACCTCCGCGCCCCGGCCGCGCGCGCAGACCGCCGTGAGGGCGGGCGGCACGGGCGGCCCGCCGTCCGCACCGCACCCGCCCTGCCCGAGACGCACATACGGCCCCAGCTGATGCGGCTCGCGGTCCTGCCCCCCGTGGCCGTCGCCCTCAGCGGCTGTGCCGCCGTCCTCTTCACCGTCCGGTCCACGGGAGCGCGGCCGAGCCCCACCCTGTGGGCGGTGCTCGGCGGCGCCGTCTTCGTGGCCCTCGTCGGCGTCGCCGTCGCCGCGGTCGCCGCCGACCGGGCCGCCCGCTCCGTGCACGACCGCATCGGCATGCTGCGCCGCGGCACCGCCCGGCGCGAGGCCGATCTGCGCACTCTCGTCGAGACCCTGCGCCGCGGCGACGGCCCGCCGCAGCTCGCACCGCAGAGCCGGCCCGAGGGGCCGCCCGCGGACGCCGACGACTTCGACCTCCTCGACGCCGACCTGTCCCGCGCGCACGACGGCGCCGTCACCGCCGTCGTGCAGGCCTCCCAGCTCTCCAGCCAGACCGGAAGCGAGCAGAAGCTCGAGGTGTTCGTCAACCTCGCCCGGCGCCTGCAGTCCCTGGTCCACCGCGAGATCTCCATCCTCGACGAGCTGGAGAACGAGATGGAGGACCCCGACCTGCTCAAGGGGCTCTTCCACGTCGACCACCTCGCCACCCGCATCCGCCGCCACGCGGAGAACCTCGCCGTGCTCGGCGGAGCCGTCTCACGCCGCCAGTGGAGCAACCCGGTCTCCATGACCGAGGTGCTGCGCTCGGCCATCGCCGAGGTCGAGCAGTACTCGCGGGTCAAACTCGTGCCGCCGGTCGACGGCCAGCTACGGGGGCACGCCGTCGCCGACGTCATCCACCTCCTGGCCGAACTCGTCGAGAACGCCACGGTGTTCTCCGCCCCGCACACCCACGTCCTGCTGCGCGCGAACCTCGTCACCTCCGGGCTCGCCGTCGAGGTCGAGGACCGCGGACTCGGCATGCCCGTGGAGGAGCAGACGCGGATGAACGCACTGCTCGCCGACCCCGACCAGGTGAATGTCGCCCGGCTCCTCGCCGACGGCCGCATCGGCCTGTTCGTCGTCTCCCAGCTCGCACGCCGGCACGGCATCACCGTCCGGCTCCAGACCAACATCTACGGCGGAGTGCAGGCGGTGCTCGTCGTGCCGCAGTCGTTGCTGGGAGCGGAGGCGGGGGCGGGTGCGCCCGGGGGAGAGGGGCAGCCGGAGGGCGGAGCGGCCGCTGCGGACCGTCCTGCGGTGCCGACGCGGCAGACCGGGCAGGGTGTTCAGGCCGGGCAGGGTGGCCAGGCCGGGCGGCCGGGCCGGGCAGCGCAGGGGGCCTCCGGTGCCGGGGCCGGGCAGGGGGCCTCTGGTGCCGGGGCCGGGCCGGGTGCCCTTGCTCCGTTCCAGGCACGATCCTCGGCCGACGGGGCCGAATCCCGCGTCTCCGCCGTACCGCTCCCCGTCTCCGGAGCGGGGACTCCGACGCCGGCTCCGCTCGCTCCACCCGGGGCATCACGGGGGCGCGCACCGGAAGCCGACCCTGCCCCGGGCGGGGACGCGCCGGGCGGCCGGCCCGCGCCCCTGCCCGTGCGCGGGGCCCGTCGGGAACGTCCGACCCCCGCCGAGGCACGGCCCGGTGTCAGTCCCGACGACCGGCGCCTCCTCGCCGAGCACGCCACCGAGCTGCCCACCCCCCGCAGCGGCGCGGTGCGGGGCACCATGGGCAAGCCCCAACTGCCCCGTCGCCGCGCCCAGGAGCACATCGCCCCCCAGCTGCGCGACGGCCCGGTGCCCCGCCAGGACCCCGAGT
Organism: Streptomyces sp. NPDC101110; assembly: GCF_044759525.1. Lineage (NCBI taxonomy): Bacteria > Bacillati > Actinomycetota > Actinomycetes > Kitasatosporales > Streptomycetaceae > Streptomyces > Streptomyces sp. NPDC101110. Next base: position 528,602 of record NZ_JBIVZM010000002.1, on the reverse strand, counting down.
ACCTCGTGGGGCACGACCCCGGTCTGATGGCGGCCTTCCAACGCGGCATCAGCCTCGCGGAGGCCCAGCAGAACCTGGAGGCCGACCACACGGAGTGGGCCGGCACGCGGACCGTCCCCATGGAGACGGCCCCCACCCAGTCCTCGCACACGCCCGCCGTCCCCAGGCCGGCCATGGAGCCGTCCCCCATGGACTCCGGGCACATGGGCGGTGACCCCATGGACTCCGGGCACATGGGCGGTGACCCCATGGACTCCGGGCACATGGGCGGTGACCCCATGGATCCCGCGCACATGGGCGATGCACCCATGGACTCCACGCACCTGGGCGGTCCCCCCAAGAGCCCCACCTACGTGGACTCCGATTACACGGACCCCGTCCCCATGGGCTCCGCCGACACAGGCACCGCCCACACGGACCCCGCACCCGGCGGGCCTACCCGCAGGGAGCCGGCGCACGTCCGGCCCGTCCACCTCGAGACGCTCGCCCCGGAGCCGTCCCCCTCGAACAGGCCGACGCCCGGGCCCCGTTCCGACCACCGCACGACCACCACCCGGCAGGACGGGAGCGCACCCGCCGGATGACCACCCCCCTTCCCACCCCCACCCCCAGCGCTCCCTCAGACCTTCGTACCCCAAGGAGTCGATCCACCATGGCGAGCGATGCGCCGACCGCCCATGTTTCCGATCTCGACTGGCTGATGAGCGGCCTCGTGCAGCGCGTACCGCACACGACCGCCGCCGTGCTCCTGTCCTGCGACGGACTCGTGAAGTCCGTGCACGGTCTCGACCCGGACAGCGCCGACCACATGGCAGCCCTGGCCTCCGGCCTGTACTCCCTCGGCCGCAGCGCCGGTGTCCGCTTCGGCGACGGCGGCGACGTGCGGCAGGTCGTCGTCGAACTCGCCTCGACCCTGCTGTTCGTCACCACCGCCGGCTCCGGCACCTGCCTCGCCGTGCTCGCCGGCCGCGAGGCCGACGCGGCCGTGCTGGGCTACGAGATGGCGATGCTCGTCAAGAGTGTCCGGCCCTACCTGGTGACCGCTCCCCGGCAGTCCGTCGAATCCCCGGCGATGAGGCCTTGAGCGTGACGGCGGCCGGTGACGGGCCATGGCTCGACGACGCGGCCGGGCGGCTGGTACGGCCGTTCACGGTCAGCAACGGCCGCACCCGTCCGACCGTCGCGCTCGACCTCATGTCACAGGTGATGGCCACCGGGGCGACCCCCCTCGGCTACCTCGGCCCCGAACACACGGAAGCGCTCGAGCGGTGCCGCGTGCCCGTCGCCGTCGCCGAGGTCGCCGCCCACCTCGAACTGCCGTTGGCCGTCACCAAGGTGCTGCTGGCGGACCTCGTCGACTGCGGGACGCTCACGACCAAGCCCCCCGCGTTCCACCACAACCCGACGGACCGGGCCCTTCTGGAGGCAGTGCTCGATGGACTACGACGACAGCTCTGACTACACCGACGGACCGGGCCCCGGCGCGGACCCGTTCCCCACCGCGCTGAAAATCCTGGTGGCAGGCGGGTTCGGGGTGGGCAAGACGACCTTTGTCGGCGCGGTCAGCGAGATCGCGCCGCTCAGCACGGAGGAACTGCTCACCACCGTCAGTGCCGCGACCGACAACCTCGACGGCATCGAGAACAAGGTCGAGACGACCGTGGCCATGGACTTCGGCCGCATCACCCTGGACCCGAAGCACGTGCTGTATCTGTTCGGCACGCCCGGGCAGGAGCGCTTCTGGTTCATGTGGGACGAGTTGTGCGAGGGCGCGCTCGGCGCGGTCATCCTCGCCGACACCCGCAGGCTCCAGGAGTGCTTCGCGGCCGTCGACTTCTTCGAGCAGCGCGGCCTCGGCTTCATCGTCGCCGTCAACGAGTTCGACGGCGCCCACCGCTACGACCCCGAGGAGGTACGCGGTGCCCTGGACCTGTCAGCGGACGTCCCCGTCGTGTGCTGCGACGCACGGATCTCCAGCTCCGGAGTCCAGACCCTGCTGACCCTGGTGCGCCACCTCATCGCCCACACGCCGGCCCCCGCGACGGGGTATGGCGCCCACATGTGACCCCCCTACACCCGCCACGGAAGCCATAGATGACGCGAGTCCACAGCCCAGGAGCATGCCCATGACCTACGACCCGCCGCGCCCGGCCGGTCGTCTGCTGCTCACACCCGAGGACAAGGAGGCCCCCGCCCGCACCCGCCGACTGCGCCGGCTGGGCCTGGGGGAGCGCCCCGACGCCGTGCTCGACGCCTTCGCCCACCGTCTCGCCGAACTCGCCGGCGCGCCTTACGCCATGGTCAACCTCCCTGACGAGCGGGGGCAGTTCTTCGCGGGACTGTACGTGCCGGCGATCGCGCCGGTCGTGCGCAGCGACGGCACCAGCCCGCGCCTCGGCCGTGCCCTGCCCCGCGACCACGGCTTCTGCCCCCATGTGGTGGCGCGCCGCAAGGCCCTCGCCCTGGAGGACGTCGGCGACTATCCGCGGTTCGCGGGCAATCCGGTGGTCGACGAGTTCGGCATCCGTTCCTACCTCGGCGCACCGCTCATCGACGGCGCGGGCCTGGTCCTGGGCACGGTCAGCGTCGCGGACATCGTGCCCCGGCCCTGGGGGAGGCCGGGCCTGACGACGATCAAGGAACACGCCGCTCGCCTCGTCGTGGAGCTGGAGAGCCGGGACGGCCTGCCGCCCTACTGAGGCCCGGGACCCCCACGGCACTGCCCAGGGCGTGAAGCAAAGCTGAGGCGGCGCTTAAGAAATCCTCGATGGACCGGCGTGGCCGCCGTACGGCAGATTGCAGTGCGATCCCACTCCCATCCCGGTCCAGGGGTTCCTTCGGCATGCCCGGAGCCGGGACTCACGCACAGGAGCCATAGCGGTGAAGGCGCTGGTCAAGCAGAAGGCGGAACCCGGGTTGTGGCTCGCGGACGTCCCCGAGCCCGCCGTCGGGCCCACGGACGTGCTCATCAAGGTGCTGCGCACCGGCATCTGCGGCACCGACCTGCACATCCGGGCCTGGGACGGCTGGGCCCAGCAGGCGATCAGCACCCCGCTCGTGGTCGGGCACGAGTTCGTCGGCGAGGTCGTCGAGACCGGCCGCGACGTCACCGACATCTCCGTCGGCGACCGGGTCAGCGGCGAGGGCCACCTGGTGTGCGGCAAGTGCCGCAACTGCCTGGCCGGCCGCCGTCACCTGTGCCGGGCCACCGTCGGGCTCGGAGTCGGCCGGGACGGCGCGTTCGCCGAGTACGTGGCCCTGCCCGCCGGCAACGTCTGGGTGCACCGGGTACCCGTCGACCTCGACGTGGCCGCCATCTTCGACCCCTTCGGCAACGCCGTGCACACCGCGCTGTCCTTCCCGCTCGTCGGCGAGGACGTCCTGGTCACCGGAGCGGGCCCGATCGGCCTGATGGCCGCCGCCGTGGCCAAGCACGCGGGCGCCCGCAACGTCGTGATCACCGACGTCAGCGAGGAGCGGCTGGACCTCGCCCGAAAGATCGGCGTCAGCCTCGCGCTCAACGTCTCCGGCTCCACCATCGCCGACGGGCAGCGCACGCTCGGACTGCGCGAGGGTTTCGACATCGGCCTGGAGATGTCCGGCCGTCCCGAGGCCATGCGCGACATGATCGCCAACATGACGCACGGCGGCCGGATCGCGATGCTCGGCCTGCCCTCGGAGGAGTTCGCCGTCGACTGGGCCCGCATCGTCACCTCGATGATCACCATCAAGGGCATCTACGGCCGCGAGATGTTCGAGACCTGGTACGCCATGTCCGTCCTGCTCGAAGCGGGCCTGGACCTCGCGCCCGTCATCACCGGCCGCTACAGCCACCGCGACTTCGAGGCGGCGTTCGAGGACGCGGCGAGCGGCCGCGGCGGCAAGGTCATCCTCGACTGGACCGCGTAACCCCCCTTCTCCGCGAGCACCTTAGGAGCTTTCTCGATGTTCGACTCCGTGCGCGACGACCTGCGCGCCACCCTCGACGAGATCCGCGCCGCCGGCCTGCACAAGCCCGAGCGTGTGATCGGCACCCCGCAGTCCGCCACCGTGAACGTCACCGCGGGCGGCCGCCCCGGCGAGGTCCTCAACTTCTGCGCCAACAACTACCTCGGCCTCGCCGACCACCCCGAGGTCGTCGCCGCCGCACACGAGGCCCTGGACCGCTGGGGCTACGGCATGGCCTCCGTCCGCTTCATCTGCGGCACCCAGGAGGTGCACAAGGAACTCGAGGCCAGGCTCTCGGCGTTCCTCGGCCAGGAGGACACGATCCTCTACTCCTCCTGCTTCGACGCCAACGGCGGCGTGTTCGAGACCCTGCTCGGCCCGGAGGACGCGGTCATCTCCGACGCCCTCAACCACGCGTCGATCATCGACGGCATCCGCCTGTCCAAGGCCCGCCGCCTGCGCTACGCCAACCGCGACCTGGCCGAGCTGGAAGCCCGTCTGAAGGAGGCCTCCGACGCGCGCCGCCGCCTGATCGTCACGGACGGCGTCTTCTCCATGGACGGCTACGTCGCCCCGCTCGGCGAGATCTGCGACCTCGCCGACCGCTACGACGCGATGGTCATGGTCGACGACTCCCACGCGGTCGGTTTCGTCGGCCCCGGCGGCCGCGGCACGCCCGAGCTGCACGGCGTGATGGACAGCGTCGACATCATCACCGGGACCCTCGGCAAGGCCCTCGGCGGCGCCTCCGGCGGCTACGTCGCCGCCCGCGCCGAGATCGTCGCCCTGCTGCGCCAGCGCTCCCGGCCGTACCTGTTCTCCAACACGCTCGCCCCGGTCATCGCGGCGGCCTCCCTGAAGGTCCTCGACCTGCTGGAGTCGGCGGACGACCTGCGTGTCCGGCTGGCCGAGAACACCGCCCTCTTCCGCGGCCGGATGACCGAGGAGGGCTTCGACGTCCTCCCCGGCGACCACGCCATCGCCCCGGTGATGATCGGGGACGCGGCGGTCGCCGGCCGCATGGCGGAGCTGCTGCTGGAGCGCGGCGTCTACGTCATCGGCTTCTCGTACCCGGTGGTGCCGCAGGGCCAGGCCCGCATCCGCGTCCAGCTGTCGGCCGCGCACTCCACGGACGACGTCAACCGCGCGGTCGACGCTTTCGTGGCGGCCCGGGCCCAGCTGGACTCCGAGCAGGCCTGAGGGATGCATTTGAGACAATCGATCGCATGATCGAAGCGCGGCGGCTCCACATCCTCCGGGCGGTGGCCGACCACCGTACGGTGACGGCGGCTGCCGCCGCGCTGTACCTCACCCCGTCGGCCGTCTCCCAGCAGCTCGCCGCCCTGGAGCAGGAGACCGGCCACCGGCTCGTCGAGCGAGGCGCCAAGGGCGTTCGGCTCACCCCCGCCGGGGAGATCCTGCTCAACCACACCAATGCGGTCCTGGCCCAGCTGGAGCGGGCCGAGGCCGAGCTGGCGGCGTACAGCTCGGGCTCGGCCGGCACCGTCACGGTCGCCTCCTTCGCCACCGGCATCGCCCTGGTCGTCGCGCCGGCCGTGGCCGGTCTCGCCCGCTCGGCGCCCGGCATCCGCATCCGCGTCCAGGACGCCGAGGGCGACGCGAGCCTGCCGATGGTGCTGGACCGGCAGGTCGATGTCGCGGTCGCCGTCGAGTACCGCGGTGCCCCGCCCGCCGACGACCCGCGTCTGGCCCATGTGCCGCTGTACTCCGAGCCCTTCGACGCGGTCGTGCCGGTCACCCACCGTCTGGCCGACGCGGCGGAGGTGCCGCTCGCCGAACTGGCCAAGGACGCGTGGATCGGCCCCTACCCCGGCAACCCCTGCCACGACGTGGTGATCCTGGCCTGCGAGAACGCCGGTTTCCAACCGCGCATGGAACACTCCTCGGACGACTTCCGCGCGGTCGTCGCCCTCGCCTCGGCCGACGCCGGTGTCGCCCTGGTGCCCCGCTCGGCGCTGCGCGGCATGGACCTCACCGGCGTGGTGGTCCGTCCCGTCGACGGGACGCCTCCCACCCGCCGGGTCTTCGCCGCGGTACGCAGGGGAGCAGAGGAGCACCCCCTCATCCGGCCCGTGCTGGACGCGCTCACCGCGGCGGCCCGGGTGTGAGCGTCCTGTGACGCCGTGATCCCGCCGGCCGCGACCGGCCTGCCGGCGCACGCGGACAACGGGTGGATCTGCCGGCCGGCACCGTGACCGGTGGTGCCTCCGTCGGGTTGCTCGCCCTCCTGCGCCCGGGCACCGGGACCGGCTGCCCCGCCGAGCGTCCGCACCGGTCCGCCGACTGGACCCCGATCGGCTCGATCCCCGACCACGCGGCCGATCCCGGCCGAATGCTGCGGCCCACGACGATCCACTGCAAGCGCATCCCGGCCACCGCTCCCACCAGGTGATTGTCAGTGCGAGCCGATACGGTGCCTGCCATGCCGGATGCCGAAGACGTACGACGGATCGCCCTGTCCCTGCCGGACACGACGGAGAAGATCGCCTGGAGCATGCCCACGTTCCGGGTCGCGGGGAAGATGTTCGCCACCCTTCCCGAGGACGAGACTTCCATCGCCGTGCGCTGCCCCAAGGAGGAGCGCGACGAACTGGTGCTCGCCGAGCCGGGGAAGTTCTGGATCGCCGACCACGAGGCCCAGTTCGCCTGGGTGCGGGCCCGGCTCGACGCCATCGAGGACGAGGCCGAGCTGCGCGACATCCTCGCCGACTCCTGGCGGCAGGCGGCCCCGACCCGGCTCCTGGAGACCCACCCCCGCCTGGGCCTCCCGACGGACTGATCGCACCCCTCGTCACCGCGACCGGCCTCGCAGTCGAGCAGGCGGGCCGGGAGAAACGGGTGCACGATCATCGGCGCGAGTGCGGTATTGTTTTCCTGCGCGTTCGGCCGGGGGAAACCCCCAGGTCAGACGGGCAACGGGACGTGGCGCAGCTTGGTAGCGCACTTGACTGGGGGTCAAGGGGTCGCAGGTTCAAATCCTGTCGTCCCGACTTGTGAAGCAGCAGGTCGGCGGCCGTATCGGAATTTTCCGATACGGCCGCTCGATCGTTTCCGGCGTCCTGCTCATTCCTGTTCGCGTCGACCGCTCGGCAGGGCCGGCCGGCGATCGCTGGTGGCGATTCTGGTGGCCATCTCGGCGAGCTGCCTGCACGCCTGCGTGATCTCCCGCTCGGTCTGCGCGCGTTCGCTGACGGCCGCTCCGAGCAGAAGCGCCGTCAACGAGGCGGAGCCGTTGAACGCCTGAAGAGCAATCATGTCCGTGAACAGGTCGTGGCCGGCGAACGGACCCGACTGCTGCGCGGCCGCGACGATCGCGAAGGTCGACACGGCGAGGGCGCACGGCGCGGCCCCGGCGAGCTGGAAGCGGAAGCCGGCCCAGATCAGCAGCGGGAAGCCGAGGAAGAGCAGTGGAGTGCTGCTGGTCTCGATGAAACCGACACACGCCGTGGCCGCCACCAGCAGCATCCCCTCCACCCATCGGGACAGCGGAACGCCCCGGGGCCACCGGGCCGAGCGCAGTACGAGCAGCACGGGTGTGACGGCCAGGACGCCCATCGCGTCGCCGGTCCACCACACCGACCAGGTCGAGGCGAAATCGTCCGTCGCCAGCGCCCCCGTCAGGGCCAGTGTCCCGCTGCCCACGGAGGCGCTGACCAGCATCCCGGTGAACGCCCCGAGGAAGATCAGGGCCAGCGCGTCCCGCAGCCGGTTCAGTTCGTTGCGGAACCCGGCACGCCGGAGCAAGGCGTACGAACAGACCGGTGCGAGCGTGTTGCCAGCCGTGATCGCGAGGACGGCCCAGAGTGACGGCCCGAGGGTGACGTTGGCCAGGAACGCGCCGAGGGCGATCCCGGGCCAGACCCGCGGTCCGAGCAGGAGGAGACTCGCGAGCGCGATACCGCTGGGCGGCCACAGCGGGGTGACCTGCCCGCGGACGAGTTGCTGGAGGAGTCCCAGCTCGGCCGAACCGTAGTACAGCGCGGCCACGGCGCAGATCTGCAGAGCCACCCGGACGCCGCGCCGGGGCCGTGCCTGCCGCGCGACCGCCATCGGGGACCTCCGCATCGCCATCCCCTCGACCATCATCCGCCGGATCCCCCGGTTCCTCCACACCGTTGCTGAGCTGGATGTTCGGTCCTCGCGGGCGCCCGCCCTCAGGGGAGCGGCGTGCGCAGGGCGAGCAGGGCCATGTCGTCGTGACCGTCACTGGGATGGTGATCGGCCAGGGCGCACACGAAGTCCCGCAGGGGCAGAGCGGTGTGGACCGCCGCGAGATCGGCCAGCTCCGCCAGGCTCTCGTCGATGGGGTGGGAGGGATGCTCGATCAAGCCGTCGGTGAAGAAGACCAGGGTGGTGCCGGGGGCCAGGAAGCGGGAGTGTTCGGGGCGGGGCTCCTCCGGGTCGACCCCGAGCGGCAGCCCGGGCTCCTCGGAGAGGATCTCGACCCGGCGCTCGGGAGTGATCAGCAGGGGTGGGACGTGCCCCGCGGTGCTCCAGCGCAGCCGCCGGCCGGTTCCCTCCGGCTCGATCCGGGCCAGGGCGGTCGTCGTGACGGGGTTGGGTGTGACGGCCTGGAGGGTGTGGTCGAGCCGGGTCAGGACCGCCGAGGGTGAACTGCCCGGATCGAAGAGCAGGGCGCGCAGCATGTTGCGTGTGGAGGCCATGGCGGCCGCGGCGTGCAGATCGTGTCCGACCACGTCACCGATGACGACGGCCACCACGTCGTCGGGCAGCTGGATCGCGTCGTACCAGTCCCCGCCGAGCCTGCTGGGTTCCGCGGCGGGCCGGTAGACGGCCGCCGCGGTGAACGGGCTCAGGTCCGGCAGTGTGGGCAGCAGCAGCCGCTGGAACTGCTCGGCTCCCACCCGCACCTGCTCGAACAGGCGGACGTTCTCGATCGCGATCCCGGCGGCGCTGGCCAGGGCCATCAGGACGTTCTCGTCGTGCACGTCGAAGGGCTGCCCGTCGTGCCGCTCGGAGAGGTACAGGTCACCGTAGATCTCACCGCGGACGCTGATGGCGACGCCCAGCAGGGTCCTCAGGTGGGGATGGCCGGGCGGGAAGCCGACGGACGCGGCGTGGGCGGGGATGTCGCCGATCCGCAGGGGCTCGGGGTGGCTGATCAGATGGCCGAGGACGCCCCGGCCGGTGGGCAGGCCCGTCCCGGCCAGGGCGGCGCTCTCCCGCTCGGAGAGGCCGGCGGTGATGAACTGCTCCAGGTGCTCACCGGTGTCGTTGAGCACGCCGAGGGCACCGTAGCGGGTGCCGACCAGGTCCATGGCGGTGGTGACGATGCGGTGCAGCACCGCGGGCAGCTCCACCTCGCGGCTGATGGCCACCACGGCGTCCAGCAGTCCCTGCATCCGGTCCATCGCGTCCAGCAGGGAGCGCAGCTGGTCGTCGATCCGGTCCAGCTCGGTACGAAGGCGCACGTGCAGCTCGGGCAGGTGCGGCTGTCCCGGATATCGGCCCTGCTGCTCCGCCGCCATCACATGCGCCTCCCGGCCGGAGGTCGGTCACGTGATAGAGCTTATGCCTCAGATCACGCAGCCCGCATGGGCCAGCGCCTGCTTCAGGAGCACCCCGTGCCCGCCCGGCATCTCGCTCTGCACCGCCTCCGAGACGGCCTCCTGCGGGCTGAACCACACCAGGTCGAGCGCGTCCTGCCGGGGCCGGCAGTCACCCGTCACCGGCACGATGTAGGCGAGGGACACCGCGTGCTGACGCGGATCGTGGTACGGCGTGATGCCCTGCGTCGGGAAGTACTCCGCGACCGTGAACGGCTGGAGCGACGCCGGGACGCGGGGCAGCGCGACCGGGCCGAGATCCTTCTCCAGGTGGCGCAGGAGGGCGTCGCGTACGCGTTCGTGGTGCAGCACGCGGCCGGAGACCAGCGTCCGGCTGACCGTACCGTCCGGTCCGATGCGCAGCAGCAGGCCGACACTGGTGACTTCGCCGCTGTCGTCGACGCGCACCGGGACGGCCTCGACGTACAGGATCGGCATGCGGGCCCGCGTCATCTCCAGTTCGTCGGAGGACAGCCAGCCGGGCGTGGTTTCGGTCATGTCAGACATCGCTTGATCATACTTTCAGCCGTTCGGACTTCCTGGGTAGCCGCTTCAGGAGAACTGTGACCGGCCCCACCCCTGTTCAATCGCCCTCCGGCCGTTCGTTCCGCAACCGGTAGACCCGAAGGGCGTTGTCCCGTCCGGCCCATCGCGCGAACCGCAGCGCGTCCGGCAGGGCCAGTTCGTCGGCGTCCACCCGCTCCTGGAGCAGCTCCGCCAGACCCTGCCGGAAGGCGAGAGCCCCGAGGTGGTGGAACTCCGGCACACCGTAGGCGTCGGAGCTGTACAGCAGTTTGCGGAACGGTGTGATCTCCAGGGCCTCCGCGAGGACCGCACCGGCCCGGGCGGGGCCGACGTAGTGGAGGGTGAGGCCGACGTCGAGGTACACCTGCTCGAAGACCGCCGCCAGGTAGGCGGCCTGCCGCTGGTAGGGCCAGCAGTGCAGGAGCAGCACGGGGATCGTCCCGGCGGTGAGGTGCAGCCAGTCCGTGAGGTGGGTGGGGTCGACGCGGTGCAGCCGGATGTCGTTGTCCCCGAACCCGGTGTGCAGTTGCAGTGGCAGACCGAGGTCGACGGCGGTCCACAGCAGGTGTCGCATGAGGACCGGGTCGTCGAGACGGCCCCCTCTGCCGAGCCAGGCCCGGGCCGCCTCGGTGACCTGCGCGTCCGAGGGGCGGGCCGGGTCCACGTCGAAACCGGTGCGGTAGGCCGCCACCGACTTCACGGCCACCACGCCGGGACGTCGCACGGCGTCCAGGGCGGCCGCGTGGAACGTCCGCGCGTACGCGTCCGGTTCCACTCCCGCGGCCCGCACCGATTCCGCTACGCCCTCCAGCCGTACGACCTCGTACGCCGTTGCGTTCGCGGCTCCGGCGATGTCCCGCGGCGTGGTGATGCGGTCGGGGGCGTAGCCGGTGTCGACGCAGAAGACGTCCGTGCCCGTCGCGCGCAGGAAGCGGCGCTGCACCTCGCGCCAGCCCAGTTCCGAGCGGCGGGCGAGGTACTCCCCGGGGGCCGCGTGCCGGGGGAGGTCCAGCAGGGGAGCGCAGTGGCGGCGCACGGCCACACCGACGGGGCTGTCGAAGGGCGAGACGCCCGGCCACGCCTCGCCCTCGGTGAGGAGGGACTCGAAGGCGCTCCGGCCGAGGTCGGCCGTGACGGTGCCGTGGCAGTGGTGGTCGACCAGACGCACGGAGTCGAGCGCCTCGCGGACCGCGCCCACGTCAGTACTTCCAGCGGTACGCCGCCGCCACCCGGTCGTCGTCGAGACCTGCGACGGACGCCGCTTCCCCGAGGCGGACGGCGATCACCGCGTCGGCCAGTACCGGGCCGAGGGCCGCGCGCAGGGCGGCGTCCGCGCGGAACTCCTCGACGGCCCCCTCCAGTGAGCCCGGCAGGCGCCGCACGCCCCGGGCCGCCGCTTCCGCCTCGCCCAGGTGGGCCGGGTCCCCGGTGGTCTCGTCGGGCAGCGCGGCGGACGAGGCCAGGCCGTCCAGGCCGGCGACGATCAGGGAACCGATCGCGAGGTAGGGGTTGGCGGCCAGGTCGACGGGCTTGATCTCCAGGTTGGCGGCCCGGTCGCGCAGGCCCGCGGTGCCGGTGACGACACGCAGCGCGGTCTCCCGGGTCTCGCGGCCCCAGGCGGTGAACACCCCGGCCCACTGGGAGGGCCTGAGCCGCAGGTGGCTGGCGGGGCTCGGGGCGGTGACGGCCGTGAGGGCGGGCAGGTGGCCGAGGACGCCGGCCGTGAACGACTCCGCTTCCGCCGTCATGCCGTACCGGCCGGCGCCCCCGGAGTGCAGATTCACACCGTCGCGCCAGGCGGACAGGTGGACGTGGCCGCCGTTCCCGACGCCCCGGCCCGCCACGGCGGGGGCGAAGGAGACCCGCAGCCCGTGCCGCCCGGCCACCGCACGGACGGTCTGGCGGACCAGCACGCTGCGGTCGGCCGCCGCCACCGGATCGGTGGCACCCACCGAGATCTCGAACTGCCCGGCCGCGTACTCGGGGTGGACCTGCTCGACGTCGATGCCCTGCGCCGCGCACGCCGCCAGCAGCTCGGCGGTGTAGTCGCCGAGCTCGACCTGCCGGATCGCCCCGTACGCCGGTCCGGTCGTCGCCGGCACGAACGCGTCGCCGGGAGCGTCGCCGCGGGCCACGGTCCACTCGACCTCGATGGCCGCCTTGAAGGTGAGGCCGTGCCGCTCGGCCGCCTCGGTGACGATCCGTCGCAGGAACGTGCGGGTGCAGCCCGGGTGCCGCTCACCGTCCTGGGTGATGCGGTCCACCGGTGCCCAGGCCCAGCCGGGCTGCCCGGCCAGGACGACGAGCTCGTCGAGGTCCGGGTAGAGGCGCAGATCGCCGTCGGGGGAGCCCAGGACGTCGGTGGTGACGACGGAGTCGTCCGCCAGGAACGTGTCGAACACCGGTGACATGCCGACGCCCCAGGCCGCCGAGGAGGACAGCCGGGCCGTCGGGACGGTCTTCACCCGGCCGATGCCCGCGGTGTCGACATAGGCCAGCACGACACCGTGCACACCCCGCCCCGCGAGCTCGCCGCTCAGCGCGGTGGCCCGCTCGACGTCGCCGGGACGGCCGCCGGGCACGGGATCGGCCAGGGTGGTCATACGTCCTCCGCGGTTCTCCGGACTTCTGCGGCGAGGCCGGCCGGTGCGGCGCCCGTCTGGGTTTCACGGCCACCGCGCCGTACGGTGCGGCGCCCCTCAGGGTTTCACGGCCACCGCGCCGTACTGCGGTACCAGCACGGCCGAGCCGGGCGCGGCACGCCACTGCCCGCACGACACCATGCCCGGTTCGAGCACCTCCAGACCCTCGAGGAACGCGGAGATGTCCGAGCCGCTGCGGGCCGTGATCGGGGGAGTGGCGTTCTCGTTCCAGAACTTCATGGCCGGGATCTGGCCCGCGCCGCCGAGCTCGTCGTCGAACGTCGGGTGGGTGAGGACCAGGAAACTGCCGGACGGCACCGCGGCCATCACCCGGCGCACGATGTCCCGGGCCTTCTCGACGTCCAGGACGAAGTTGAGGATGCCCAGCATCATCACGGCGACGGGCTTCGTGAAGTCGAGGGTCCGCCGGGCCCGTTCGAGGATGGCGTCCGGGTCGTGCACATCGGCGTCGACGTAGGCGGTGACGCCGTCGTGGGTGCCGGTGAGCAGCGTACGGGCGTGCACCAGCACGATCGGGTCGTTGTCGACGTAGACGATGCGCGAGTCGGGCGCGAGCCGCTGGGCGATCTCGTGGGTGTTGTCCGCCGTCGGCAGCCCTGTGCCGATGTCGAGGAACTGCCGTACCCCCCGCTCGCCGGCGAGGAAGGACACAGCCCGGCCGAGGAAGTCCCGGTCGGCCCGGGCGATGTCCCGGATGATCGGGAACATGCCGGCGACGTGCTCGCCGACCTGCTGGTCGACCTCGTAGTTGTCCTTGCCGCCGATCCAGTAGTTCCACACGCGCGCGTTGTGCGCCACACCGGTGTTCAGCCTCGCCGACCCGCCCGAAGGGGTGTGGCCATCACTCACGACTCGTCCTCTCCTCGCACGCACGACCGAAGCCGGTCATCGCCGCCATTGTGCCGCTCCGGTGATCACGCTGTCCCGGGAATCGGCGGAGCGGGAAAGGCGGTTGGCGCGGGAAAGGAGCCCCTCGACGTGCTGCCCGATCCAGGGCCTGTCGCTTGGATCATGCCGGCGTCGCGGGTCGGCCGGGAGGCGCAGTCACTCCCGGCCGACCTCATCCAGACGGCAAACCCTAGGTGGGGCTCGCGGCCGGCGACTTCCCCGCCAGGACGTCCTCGAGGCGGGGGGTGCCCTGCTGGACCGCCTGCTTCATGGAGTCGTCCTCGCCCCCTTCGAGCCCGCCCGCCGTGACGGTGATCGCGTCGTCTCCGACCCGTACGGCGGCGACGTTCAGGGTCAGCGTCGCGTCGTCGCCGTCCGCCGAGCCCTGCACTGTCACGCGCAGGCCCTGCCGGGCGTCGCCGACCTTGGGCAGCGAGGTCTCGATGACCTGGACGGTGCGCTTCTCCTTGCCGTCGGTCACGGTGAACTGGTCGCACTTCTCCGGCAGGGTCGCCATCCAGTTCAGGGAGTCCTGCAGATCGCTTCGGTCGTAGGAGGCGACCTGGTAGAGCAGGCGGGAGTCGCCCTCCTCGAAGCCGCGCAGCGCGGACGCGCCCGACGGCTTGCCCAGCAGATCGTCGTCGAACAGGGAGTCGAGGAGCCGCTGGCAGTCGGACGCCTGGGCCTTGGCGGTGAGGAAGTCGGAGACGTCGACGCTGCCGATGAGGAGGTTGTCGTGCCAGTTCTCCGCCTCCGAGTCCTTGACCTGCGTCCAGTCGCCCTCGATGTCCGCCTCGGTGATCAGAGCGGTGCGCGCGCCGTCCTCGGAGAGGGTGGCGGTGGGGGACGGGGTCTGCCGCTCGCCGGCGACCTGGGACGCGGTGACGCCGGAGACGTGTGAGCCCTCCGTGCCGCCGTCGTCCGAGCAGGCGGCGGCCGAGAGCAGCGTGCCCGCCGCCAGCGTGGAGGAGAGGACACGGACGAGCCTGGACGGACTTCGGGTCATCGGGAGTGCCTCCTGGAAGCGTGACGCGTGCCCCCAGCGCACCACCGCCGCCAGGGGCCCACCACCGGCGTCGGACCGTTCGGGTGAGCAACGCCGGGGCCCCGGGGGCCACCCGCAGGGCCCTGGCGCAGGGGTCGCACGCGCTGTTCAATGAAGCTGAACAGCATGCACCGTGAAGCCGGACGGCCCGCGCCGTCCGTCCGAGCAGAGGAGCCGCCCGTGTCCCCCGCGGTGGTACCGCCCGTCGGCGCGCGCATCCGGCAGGCGCGCCTGGAGCGCGGTACGAGCCTGCGCGCGCTGGCCCGGGAGATCGGTGTGTCGGCGAGCCTCGTGTCACAGATCGAGACGGGCAAGAGCCAGCCGTCGGTCAGCACGCTGTACGCGATCACCACGGCCCTGGGGATCTCCGTCGAGTCTCTCTTCGGCGCCCGTGAGGGGGCCGCGCCGGTCCCGCCCGCCGCGATCCGGCCCGCCCTCCCGCACGCCGCGTCCGCCGCCGCGGCCCCCTCCACCGCGTCCCCTCCCACCGCGTCCCCCGCCGCCGTGCCGCTCGCCCTCGCCGCCTTCGCAGCCGAGCCGGGGCGGCGGATCGGGCCGCTGGTCGCCGCAGGCGGGCGCGAGACGCTGGAGCTGGACTCGGGGGTCGTGTGGGAGCGGCTCGGGCGGGCCCCCGGTGCTGAGGCCGACTTCCTGCTCGTGACCTACCGCCCCGGCGGCTCGTCCTCGGCCTCCGGGGCGCTGATGCGGCACCCCGGGACCGAGTACGGCTATCTGACCTCCGGCGAGCTGATCCTCACCCTCGCATTCGAGGAGTACACGCTGCGGCCGGGCGATTCCGTCTGCTTCGAGTCGACGACACCCCACCGTTACCGCAACGATGGAGAGGTACCGGCGGTGGGCGTCTGGTTCGTGTCCGGCGATGTTCAGTGACACTTGACACCCATCGCGCACGGGCGTTCACTCCGAAGTGGGGGTGGTCGCCATGGCGATCCGCACATATGGACCCAACGCCGTCGACTGGGAAGAGCGCATCGATTTGGACCGGCTGCGCGGGCAGCGGCTGGCCCGGCTGCACGAGTTTCTGAACCGCTCCTCCCTCGGCGCGGTGCTCAGCTTCGACTTCGCCAACATCCGCTACATGACGGCCACCCACATCGGCACCTGGGCGATGGACAAGCTGATCCGCTTCGCCCTGCTGGTGCGCGACGGCGAACCGGTCGTCTGGGACTTCGGCTCCGCCGCCCGCCACCACCAGCTCTACAACCCCTGGCTCGACTACAGCGACGGCAAGGGCGGCCCGCCCACCGGCGCCCGGGCCGGCATCTCCACCCTGCGCGGCGCCTTCCACCCGGACGCCGGGATCGCCGAGGACGTGGCGGCCAAGATCGCCGCCGAGCTGCGCGCCCACGGCCTGGCGGGTGAGCCGCTCGGCGTCGACGTCGCCGAGATGCCCGTCCTCACCGCGCTGCGCGCCGAGGGCATCGACGTGGTCGACGGGCAGCAGGTGTTCCTGGAGGCCCGCCGCATCAAGACCGGCGACGAGATCGCCCTGCTCACCCAGGCCTGCGCCATGGTCGACGCCGCCTACGAGGAGCTGTACGGCTACCTCCGCCCGGGAGTGCGCGAGAACGAGTGCGTCGGCGTGGTCAGCAAGGTCCTGTACGACCTCGGCAGCGAGTACGTCGAAGGCGTCAACGCCATTTCGGGCGAGCGCTGTTCGCCGCATCCGCACGTCTACAGCGACCGGTTGGTCCGCCCCGGCGACCCCGCCTTCTTCGACATCCTGCACAGCCACCTCGGCTACCGCACCTGCTACTACCGCACATTCGCCGTGGGCAGTGCCTCGCGGGCGCAGCAGGACGCGTACGTGCGCTGCCGGGCGTACATGGACGAGGCGATCGCCCTGGTCCGGCCGGGCGCCACCACCGCCGACGTCGTGCGGGTCTGGCCGCGCGCCGAGGAGTTCGGCTTCGCAGACGAGACCGCCGCGTTCGCCCTCCAGTACGGCCACGGCGTGGGTCTGTCGATCTGGGAGAAGCCGATCTTCAGCCGCCTGGTCTCCCTCGACCACCCCGAACTGCTCGAAGAGGGCATGGTGTTCGCCCTGGAGACGTACTGGCCGGCCGCAGACGGCTGGTCGGCCGCCCGGATCGAGGAGGAACTTGTCGTCACCGCCGACGGCTGCGAGGTCATCACCAAGTTCCCCGCCGAGGAACTGCTGGTGGCCGGGCGCAAGTACTGGACGGTGGGCGGCGAGCTGAACACCCGCCGCGAGGCGCAGTCCCACCTCAACACCGGGGCCACCGCACGGCCGGAGACCGGGGACCGCCCAGGGACAGGCACGCAGGACCGCGCGCAGGCGCACACCGGGGAGCGCGCACGGCCGCCCGCCGGGGACCGCGCACGGGCAGGCACCGGTGAGCGTGCACGCGCGCACAGCGCGGACCGCCCCCGGACCACCGGCGGGGACCACTGATGGACGCCCGCGGGCTCCTCGACCGGTACGAGCGGATGAACGTCATCCGCCGGACGGAGAAGGCCGCCCACGACCTGTTCCTGCGGGGCCTGGTGAAGGGCACCACGCACCTGGCCGCCGGGCAGGAGGCGATCGCCGTGGGCGCGAGCGCCGCCCTGCGCCCGGACGACTATGTGTTCGCCACCTACCGGGGCCACCACCACGCCCTCGCCAGGGGCGCCACCCCCGAGGAGTGCCTCGCCGAGCTGATGAGCCGCGCGAGCGGGCTGTGCCGCGCCAAGGGCGGCTCCATGCACCTGACGAAGGCGGCCACCGGCATGCTCGGCTCGTACGCCATCGTCGGCGCCCACCTCCCGATGGCGGTGGGCGCTGCCTGGTCCGCCCGGCTGCGGGGCACCGAGCAGCTCGCGGTCGCCTTCTTCGGCGACGGCGCCACCAACATCGGCGCCTTCCACGAGTCGCTCAACCTGGCAGCCGTCTGGAAGCTGCCGGTGCTGTTCGTGTGCGAGAACAACCTGTACATGGAGTACACGCCGATCGCCGACGTCACGGCCGTGCCCCGGCCGGCGGCCGACCGGGCCCCCGCCCACGGCATCCCGGGCGAGGTCGTCGACGGCAACGACGTCGTCGCGGTCGAGGAGGCGGTGGGGCGGCTCGCCCGGCGGGCCCGGGCCGGAGACGGGCCCGCCGTGCTGGAGGCCGAGACCTACCGCCACTTCGGGCACAGCCGTACCGACCCGGCGGCGTACCGTCCGGCGGAAGAGGTCGAACGCTGGCTGAAACACGACCCGTTGGACCTCGCGCGGGGGCGTCTGGCCGAGCTGGGCGTGGCGCAGGACACGGTCGCCGAGGCCGACGAGCGGGCCAGGGCCGCGGTGGAGCGGGCCGTGGAGGCGGCGAAGGCCGCGCCACCGCCCGACCAGGGTGAGGCACTGACCGACGTGTGGGCGGACGGGGGTGCCGCATGGCGGACGTGATCACCTACCGGGACGCGGTCGCCGAGGGTATCGCCCGGGAGATGCGGCGGGACGCGTCCGTGGTGTGCCTCGGGGAGGACATCGGCGCGGCCGGCGGCGTGTTCAAGACGACCACGGGGCTGTGGGAGGAGTTCGGGCCCGAGCGGGTGTGGGACACGCCCATCTCCGAACAGGCCATCGTGGGCGCGGCGATGGGCGCCGCCATGACCGGGATGCGGCCCGTCGCGGAGATCATGTTCTCCGACTTCCTGGCCTGCTGCTGGGACTACCTCGCCAACGAGATCCCCAAGGTGCGCTACATGACCGGCGGCCAGGTGACCGTGCCGCTCGTCGTGCGCACCGCCAACGGCGGCGGGCTCGGCTTCGGCGCGCAGCACTCCCAGGCCACCGAGAACTGGGCGCTGACCGTACCCGGGCTGAAGATCGCGGTGCCGTCGACGCCCGCCGACGTCGTCGGCCTGATGGCGGCGGCGATCCGCAGCGACGACCCGGTGGTCTTCTTCGAGCACAAGGGACTGTTCGCGGCCAAGGGCCCGCCGCCCCCGCCCGGTCACGTCGTCGAACTGGGCCGGGCCACGGTCGTCCGCGAGGGCGGCGACGTCACGCTCGTCGCGCTGGCGTCGATGGTCCCCCTGGCCCTGAAGGCCGCCGAGATCCTCACCGGGGAGGGTGTCGAGGCCGAGGTGGTCGACCTGCGCTGCCTGGTCCCGCTGGACGTGGCGACCGTTCTCGCCTCGCTGCGCAAGACCTCGCGGCTCGTCACCGTCGAGGAGAACCCGTACCAGGGCGGCTGGGGTGCCACCGTCGTCTCGGTCGTCGCCGACGAGGGGTTCGGCCTCCTCGACGCCCCCGTGCGGCGGGTGACGGGGGAGTGCGTCCCGCTGCCGTTCGCCGACGCGCTGGAGGAACAGGTCATCCCGACCGTCGACAAGGTCGTCACGGAGGTCCGCCGACTCGCCGCCTACTGAGCCGCACACCCCGCCACCGCACACCCCATGGGAGGAAGCGCGATGACCACCAGGACACTGTTGCGCTCCGGTCACGTGATCTCGATGGACCCGGACATCGGAGACCTGCCCCAGGGGGACGTCCTCGTCGAGGACGGCAGGATCGCGGCCGTCGAACCCGAGATCAGCGCCGACGCCGAAGTCCTCGACATGAGCGGCCACATCGTGATCCCCGGCTTCGTCGACACCCACCGCCACACCTGGGAGGCGCCCATCCGGGGCGTGGCCCCCGACGCCACCCTCGACGACTACTTCGTCGACATCCTCGACACCTTCGCGCCCCTGTACACCCCGGAGGACGTCTACGCCGGCAACCTCGCGGGCGCGCTGGAGTGCCTCAACGCCGGCATCACCACGCTGGTCGACTGGTCGCACATCAACAACACCCCCGAGCACCCGGACGCGGCGGTCCAAGGACTTCGGGAATCCGGCATCCGGGCGCAGTACGCGTACGGCAGCGCCAACACCTCCCTCGCCGAGTACTGGTTCGAGAGCCGGATCGCGATCCCCGCGGACGACGTACGGCGGATCCGGTCGACGCACTTCGCGTCCGACGACGGCCTGCTGACCATGGGCCTGGCCACCCGTGGCCCGGGCTTCTGCGTCGACGAGGTCGTCACCGCCGAGTGGGCCATGGCGAGGGAGCTGGGTCTGCCGATCACCGTGCACGTGGCCATGGGGCGCCTCGCCGGCCGCTTCGGCATGGTCAGGCAGCTCCACGGCCTGGGACTGCTCGGCCCGGACACCACCTACGTCCACAGCTGCTACCTCAGCGAGGAGGAGTGGCGGATGGTCGCCGACAGCGGCGGCACGATATCGGTCGCGCCTCAGGTGGAGCTTCAGATGGGGCACGGCTGGCCGCCGGTGATGCAGGCCATCGAGCACGGTCTGCGCCCCGCCCTCAGCATCGACGTCGTCACCACCGTGCCCGGCGACATGTTCACCCAGATCCGCGCGGCCTTCGGCGCCGAACGCGCCCGCGTCAACGCCGACTGCTGGCAGGCCAACATGCCCGTGCCCAGCACCATGTTGACAGCACGTCAGATGTTGGAGATCGCCACCGTGAACGGTGCCCACGTCGCCGGCCTCGAGGACCGCACCGGCTCTCTGACCCCCGGCAAGCGCGCCGACGTCGTCGCGATCGACGCCACCGCCCCCAACGTCGCCCCCGTGCACGACGCGGCGGCCGCGGTGACCCTGTGCGCCGACGTCTCCAACGTGGACACCGTCCTCGTCGACGGTGTGATCCGCAAACGCGACGGCAGGCTCCTCGGCGACACCGCCCGGGCCCTGCGGCTCGTCGGCGAATCCCGCGACCGGCTCCTCGCGGCGAAGGAGGCCAAGGGGGCGAAGGCTCCGGCATGAGCAGTCATGTGGTGCGCCACGCCGCCGACCTGCCCGATGTGCCCCACGACGGCCGGGGCCACCGGCGGCGGACGCTGGTCGGTGAGGACGACGGCAGCGTCCACACCGGCTTCGGCCTGTGCGAACTGCGTCCCGACGGCCGGGTGCCCGCCCATGTGCACTCGTACGAGGAGACCTTCTTCGTCCTCGACGGGGCCGTGATCCTGGACCTGCCCGACGGCTCGTACCTGCTGAGGGACGGCGACTACGGCCTGCTGCCGACCGGCGTCCCGCACGCCTGGCGCGGGGCCGGGAGCGGCGGCCGCTGGGCGGACATGCTGGCCCCGGTGCCGCGCGCCCGCTACGGACACGACACCCAGTCCGTGCCCGACCTGCCCGAGCGCGAGCCGGCCCGGATCGACGTCCGCGACCCGCGCACCCGCGTCTTCGGCCACTTCGAGCCCGCCCAGATGGACCCCGGCAAACAGTCCCAGGACCTGCTGGCCGTCACGGCGAGCATGCGGACCGCACTGCTGGTCTACAGCGGGATCACGGTGAAGATGATGATCGACGGCGACCTGGGCGCGGTCGCCTCGACGATGTTCATGGTGCAGTACGCGTCCGACGGGATCATCGGCACCCACGACCACCCCTTCGAGGAGACGTATCTGATCCTGGAGGGCGTCGCGGAGGCCACCCTCGACGGTGAGCGGTACCGGCTGGAACCCGGCGACGTGGCCTGGGCCGGCGCCGGGTGCGTACACGGGTTCGTCAACGCCGGGCGCGGACCGCTGCGCTGGCTGGAGACCCAGGCGCCGCAACCGCCGTCGCGGCACTCGTACCGGTTCACACGGGACTGGGACTACCTGCGCTCGGCACTGGAGGAACAGTCATGAGCAGTGTGCTCGTCGTCGGCGGAACGTCCGGGATCGGGCTCGCATTCGCCCGCACGCGCGCCGAGCGCGGGGACGACGTGGTTCTCACCAGCCGCGACGCCCAGCGGGCCGAAGCGGTCGCCAAGGAGTTCGGCGCACGCGGACTCGCGCTCGACCTGGTCCGGCCGCTGGAGATCGCGGCGGCCCTGGCCGGTGTGGGGCGCGTCGACCATCTGGTGATCGCGGGGGTGTCCCGGGACGACAACAAGGTGACCGAGTACGACATCGACGCCGCGTTGCGCCTGGTCACCCTCAAACTCGTCGGATACACGGAGGTCGTGCACACGCTGCGCGGCCGCCTGCACGACGGCAGCGCCATCGTGCTGTTCGGTGGCCAGGCCAAGGAGCGTCCCTACCCCGGCGCGACGACGGTGGCGACGGTCAACGCGGGGGTGCGGGGCCTGATGAACTCCCTCGCCGTCGAGCTGGCCCCCGTCCGGGTCAACGCCGTGCATCCCGGTGTCGTGGGCGACAGCCCGTACTGGCAGGCCAAACCGGAGAAAGTGCTCGCCACTCTGCGCACCGAGACACCCACGGGGCGGCTCGCCTCGATGGCCGACGTGGTGGACGCGGTGGACTTCCTGCTGCGCAACCGATCGGTCAACGCGGTCGAACTGAGCGTGGACGGGGGCTGGTTGCTCGGGTGAGCCCGCCCGCCCCGACGGACCGGGCCGAAGCGCCCCGGCGTGACGGACCCGGGACGGACTCATCTGAGGTGCCGTGACGGGACGGACCGGGACCGGCTCGGCTGAAGCGCCCGGGTGCAACGCCCCGGACGGGCTCGGCTGAAGTGGCTGGGTGCAACGACCGGGACGGACACGGGGCGCCTTGTACGGGACCGCAGCGGGTGACGGACGGCTGTCACCCGGCGCGCCGCAGCGTGTCCCGCGCGACCTCCTTCTCCACCGCCGCCCGCACCAGGGCTGCGGCGAAGATGGCCGGGTCGGTGTCCCCGGCCAGTTCGGCGAGGCGCTCCGGGTCCGTGGGAAGGTTCAGCCGCTCGGCGCCCTGGAGGGCCTTGGCGTCCAGGTAGGGGGCCGCCTCCGGCCACACACCCTGCGCCTCGCGCAGGAAGATGCCGGCGCCCGCGGGTCCCATGCCCGGGAACTCCTGGAGCAGCCGCTGCAGTTCGGGCACCTTGCCGTCCGCCTCCCGGCGCAGCCGCCGCAGGTCGCTGCCCCACCGCTCGTCGAGGAGCCGGGCACCGTCGCCGAGCTGGGTGGCGGTGCGTTCGTCGTAGCGCCGGTAGCCGCCCCGGCCCAGCGCGTCGACCCGCTCCTGCCAGGAGGCCCGCGCCATGCGCCGCGGATCGCGCAGCCCCGCCTCGTACAGGGCGCGGGCGGTCGCCAGCGCGACGGAACCGCGGATGCGGGCACTGAGCAGATGTGACAGCACCAGCAGCCGATACAGCGGCTGCGGCGTGTCCTTCAGCCCGATGCCCGCCTCCTCGGCGTACGTCCGGCCGTGCGCGCCGAGGAGTTCCCGGACGACGCGCTGCCGGCGGTCCACGGCCTACCCCTTCAGCGGATCATGCCCGACGGTCATCAGCCGGTGCCTACGACGGGTGTCCTCGGCCGTCACCTCCGGCTCGGGCTCGTTCTCGAGGTCCACCTGGTCGGTGACCGTGTCGACGACCTTCCGCATCACGCGCAGGTCGTCCTCGGTCAGGTCGGTGCGCCGCTTCTGCAGGATGGCCAGCACATGCTGTCCGGTGGCCGGACCCGCCTGGTCCGGCAGCGGCTCGGTGGACTCGTCGGCGTCACGGACCCGCAGCCAGGCCGCGAGTTCCTGCGAGGTCATGTTCACCACGCGGTGGAAGTCCTCCCACAGCGCGTCCATTTCGAGGGCGTCGGTCATCGCCTGCCCCTTCCGTACGCTCGTCGGATGCTCTGCGCCGTCGCCTCCGCCGGTCAGCGGGGGAAGTTCTCGGCGTCGAACATCCACCGCTGCTTCTCCAGCTCCGCGGTGATGCCGATCAGCAGGTCCTGGGTGACCGGGTCGGCCTTCTCGGTCGCGTCGATGCGCTCGCGCAGCCGGGCGACCGCGTTCTGCAGCGCCTCCACCATCACCCGCACGGCGTCGGAGTCGCGCACCCAGCCCTCCTGCGGGCCGGGCAGCGTGAAGTCCTTGGCGACGGTCTCCGGCCGGCCGTCCGGCGGGACGCCCAGCGCCGCGGACCGCTCCGCGACCGTGTCCGCGAAGTCCCGTGCCGCCGTGACCACGTCGTCGAGCTGGAGGTGGATGGACCGGAACCGCGGTCCGACGACGTTCCAGTGCGCCTGCTTCCCGACCAGCGAGAGCCCGAGCAGATCCACCAAGGTGTCCTGCAGTGCCTCGCAGGCGACCTTGCGGGCGTCGTCGGGCAGGGTGCTCCTCACAGTCGTCATAGGGCGCTTCTCCTTCTCACGTCGTTCTTCGTCGTCCGGAGCAGTGCGTCGCGCTCCTCCTCGCCGGTGCCGCCCCACACGCCCGCGGCCTGACCGCTGCTCAGCGCGAAGCTCAGGCACTGATCGGTGACGGGGCAGCGCGCACAGACCCGCTTCGCGGCGCTCACGTCACGCAGGGCGGGGCCGGCGGTGCCGACGGGAAAGAACAGCTCGGGGTCCTCGTCCACGCAGGCGGCGCTCCGCAACCACTCCATGGACGCGCGGGTGCCCCGGACGCTTCGGTGCAAACGCGACGCATGAGCCACGTCGGACCTGCGATACGACTGCCCGGAACCCCTGGAGGCGCAGAATCTTCACAGGGGGCGGCCGAGGGTCTATAGTCCGAAACTAGCAGTGCTAATTAATGCGCGTTGATGCGCGGCGTGAGGAGCCTTCCGTGCGTTCCGTCCACTTCGCGGCAGCCCGCCGCACCCCCATCGGCAAGCTGCGGGGATCCCTCTCCTCGGTACGGCCCGACGACCTCGCGGCGACCGTGGTCCGAGCCCTGGTCACGGGCGTGCCCGCGCTGGATCCGGCCCGGATCGACGACGTCTACTGGGGCGCCGCCAACCAGGCCGGCGAGGACAACCGCAACGTCGCCCGCATGGCCGCGCTGCTCGCAGGCCTCCCCGACTCCGTGCCCGGCGCCACCGTCAACCGCCTGTGCGCGTCGGGCCTGGAGGCCGTCACCACGGCGGCCCGCACCATCGCCGCCGGCGAGGCCGACGTCGTGATCGCGGGCGGCTCCGAGTCGATGAGCCGCGCCCCCTTCGTACTGCCCCGGCCCGACGAGGCCCTGCCGCACCGCATGGAGACCGCCGACACCCGCCTCGGCTGGCGCCTGGTCAACCCGGCGATGCGCGAACTGCACGGCCTGCTCGCCATGGGCGAGACGGCCGAGGAGGTCGCCGCGCGGTACGGCGTCTCGCGCGAGCGCCAGGACGACTTCGCCCTGCGCAGCCACCAGCGAGCCGCCCTGGCCCGCAAGAACGGCCACTTCGACGACGAACTCCTCCCCGTGGAACGCCCCGACGGCGTGGTCGTCGACACCGACGAATGCGTCCGCGAGGACACCTCGTTCGAGAAGCTGTCCCGGCTGAAGCCGGTGTTCCGCGAGGGCGGCACGGTCACCGCGGGCAACGCCTCGCCGATGAACGACGGCGCCGCCGGCCTCCTCCTGGTCAGCGAGGAGGCTCTGAACGAGCTGGGCCTGGAATCCCTGGGCCGCTACGTCGGCGGAGCCTCCGCCGGTGTCCACCCCGACGTCATGGGCATCGGCCCGGTTCCCGCCACCCGCAAGGTGCTGAACCGCGCCGGCTGGGACGTCGACGACCTGGAGGAGGCCGAGTTCAACGAGGCCTTCGCCGCCCAGGCCCTGGCCTGCGTGGACCAGCTCGGCATCGACCCCGAACTGGTCAACCCCAGCGGCGGCGCCATCGCGCTGGGCCACCCCCTGGGCTGCTCCGGCGCCCGCATCCTGACGACACTGCTCCACCGCATGCGGCGAACGGGCGCCGGGCGGGGGCTCGCCACGATGTGCGTCGGGGTGGGCCAGGGAAGCGCGCTCCTCGTCGAACGGCCCTAGCGGCAGGCGAACGCTCCCCACGGCAGGCGAACGCTTCTCGCGGCCGTCACACGCTCCTGGCGGCCGTCGCACGCTCCTCGCGGCGGTCGCACGTCCCCGGCGGGCCCGGGCCCGGCCCACCAGGCGAGACAGCGCTTACGGGCTCGTGTTCGTTGCACATAGCATCAGTGTTCGCATGAACACCATGACGCTCTGGCACATCACGGGCTGGGAATTCGCCGCCCTCGCCCTCGCGGCCCTGCTCGTCGGCTTCTCGAAGACCGCGGTGAGCGGGGCCAACACGGTCAGCCTCGCCATCTTCGCGGCGGTGCTGCCGGCCCGCGCCTCCACCGGCGTGCTGCTGCCCGTCCTGATCGCCGGCGACCTCCTGGCCGTCGCCACCTACCGGCGGCACGCCCACTGGCCCACACTGTGGCGGCTGTTCCCCGCGGTCGCGGCGGGCGTCGTCGTCGGCACGGTGTTCCTCCTCTGGGCCGACGACGCGATCGTACGGACCTCGATCGGCGCGATCCTGCTGCTGATGGCGGCCGTGACGGTGTGGCGTCGGCGCACCGCCGACCGGGAGGAGGAGCCGGAGTCGGTCACCACCCGGTCGGGCCGGCTCAAGGCCCGCTCCTACGGTGTTCTCGGCGGCTTCACCACCATGGTCGCCAACGCGGGCGGCCCCGTGATGTCGATGTACCTGCTCTCCGCGGGCTTCCGCAAGCTCGGCTTCCTCGGCACCTCGGCCTTCTTCTTCCTGATCGTCAACGTCTCCAAGCTGCCCTTCAGCGCGGGGCTCGGCCTGATCGACGGCCGCTCGCTCCTGCTCGACCTCGCGCTCGTGGCGTTCGTCGTGCCCGGCGCGCTGTTCGGCAAGTGGGCGGTGCACCGGATCAACCAGCGGTTGTTCGAGCAGCTCGTCATCGCGGCGACGGTCGTGGGCGGTCTGCAACTACTGCTGCGCTGACCCCCGCAGCAACGCCGGGAGGTCCGCGAAGGAGTCGATCACGTGGTCGGGAGTGCCGTCGGCGGCCCGCAGCGTCTCCTCCTGGAACTTCCCGGTCCGCACGAGCACCCCGGTGAGCCCGGCCCGCTGTGCCGCCAGCACATCGGACTCGACGTCGTCGCCGACCATCACCGCCTCGTCCGCGCCGACACCCAGCCGCGCGAGCGCCGAGTCGAAGAACGCCCGCGCGGGCTTGCCGGTGATCTCGGCCTCCACTCGCGCGGCCCGCTCCAGCCCCGCCAGGAACGCCCCGGAGTCCAGCCGCAGTCCCTCGGCCGTGCGCCAGTACAGGTTGCGGTGCATCGCCACCAGCCGGGCCCCGCGCTGCAGATGCCCGAAGGCGCGGTCGAGCGCCGCGTAGCCGAACTCGGGACCGGCCCCGCCGACCAGGACGACATCCGGCACGGTCTCCGTGTCGCCCGCCTCGACGATGCCGACCCCCTCGAGGTCCTCCGCGATGTCGCCGCTGTTCAGCAGCGCGCAGCGGGCGCCGGGACAGTGCTCGGCGAGGTGCGCGGCGGTGGCGGCGGGCGCGGTCAGGATGTCCTCGGCCGACACGGGGAACCCCGCCTTGGCCAGCGTCCCGGCGATCGACGCCCGGGTGCGGGAGGTGGTGTTGGTGACCAGCAGAACGCCGAACCCTGCCTCCCGGACCTCCCGCAACGCCGCGACGGCACCGGGCAGGGGCCGCCACGAGACGGTGAGCACCCCGTCGATGTCCACGAGCACGGCACGCACGGACTCCATGCGAGGACGATAGCCACCGCGCGCCGGGCGCGCCGCTCGAACCCGTCGCGCAGCCGTCGGCGGCAACCGCCGAGCCCGACCCATCACCACCCCGCTGCCGCTCCCCGCCGACACCTGCCCTGGCGCCTGTGCGGTACCTGCCCTGGCGCCCGTCGGCACCAGCCGCGGCGCCCGCCCCGGCGTTTCCCCGCCCCCGCCCCGCCCCACCGGCACCCGCCCCTGCCCCGCCGCAGCGGACCTCGTACGCTCGACGCCGTGTCCCCTCACGTCCTGATCCTCGGCGGCACCACCGAGGCCCGCGCCCTGGCCGCGGCACTGTCCACCCGTCGCGGCGTCCGCGTGACGACGTCCCTCGCCGGGCGCGTGACCAGGCCCGGGGCACTGGACGGGGACGTGCGCGTCGGGGGCTTCGGCGGGGCCCGGGGACTGGCCCGGTGGCTGCGGGAGGAAGGCGTGGACGCGCTCGTCGACGCCACGCACCCCTTCGCCGAGGCGATCACGGCCAACGCCGCCGACGCCGCGCGCGAGACCGGCGTACCGGCGGTGGTGCTGCGCCGCCCCGGGTGGCGGCCCGGCCCCGGGGACCACTGGCACCCGGTCCCGTCCCTGGACGCCGCCGCGGACCTGCTCCCGCGTCTCGGCCGCCGGGTGTTCCTCACCACCGGGCGTCTCGGCCTGGCCTCCTTCGCCCACCTGACGCGCCTCCGATTCGTCGTACGGTCGGTGGACCCCCCCGAGCCGCCGATGCCGCCCGACACCCGTGTGCTGCTCGCCCGCGGCCCGTTCACCGTCCCCGGCGAGACGGCCCTGCTGCGTGAGCACCGCGTCGACGTCCTGGTGACCAAGGACAGCGGGGGAGCGGCCACGGCGGCCAAACTGACAGCGGCCCGGGACCTCGGGCTGCCGGTGGTCGTCGTACGGCGGCCGTCCCTGCCGGACGGTGTGACGGCCGTACCCGATGTGGACGGCGTGCTGGAACGGCTGGCTCTCGGGTAGGGCGCTCACACCGAGCCGGCCGCGAGTGACCTCTCCCCGCTGCGCGGCAGCCCATGGCTCAGGTCCTCCACCAGGAGCCGTTTGGCGATGGCATCCACCGCCACGCGCAGATCGCTGTCCGAGGGACGTCCGATGTCCCGCCCCAGCCGGTCCTCAAGCCAGTCGGCCCAGGCCCGGGTGAGGACCGCGGCCTCGCGGGCGCCCGCCTCGGTGTGCGACAAGACGGAGCCGGCACGGGTCAGGAAGCCCTCCTCGACCATCCGCTCGAAGACCGGCAGCAGCACCTCCGGAGGCAGCCTGCGCCGCGCGGCGATCAGCCCCAGGCTCGCGTGGCCGACCATCCGCGTGAACAGCTCGACCTGCATCACCGCCCACGCTCCCGCGACGTCGAGCCGGGTGTCGGACTCCTGGACGATCCGGCGCGCGGTGTCCAGATCCGTACCGCCGATGATCTTGCCGACGGCGGCCTCCAGCACCCGCCGGGAGTCCGCACCGCTCGGCGAGCCGAACCCCTCGCCCATGTCGGTCGAGCCCGTCCGCGCGGTGTCGCGCAGCCGGACCTGCTTGAGGAACAGGGCGACCAGGAAACCCAGGGCGGCGACCGGCACCGTCCACAGGAACACGGTCTGGAGCGTGTCGGCGTAGGCGTCGACGATCGGGGCGGCCACGGCCGACGGCAGCTCGTGCACGCCTTCCGGGCTCGTCGCCGCCCGGCCGAGGGTGTCCGGGTCCACCTCACCGGTCCGGGCCGCCCGCGCCACACCGTCACGGAGGTTGGGCGCCAGCGCGTTGGTGTAGATCGTGCCGAACACGGCCGTGCCGAACGAACTGCCCAGCGTGCGGAAGAAGGTCACGCCGGAGGTCGCGGTGCCCAGGTCGGCGTAGTCGACGGTGTTCTGCACCGCGATCGTCAGCACCTGCATGCACAGGCCGATGCCGCTGCCCAGCACGAACATGTACAGCGACTCCAGCCACGAGCCGGTGTCCGGCCCCATGAGCGACATCAGGAACAGGCCGGCCGCCATCACCAGCGCGCCGACGATCGGGAAGATCCGGTACCGCCCGGTCCTACTGACCACGTTGCCGCTGAAGACCGACGCGATGAGCAGCCCCGCCACCAACGGCAGCGTCCGCACACCCGAGATCGTGGCCGAGTCGCCGTCGACGTATTGGAGATAGGTCGGCAGGTACGTCATCGCGCCGAGCATCGCGAAGCCGACGATGAAGCTCAGCACCGAGCAGACCGTGAACACCGGGTTGGCGAACAGCCGCATGGGCAGCATCGGTTCGCGCGCCCGGGTCTCCACCCGGCAGAACAGGGCGAGCGCCAGGACGCCGCCCACGAACAGCCCGATGATCACCCCCGAGCTCCACGCGTACTCGTTGCCGCCCCAACTCGTCGCCAGGATCAGGGCGCTGGCGCCGACCGCGACGAGCGCGATGCCCAGGTAGTCGATGACCGGCCGGGTCACCGACTTCACCACCGGAATGGTACGGGCCGCCGTCACGACGACCACGATCGCGATGGGCACGTTGACGTAGAACGCCCACCGCCACGTCAAATGGTCGGTGAACAGCCCGCCCAGCAGCGGCCCGATGACGGTGGCCACCCCGAACACCGCGCCGATCGCGCCCTGGTACTTGCCGCGCTCGCGCAGCGGGATCACATCGGCGATCAGCGCCATCGAGGTGACCATCAGCCCGCCCGCGCCGATGCCCTGCATCGCCCGCCAGGCGATCAGCAGCGACATGTTCGTCGCCAGACCGCACAGGAACGAACCCGTGATGAACACGACCGCCGAGACCTGGAAGACCGCCTTGCGGCCGAACAGGTCGCCGAACTTGCCGACCAGCACGGTCGCGACGGTCTCCGCGAGGAGGTACGACGTGACCACCCACGACATGTGGTCCGCCCCGCCCAGGTCCGACACGATGGTCGGCAGCGCCGTGCCGACGATGGTCTGGTCGAGGGCCGCGAGCAGCATCCCCAGCATGATCGTCACGAAGACGACGTTGCGGCGACGCGGGTCCAGCACCGGCGGCTGGGAGGCGGGCAGGGCGGTTTCCTCCACGACGGTCACGTCGTCACCTTCACACCTGTGGGCTACGTGCGCATGCCAGAACGTCCGCACGGGTGCCCGGTGATGGACCCGCCAGTCCCGTCAGTCGCGGGGGTGCCGTCGCAGCAGATACGTGTCCATGATCCAGCCCTTGCGCTCACGGGCCTCGGCCCGCAACCGCTCGATGCGGGGGGCGGCCTCGGCGATCGGGCCGGAGACGAGGATCTCGTCCGGGGTGCCGATGTAGGCGCCCCAGTAGATGTCGACGTCCTCCTGCGCGTACTGCCGGAAGGTCTGGTGGGCGTCGAGCATGACCACCACGTCGTCCACGCCCTCCGGGAAGCCCTCCGCCAGCCGCCGGCCGGTGGTGATCTGCACCGGCCGGGCGACGCGGTTGAGACCCGTGCGGTGCCGGGCGACGAGCGCCGAGACGCTGCTGATGCCGGGCACGACGTCGTATGCGAACTCCACGGCGCCCCGCTCCAGCACCTCCTCCAGGATCCCCAGCGTGCTGTCGTAGAGCGACGGGTCGCCCCACACCAGGAACGCGCCGGTCTGCTCCTCGTCGAGCTCCTCGGCGATCAGCCGCTCGTAGATGTCGGCGCGGGCGCTGCGCCAGTCCCCGACGGCGGGGGAGTAGGCCGACCCGCCGGCGCTCCGGTCCCGCTCTGGGTCACGCGCCTCGACGACGCGGTACGTCCCCTCGGGCACGTGCGCGTCGAGCATGTCCCGGCGGAGCCCGGTGAGGTCCGCCTTCACCTCGCCCTTCTCCAGGATGAAGAACACGTCCGTGCTCCGCAGCGCCCGGACCGCCTGGAGGGTGAGCTGGTCGGGGTCGCCCGCGCCGATACCGATGACATGAATCTTTCGCACGCCCCGAGTCTGCCGCACGGGGGTGAGGCCGCTTCCACCGCGGTCCTTCCACCGGTCCCGGGGGCCGGGTACAGCGCCCGGCACCGGCTGCCGCGGCCCGGCGGCCACCCGGCGGCCAGCCGGATGGCCCGGCTGCCCCGCCCGGGCCGCCCGGCCGCCCCGCCCGCAGGCGCGGCGCCGATGTTCCGGGCTCGGGCTCAGGACTCAGCTGCCCCGGTCCGCAGCCGTGGGGCTCGTGCAGCGGCGTCCACCGGGCGGCCGTTCCGTTCCACCTCTCCGGCCAGCTGCCGTGCCCACGCCGCCACGCTCGCGACGTCGATGCCGTGCGGCTGTGCCTGCCCCGCGCCGTACGCCCAGGCCTCGGCCGCCCCCGCCCCGCGCCGCAGCAGCCGGGCCCCGCCGGTCGGATTGCCCCGGGCGGCGTGCGTGAGGCCCACGGCGAGCTGGGCGAGGCCGCGCCACAACTCCCGCTCCTGGTCGGGCCCCGACTTCCACGCGTCCTCGAAGACCTCGTGCGCGTGGAACGGTTTGCCCTCGTCGAGCAGCCGCTGCGCCTCAGCGACGGTCTCCTCCGGGGTGCGGACGACGCCCTCGGGCTGCCGGGGCACACCGCCCGAACCGTACGGCAGGGGCCGCCCGAGTCCGTCCCGGGGCCGGGCGTTGCGCGCCCGCCCCTCGCTGTCACGGTCCCGTGCGTCACCCGGCCCGCCCGGGGAGGTCTCTCCTGTGCTGCCCATACGCCGATTGTCCCGCCCGGCCTGTTTTCGGCGCGGCCAGGGGTGTGGGGTAAGGTGCTGTTCGCGCGATCACGCGGCTCACCGCGGGTGGCGCGCACCGGGACGTGGCGCAGCTTGGTAGCGCACTTGACTGGGGGTCAAGGGGTCGCAGGTTCAAATCCTGTCGTCCCGACGGTGCGAAGGGTCCCGCAGGCCGAAGCCTGCGGGACCCTTCTTTTGCGTGCGTGCGTGCGTGCGTGCGTGCGGGTGCGGGTGCGCAAGCCCTTGACCTCGAGAGCACTCCAAGTTGAAGACTCCCCTGCGTGCCCGAGACCCGGTGCACCGGAGGGAGCGACGCCCATGAAGTACCGCACGATCGGCACGGACCCCACGACCCGCCGCGAGGTGAGTGTCCTCGCGCTCGGCGCGATGCTGTTCGGCTCGGTGACGGACGAGGCGACGTCCTTCGCCCTGCTCGACCGCTACGTCGAAGCCGGCGGGAACTTCATCGACACGTCCGACAACTACGCCTTCTGGGCCGACGGCGGTCAGGGCGGTCAGAGCGAGGAACTCCTGGGCCGCTGGCGGCGCAGCCGCGGCACGGGCGACGAGATCGTCATCGCGACCAAGCTCGGCGCCCGCCCCCTGGCCCCGGGCACCGGCTACGTGGACAATCCCGAGGGCCTGTCCGCGAAGGTGATCCGCGAATCCGCCGAGCGCAGCCGCGAACGGCTCGGCCTCGGGCGGCTCGATCTGCTGTACGCGCACATCGAGGACCACACCGTCGAGCCGCAGGAAACCGTCGAGGCCTTCGCCGCCCTGGTCGCCGAGGGCACCGTCGGCCTGCTCGGTGTCAGCAACCACGCCGTGTGGCGCGTGGAGCGGGCCCGGGCCCTCGCCGCCGCGGCCGGACTCCCCGGCTACGAGGTCCTCCAGTACGCACACACCCACCTTCGCCCCCGCGCCGACGTCCCCGACGGCCTCTTCCCGGACGGCAGTCTCGGCTACGCCGGACCCGACCTGCTCGGCTACCTCAGGGCCGAGCCCGGTCTGACCCTGGTCGCGTACTCGCCGCTGCTGAAGGGCGCCTACACTCGCCCGGAACGGCTGCCCGCCGACTACGACCACCCCGGCACCCCGGCCCGGCTCGCGGCCCTGCGGGAGGTGGCGCGGGAGACCGGCGCCACGGTCAACCAGGTGGTGCTCGCCTGGCAGATCGGCGGCGAACTGCCCGTCGTGCCGCTGGCCGGGGTGTCCTCGGTCGCCCAGCTGGAGGAGAACCTGGCCGCGGTGGACCTGGAGCTGACCCCGGAGCAGCGGGCGCGGCTGGACGCGGCGCACTGAGACCGTGGGACCGTGGAGGGGAACGGCATCCGGACCTCCGGAAGGAGCACCGGCCATGACCACCCACCCGGCCCACCCCGGCGCCCGCTCGATCCGCACCACCCCGGAAGGCCTCATGTGGGAACCCAGCGAGCGCTGGGTGCGCGGCCGCAAGGGCGACGTCACCGTCGTCGACAGCCGGCACCCGGTGCTCGTGTGGGAGCCCCACCTGCCCGTGCCGCAGTACGCCTTCCCGGCGCGGGACGTCCGCACCGACCTCCTCCGCCCCGCCACGAGCCCGCCCACGGGCGCCCACACCGGCTCCCGGGTCTTCTACGACCTCGACGCCGACGGCGAGGTGCGCGAGAACGCGGCCTGGACGTTCCCCGCGGACGACCTGGCCGGCCACATCGCCTTCGAATGGTTCCTGCGCACCGACACGGGCCTCGACCACTGGTACGAGGAGGACGAGGAGATCTTCATCCACCCCCGTGACCCGCACAAACGCGTCGACGCGCTGCCCAGCAGCCGGCACGTGCGGATCGAGGTCGACGGGCAGGTCGTCGCCGACAGCCGCGCCCCGGTCCTGCTCTTCGAGACGTCACTGCCCACGCGGTACTACCTCCCCCGCGAGGACGTCCGCCTCGATCTGTTCGACGCCACCGGGCACCACACCGGATGCCCCTACAAGGGCACCGCCTCCTACTGGTCCTGGCGCGGCGGGGCCGACGTGCCGCCCAACCTGGTGTGGACCTACCCGGAGCCGTTGCCCGCCGTGGCGGCGATCCGGGGGCGTGTCGCCTTCTTCAACGAGGTCGTCGACATCACGCTGGACGGCGAGCGCCTGGAGCGGCCGGAGACGCCGTTCAGCCGGATGCTGCGGAAGGGGCGTCGCTCGTGAAGCCTTCGAGCAGGGCGTCGAGACCGGCCGCGAGGCCCTGAGGACCGCCCTGCTCGACGAGGGCGGCCGCCGTCTCCCGCAACGTCGGCAGCTCCTTCGCCGACAGCCGGTGCAGCCCCAGACGGAAGGCCGGGTCGGTCTCGTCGGGGTTGTCGACCATCGGACGCAGCTCCACGGAGACGTAGCCCAGCAGCCAGGCCGTGAAGGCGCGGAACGCATCGGCCGTCGTCGCCTCGTCGAACCCGGCGCCCCGCAGGATGGCCAGCACCCTTTCGTGATCACGCAGGACCGCGGCGGGCCGCCGGGCCAGGGGGACCGCCAGCAGACGCGTGGCCAGCAGCGGCACCGCCTGCGGGTGCGTGAGACACACGTCGTAGGTCGCCCGGGCGATCCGGTGCAGCCCGGCCCGCCAGTCGAGGTCCTCGTCCGCGTCGGCGGCCAGCCGTTCCTCCAGCTCCAGGTACAAGGCCTCGACCAGCCCGTCCAGCAGGGAGTCCTTGCTCGACGCGTACCGGTAGAGCGCCATGGCCTCCACGCCGAGCTCGGTGCCCAGGCGGCGCATGCTGAGGGCGGAGAGTCCTTCCCGGTCCACCAGCGCCAGGGCGCTGGCCAGCACCCGCTCCCGGCTCAGCCGGCCGTACCGGCCGCGGTCGCTGGCGCGGCGGGCGGGGGCCGGCGCGGCCGCACCGCCCTTGCCGCGGCCTCGGGCTCGCTGCTCGGTCATGGCGGCCTCCTCGTCTCCGGACGGGACTCCCGGTGTGGCCCGGCATCCGCGGGCCCGGCGCGTACACGTGCATCGTAGGTCGCGCGGCCCTGGCCGGCGGGGAGGCCGGACCAGGACGGGGCAGGTCGCGGGTCAGCGCAGACGGTCCACCGCGCCGACGGCCCTAACCACCGCGCGGTGGACCCGCGGGTCGGCGTTGATCGCCGTGTGGGCGGTGCGGCTCGACGCCCTGCGCAGTCGGCCGAGGACCGCCCCGGGGGTGCGCCGGCCGATGTAGCCCTCGGTGACGGTGAGGTCCGCCGTCTTCAGTGCGTCCTTGTAGCGGGAGGTGCCCTTGCCCATGTCGATGTGGGCGATGCCGCGTTCCGCCGCGGCCTCGGCGCACTTGAGATGGAGGAGGATCCCGGGCGAGTACTTGGCGAACCGCGTGTCGTACGCGGGGAACCAGGAGGCGTACACCTCCCGTGAGCACAGTCCGTAGAGCATGGCGACGGGGGTCCCGCCCGCGCGGAGCACGGTCAGCGTGCCCGAGCAGGATTCGGACGGCAGGTCGAACAGCTCCCGGAGGATCGCCAGGAACCAGCCCTGGGCGAGCGGGTCGCGCTGTCCTCGGGCCCGCAGCTGGGCGGACTTCCAGCGGCAAAGCGTGTCCAGCAGGGCGGGGTCTGGTGCATGGAAGTCCAGGCGCAGCGGGCCCACGTCACGGGCCAGCCGGCGTTCGTGGTTCCGCGCGGTGCGCAGCACCGAGGGCCGCAGCCGTTCGAGGTAGGTGTGCGAACCGCCGTTCAGTTCCATCACGGGGGACGCGGCCCGGGCACCGGGCGTGCCCGCCGTCTCGAAGGGCGTCTGGCCCGCGGCCAGATGGTCGTACTCCCACAGCGCGAGACCGCACGCCCTGAGCAGCTCGGCCGGGTCCCAGTCGAAGCCCGGCAGGTGGATCAGGCCCTGGCAGTCGCAGAATCCGGAGCCGATCGGCTTGCCGGCTCCCAGGGCGTGCCGTTCGAAGGGGAAGAACCCCACGGTGCGGCCGCCCTCGCACAGGCGTGCCACCCGGGCGGCGGCGCGCCGGTGGCCCACGGCCCGGGCGAACTCGGGTGCGAGGAAGGGGTTGGCCAGGGTCAGGTCCGCGCGTTGCATGGCCTGCCACACGCCGAGGTCGGCGGCGGTCAGCTCGTCGGGGCGCAGAACCGTGACGTCCATCGGACTCACCTCAGTCGTGCCGGTCAGTGGTGCCGGTCAGTTGTACCGCGAGATCACCGCGGCGTAGTCCGCCAGTGACGAACCCGGGGTGCCGTCGTAGAGGTTGGGGTCGAACGCCCACATCAGGCCCTGCAGTCCACAGGTCTTCATCTGGTGCGCCGCGTCGTTCATGACTCCGGGATAGTAGGGACTCACCTGGTTTCCGGCGCTTTCACCGCTCAGCAGGGAGAAGTGGTAGTACCGCGCGACACGGCTGATCCAGCGCATCGACGACCATGTCTCCGGAACGCGCAGGGGCGGGTCCAGCACGTTCACCCGGCGGTCGTCGGGGTCGCAGCCGTTGTTCTTCGGCTTTCCCGTGCCGTCCACGAGCGAGGTCGGCACGATCTGTACGTTCCGGCGGTGGTGGATCTGGCCCAGGAGTCTGTAGTAACCCACTCCGAGGGCGATCAGCCGGTTCTCGTCCGTCTGGGCCAGACGGCTGGAGACGGCACGGTGGTACTCCTGCGGAAAATAGCCGCGGCCCGGTATCAGGATTTTCAGGAACCCGTGGTAACGCAGCGATTTATAGGCGCCGATCTGCCAGTTCACGGCATCGGACAGGGCCCGTAGATACCAGTCGTACCACTGCCGGACCTGGGCTTCGGTGAATTCCTTTCCCCGGTAGTCGTGCTCTCCCGGTTTCCAGCCCGGGAACGGGTTCGCGGGGACGGTGGACGGTCGTCCCGCCCTGGCTTGCCTCTGGGCATTCACGTCGTACGCCCAGTAGTAGGTGTGACCGGGGCGGTCGGTGTCCCCGGCGGGATAGCTGAACTCGCCGGTGTCGTTCACGACGACCCGGATCCCCCAGAAGTGCTCCAGCCCGATGTCCCGCGCCACCGCGTTGATATAACGCTGAGCCTTCTCGCGCACGGTCTGACTGAAGACCATGTTGGGGGTTTCCGTGAGGTGGTCTCCGTGCTGATTCACATAGGCGGCTTCGGGATACTTCTCGAAGAGCCAGCTCGGCGCGTGGTTGAGGCCGAGGCTCACCTCCACGAGCGACCCCGACCGCTGGAACCGGCCCAGAGCGCGTTTGACGCTGTCGACGTAACGGTAGGAATAGACCCCTTCCCGGGGCTCGTACTTGTTCCAGTAGATCTGCAGATGGGCGACCGCGATGCCCTTGCTCCGTTCCACGCTCGCGCGGTGCGGGTTGGTCTGCAAGGTCCCGAAGTAGTGGCCCTTGTCGTCCTGGGGGACCCGGACGCACGCCATGATGAGGAGAGCGGCCGCGACGACGCCGATGTGCTTCCGGTAGAGGGCTGCCTGACGGAGCGCGCGGCGGACTGCTCCCCGCCGTGACGTTGTCATGCCACGACCTCCTGGTACAGACGCTCGTACTGCGCTCGGAAGCCATCGGGCCCGAACCGCTCTTCAACCGTGGCACGTCCACGCCGCGCGAGCATCTCCCAGCGCTGCGGTTCCGCGAGGAGCCGGGTCAGCAGCTCGCCCGTCCGCAACCGGTCCCCGACGGGAGCACGCAGCCCCGCGTCACCCAGCGCGGCGAACTGCGGAAGGTCGCTGAGGATCACGGGGCGGCCCACGGCCAGCGCCTCCAGGACGATGAAGGGGACGTCCGCCTTTCCGCAGAGCGCCCGCGGCGGAAAAAGCAGAACATCCGTCGCCGACACCAGCCCCGGCATGTCGGGGACATGGCCGCGGATCTCGACCTCCGGAAGCCCTTCCGCGGTGGCCAGGGCCCGCAGCTCCGCCTCCATCGCTTGCACGTCCTGCCCCGGCCGGCCCCGCATGGCCAGCACCAGACGGAACCGCGCCCCCGAGCGGTGTGCCTCCGCGGCGGCGGCGATCGCCTCGCGCGCGCCGCCCCGCGCGTCATGGTGCCCGGCGAACAGCACGACGGGGATGCCCCGGGCGCGCGGCTGCCACGGCCAGCGATCCAGCGGGATCGTCGGCGGAATCACCCGGACGTCTCCGAATCCGGCCCCCCGCAGCTGCCCGGCCGTCGCCTCCGACAGGGCGACCGTCGGGCCCAGCGGCCGCGCCCGCTCCAGCAGACGGTCGTCCATCACCCCGGGAACCGTGTGGATGACCGGAACACCACCGAGCAGGCCCCGCCGCAGCCGGGAGAACAACGGGTACGTCCCTCCGATCGTCAGGACCGCGTGCACCAGATCCGTACGGCGCGCGAGGACGCCGCCGGCGAGGGCCGCCTGAAGCCGCTCCGGAACGTGCGGGGCGCCGTCCCGCGACACGATGGGGATGCCCCTGCCACGTGCCACCCCGGGCGGTCCGTGCGACGGCCACCGCGTGAACCAGAGGAAGTCCCGGTCCGGCATGCTGTCGGCGATCGACGCGGCCAGCTGGGTGTCGGCCCCCGCCCCGCCCTCGCAGGGACCGCTGGTGAAGAGCAGCACCCGGCGCCGCGCCGGCCGGCTAGCCACCGCCACCCCCCGCGTTCCCGGCCCCCAACGGTTGCGAGGGCGGCACCGGCAGCAGGTACACCGCGACCGTGCCGTACGTGCGGCCGTTGAAGGAGAAGAGCAGCGCACCCTGCCGGGTGAGGCTGTGCACCTGTCGCGGGGTGAACCAGGAGTAGCCCTGCTCGACCAACCGCCACGGCACCACCAGGTACGACACCTTCGCCCTTGCCCGGTCCTGGGGCTTGAGCCACTGGCCGATGCGATAGCGGTCGTCCAGGATCAGGTCCACCGAGCTGCTCGTCGAGATGACCGGACTGCCCGCGGGCAGGTGTTCGATCATGTAATGCCGCATCTGCGCGTAACCGTCGTCCGGCTGCGCCCTGCTCCGTGCGTATG
This sequence comes from Streptomyces sp. NPDC101110, assembly GCF_044759525.1. Taxonomy (NCBI): domain Bacteria; kingdom Bacillati; phylum Actinomycetota; class Actinomycetes; order Kitasatosporales; family Streptomycetaceae; genus Streptomyces; species Streptomyces sp. NPDC101110. The sequence goes on along the minus strand of NZ_JBIVZM010000002.1, from coordinate 489,887 downwards.
CGACCGACGACCATGTCAGGGCCAGCACCAGCGTCAGGACCATTCCGGCGACGGGGAAGGAGACGGCCCGGCGCCGCTTGGTCAAGGTCCGCCGTTCGTGCAGCTGTACGGCCGCCATCGCCACGATCACCATCGTCGGGACGAGCAGCAAGTACGTCACCTGCTCCTCCAGCGTGCCCTTCAGGACGGCGTACGCGGTGGCGAAACCTGCCGACAGATACCAGAGCGCCATGAGACGCTGCGCCGGACCACCGCGGCGCAGCAGCACCACCAGAGCCGGAATGCCGAGGGCGAGCAGCACGTACGTGCTTCCGAAGTTGGTCAGTTCCTCGACGATGCGCTGAGAGAGGGGTGGTGAGCCCCGCGCGTTGAAACCGGTCGCCTGGACCTGGCCCAGCAGCCGTTTGACGCCCAGGGTCTTCACCGTCCAGAAGACGTCGAAATGGCCCGCCGCCGCCACGACGCCGACGTAGATCGCGTACGGCAGGGTGGCGCAGCCCGCGGCGAGCAAGGACAGGGACCGCCGCCGCAGTGGCCAGGCGAACACGGACACGACGAGCAGCGGCAGCACGGTGATGAGGGCAGCCACGTCCTTCGTCAGGATGGCCAGGCCGAAGAGGAGGCCGCCTGCGGCGGCGCGCCGGTACCCTCTGGCCGGCGGATGCCGTTCCGCCAACGGCAGCAGTACCAGGTAGCCCAGCAGCAGCCAGAGCATCATCGACGTCTCAATGAGGACGCGCTGGTTGAGCCGCAGGACGAACGGATCGAGGGCGAAGACCAGGCCCACCGCGGCCGCGGCCCACGTGGACTTGGTGAGTCGCGCCACCAGCAGCACCAGGACCACGACGGTGACACTGGCCAGCAGCGCGTTGAGCAGACGCATCTCGTACACCCCGGAGATCACGTCCGGACGCCAGCCGAAGAGCTGCTCCCAGGTGCCTTCGAGGTAGAAGAAGCCGGGCGGGTGCAGGAAGAACAGGTCACCTTGGTACCGGGGGAAGCCCCCGGCCTCGACGGAGTGACCGATGTGCCAGTAGTAGACCTCGTCGACCCACACGTCCGCCGAACGGCCGAACCCGAGCACGCGAACAAGGCCGGTGAGCAGGGCGGCCGAGCCGGCCGCCATCCAGAGCCTGCCCACGCGCCACGCCCGAAGCCGCGCCACCGACACCGGGATCGCCTTGCTCATGGTGGTCATCATCGGGCATCTCCTACTGGGCCGTAGCTCGCCCGGGCGCTGTCCGGGAACAGATAGATCTCCGGCACCACGGGGAGGGCGCCTTTCGGGAAGAGCGCGTCCGCCTGCGAGCGGTACCCGCGCACCAGCTCCACCTTGGCGGCGAGCTGCCGTGACCACTCCACCTCCACCAGCGCATTGCGCTCGACGAAGCCGAGGTCGGGGCGGTGCTGCTGGTTGTAGGGGAAGTCGCTGTAGTAGACCACCGGCCGGCCACTGAGTTCTGCGGCGGTCCGCACCAGTACGTGGTCCACGTGTCCGCCCACGCCGGAGGGGGCCAGCAGGACCGTATGCGCAGGCGACGCCAGCTGTTCCAGCGACGCCCGTACCCGGCCCAGCGTGTAGGTGTCGTGCGGGGAGATCCGGCCTGCGGCGATGTGCAGCCGGTAGGTGGGATAGATGTACGAGGACTCGGGCAGCACATGACTCACCCAGCCGTTTCGCCCGCCGGACGCTCCGGGCTTACGGCGGAACAGGCAGTCGCTCAGTCCGAGGTGATGCCAGTCCACCCCGAGCCGTTCCATCACCTCGCGGTCCTCCGCACGCCGTTCCCGGTACAGGCGATCGGCGTTGCGCCGGCCGACCTGCCGCAGGTACCGCCGCCCGGAGAGGGTGTAGGGCGGGGCGTCGGCCTCGGTGAAGAACGTCACGACCCGCACCTGGGTGCGCCCGGCGGCGTGCGACATCAACCCACCGCAGGACAGGACCGCGTCGTCGAGGTGCGGGGAGAGCACGACGAGCGGTGTGCCCGCGTCGACCGCGGTGGTCAGTGGATCCGCTGCCATGACCCTGCCCCTTCCCGCTTCGCCTCCCGGGCGGCCGCCCCGGTACCGGTGGACGGACCGGGCGTGTCCAGCAGCCGCTGGACGAGTGCCAGGTACTGACCCGTCGTCCGCTCCCACGAGAAGCACTGCGCGGTCCGGTACGCCATGCGTCCCAGCCGGCGGCGTGTCGGCTCGTCCGCGGCGAGATCCCGCATCTGCCGTGCCAGGGCGTCCACGTCGAAGGCGGGGACGGCGATGGCACCGCCGTCCATCCACCGCAGAGTGGGCAGATCGAAGTGCAGCACCGGCTTGCCGTACGCCATGGCCTCCAGCGCCACGAGTCCGAAGGACTCGCTGCGGGACGGCAGCACCAGGAAGGCGCAGTCCTCCAGGAACCGCTGCTTCCCGGCCCCCGACACCTCGCCCACCCGGCGGGCGTCGGCGCCGGTCGCGGCGATCAGCGCGGCCAGCCCGGCCTCCTCACCACGCGTGCCCGCGCCGGCCAGCAGCAGCGGCATCGACGGCGCGCCGGCGGCGTGGGCGGCCAGCAGGAGGTCCAGCCCCTTCCCCTGGACCTCCACCCGCCCCAGGAAGGCGATGTAGTCGCCCTCGCCGATGCGCCGGGGAGTGACGGGAGGCTGGTCGACGCCGTTGTGGATGACGTGCGTGGCGGCCCGGGGGGAGTGGCGCCGCACGGTCGCGTGGTCGGCCTCGTTCAGCACGACGATGTCCTCGTAGAACCGCAGTCCGAACCGCTCGACGAGGGCGAACGGCAGGTGGTAGCGGCGTGACATCGCCGCCCCGCTGAGCGACTGGGCCAGCCCCACCACCCGGCCGCGGGAGAACAACGGCAGGAACCCCGTGGAGAACGGCGGTGTGAAGCTCTCCAGCCACACATCGTGCGGCAGCCTGCGGGCCATGACCGGCAGTACCGCGTGGTACAGGAGCTGTCCGAGGCGTGGTCCGGCCCAGCCGAGCGGCAGCCGGTGGTAACGCACGCCGTCACGGATCTCCGCGCCGCCGCGCGCCGCCACCGTGACGACCGTGACCCGGTGGTCCTCGGCGAGACGCCGGGCGACCTTGTCCACGAGCAGCGCCCCGCCGCCGTGGTAGTGCGGATTGCGCAGATCGTCGAAGGTCGAGATCACCACGTTCCGCCCGCCGCCGGGAGGCGAAGGAGGCACCCGCGACGCCGGCACCCACGTCAGGGCCTCGGCCGTGACCGCGTCGGGCGACGCGGCGGCGTCCACGAGGCGCACGGCCGGCAGCCGGGCGGCCCACTCGCGGTAGCGGTCCCGGCAGTTCGCCAGCGCGCCGCTCGGGTACTCGCCGTCGCGCTCCGCCAGCACCTCCGGCTCCGCGTCCAGAACCAGGTTGACCTGGTACGTCCTCGCCAGCCGTGCGAAGGCGCCGACCAGCCGCGAGCCGGGAGCGGGGTCGATCTTGACGAGCCCGTCGAGCGGACCACGGTCGGTCACCACGGCGGCCGGCCGCCCCCGGGCGGCAAGACGCGCCCGGCCCCTCGCCCGCGCGAGACCCGCGGCGAGTGCCGCCGCGTCCACCCAGCCGTGCATCCGGCCCACCCACGCACCGATGCCCGAGGAAGCCGACCCGGGCTTCCCGGGGGACGCGGTGAACCGCGACCGCATGCGCTGGGGCAGGCGCCGGCAGACGACGCAGCCGTAGCAGTACTGGGTCGTCACCGCGTACCCGCGTGCGCGCAGGTCCGTCGTCATCCGCGAGACCAGCGACGACTTCCCGGCGCCGTCCGGTCCGGACACACAGACCAGCAGGGGGCGCTGTGTCATGACTGGAGCATCCTTCGCCTCTTGGCGACCACCAGCGGTACCCGCAGGGCGGCCTCCCGCGCCGCGACCCGGGCCCGTCCGTGCCGCAGCAGGTGCAGCGCGTGCACCGTGCCCACGCGCAGGGACGCGCCCACCGGGATCGGCACCGGCAGTCTGACCGGCGCGCCCTCGTCCAGCCGGCGCATCGCCCCGACCGCCACGGACAGGGCCCGGTCGCCGCCGACGGCCCATCCCTCGCCGGCCGCCTCGCGCCGGGCCTCCGCGACGACGCCCGGCGCCAGCAGTTTCCGCACCGCGAACAACTCCGACAGATCGAAGGTGAGGTTCTGGAACAGGCCGTGCGCCAGCCAGATGCGCAGTTCGTCCGCCGGGCACGGCACCAGCCACGGACCTCCGGACGGGACGGCCCGCTCGAAGAGCCGCGCCGTGGACATCACCGGCACGCCGAACCACGACACGGCGGTGTGCAGATGGGCCGCCGGGCCGCTGCGCGGTTCCAGCAGCACCTTCGTCGAACGCTCCAGCCAGTACGTGTCGCGGTCGACGTACCAGCCGCCGAGGACGTCGCACGCCGCTTCCCAGCGTCCCTCGGGCACCACCAGGTCGAAGTTGCCGTAGACGTAGTCGCCGGCCAGGTCCGCCTTGATGAGCACGGTGGGAATGCCGGCCGCGTACAGACGGCCGGTCACCTCCGTCAGGTTCTCCCGGAACAGCTCGTTCGCGGTGTCCACCTCGGCCACCACGTCCGCCAGTTGCCCCGGGTAGGCGCGTGCGAGGCGGCCCTCCACCTGGTTGTCGCGGGCGAGCCGCAGCGCGTGACGCAGCGCGGTGTCGCCGGCCGGAAGGGCGTTGCCCCGCCAGACGGCCTCCACGAGCAGACGGTCGGGCCGCTCCTGTGTGCCGGCGTCGTCAGGGTGGGTTCTCAGATGCGTCATGACTCCGCCCGGTTGCTCGGTGGTCGTCTGTTCGAGGCCGGCGGACCGATCCGCCGACGAGGGCTCGCTGGTGACCTCGTTCTGGTCCTCCGCCGGATCCGGCGCTCCCGGCCGCCGCAGGAACCGCTCCACGGCCCGGATCCCGATGACCGTCGCGGCGATCAGCCACACCAGCGGGAACGGGCGCAGCAGCACGAGCAGCGCCGTGAGCAGCAGCGGTTCCACCAGCGGCGTGTGCCGCAGGAAGGCCGTTCCCTGGCGGCGCACGAGCCGGCCCAGCAGCAGGGCGAGCGCGGCGGTGGCGCCCGCGGCCCCGCCGATGGCGATGCCCTGCACGCCGCCGATGCGCCAGCCCGCCAGCAGCGCGAGCGTGTAGACCACCAGCCCGGCGATCTGCCAGCGCGCGCACGCGTAGTCGTCCACGGCCTGGGAGAAGGTGACGGCGAGGTTGACCGCTCCGAGGGCGAACCCGGTGAGGGCGGTGAAGACCATCAGGGTGCTCATCGAGCTGTAGTCGGCCGGGAAGACCATGCCGAGGACGGGGCCCGGCACGGTGGCCAGTGTCGCCGTGAGCGGCAGGGACCCCAGGACGTACATCCGTACGGCGCTGGCGCTGAGCCGGCTGCCGGCCCGCCGTCGGGACAGGGCGGGGAAGAACGCCAGGGACACCGCGCTGGCCACGAACAGGGGCACGCGCGAGAGGGTGACGCTCGCCTGGTAACTCGCGGCCTGGGCGGGTTCGGTGGGCAGCATCGTCACCAGCACCACGTCGACCGCCGCCATGAGTGCCACCAGCCCCTGCAACCGGGCGATGCCGAGCGCCCGCCGCCACAGGTCCCGGTTGGCCGAAGCGCTGCGCCAGGGCCGTCCGCTGCCGCTGGGCAGCGACGGCCACCACAGCAGGAACGGCAGGGCGCCGATCCCGAAGGCCGCCAGTGCGCCGGTGTCGCCCAGTCCGAGGGCCACGACCAGGAACACCCCGACCGCCATCTTCACCAGCACCTCGGCCACGTGCAGCAGGGACAGCGTCCGCATCCGCTCCACGCCCTGGAGCCAGCCCGCGGTCACCGTCGTCATGTAGATCAGGAAGGTGCTCAGGGCCAGCGCCAGCGTCGTGGCGGGCCCGGCGAACCGGGTGGCCACGGCGGCGACGACACTGCCCATGACGAGTCCGCCGCCGATGCTCGTGATGACCGCGAAGCGGCCGGCGTCGCCGCGTTCGGCATCCGACCGGGCGCGGGCCAGGGCCTGCGCCAGCACCCACGGCACCGTCACCGTCGCCACGGTGGCCGCGCTCAGCAGCAGCCACTGCCCGGCGACGAACCGCGCGTAGGAGCCGACGTCCAGCAGCCTGGTCAGGACAAGGGCGTACCCGTAGTTCACGGCGCCCACGGCGAGGGCGGCCGCGGTGAACCAGCGGGCGCCGTGCACGGCCTTCACCACGTCCGGGCGGCTGGCCGGGCGGTGCATCGTCGCGGAACGGGGGGCGCTCATGCGGGCTCCCGCCGGTTCCGGGCAGCGGGCTCGTCGGTGGCCGGCCACGGCATGGGCTCCTCACCGGGGCCGTCCGTCTCCGGCGCGACGAGTTCCTCGCGCCGGTGCGCCAGCCGGAAGGCCGCGTCGGGCACCCCGAGCCGTCGCAGCGCCTGGAACGCGCGCAACTCGTCGCAGCCGTGCAGCAGCAACTGGAAGGCGTCGCCCTCGCGGGTCCACCGGTCGGTCTCCCGCAGCAGGGTCTTCAGGGCGCGTTCGACGTGGTCGCCGTTCGGGGACCGGAACCGGGTGAGGACCGTCAGGTCGCTGGCCCGCCGGCGCGACCTGCGGTGCCGGCGCACCCGCCCGGCTTCTTCGAGGAGCACCTGGGCGAGCCGCTCGGCGCTGTCGTCCCACGAGAACCGCGCGCTCCAGGCACGGCAGCGACGGTCGGCCCGGTCGCGGGCATCGGGGTCGGACAGTTCGGTGAGGGCCGTGGCGAGCGCGTCGGACAGCGGCCCGCCGTCGGGGACCAGCCAGCCGTTGTGGCCCTCGCGGACGGCGTCGCGCAGTCCGGGGACGTCGAAGGCGACCGCCGGGGTGCCCATGGAATTGGCCTCGATCACGGTCAGCCCCCAGCCCTCGGCGACGGAGGGCACCACGGTCAGCCACGCGCCGCCGAGCAGGGCCCGCTTGCGCTCCTCGGTGACATGGCCGTGGAAGGTGACGGTGGAGTCGAGACCGAGCCGGTGGGCGAGTGCGCGCAGGCCGGGCAGTTCACCGCCGTCGCCCGCGAGATCCACCCGCAGGCCGGGCCACCGTTCGCGGAGTGCGGGCAGGGCCCGCAGCAGCAGGTCGACGCGCTTTTGCGGTGTCATCCGGGTGACGGCGGCGATGGTCGGCGTGGCGGCCCGGGCGACCGGGACGGCGGACGGGCCCGGGCTGCCGTTGGGCACCAGATAGACGGGGTTGCGGAAGCCGAGTTCGGCGCGGACCCCCGCACGGGTGGAGGGGGAGACGGCGACGATGGCGTGCCCGCGGTACACGACGCGGCTGATCTGCTTCTCCAGCAGCCGGCCGACGGAGTTCATGGGCCACCGGAAGAAGAGGTCGAACTGTTTCTGGTGGATGTGGTGGATGACGCACACGTCCGCGGTCCAGCGGGGTGTGAACAGGGGGGAGAAGAACGGTATGCCGTTCTGGAAGTCGACCACGGCGTCGTAGGTGTGCCGGTTCCCGAGCAGGTGCCGGGCCGCGGCGGGGTAGACGCCGTAGGTGCCGCCCTCGCGGAGCACGCGCACACCGTCGCTCCACTCGACGGGGCGGGAGCCCGCAAAGCGCGCGGCGAAGAGGGTCACCCGTGAGCCGGACCGGGCCAGCCGCCTGGCGATCTCGAAGCAGTACGCCTCCGCTCCGCCGGCCTGGGGGTGGGCCGGGTCACGCCAGTTGAGGAACAGGACGTTGGTCCGGGCGAGGTGCTCGAGTGCAGTCATGAAGTGTCACCGTGAGAATGAGATGCGCAGCACGTCCGCCATGGAGCGGATGCCGTCGCGTCGGGGGGAGAACGTCGATCCGGGCATGTCCGTCCAGGCGACCGGGACCTCGACGACCGTGCCGCCGGCCCGCACGATCCGGGCGAGCAGCTCCACGTCGAAGGCGAACCCGTCGACGCGGCAGCCGGCCGCCACCTCGCGGGCGAGCGGACCGTCGAAGAACTTGAAGCCGCACTGGGTGTCGGCGATGTCCGGCAGTGTCAGATGCGTCAGCCGCCGGAACATCCAGCCGCCGCACCGGCGCATCGCCGACTCCTCGACCTCGAATCGGGAACCGTCGACGTGCCGTGAGGCGATCACCGCGGCGCAGCCGTGCCGGAGCAGGGGCAGCACCTTGTCGAGGGTCTCGACCGGGGTCGCGTTGTCGGCGTCGAGGAAACCGACGTAGCGGGCCGTCGAGGTGACGATGCCCCGCCGCACGGCGGCACCCTTGCCGGGCTCGCTGCACCCGATGACATGGACCGGGGTGCCGGGACTGTCGAAACGTTCGGGGACGTCGTTCGTGCAGTCCACGGAGTTGTTGTCGACCACGACGACGGCCGACGACCAGACCTGCCCCCGGAGGTAGTCCACCGTCGTCGCGATGGTGCGCGGCAGACGGCGCTCCTCGTTGACGGCGGGAATGACGATCTCGAGCTCGGCCGGGGGGCGCCTGAGACACGGGGGAATCCCCTCGCGGATGTGCACGGGAGTTCACCTCCGTCGCGATCCGGCGAGCGCGGATGCGTCGCCGTACGTTTACGACGTATACGAGCATCTTGTGCCGATTCGTCCCGAAGCGTCAAGTGGGGGCGGACGCGGGTTGACGGGCACTCCTGTCGGGGCGACGATGTATGTATACGTCGTAAACGTCAGGGATGTCCGTCGTGGTTGGCGGAGGACGGTGATCATGAGCGTACCGATCGAGGACTTTGCCCTCCTCAGCGATCTCCAGACCGCGACCATGGTCGGCCGCAACGGCTCTGTCGACTGGCTGTGCCTGCCCCGCTTCGACTCGCCGGCCTGCCTGGCCGCACTGCTGGGCGACAGCGGCAACGGCCGCTGGCGCGTCGCCCCCGCGGACCCCGGCGCCGACCGCTGCGTGCGGCGCGCCTACCGGCAGGACACCCTGGTGCTGGACTCCCGGTGGGAGACCGCGGACGGCACCGTACGCGTCACCGACTTCATGCCGCCGCGCACCCAGCTGCCCTGCCTCGTCCGCGTGATCGAGGGACTGTCCGGTGCCGTGCGGATGCGCAGCGATCTGCGGCTGCGCTTCCACCAGGGCAGGGTCGTGCCGTGGGTGCGCGACGCCGGGCACTGCACCGTCGCGGTCGCCGGGCCGGACGCCGTCTGGCTCGGCGCCGACGGGCCGGTGACCGCGCTCGGCGACACGGACGCCACCGTGTGGGAGTTCACCGTGCCCGCCGGGCGGCGGCTGGCGCTGACGCTGGTCTGGTCGCCGTCCCACCGGCCCGATCCGCCGGCACCCCTGTCCGTGCCGGCGGAGACGGCCTTGAAGGAGACCGTCGACTTCTGGCGTCGCTGGGCCGGCCAGTGCCGCTACCAGGGACCGTGGCGGGACGCCGTGGTGCGCTCGCTGATCACCCTCAAGGCCCTCACCTACGCCCCCACCGGCGGCATCGTCGCCGCGCCCACCACCTCACTGCCCGGCCGTATCGGCGGCGACCACAACTGGGACCACCGCTACTGCTGGCTGCGCGACTCCACCCTCACCCTGTCCTGCCTGCTGCGCAGCGGCTACCGGGAGGAGGCCTCCGCGTGGCTGGACTGGCTCGTGCGGGCCATCGCCGGCGACCCCGCCCAGCTGCAGGCCGTGTACGGCGTCGGCGGCCAGCGCCTGCTGCCCGAGACCGAGGCCCCCTGGCTCCCCGGCTACGAGGGATCCCGGCCGGTGCGGTTCGGGAACTCCGCCGTTGGCCAGTTCCAACTCGACGTCTACGGTGAGGTGCTGGACACGCTCTGCCTCTCCCTGCGGGCGGGCATCCCCATGCCCGCGCACGTGTGGGACCTGGTCGAGGCGCTCATGGGCTGTCTGCTCCGGCACTGGCGGGAACCCGACCAGGGGCTGTGGCAGGTGCGCGGTCCGCGGCGCCAGTTCGTGCACTCCAAGGTGATGGCGTGGGTGGCCGCCGACCGCGCCGTACGGATGGGGGAGCTCCTCGGCCGCAACGGCTCCTCGGCCGAATGGCGTGCCATGCGGGACGAGGTGCGCCGGCAGGTGCTGAGCGAGGGCTGGGACGCTGGACAGCAGTCCTTCGTGCAGGCCTACGGGTCACCGGACCTGGACGCCTCCAGCCTGCTGTTGCCCCGGCTGGGTTTCCTGCCGCCCTCCGACCCCCGGGTGCGCGGCACGGTACGGGCGATGAGTCATCTGGACCACGGCGGCTTCCTGCGGCGCAGCACGCGTGACGGCGACGGATCGGCCGGCGCGTCCGGCGGAGAGGGCGCGTCCGTGGCGTGCTCCCTGTGGTACGCCGCCGGCCTCTCCGCCGACGGTCACACCGAGCACGCCCGGGAGGTCTTCGAGCGCGTCCTCGCCGTCCGCAACGACGTCGGGCTGCTCGCCGAGCAGTGGGACCCGCAGACCGGCCGCCAACTGGGCAACGCCCCGCAGGCGTTCAGCCATCTCGCGCTGGCGGAGACGGCGTTCGCCCTGTCCGCCGCACCACCGCGCCGGGGCCGCCCCGGGCGCCCGTCCTGACGGCCCCTCCCAGGCCCCCGTCCACGGGGTCGCCCGTGCAGGCCCCCGTGGACGGGCTCGCGCATGCGGGTCCGTACCGGACTCGCCCGTCCCATGATGGGGTCCGTCACCGTCCGATCCGTCACCGGACGTCCGGGACGTCCGGGCGGAACGCGTCACCGTAGTGCCGCCGGAGGGCGAGCGCGCTCTGTTCCACCGTCATGGGCCGGGCGAACAGGTAGCCCTGCCCGAACCGGCAGCCCATGGCCGTCAGCAGGTCCCGCTGCCGGCGCTGCTCGATGCCCTCGGCGATGATCTGCAACCCGAGCGTCCTGGCGAGGGACACGATCCCCCGCACGAGTGCGGCCTGCCGGGGGTCCCGCGGGATGTCGTCGATGTACGTCTTGTCGATCTTGAGGATGTCGACGGGGAAGTCGCGCAGATAGCGCAGCGAGGAGAAGCCGGTCCCGAAATCGTCGACGGCGATCCGCACGCCCAGTTCCTTCAACGACCGGATGACGCGGTCGAGCCGGTCGTCCCGGCGCACCAGCACGGACTCGGTGAGTTCCAGCTGGAGCGAGCCGGGGGCGAGACCCGGGGTGGCGACGGCCCTTCTCACCTCGTCCAGGAAACCGGTGTCCTGCCATTGACGCCCGGAGACGTTGACGCTGACGTATGGTGCCACGCCCGAGTCGGCGGTCTGCTGCAGCCGGGCCATGTCGGCGGCGGCCTTGCGCAGCACCCAGGCGCCCAGGGGCGTGATGTGACCGGTCTCCTCGGCGAGCGGGATGAACCGCACCGGCGAGACCAGTCCGCACCGGGCCTGCGGCCAGCGGACCAGCGCTTCGAAGCCGGTGACCTGCCCGCCGGCGATGTCCACGACCGGCTGGTAGCGCAGTGCGAACTCCTCCCTGGCGATCGCACGGTCCAGCCGCGCGTGCAGGTCGTGCCGCTCGGTGCCCCGGACGCGCAGTCTCGGCACGAAACGGCGCCATTGGCGGTTCCCGGCGGACTTGGCCGCGTAGACGGCCAGTCCGGCGTATGTCAGCAGTTCCTCGGCGTCGGCGCTGTCCAGCGCGGTGGCCACCCCGACGCCCGCGGAGACGCGGACCGTCCCTTCGGGCAGTTCGAAGGGACGGTCCAGCACCTGGATCACCTGCTCGGCGAGGAGTTCGGCGTCGAGGGGCTGCCGGGCCTCCTCCATCAGGACCGCGAACTCGTCACCGCCCAGCCGGGCCACGGTGTCGGTGCGCCGCAGTGTCTCCGACAGGCGCTCGCCCACCGCCTTCAGGATCCGGTCTCCGGCCGCATGCCCCAAGGTCTCGTTGACGCTCCTGAAATCGTCCAGGTCGATGCAGAGGACGCAGGCCAGGGACGACTCCCGGTGGTCGCGCAGCAGGGCCCTGCCGATGCGTTCCAGCAGCAGCGTCCGGTTGGGCAGGCCGGTGACGGGATCGTGGAAGGCGCGGTGGGAGAGTTCGTGCCGCAGCGTCCGCTGCTCGGTCACGTCCCGCAGGGTGACGACGAGACCTCCGACGGTCTCGTCCGTCCGCAGGTCGCGGCAGTGCGCCTCCGCCTCGACGAGACCGCCCCGCCCCGCCACCCTCCAGTGGTCGCGGACGTCCCGGCCCGGACCGCCGTCCAGGGCGGCCAGCGTCCTGTCGACCCGTTGCCGGTCCTGGGGGTCGATCAGGTCCCGCAGTGCGTTCCCGGCCACGTCGGGGCGGCCGAACAGGGCCCGCGCCGAGGGGCTGGCGTAGCGGACGGTGGAGTCGTCGGCGACGACCAGGACGACGTCCGAGGTGCTGTTCAGAAGGGTGCGGAAGTAAGCCTCGCCCGTGGCGTGCGGATCCTGCGCCCGCGCTGCGGCACGCTCCGCCGCTGCCCCCGCGTGCGCGGCGAGAAGCTCCAGCGAGGTGCGTGCCTCGATGAGCCTGCGTTCCGGCCCCCCCACGAGCAGGGCGCCCGCCCGGCCGGACGCCCGGCCCGGGGCTTTCGTGGAGCAGACCAGGGCGGTTCTCGCTCCGGCCAGTCGCACCGCCATGCCGGGCGGCAGCCGGTCGACGGGCAGCAGCAGGGACGTGCGCCCGGCGTCGGGCGGGGTACCGGCCTCGGACGTGGGCCCGGTGCCGGACGCGGGGCCGGCGGACGGGGCCCCGTCGTGACTGGCCCCCGGCGGGAGTGCGGAGGGGGCGTGCGGCTGCGGCCAGGGTGCCTGACCCGCCGGCAGGAGGAGGGACCCGTGCGGACCGTGCGGTCCCAGCAGTGCGGCGACCGCGCTCTCGCAGCACCGGGAGACCTGAGCCGGGGTGTCCGCCGCCGCCAGGGCGGCGAGCGCGGTGCGCAGCACCCGCTCACGGGCCGAGCCTCTGTGGTGGGCCGCGGCCACGCCCGCGAGCCGCCAGACCACGAGCAGGAAGAGGACACAGGCCAGGGCGGCCGGTACCGCCGCGCCGCGGATCCGGTCCGCCTGTCGCTCGACGAGCAGGAACACGGGCGGTATCAGCGTGGCCGTGGCGAGCAGGACCAGCCGGAGCCGCGGCCTGGGGAGGGGCCGCGGCGGCGGCCGGGGCGTCGCCGGCCCGGCCATCGACGGATCCAGCGCGGCCGCTCCCCACGCCGTGCACAGGACGATCCAGCCGAAGCCGGGGAGCGCGTCGGAGGGCAGGCCGCCGCCGAGCAGCAGAAGTCCCGCGGCGAGGTCGAACAGGAGCAGTGCCACCGTGCCCAGGACGAGCAACCCCGCGGCTCGGTCGCGGCCGGTCAGCGGTCTCGGGGGCAGCAGCCGGGCCAGCATCGCCAGCAGCATCATGTCGCCCAGCGGGTACGCGAGGGCGAGGGCCCGCTGCTGCCAGGTCAGACCTTCCCGCGTGGTGAGCGGTTCCACCAGGTGGATCCATGCCACCAGGGCCAGTCCCGTGGTGACCGTCAGCGCGTCGAGCAGCCCGGGCAGGGCGCGCCCCAGCCGGCGGTACCGGAGGAGACCGAACGCCCCCAGGGCGAGCAGCGGGTAGGCGACGAGGCCCAGGGTGTCCGCCGGTGACGGAGCCGGTCCGGAGGCCTGGACGTACGCCCCCTGCGCATGGGCTCGCGTGCCGCCGACGGCGACCACCGTCAGCCCGGCGGCGAGCATCAGCCAGGGCCATCGGTGCCCGGGCCGGTGAGTGCGCACCCCGAGGACGACGGCCGCCGCCCCGGCCAGGACCACGACCGCCCACAGCGGCCCCCGCAGACCGGGCCACGCCAGATACAGGCAGCAGGCTCCCCCGGTCAGCACGATGTGGGCGGCCATCAGCCTGTGGACCTGCGGCATGGACACACGTCTCCTCGGGTCGGTCGGCGAGGACCGCGACAGCCGTGTACCGGGGGGCGGCCCTCAGCCGGGGGCGGCGCTCGCGGTCACGGCCGGTCTGCGGTCAGGTCGGATCGAATCGGGTCACTCAGTACTCCTTGCGTTTGGGGTGACGCGGCGAGTTCGCGTAACCGTGCGGATGAAGCCGGCGGAACCGCCAGGCGTCCCGGCACATGGCGTCCAGGTCCCGGGTGGGCCGCCAGCACAGGTCGCGGGCGGCGGCGCGCGCGTCGGCGACGAACTCGGCCACGTCGCCGAGGCGTCGCGGGCCGACCTCGTACGGGATGTTCCGGCCGGTCGTGCGGGAGAACTGGGTGAGGACGTCGAGGACCGAACTCCCCTCGCCCCTGCCGAGGTTGTACACCCGCATGCCGGTTTGGTCGCCGAGCCGGTCCAGCGCCACCCGGAGCGCTTCAACGGTGTCCATGACGTGCACGTAGTCGCGGATCGCGGTCCCGTCAGGTGTCGGGTAGTCGTTGCCGAACACGCGGAGCCGTTCCCGCTGCCCCGAGGCCACCTGGGCCAGCGACGGCATCAGCTTGCCCGGCGGGTCGTGGGGGGCCTCGCCGAGCAGCCCGCTGGGGTGGGCGCCGACCGGGTTGAAGTAGCGCAGGGACATCACGGCGTACTCGGGCCGACGGGCGCACACGTCGGCCAGGATCTGCTCGCAGACCCACTTGGAGGCGGCGAAGGGGTTGGTCGGCCGGGCGGGCGTCGACTCGTCGAGCGGCCCGTGCGCCGCATCACCGTATATCGAACAGGTGGACGAGAAGATGAGGCGGTGCACCTCGTGCTCCTGCATGGTGCGCAGCAGGGACGTGGTGCCGGCGATGTTGGTGTCGTAGTACTCCACGGGCATCCGCGCCGACCGGCTGGCCGACTTCAGGGCGGCGAAATGCACCACGGCGTCCACGGCGTGCCGGTGGAACACCGCCGACAGGGCCTGCCGGTCGCGGATGTCCAGTTCGTACACGGCTCCCATGAAGCGTCCGGCGACCCGCTGCACCCGTGCGAAGACCTGCGGCGTGCTGTTGGAGTAGTCGTCGACAACGATCAACTCGTAGCCGTGATCAAGGAGTTCGGCGCAGGCGTGACTACCGATGAAACCGGCTCCGCCGGTGATCAGGACGGTGGACGGTGCACTCATGAGCCAGGCCTCTGGGACGCCGTACGTTTACGGTGTATATGTTCGACTTTGCGGCCGGGGGGTGCCCCGAGTCAAGCGCGGCGGGCCACTACTTAGGGCCTGATCAGCAATTGGAAGTCGAACGTGTACAGCGAGGCCCGGTAGATGTGCGTTCCGTACTCGACCGGGCGCCCCGTGTCGTCGTACGCCGTGCGCCGCATCGTCAGCAGCGCCGTACCCTCCTTCTCGTCCAGTCGGGACGCCTCCTGCGCCGTGGCTGCCCGGGCGCCGACGGTCTGGCGGGCGCTGTGCAGGGTGATGCCCGCCGATCGCAGCATGCGGTACAGACCGGTCGACTCCAGGCGGGCGCTGTCGAAGGCGGGCAGGGACGCCGGCAGGTAGTTGCGGAGCAGGGCCACCGGCCGGCCGTGGGTGAGGCGCAGCCGGTCGAGGACGATCACCTCGCCGCCCTCCGGCACCCCGAGGGCGACGGCCACGTCGCAGGGGGCCGGGACCGGCTCATTGCGCACGACCTCGGTCGCGGGCCCCTGCCCGGCCGCCTCCAGGTCGTCGTAGAGACTGCTCAGTTCCAGGGGGCGCCGGACCTGGCTGTGCACCACCTGCGTGCCCACCCCGCGCCGCCGGACCAGCAGCCCCTTGTCGACGAGGGACTGGATGGCCTGGCGGACGGTGGGGCGTGACAGCCCGAGGCGCACGGCCAGGTCCACCTCGTTGCCCAGGAGGTTCCCGGGGGGGAGGGCACCGCGCTCGATCGCCGCCTCCAACTGCTGCGCGAGCTGGTGGTAGAGCGGCACGGGACTGCCCCGTTCCAGGGCGAAGTCCAGCGGGCCGAGCGCCGGGGCGGCCGTGGTGCGGGCCGCCCGGCCACCGGTCTTCGCCATGGACGAACCCCCCTCGGGTGTCAGGAGTTGCTCGGGAAACCGAGGTTGATGCCGCCGTCGGACGGGTCCGGCCAGCGGGTGGTGACGACCTTGCCCTGCGTGTAGAAGGCGATGCCGTCGCCTCCGTAGATGTGCAGGTCGCCGAAGAGGGAGTCCTTCCAGCCGCCGAAGGAGTGGTAGCCCACGGGGACCGGGATCGGCACGTTGACGCCGACCATGCCCGCCTTGACCTCCAGCTGGAAGCGGCGGGCGGCGCCGCCGTCCCGGGTGAAGATCGCCGTGCCGTTGCCCCAGCGGGAGGAGTTGATCAGCTGGATGGCCTCGTCGTACGTCTCCGCACGGACGACCGCCAGCACCGGCCCGAAGATCTCGTCCCGGTACGCGTCCGCCGTCAGCGGCACCCGGTCCAGCAGGGAGACGCCCAGGAAGAAGCCCTCCTCATGGCCTGCCACTGAGAAGCCCGTGCCGTCGACCACGACCTCCGCGCCCTGCTCGGCGGCCGAGGACACGTACGATGCCACCTTGTCGCGGTGCTCACGGGTGATCAGCGGGCCCATCTCCGAGTCCGGGTCGTCACCGGGGCCGATCCTCAGCTTCTTCGCCCGCTCGGCGATCTTGCCGACCAGCTCGTCAGCGATGTCACCCACGGCCACGACCACCGACACGGCCATGCAGCGCTCGCCGGCCGAGCCGTACGCCGCGTTGATCGCCTGGTCGGCGGCGAGTTCCAGATCGGCGTCGGGCAGCACCAGCATGTGGTTCTTGGCACCGCCGAGCGCCTGCACCCGCTTGCCGTGCTCGACGGCCGCTCGCTGGATGTACTTGGCGATCGGGGTCGAGCCCACGAAGGACACCGCCTCGATGTCCGGGTGCTCCAGGATGCGGTCCACCGCCGTCTTGTCGCCCTGCACGATGTTCAGGACGCCTTCCGGCAGACCCGCCTCCGTGGCCAGCTCCGCCAGGCGCAGGGCCGCCGACGGGTCCTTCTCCGACGGCTTCAGCACGAAGGTGTTGCCGCAGGCGATCGCCAGCGGGAACATCCACATCGGCACCATCGCCGGGAAGTTGAACGGCGTGATGCCCGCGACCACGCCCAGCGGCTGGCGGATCGAGGCCACGTCCACCCGGGTGGAGACCTGCGTGGAGAGTTCGCCCTTGAGCTGGACGGAGATCCCGCACGCCAGCTCCACGATCTCCATGCCGCGCGCGACCTCGCCGAGCGCGTCGGAGTGCACCTTGCCGTGCTCGGCGGTGATCAGCTCCGCGATCTCGTCGCGGTGGGCGTCGAGCAGTTCGCGGTACTTGAACAGGATCGCCGTGCGCTTGGCCAGGGAGGACTCGCCCCAGCTCGCGAAGGCGGCCTTGGCGGAGGCGACCGCGGCGTCGACCTCCTCGACGGTCGCGAAGGTGACCTGCTTCTCCTGGGCGCCCGTCGCCGGGTTGTAGACGGGGCCGAACCGGCCGGAGGTGCCCTCGACGGGCTTGCCGTCGATCCAGTGGGTGAGGGTCTTCATGGTGCGCAAGGGCCTTTCGTGGAGCTTGAGTTCAGGGGGAGTTCAGAGATGGCGGCGGCGGTCCGCGACCTGCCGGTCGTAGCGCTCGCGGGCCTCGACGGCGGCCGCGCGGGAGGCGGTCTCGGCGACCGGCACGTCCCACCAGGCCTCGGCCGGGGGAGCGGTCGGGGCCGGGTCGGTCTCGACGTACACGCACGTCGGGCGGTCGGACGCGCGGGCCGCGGCGAGCGCCTCGCGCAGCTCGCGCACGGTCTTCGCGCGCAGCACCTCCATACCCAGGCTGGCCGCGTTGGCGGCGAGGTCGACGGGCAGCGGTGCGCCGGTGAAGGTGCCGTCGGCGGCCCGGAAGCGGTAGGCCGTGCCGAACCGTTCGCCGCCGGTCTCCTCCGACAGGCCGCCGATGGAGGCGTAGCCGTGGTTCTGGATCAGCACGATGTTGACCGGCAGGCCCTCCTGGACCGCGGTGACGATCTCCGTCGGCATCATCAGGTACGTGCCGTCGCCCACCAGCGCCCAGACCGGGGCGCCGGGGGCGGCCTGCTGGACGCCGATGCCGGCCGGGATCTCGTAGCCCATGCAGGAGTAGCCGTACTCCAGGTGGTACTGGCGCGGACTGCGGGCACGCCACAGCTTGTGCAGGTCACCGGGGAGCGAACCGGCCGCGTTGATGACCACGTCGTCCTCGCCGACGGTCGCGTCGAGCGCGCCCAGCACCTGCGTCTGGGTCGGGACCGCGCTGTCGTCGTCGGCCCGGTAGGCGGCCTCGACGATCTCGGCCCAGCGCTCCCTGCCGGCGCGGTACTCGGCCTCGTACGCCTCGGCCACGCGGTGCCCGGCCAGCCCCTCGGCCAGCCTTTCCAGACCGGACCGCGCGTCGCACACCAGGGTCCGCGCGGCCAGCTTGTGGGCGTCGAAGCCGGTGATGTTGACGTTGAGGAACCGCACGTCAGGGTTCTGGAAGAGCGTGCCGGAGGCGGTGGTGAAGTCGGTGTAGCGGGTGCCGACGCCGATCACCAGGTCGGCCGTACGGGCGAGCGCGTCGCTCACCGCGGTGCCGGTGTGCCCGATGCCGCCGAGGTCGGCGGGGTGGTCGTGGCGCAGCGAGCCCTTGCCGGCCTGAGTGGAGGCGACCGGGACGCCGGTGGCCTCCACGAACGCCCTCAGCGCCTGCTCGGCCTCGCTGTGGTGGACGCCGCCGCCCGCCACGATCAGCGGCCGCTCGGCCGACCTGATCGCCTCGACGGCCGCCGCCAGTTCCACCGGGTCCGGCGCGGGACGCCGTACGTACCAGACGCGCTCGGCGAAGAAGTCCTCCGGCCAGTCGTACGCCTCCGCCTGCACGTCCTGAGGCAGGGCGAGGGTGACGGCGCCGGTCTCCGCCGGGTCGGCCAGCACCCGCATCGCCTGGAGGGCCGAGGGGATCAGCGCCTCGGGGCGGGTGATCCGGTCGAAGTACCTCGACACCGGGCGCAGGGTGTCGTTGACCGACACGTCGGCCTCGGCCGGGTGCTCCAGCTGCTGGAGCAGCGGGTCGGGAGCGTGTGAGGCGAAGTAGTCGCCGGGCAGGAGCAGCACCGGCAGCCGGTTGATGGTGGCGAGCGCGGCTCCGGTGACCAGGTTGGTGGCGCCCGGGCCGATCGAGGTCGTCACGGCCTGCGCGGACAGGCGGTTGAGCTGCCGGGCGTAGCCGACGGCCGCGTGCACCATGGACTGCTCGTTGCGGCCCTGGTGGTAGGGCATCACCTCGGCGTACTCGACCAGCGCCTGGCCGACCCCGGCAACGTTGCCATGGCCGAAGATGCCCCAGGTCCCCGCGATCAGCCGGCGGCGCACGCCGTCCCGCTCGGTGTACTGGGCGGACAGGAACCGGACCAGCGCCTGGGCGGTCGTCAGTCTGCGGGTGGGGGCGCTCATACGGAGGTCTCCGGGGCGGTGTAGAGGGGGAGCCGGGGGTCGACCGGCTGGTCCGGCCAGGTGTCGCGGACCCAGGCGTGGTCGGGGTGGTCGCAGATCAGCCAGGCGCGCTCGGCCTCCGGGCCCGCCATGACGTTGAGGTAGTACATGTGGTGGCCGGGTGTGGCCATCGACGGCCCGTGCCAGCCGTCCGGGATGAGGACGACGTCGCCGTCGCGCACCTCCGCGAGCACGTCGGTGTCCCGGCCCGGGCCGGACGGGGAGACGCGCTGGTAGCCGAGGCCGGGGATGCCGTCGTGGCCGGCGAACTCGAAGTAGTAGATCTCCTCCAGCACGGACTCCTCGCCCGGCCGGTGCTCGTCGTGCTTGTGCGGTGGGAACGACGACCAGTTGCCGCCCGGGGTGATCACCTCGACCGCGATGAGCTTGTCGCACTCGAAGACCCCGGCCGCGCCGAAGTTGTTGACCTGCCGGGAGCAGTTGCCGGTGCCCCGCAGTTCGACGGGCACCTCGGAGGCCGGTCCGTAGCGGGCGGGCAGCCGGCGGGTGCAGCGCGCGCCGGTCAGCGCGAACCGGCCGCCCGCTGCGGACGTCACGGTGACGCGGGCGTCGCGCGGCACGTACGCGAAATCGCTGACGCCGCTGAACACGTCGGCGCGGCCACGGAGTTCAAAGGTGTCCTGGCCGAAGTCGTCGGCGGCGGCGACGGTGCAGCCGCCGCTCAGCGGCACGACGATCCACTCGCTGTCTCCGGTGCCGAAGGAGTGCGCGCCGCCCGGCGGCAGCTCCAGGATCCGCAGGCCGGCGTGGCCCCAGCCGGCCTTCTCGGGCGTGACGTCGACGGCGTAGGGGCCGCCGAGGGCCTTGCCGGCGGGAAGGTGGTACGTCATTGATTCCTCCGGATCACAGCAGACCGACGGCCGTGTCCACGGCCTCTTCCACGCTGCCCCCGGCCGGGTAGAGCAGCGACCGTCCGACCACCATGCCCTGGACGGTGGGCAGCCGCAGGGCCTTGCGCCAGCGTTCGTAGGCGCCTTCCTGGTCCTCGCCCACCTCGCCGCCGAGCAGGACGACGGGCAGCGTCGAGGTCTGGAGGACCTCGGCCATGTCGTCCGGGTCGTCGGTGACGGGCAGCTTCAGCCAGGTGTAGGCGGAGGTGCCGCCCAGTCCCGAGGCGATCGCGACGGACCGGGTGACGGCCTCGGCGGACAGGTCGTTGCGGACCCTGCCGTCGACCCGCCGGGAGATGAACGGCTCGACGAAGAGGGGGAGCCCGCGCGCCGCCATCGCGTCGATCGCCCGCGCGGTGGACTCCAGCGTGGTCAGCGAGCCCGGGTCGTCGTAGTCGACGCGGACCAGGAGCTTGCCGGCGTCGAAGCGGAGCCGTGCGATGTCCTCGGCGCGGTGGCCGGTGAAGCGGTCGTCCATCTCGAAGGAGGCCCCGGCGAGTCCACCGCGGTTCATCGAGCCCATGACGACCTTGTTCTCCAGCACCCCGAGCAGGAGCAGGTCCTCCAGGATGTCGGCGGTGGCGAGCACCCCGTCGACGCCGGGCCGCGACAGCGCGGTGCACAGCCGCTCCAGCAGGTCCGCGCGGTCGGCCATGGCCAGATGCCGGTCGCCGACCCCGAGGGCGCCGCGCGCCGGGTGGTCGGCGGCCACGATCATCAGGCGGCCGCTGTCACCGAGCAGCGGTCGGCGCACCCTGCGGGCCGCCGCCTCGGCGACGGCCTCGGGGGTGCGGGCTCTGACCGTGGTGAGGTCGGGGATGCCGATGTTCAAGGAAGGCTCCGTTTCAGTGGCTCGTGCTCGGCGACGGCACCCCGGCGAGGAGCTCCTCGACCTCGGAGGGGGTGGGCATCGCGGACGAGCAGGCGAGGCGGGAGGCGACGAGGGCGCCGGCGGCGTTGGCGTGGCGCATGGCCCGCTCCAGGTCCCAGCCGGCGAGCAGACCGTGGCACAGCGAGCCGCCGAAGGCGTCCCCGGCGCCCAGGCCGTTGACCACCTCGACCGGCACCGGCGGCACCTCGGCACGGGTGCCGTCGCGGTGCACGGCGAGGACCCCCTTGGGGCCCTGCTTGACGACGGCCAGCTCCACGCCCGCCTCAAGCAGCGCGTCCGCACAGGCCTGCGGCTCGCGCACACCGGTGGCGATCTCGCACTCGTCCAGGTTGCCGACCGCGACGGTGGCGTGCCGCAGGGCCTCGCGGTAGTAAGGGCGGGCCTCCTCGGGGTCGCCCCAGAACATCGGGCGCCAGTCGAGGTCGAAGACCGTGGTGCCGGCCTTGTCGCGGGCCTTGAGGGCGGCGAGGGTGGCGGAGCGGCTCGGCTCCTCGCTCAGTCCGGTGCCGGTGATCCAGAAGATCCGGGCGTCGCGGACGGCGAAGAAGTCCAGCTCGTCGGTGTGGATCTCCAGGTCCGGCGCTTTGGGGCGGCGGTAGAAGTACAACGGGAAGTCGTCCGGCGGGAAGATCTCGCAGAACGTGACCGGCGTCGGGTACG
Source organism: Streptomyces sp. NPDC101110 (assembly GCF_044759525.1). Classification (NCBI taxonomy): domain Bacteria; kingdom Bacillati; phylum Actinomycetota; class Actinomycetes; order Kitasatosporales; family Streptomycetaceae; genus Streptomyces; species Streptomyces sp. NPDC101110. The sequence goes on along the minus strand of NZ_JBIVZM010000002.1, from coordinate 468,124 downwards.
CGGCGACCGGGGTGACCCAGCGGTCGTCGACACCGAAGCCCTTCAGCTCCTCATGCAGATACGTGCCGAACGGATCGTCGCCGGTGCGCGTGATCACCGCCGTGCGGCGTCCCAGGCGGGCTGCGGCGACCGCCACATTGGCCGCGGAACCTCCCAGGAACTTCCCGAACGTCTCCACCGACTCCAGCGGCACGCCGGTCTGCAGGGGGTAGAGGTCGACCCCGATGCGGCCCATCGTGATCACATCGAAATACTGGGCTGGCTCGGCCATGCGCGACCTCCTCGGGAAGCTGGGGATGCGGGTCCTGGGGCGCCCTGACACGGTGGGGACGTGGATCCACGGGGCCTGCCGCCTCCCAGGTGTAGGTCTCCGAGGGCGGTGCTGTCAATAGTTTGTACTTACATTCGGACCTGCTTGTGAAATGATGTCTTAACAAAGTATTGACAGCGGGCTCGGCAGGGACTTGTATCCCGTGCCATCGCAACAGTCGGTTTGCGGCATCATGATCCGGACTCCGTAAGGCTCCGGGACCACGGATCCCTTCGTGATCCCTTCCTTTCCCCGCAGTAGCACAGTGAGGTGCCAGGAAAGATGGACCGCTCTTCCCACCCCCGCTCTCGCAGGCTCGCGCCCGTCGTCGCCGTCGCCGCGGCAGCGGCCCTGACCCTCGCCGGCTGCTCCAGCAGTTCCGGGGGCAAGAAGTCAGAGGAGGGCGCCGCGAACGCCTCGGCGGGCAAGGCGACCACGCCCCGCATGACCGTCGCCCTCGTCACCCACCAGGCGCCCGGCGACACCTTCTGGGACACCGTCCGCAAGGGCGCCGAGGCCGCGGCAGCCAAGGACAACATCAAGCTCGTCTACTCCGCCGACCCGAACGCGGGCAACCAGGCCAACCTGGTCCAGAACGCGATCGACCAGAAGGTCGACGGCATCGCCGTCACCCTCGCCAAGCCGGACGCGCTCAAGAGCGTCATAGGCAAGGCCGAGAAGTCCGGCATACCCGTCGTCGGCCTCAACTCCGGCCTGAGCGACTGGAAGAAGCTCAATCTGCTGGAGTTCTTCGGCCAGGACGAGTCCGTGGCGGGCGAGGCCTTCGGCAAGAAGCTGAACGAGGTCGGCGCCAAGAAGGTCCTGTGCGTCATGCAGGAGCAGGGCAACGTCGGCCTCACCCAGCGCTGCGACGGTGTCGCCAAGACCTTCGAGGGCAAGGTCGACCCGCAGAACGTCAACGGCACCGACATGCCGTCCGTGAAGTCGACGATCACCGCCAAGCTGAAGCAGGACCCGTCCATCGACTACGTCGTCACGCTCGGCGCGCCCTTCGCGCTGACCGCGGTGCAGTCGGTCTCGGACGCCGGCAGCAAGGCGAAGGTCGCCACCTTCGACCTCAACAAGGACCTCATCAAGTCCATCAAGGGCGGCGACATCCAGTTCGCCGTCGACCAGCAGCCCTACCTCCAGGGCTACTTGGCCGTCGACGGCCTGTGGCTCTACAAGAACAACGGCAACTACAGCGGCGGTGGTGAGCAGCCCGTGCTGACCGGCCCGGCCTTCGTCGACAAGTCCAACGTCGACAAGATCGGGGAGTTCGCCGCGAAGGGCACCCGGTGATGAGCATGACCCAGCAGGCTGAGCCGGCGGTGGACACACCGCCGGCCCCCGGCCAGAAGCAGACGGACGGCCGGACGCGGCGGCGCCCGCTGGCGCTGCGGCTGCTCGCCCGGCCCGAGGTCGGCGTGTTCCTCGGCGCCGTGGCCGTGCTCGTGTTCTTCCTGTTCGCGGCGCCGCCGGTGCGCGACGGCAGTTCGATGGCCAACATCCTCTACCAGTCGTCGACCATCGGGATCATGGCGCTGCCCGTGGCCCTGCTGATGATCGGCGGCGAGTTCGACCTCTCGGCGGGCGTCGCCGTGGTCACCTCGGCGCTGACCGCGTCGATGCTCAGCTACCAGCTGACGCTGAACGTCTGGGTCGGCGTGATCGTCGCCCTGCTGGTGTCCCTCGCGATCGGCGCCTTCAACGGCTGGCTGCTGGTCAAGACCGGTCTGCCGAGCTTCCTGGTCACCCTGGGCACCTTCCTGATCCTCCAGGGCGTGAACCTCGCGATCACCAAGCTGGTGACGGGCAACGTCGCCACCGACGACATCAGCGACATGGACGGCTTCACCCAGGCGCAGAAGCTCTTCGCCTCGACCTTCGAGGTGGGCGGGGTCAACGTCAAGATCACGGTGGTGTGGTGGCTGGTCTTCGCAGCCCTGGCCACCTGGGTGCTGCTGCGTACCAAGTACGGCAACTGGATCTTCGCCGTCGGCGGCAACAAGCACTCCGCCCGGGCCGTCGGTGTGCCGGTGACCTTCACCAAGATCTCCCTGTTCATGCTGGTCGGCTTCGGCGCCTGGTTCGTCGGCATGCACCAGCTGTTCTCGTTCAACACCGTGCAGTCCGGCGAGGGTGTGGGCCAGGAGCTCATCTACATCGCCGCAGCCGTCATCGGCGGCTGTCTGCTCACCGGTGGCTACGGCTCCGCGATCGGCACGGTCTTCGGCGCCTTCATGTTCGGCATGGTGCAGCAGGGCATCGTCTACGCCGGCTGGAACCCCGACTGGTTCAAGGCCTTCCTCGGCGTGATGCTCCTCGGCGCCGTCCTCATCAATCTGTGGGTCCAGCGCACGGCGACCCGGAGGTGACCGCGATGACCAGCGAAGAAACCGGCACCCACGGTGCCGTCCTCAAGGACACCCCACCCCCCGGCGAGCGTCCCCTCGTCGAACTCCGCGGCGCCGGCAAGTCCTACGGCAACATCCGCGCCCTGCACGGCGTGAGCCTCGAAGTCCACCCCGGCAAGGTGACCTGCGTCCTCGGCGACAACGGCGCCGGCAAGTCCACCCTCATCAAGATCATCTCGGGGCTGCACCAGCACACCGAGGGCGAGTTCCTCGTCGACGGCGAACCGGTGCGCTTCTCCACCCCGCGCGAGGCCCTCGACAAGGGCATCGCCACGGTCTACCAGGACCTCGCGGTCGTCCCGCTGATGCCGGTGTGGCGCAACTTCTTCCTCGGCTCCGAGATGACCAAGGGCCCCTGGCCGCTGCGCCGTCTCGACATCGAGACGATGAAGAAGACCGCGGACGAGGAACTGCGCAACATGGGCATCGTCCTGGACGACATGGAGCAGCCCATCGGCACGCTCTCCGGCGGCCAGCGCCAGTGCGTCGCCATCGCCCGCGCCGTCTACTTCGGCGCCCGCGTCCTCATCCTGGACGAGCCGACCGCCGCCCTCGGCGTCAAGCAGTCCGGTGTGGTGCTGAAGTACATCGCCGCCGCCCGCGAGAAGGGCCTCGGCGTCATCTTCATCACCCACAACCCGCACCACGCCTACATGGTCGGCGACCACTTCAGCGTGCTGCGCCTCGGGACCATGGAGCTGTCCGCGTCCCGCAGCGACGTCTCCCTCGAGGAACTGACCAACCACATGGCCGGCGGCGCCGAACTGGCGTCCCTCAAGCATGAGTTGTCCCAGGTCCGCGGCGTCGACGTCGACGAGCTCCCCGAAGAGGGGGACCTCACCGCTCCCGTAGCCACGTCCTCGGAAGGAAAGTCCTGACATGGCCCACGCGCTCGACCGCATCCGGGTCGGCTCCGCCCCCGACTCCTGGGGCGTCTGGTTCCCCGACGACCCCCAGCAGGTCCCCTGGGAACGCTTCCTCGACGAGGTCGCCGAGGCCGGCTACTCCTGGATAGAACTCGGCCCGTACGGCTACCTGCCCACCGACCCGGCCCGGCTCACCGACGAGGTGACCAGGCGGAACCTCAAGGTCTCCGCCGGCACCATCTTCTGCGGCCTGCACCGCGGCCCCTCCGAGTGGGACTCCACCTGGGAGCAGGTCAGCAACGTGGCCGCCCTCACCCAGGCCATGGACGCGGGGCACCTCGTCGTCATCCCGTCCTTCTGGCGCGACGACAAGACCGCCGAGATCCTGGAGGCGCCGGAGCTCACCACCGAGCAGTGGCGCAACCTCACCACCGGCATGGAACGCCTCGGCCGCGAGGTCAAGGACACGTACGGCCTGGACATCGTCGTCCACCCGCACGCCGACACCCACATCGACACCGAGGAACACGTCGAGCGGTTCCTCGACTCGACCGACTCCGACGCCGTCAACCTCTGCCTGGACACCGGGCACTACGCCTACTGCGGCGGCGACAGCGTCAAGCTGATCGAGACCTACGGCGAGCGCATCGGCTACCTGCACCTCAAGCAGGTCGACCCGGAGATCCTCGCCGACGTCGTCAAGAACGAGGTCCCGTTCGGCCCCGCCGTCGCGCGCGGCGTGATGTGCGAACCGCCCGCGGGCGTGCCTGAGTTGGGCCCGGTCCTCACGGCGGCCCAGAAGCTCGGCGTCGACCTGTTCGCCATCGTCGAGCAGGACATGTACCCCTGTGAGCCGGACAAGCCGCTGCCCATCGCGGTGCGCACCCGCAAGTTCCTGAGGTCCTGCGGCGCCTGACGACCCGAAAGGACGGCCATGACGGAGCGCGCCCCCCTGGGCATCGCGGTCATCGGTACCGGAAGGATGGGCGCCGACCACGTGCGCCGCATCCGCGACGTCACCAGCGGAGCACGCGTGGCCGCCGTCGTGGACGTCGACGCGGAGCGCGCGAAGGCCGTCGCCGCCCGTGTCGACGGCTGCACCGCGCACACCGACCCGGCGGCCGCGATGGCGGCGGCCGACGTCGACGCCGTCCTGATCGCCTCCCCGGGCCCGGCCCACGAAGCCACCCTCCTCGCCGCCTTCGAGCACGATCTGCCCGTCCTGTGCGAGAAGCCGCTCACCCCCGACGCGGCCTCCGCCCTGCGCGTCCTCGAAGCCGAACTGCGCCTCGGCCACCGCCGGGTCCAGGTCGGTTTCATGCGCCGCTACGACCCCGAGTACGCGAAGCTGAAAGCCCTGCTGACGACCGGTCAGCTGGGCCGCCCGCTGATGGTGCACAACCGGCACCGCAACGTGGCCAGCCCGCCCTTCTTCACCAGCTCCATGCTCATCAGCGACTCCGTCGCCCACGAGGCCGACGCGACCCGCTGGCTGCTGGGCCAAGAGATCACAGCCGTCACGGTGCTGCGCCCCACCCCCTCGGCCAGCGCCCCGGACGACTTGCAGGACCCCCAGTTCGTCGTCTTCGAGACCGACGGCGGCGCCCTCAGCGACGTCGAGATCTTCGTCAACTGCGGCTTCGGCTACCAGGTCCAGGCCGAGGTGGTCTGCGAACGCGGCACCGCCCGCATCGGCGACGGCCACGCCCTGGTCACCAACATGGCCGGCCGCTGGGGCGGCACCATCGCCCAGGACTTCACCGAACGCTTCGAGACGGCCTACGACCAGGAGATCCAGGCCTGGGTCGACGCCACCCGCCGCGGCGAGACCACCGGCCCCAGCACCTGGGACGGCTACGCCGCGGCGGCGGTGTGCGAGGCGGGGGTGAGGGCGCTGGAGGACGGCGGCCGGGTGCGGATCGATCTGGTGGAGAAGCCGGCGCAGTACAGGTGACGTCGAGGTCCGTCCAGCCCTCTTTCGTTCGCTCCGTGGCGGGCCCTACGCTCGGGGAGCGCTCCGAAGGCCGGAGCCGCTCGTTCGCAAGCGGGGGAAGCCGTGGACGTGCCGACGCTGATCCTGCTGGGCGGGGCGGGCGGCGTACTGCGGGGTCTGCTGGACGTCTACACCCGGTTCCTCGACTGGCACACGGACCGACGAGGACACCGCCGATTACCTTCCGCGCAAGAAGGGGAACCTCCGCGCTTCCAGCAGTACTTCGACCCTGTGGGTGATTCCGTCGCGGCTGTCGTGCACAGCGCGATGGGTGCGGGCGCCGCGGTGCTCCTCGGCACCACCGGCCAGATCAGCGGTGCCTACGCGGCACTGGTCGTCGGCATCTCCGCACCGGTGATCCTGACCCAGCTGGGCCGCGTTCAGTCGGTGAGCGACGCGCTCACCGGCGGGCCGCAGCCCGAGGCGGGCGTCGGGGCCCAGGCGGTGCCGGAGCCCGCGCCGCAGGCCGCGGCCGCGGCAGCGCCCTCTCCCGTACCGGTGGCGCTGTCCGGGCCGGCCGTCGTGCGGCCGGTGTCCGGCGAGAGCGACGGGACAGCGAGGGAGACGGGGAACGTCACACCGCACACGGCACGCTCGAACGACCGGCCCGCCGATGCCGCGGACAGCCCGGCCGGAGAACGCCACCGCCGTGAGACTCCGCCCCTCCCTCGGAGGCCGGCCGTCGGCGAGGAGGGGACCGGATGACGCAGCGACCCGGTGCGCGTCTGCGCATCGCCGCGAGCATCCTGGGCGTGGACCGACGCTCGGAACGCCGGTCCCCCACGCTCGAACAGCGGCGTCGTCTCTCCCCCGGGCGACGGGTCCTCGCCTCGCTCCTCGGAATCGGCGTCCGCCCGGCCGCGCCCACGACCCGTACCCAGGCAGCCGTGACGCCGCGGGCTCCCGAGCATGCTCCGGAGCCCGCGGTGCCGGAAAGAACCACCGTCGCGGCCCGTACCGAGCACCCGGACCACGCCCCCGAGGCGGTTCCCCGTGCTCAGTCGACGAGTTGGCGCGCCACGCGGGCCGCAGCCCCGGCCGGCGACCGCTTCACCGTGCCCGTCCACTTGCTGAACCAGGACCGCTCCGACTACGAGCGAACCCTCGACGCGGCGCTGCGCTCCGCACCGCACCGCCCGGAACTGGCCGCTCTCGGGCGGCGGCTCGACGTCGCACAGGTGCGCACCATGGCGCTCAACGCCACTGCGGTCATCACGGCGGCAGCGGGGAGCGAGTACCGCCACTACGTGAAGGTCCGCGAGGAACAGCTCGGTCCTGCGATGTCCGCACCGTCCTGGCGCGCAACCGCCCCGGCGGAGACGGACCCGAGCGCCCCGGGCGCCGCCACGACGGCAGGCGAGGTCACCGAAACCGACGGAGCCGGCCCGGCGGCCGTCATCGCGGTGCTGGGGCCCCTCCTCGCGGGCACCGGCGCGGCGATCTTCCTGCTGGTCGGCTACATCCTGCGCATGCTCAACCCGGAGACGGCCATCGCCCGGACGATCATCACCACCGGCTGGCTGTTCGGCGCGGTGACCGGGGTCTCGCTCCTCGTCGCCGCCGTCGGACTGCTCCTCACGGCCCTGCGCAACAGGACGGACCGTCCTCCCGCCGAGCCCCTCGAGGTGACCCGGGCCAGGGACGCCTGGCTCGAGGCCCTGCTCGAGCGGGGCATCATGCCGTTCCTGCGGGAGGCGCTCACCGACCCGGCCTCGGCGGAAGCCGTGCAGCATACGGTGCCACCCCCACCGACCGGCCGTACGCCCGGCTACACCAGCCCGGACTTCACGAGCCCGGACTTCACAAGCCCCGATTTCCCGAGTACCGGCCACGGCGGGCCGGAGCACCGGCCGGACTGACCGCTGGGTGCGTCGGGAAGGAGCCGCCGGAGAGCAGCGGCCCGGCCGCTGTCACCGCACGACGCGGCGCGAACGCGGCGCGAACCCCGCTCCGGTAGCACGCGTCGATGGGCTGCATCGTCGTCACCGCGTCGTCCGCGTCCAGCGGCAGTGAGGCGTTGCGGGGTCGGCGATCAGTTCTGCGTCCGACGAGGCCACAGTTCTGCGTATGAGGAGGCCACCCGCTCCACGCCGTGCCCGGCGGCGAACGCCTCGGCGCGGGCGGGGCCGCGGGCGGCCACCGCGACGAGGCGGTGGCCGGTCGCCCGGGCCGGGGCGATCAGGGAGCGCTCGGTGATCCGCGCGGCTCCCAGCGCGCCTGTGCGCAGGGGTTCCCGGCCCGTCCCGCTCATGCCTGCCGTACCTCCTCGATCGTCACCGGACGGTGCTCGTGCAGCGACAGGGTGCACGCGTCGGCGATCCAGCCCGCCTCCAGGGCGTCCTCGATCGTGCACGGCGACGGTCGGGTGCCGGCGACGACCTCGGTGAATGCGGTCAGTTCGGCGCGGTAGGCCTCGGTGAAGCGGTCCATGAAGAAGTCGTGCGGCGTGCCCGCCGGGAAGGTCACCCCGGGCTCCACCGAGCGCAGCGGCAGCTTGTCCTCCAGGCCGACGGCGATGGAGTCCTCAAAGCCGTGGATCTCCATGCGGACGTCGTAACCGCGGGCGTTGTGACGGGAGTTGGACACGACCGCGATGGTGCCGTCGTCGAGGGTGAGAATCGCGCCGGTGGTGTCGGCGTCACCGGCCTCCTTGATGTACTCGGCACCCCGGTTGCCGCCGACCGCGTACACCTCCCTGACCTCGCGTCCCGTCACCCAGCGGATGATGTCGAAGTCGTGCACCGAGCAGTCGCGGAAGATGCCGCCGGACGCGGCGACGTATGCGGCCGGCGGGGGCGCCGGGTCGAGCGTGGTCGAGCGGACCGTGTGGAGCGTGCCGAGCTCACCGCTCTGCACGGCGGCCCGGGCGTTGACGAACCCGGCGTCGAAGCGGCGGTTGTAGCCGATCTGGATCGGCACGTCCCGGCCCGCGACGGCCTTGAGCACCTCGACCCCCTCGGCCATGGTCCTGGCGACGGGCTTCTCGCAGAAGACGGGGACACCCGCCTCGACACCGGCCAGGATCAGTGCCGGGTGGGCGTCCGTGGCGGCGGCGACGACGATGCCGTCCACACCGGCGGCCAGCAGCGCCTCCGGAGAATCCACGACATCGGCCCCGAACCGCTCGGCGGCGGCCTTGGCGGCGTCCGCGAACGGATCGGTCAGGACGAGGGAGTCGACGGCGTCGAGTCCGGAGAGGGTCTCGGCGTGGAAGGCGCCGATGCGGCCGAGGCCGAGGATTCCGATGCGCATGGGTGTTGCTCCTATAGGTAAACGGGGGGGCCGCGCCCCTGTTCTTCGGGGGCGCGGGGGCCGGCGCGATCAGCCAGGACGGAGCCGCACACGACCGACGACGATCCGCGGCAAATCCCTAGTCGAGTCCCCCCAACACGTTCTGATCCCAGTCGATCACCGACCCCGTGACCACCCCGGACCGCTCCGACAGCAGGAACACCACGAAGTCGGCGATCTCGTCCGGCTGGCCGAGCTTGCCCATGGGCAGCTTCGCGGCGGCTTCGTCGCGCCAGTCGTCCCCGGCCCCGTGAAACGTCTTCTGCGTGGCGTCCTCGCCCTCCGTGGCCGTCCAGCCGATGTTGAGCCCGTTGATCCGGATCCGGTCCCAGCGGTGCGCGTGCGCGGCGTTGCGGGTCAGACCGATCAGTCCTGCCTTGGCGGCGACATAGGGCGCGAGGAACGGCTGCCCGCCGTGCGCCGACGAGGTGATGATGTTGACGATCGTGCCCGGCGCCTGACGGTCCACCATGTCGGCCACCGCCGCCTGCATCGAGAAGAACGGGCCCTTGAGGTTGATCCCGATGTGCTGGTCGAACAGCTCGGGCGTGGTGTCCAGCAGCGTCCCCCGGGACGTCAGACCGGCGGAGTTCACCAGGCAGTCGACACGGCCGTACGTCTCCACGACCCGGGCCACGGAGGCCTTCGCCTGCCCGGCGTCCGACAGGTCGGCCCGCACGTACAGGGCCTTGCCGCCCGCGGCGGTCAGTTCCGCCACCAGGGCCTCACCCGGCCCGGGGCGCCGCCCGGTCACGGCCACCACCGCCCCTTCGCGCACCGCGGCCCGCGCGATGGCCGCGCCGACCCCCTGGCTGCCGCCGTTGACCAGGACGACCTTGTCGTCGAGAAGTCCCATCGAATTCCTCAGCTCTCTCGCCGTTCGGCACCGGACCGCAGTTCCGCCCGGAGCGCCTGCGGTGTCCACTCCTCGCGCAGCGCCCGCCGCACCAGATCCGCTTGCGAGGGCGGGGCCAGGCCGTCGACCGGAGGGTCGCTGTCGAGGTTGGTGGGGAAGGGGTAGCCCTCGGCGCTCGCCGCGATCACGTGGTCCAGCCACGCCTGGTCGGCGCCTTCGGCCTTGCGCTCGAGGAGGACCGGGTACACCGCGTTCGCCACGGCCTCCCGGTCCACCGTCTCCATCGCGCGGCCGAAAGCGGACGACACCTGGAGCAGATTCGCCATGCGCCGGACGTCCGCCGAGCGGTTGGTGCCGGCCGCGTGGAACAGCGCCGGGTTGAAGAACACGGCGTCGCCCTTGGCGAGCGGCAGCTGCACCTGGTGCGCCTCGAAGTACGCCCGGAACTCCGGGAGCCGCCAGGCGAGATAGCCCGGCTGGTACTTCTGCGAGTGCGGCAGGTACATCGTCGGCCCGGACTCCACCGGCATGTCGCAGTGCGCGACCGCGCCCTGGAGCGTCAGCACGGGGGAGAGGCGGTGCACGTGCGCCGGATAGGCGGCGGCGACCTCGTTCGACAGGAAACCCAGGTGGTAGTCCCGGTGCGCCCTCTGGGCGGCGCCGCCCGGGTTGACCACGTTCAGCTGGGAGGTGACCTGGTAGCCGGGGCCCAGCCAGGCGGTGGCCACCAGCGCCAGAACGTCGTTGGCGTAGTAGTCGGCGAACGCCTCCGGGTCGTAGAGGGCCGCCTTCTCCAGCGCGTTCCACACCCGGTCGTTGGCACCGGGCCGGGCGAAGTGGTCACCGGCCGCCGCGCCCGAGGCACGCTGCTCGGCGATCAGCGCCTCGAACACGGCGGTGGTCCGGTCCACGACGTCCGGGTCGGGGAAGGCACCGCGGAAGACCACGATGCCGGGCCCCTCCGCGAGCGCCCGCACCAGCTCGGCCTGGACCACCCGGTCGCCTTCGAGCAGACCGCAGTCGTAGACGGGTACGTTCCGCTCGACCGCGCCGGCGTGCGGATAGTCGGCGGGGTCCGTAGCCCGTTCCACCAGGTCGCGGAACGCATCGAGATCACAGTCCTGCTCGGACAGCCAGGCACGGTGGTGTACGGACGTGAAGGACATCGTCGTCCCTTCGGGGTCACGGAGCGACGCAGCCCTGTCATTCTTGTCAGTACAAACCCTTCGAACAACCAGCAGCAAGCCATCAAAAACCCCTCAAGGAGCCGGCGCATGGGACACCCATTCCCGATCCGGGAGATCGCCCGTCAGGCCGGTCTGAGCGAGGCGACCGTCGACCGGGTGCTGAACGGCAGGGGCGGAGTGCGTGAGAGCACCGCCCGGGAGGTCCGCCAGGCCATCGCCGATCTCGACCGGCAGCGCACCCAGGTGCGCCTCGTCGGCCGGACGTTCATGGTCGACATCGTGATGCAGGCGCCCGAGCGCTTCACCACGGCCATCCGAGCCGCCCTGGAGGCCGAGCTGCCGTCGCTGCGCCCGGCGGTGCTGCGCTCCCGCTTCCACTTCCGCGAGACCGGCCCGGCCGCGGAGCTGGTGCGGACCCTCGACCGCATCGCACGGCGCGGCTCGCAGGGCGTGATCCTCAAGGCCCCGGACGTCCCCGAGGTGACCGCCGCCGTCGGCCGGCTCGCAGCCGCAGGCGTCCCGGTGGTGACGCTGGTGACCGACCTGCCGGCCAGCGCCCGCCTCGCCTACGTCGGCATAGACGACCGGGCCGCGGGTGCGACGGCCGCGTATCTGATGGGCCAGTGGCTGGGGGAGCGCCCGGGCAACATCCTCACCAGCCTCAGCAGCGGGTTCTTCCGCAACGAGGAAGAGCGCGAGATGGGCTTTCGCAGCGCGATGCGCGCCCGGCACCCGGGGCGCACACTGGTCGAGATCGCCGAGGGCCAGGGACTGGACACCACCCAGTACGACCTCGTCCGGGCCGCACTGGAACGCGACCCGGACATCCGCGCGGTGTACTCGATCGGCGGCGGCAACATCGCCACGCTGCGCGCCTTCGACGACCTCGGCCGCGACTGCGCGGTGTTCGTCGCGCACGACCTCGACCACGACAACACACGCCTGCTGCGGGAGCACCGCCTGTCCGCCGTACTCCACCACGACCTCCGCCGGGACGTACGCGAGGCCTGCCACACCGTCATGCGCGCCCACGACGCGCTGCCGCCGGCCGGACCCGCCCTGCCGTCGGCCATCCAGGTGGTGACGCCGTACAACATGCCGCCGCAGGCGGCCGTGTGATCCCCGGGGCGCCACCGGGCGTGGATACGTAACGAGGCCCGGCTCCGCGCCTACCGTCGGCCCATGTGGACCTCGCGCCCGGACGGCGGCCCCGAGCGGTTGGTGACCCTGGTCGACGGCGTGTTCGCCATCGCCATCACGCTGCTCGTCCTCGACCTCTCCGTGCCACGGGAGCTCGAACCCGCCGCGTACCGCGCGGCCCTGCGCGAGCTGCTCCCGGACCTCGGGGCCTACGCGCTGAGCGTCGCGGTGCTGGGGAGCTTCTGGCGCGACCACCGGCGGATCTTCCAGGACGTGCGGGAGATCGACGGCCAGGTGATCGGCATCTCGATGGTCGGCCTCGGTGTCGCGGCCCTCGTGCCGTTTCCCACCCGGCTGCTCGCCGAGTACGGCGCCCAGCCCGTGTCGGTCGCCGTGTACGCGGGCGCCGTCGCCGCGCTGGGCGCCTGCCATCTGGGGGTGGCCATCGTGCTGGCGAAGCGCCCCTGGCTGCGCCACGACACGCCCTCCGAGGCGGCGAGCACCCTCTACCTCCTGGACAGCGCCTCGTCCGTGGTGGTCTTCCTCGCCACCGTCCCGCTGGCCATGGTGGCCGGCCCCAGGATCATGTGGATGTGGCTGGCCCTCGTGCCGGTGAAGGTCTACCTGGGCCGCAGGCTCACCAGTCCCACCTGACGGCGGGAGTCACGCCCGGCCGGTGACCTCCGCCCAGCTCCCGCTCTGCGCCGACCGCGCCATCGCGTCCAGCGCGGCCGCACTGTGGACGGCGTCCGTGAGCGTCGCTCCGTGCGGGGTGCCCTCGGCGATGGACCGCAGGAAGCGGTACGCCTCGACGACCTTCAGGTCGTCGTACCCCATGGCGTTCGCCGCGCCGGGCTGGAACGCGGCGAACTCGCCGTGGCCCGGGCCCACGTACACCGTGGTGACGGACTGGTCCTGGTACGTGGTGCCGCGGCTGACCCCCAGCTCGTTCATGCGGCGGAAGTCCCAGAACACCGCGCCCTTCGTGCCGTGCACCTCGAAGCCGTAGTTGTTCTGCTCGCCCACCGACACCCGGCAGGCCTCCAGGACGCCGCGGGCCCCGGAGGCGAAGCGCAGCAGGCAGCCGACGTAGTCCTCGTTCTCGACCGGGCCGAGTTCGCCCCCGGCGGCGCGGCTGTGGCCGGCCGTGGCGCCGGACGGGCGGGCCCGCTCCGGGACGAAGATCGCCGTGTCGGCCGTCAGGGACGCGATGTCGCCGACCAGGTGACGGGCCAGGTCCACGCCGTGCGAGGCGAGGTCGCCCAGCACCCCGCTGCCGCCCCGCTCCCGCTCGTAGCGCCACGTCAGCGCGCCTTCGGGATGCGCCGCGTAGTCGCTGAACAGCCGGATGCGCAGATGCGTGACCGTGCCGATCTCGCCGGCGGCGATCAGCTCGCGGGCCGCTTCGACCGCGGGCGCGTTGCGGTAGTTGAAGCCCACCGTGCCCTGCACACCGGCCGCGGCGACCGCGTCCGCGACCGCGCCGGCGTCCTCGGCGGTCAGACCCACCGGCTTCTCGATCCAGATGTGCTTGCCCGCCTCGGCCATGGCGACGCCGATCTCACGGTGCAGGAAGTTCGGCGCGGTGATGCTGACCGCCTGGACCCGCGGATCGGCGGCCACCTCGCGCCAGTCCCGGGTCGCCGAGGCGAACCCGAACTGTGCGGCCGCCTCCTCGGCCCGGCCCGGCACCTCCTCGGCGACCGTGACCAGCTTCGGGGCGAGGGGGAGCTGCGGATAGTGGTGCCGCACGCGCGCGTAGGCCTGGGTGTGCACCCGCCCCATCCAGCCGAATCCGATGACGGCGACGCCGAGCGTGTCCACCATGAGAGCCCCTCTTTGGACCGTTCCAGAACCTGTCCAGGCCACCCTGGGCGGGGTCTGCCGACGCTGTCAACCCTTTGACGGGCCGTGCCGCCTCCTTTGACAAGCCGTACCACCCCATGGAACGGTCCATCCCATGAGACCGCCGACGATCCGGGACGTGGCCGAGCGGGCCGGTGTCTCCAAGTCGCTGGTCTCCCTCGCGCTGCGCGGCTCCGACCAGGTGCGCCCCGAGAAGCGGGACGCCGTGCTCCGGGCGGCCCGGGAGCTCGGCTACCGGCCCAACGCCGCCGCCCGCAGCCTCAGCGAGCGGCGCACCCGCACGGTCGGCGTCCTCCTGAACGATCTGCGCAACCCCTGGTTCGTCGACCTCCTCGACGGCCTCAACTCCCTGCTGCACGCCAACGACCTGCGCATGCTGCTGGCCGACGCCCGCCTCAACCGCCGCACCGGCCAGGACCCGGCCGACCCGCTGCTGGATCTGCGCGTCGACGGCCTGGTCGTGGTCGGCACACTGCCCGACCCGGCGGCCCTCGGGGACGTGGCCGCGCGGATCCCGGTCGTCCTGGCCGGCTCCCGCGAACCGGCGCCGCCGGGCGTCGACGTCGTGGCGGGCGACGACGAGCGGGGGGCCCGGCTGGCGGCCGAGCACCTGATCGGCCTCGGGCACCGCCGGATCGCCCACATCGCGGGTTACGGAGCGGTCGGGGAACTGCGGCACCGGAGTTTCGAGGCGACGATGCGCCGGCACGGGCTCGCCGAGCAGGCCGTGGTCGAGCCCAGCGACATGACCGAGGAGGGCGGTTACCGGACGACCGTCCGGCTGCTCAGCCGCCCCGACCGGCCCACGGCCATCTTCGCCGTCAACGACATCGCCGCCATCGGCGCGCTCTCGGCGGCCGAGGAACTGGGCCTGCGCGTCCCGCACGACCTGTCCGTCGTCGGCTACGACAACACGAGCATCGCCCGCCTGCGGCACGTGTGGCTGACGACGGTCGACAACTCGAGCCACGAGGTCGGCCGCCGCGCGGCCCGCTGCCTCCTGGAACGCCTCGAGGGCCCCGGCGGAGCGGGCCGCGTCCAGCTCGCCTCGCCCACCCTGGAGATCCGCGGGTCGACGGCGCCCGCGCCCGGCCCCTGATCACGCGGGCGCCGCTCACGGCCGGCGCGGGCGCTGTGCGCGTCGGGCGCTCAGCCTGCACACGGGCGAAGTCGCCGCAGTGCGGCAGAGCGTGCGGCGCTGAAGGACAGAACGTGCGCTGCTCAAAGGCACCTGCGGTGTTCGAAGGGCAGAGCGTGCGCTGCTCAAAGGCACAGCGTGCGGTGTTCGAAGGCAGAGCGTGCGCTGCTCGGACATCGCGCGGGTGATGTTCAGAGGTTGATCGCGTACGCCTTGCGCAGGGTCTCGTGCACCGTCCACGTCGTCCGGTCGCCCTCGCGCAGCACGGCCATGTCGCCCGGCCCGACCGTGAGGGTCGGCCCGCCCTCCACCTCGATCGTCGCCGACCCGCTGATCACGACGAACAGTTCGTCGGCCTCGGTGTCGGTGACCACGCCGGGGGTGATCTGCCAGACGCCCCGCACCTGACGTCCGTCCTCCGACTCCCAGACCACCTTCCCGGTCACCTCGGGCGTCCCGGAGACAATCTGCTCGGGCGCGAGGGGCTCGGGTTCGAGCTCGGCGTCGGGGATGTGCAGTACGAAGCTGTGCGTCATGCGGTGACCCTAGCCCTGACCCACGGGGGAACGGCCTGGACACAGTGTGGGGTGCCGGCCGGGTCGGGCGGACACTTCGTCGTCCCGGTGCACGCGTCGGGGTGCCCTCGCCCGGTGTGGACACGGACGCGTCGGTGAGGCCCCCGCTGTCCGTCTCAACCCCTGTGCCCTGGTGGGGAGTTCCCGCGGACTCGCGTATTGTTTGCGGCATATGCCCGGTCGTTGCGACGGCCGGTGCGGGCGAGCGTGCGGGCGAAGGGGAGAAGGACGTGGACGAGACGCGGGGACAGTCCGCCCGGCGGGCCGAACTCACCGGAGGCGCGGCCACTGTCCTTCTGGGCGTCACGGCCTTCGCGGGGCACGCCACCCAGGCGGGACTCCCCTGGTGGGCCGTCCTCGCCGTCACCGTCTCGACCGTGGGTCTCGCGGGATGGACCCGGCGCCCGGACCGCCCGTCGGTACGGGTCGCGGAGCGTGCTCGGGCGCGGGTTGGAGAAGAGGCTTGGGCGGGTGCGGGTGCGGGTGCGGGTGCGGGTGCGGGTGCGGGTGCCGGTGCGGGCGCGACTGCCGGTCGGGGGCCGGGCCGGGGCACGCGTCCCATGCGGTAGGGTTGACCTGCGTGATCACGCGGTTTCACCCGTGCGGCACGCATCGGGACGTGGCGCAGCTTGGTAGCGCACTTGACTGGGGGTCAAGGGGTCGCAGGTTCAAATCCTGTCGTCCCGACTCGTATGAGTCGAAGGTCGGGCCGGTTCTCGGAGGTATCCGGAACCACCGCCGACCGGAGCGAACCGCGCGCATCCGATGAGGTGCGACGGCGGACTGCCATGCGGCCGACCATGGCCACCAACGTGACATAGGCCACCCGTGTGCAATCGCACCACGTGTGTTTGCGTTCGCGTCGGCTGGAAAGTGGCCCTGTAGCCACCGGACGCGGCGATCCGGTGGATGGTGACCGAAAGCCGGAATGAGGAGGTTCGATGTCCTCGAAGCGACGTCGCAAGAAGAAGGCCCGCCGCAAGAACGGCGCGAACCACGGCAGCCGTCCGCAGTCCTGAGGTCTGCGGTTGCGCTGATGCAAACGGGTGGGCGGCATCTGCCGCCCACCCGTTCGCATGCGCGGGCGCCTCACGCCGGCGGTCAGATCAGCTGTGCCTCCGGCACCCCGTTCCTGCGGACCCACTCCGTTCGGTGCTCGGCCGCCAGGGCCAGGCCCCGGCGGCGGGCCTCGGCCGGGAGAGGAAGCCGGCACAGGGCGTCGAGCGTGCCCAGCATCGTCTGCGCGAAGTGCTCGCCCAGGGCCGTGAGCCGACCGGAGGCCAGCAGGACCTCCGTGGCCTGCCGGGCGCCCACCCGCCAGCGGGCGAACTGCGCCTCGGCCAGGGCGCGTTCGGCGGGATCCTGCTCCACGGCCCGGCGGCGGTTCCAGAAGTCCGCCACGCCCAGGTGAGCGTACGCCCCGTGGAAGAGGCCGAGCAGGGGCCGCGGGTCGGGGCGCCACGGCGCGTAGTAGAGCTCCTCGCCGTCCGGCTCGAAGAGGTCGAACAGGTGCAGTACGGCGGCGAACTTGCCGTGCTGCATCTCGTGGGCCATGGACAGGGCCAGGCCCCGCGCCGAGCGCGGCCGGGACAGCGCCATGGCGCCGAACGCCTCCGCGCTGCTGCCGCTGAAGCTGCCCGGGCGGTCGACCGGGACCAACGTGCGCGGACCGGCGACGAGTTCGGCGTAGGTCTGCGGATGGTGGGCCCGCAGCAGTCGGCAGGCCTCCCGCGCCGTGCTCTGCCACCGGCGCAATTCGTCCTCCGGCAGTCCCAGCGGCCGCGCGGGCACACCGGGGAAGCGCAACGGGTCGGCGTCGTCCAGGAGCAGCGGCGCGCCCGCCTCCGGCACCACGAGCCGGTGCGCCGCCCGCCACCGGCCCGACGGTCCGGACGGGACCCGCGGCACCTCGACCTCTCGGTCCGTGCGACCGCCTCCGGCCACCCCGATCCTGGCCGCGCCATCCGCGTCGACCACCACCTCGGCCAGGTCACCGGGCCGGGCACCGGGGAAGCGGGCACCGCCGAGCGAGGGCAGGAACACCTCGTCCGTCGCCAGGGTCCACCGCACCCGTCCGGGCACGCCCGCGCGCACCGCGGCGGCCGCGGCCAGGGCGCTGAACCAGTGGACCGGCGGCGCGCACGCGCCCCCCGGCCCGCCTGCGACGACCCTGTCCAGCCGGGCCAGCAGACCCGTCAGCGCGGTACCCGCCGACGGATGGGACAGGACCGCGGCCACAGCCACCGGATCCGTCCGGTGGGCGGCGGTGAGCACCTCCCACGCGCGCGCGGCGGCATCGGCCACGCCACCGCCGGCCTCAGCGGCGGTCTCCGCCACCGCCACCGCGCAGGCCAGCCGGCGGCTGTGCTCGGCGCGGGCCAGCAGACGCAGGGCATCGGCCCCGCCGCCGCCCGAAGCCAGTGCGGTGAAGAGCCTCCCCGGCACACGAAGCGGAACCGGCCCCCTCATGCCGCTTCCGCCGCAGCGGCGCGCAGCCCGTCCAGGTCCGCGGCCAGCCGTGCCCTGACCCGCGTGATCAGAGCCGCCAGGTCGGCGCAGTAGACGCTGGGGTTGGCGAACCCCGTGGCCGCACGGTAGCGGTGGGCGTAGTGCCCGCCCCCGCACACCTCCCGCAGCCGGCACGCACGGCACTGCGCGGACAGGCCGTCGACTCCCCACTGCCGGGCCGCGACACCCGGATGGCGCAGCAGCGCGTCGAAGGAATCACGCCCGACGTGCAGACCCGTCCGGGCGGCGCCGTGGTACGCGGTGCGCAGCGTGTCGTCCTGGGCGAGCGAACCGTCCGTCTCCACCACCGCGTACCTCACCGGCGCCAGGCCCAGCACCTCGGTCTGCGGTGTCCCGCCGAGCAGCAGCGCCATCATGTCCTCGAGCAACCGCACCCGGGTCTCCCGCCGTCCCGCCCCGTACCACCGCTCGAACACCCGCCACAGCCAGTCCGCGTACGGCGTGCCCGGGCGCAGCCCCGGTGGGGGAGTCCCCCAATTGCCCTGCGGCAGCAGGAAGTCCACGGACGGCGGGCGGTACATCAGCAGGTGCTCGTAGCAGCGCACCGGATCGTTGCGCAGGTCGATGGTGCACAACAGGCCCGCGAACAGCTCTCGATGGGGCCCGTCGGCCAGGCGGCGCAGCGCCTCGGTGACCCGTGTGTGACTGCCGCGGCCGTCCGCGCCGCGGCGGTGCCGGTCATGAGCCGCGCGGTCCCCGTCCAGGCTGACCGAGACGCGGATGCCGTGCTCGGCGCACAGGTCGAGCCAGCGCTCGGTCAGCCGTACGCCGTTGGTCTGCAGGGCGAAGTGCAGGCGTACGCCGGGACCGGCCGCCGCGCGCAGGACCGAGACGGTGCGTCCGACAGCGGCCTCACCGGCCAGCAGTGGCTCACCTCCGTGCAGCACCACCGCGGCCTCACGCACACCGTGCGCCGCGAGGTGCTCCGCGATGCGGTCGGCCGTGCGGTCCACCGTCTCCGGCGCCATGGTGCGCGGTTGCGTACGCCAACTCTGGTCCTGGGAGCGGTACATGTAGCAGTACTGACAGGCGAGGTCGCAGCGGCTGTGCACCTTCAGGACGAAAGAATGGAACGGCGCGGGCACCCAGCCGGCCGCCTCCCTGGCCACGACGTCGGCCGTGACCGGCCACGGCGGCTCCGCATGGCGCAGCCGATTCATACGCACCCCCCGGTCGCATGCCCGCCCGGCCCGTGCCCGCCAGGCCGGGCCACGCCAGTGGGCCCAGTATTCGGTGGGGGTGACAGGCCGTCAACATCGAGAATCCGTCGTCCCGGGCCGCCACCGCCCGAAAGTCGCCGTTTTCCCGCGGCACCCCGTGGGGACGTCAACACTGGACACCGAGTCCCGGGACACGCATGCGCCGGGCGTGGAGAGCCGCCACACGGCGGTCCGTCGGGCACCGCGGAGGATGGGCCATGGCAGAGCTCGAGGAAGCGGGTGCCGAGCGGGACGAGGCCGCCCTGGAGTCCGTCGTACTGGACCTCACCGACGTGCCCCTGGACGACCTCGCCGTGCTTCCGTCCTCCGTCCTGGGCGAGACCCTGCGCAGGCTGCGGACCGGCGGCGACCCGGACGAGCCCTTCGTCACCGGCCACAACGAGAGCCAATGACCGGCCCCCGTGCCGACGCGGCCCTCGCGCGAAACCGTCTGATCAGGGGCAACCCGTCCTATACTGACCGTCCCTGACTGTCGTGCCCACCGTCCAGCACCTGCCGTCCGAAGCGGAGTGGCCATGCCCGACATCCACGCAGCCGACCGCTCGGGACGGTTCGCCCTCTTCTGCTCCACCGCGGAGAACCTCGGCGTCAGCACGACGGTGCGCAACGTCGCGGACCTGCTGGCCGCCGGCAACCGCAGCGTCCTGATCGTGGACGGCCGGGCCACCGCCACGCCGGGCGACGCCCCGGTGCCCGAGCCCGAACCCGGGCGCATCCACGCCGTCGCCCGCCCGGACACCTCGTCCCTCCTCGCCCTCACCTCCGACCCACGGGCCCTCGGCCATGACCACGTGCTCGTGGAGGCGCCGCTGCCCGACGCGCTCGACGCGCCGGCCGAGGGCAGACTCGGCTCGCTCGCCGATTCCCTCGTGCTCTGCTTCGCCATGACCGCCTGGTCCATCGACGGCGCCGCCGCGCTGGCCGAGCAGATGAGCGGCGGCCGGTCCGGCCGGCCCGTGCGGCTGCTGGCCCTGGGTCTGAAGAGCAACGTCGAGTCGCACGACCGGCTGCGCGGCGCACGCGAACGGGTGCGCCGCAAGTTCGGGCCCCTCTCGCGGGCCTCCCGCACCTCCGAGGTCGCCTTCCTGGAGATCCCGTACCACCCGCTCTACCTCGACACCAGGCAACTGGCGGTCGAGAGCGAGCCGGAGGGCTCGGTGACCGGGCTGCGTCCCTACTACGAACGGCTGGCCGACTGGCTCCGCAACCGGCGCCCGCTGCCGCTCAGCCGGGTCACCCTCGTCCACTCCCAGCGCCACGCGCCCTGGGCGGCCTGGCTGGAGGACCAGTTCCGGCGCGGTGGCATCCGCACCGAACTGCGCGCCCTGGACGCCTACTCCGGCGACCGGCCGGCCCCGGGCACCGCGCTGCTCTTCCTCTCCCCGGCCGACATGGACCACGCCGGTCTCGCCCAGCTCGCCGCGCTGTCCCATCCCGACGTCCGGATCGTCCTGGCCGACGAGCCCTTCCCCGACCCGGGCGCCGCCCACCACGAACGCATCGATCTGCGCGGCACCGACGAGGACGAGGCGGTGCGGCGGCTGTACGCCGGGCTCGGCCTCGGCGCACCACCACCGGCGGACGGCACGCCCGGCGCCCGTTTCCCGCGACTGCCCGCGGTCACCAACGTTGCCCCCCGCTACAGCGGCTTCGTCGGCCGGGACGACGTCCTCGGCGCTCTCCTGGAGGAACTGCACGCGGCGGGCCGGGACCACACCCCGCTGGTCGTGCACGCCGCGAGCGGCTGGGGCAAGAGCGAGATCGTCCGCGAGCTGTGCCACCGCTTCGGCTCCGCCTACGACGTGGTGTGGTGGGTGCGTTCCTGGGAGATCCCGCGCGCCCGCCGCGGCCTGCACCGGCTCGCCGGCCGGCTCGACCTGATCACCACCGGCGACGGGGCCTCCCCGGCCCTGTTCGAACACCTCTCCCGCACCGACACGCAGAGCTGGCTGCTCATCTACGACGGGGCCGAGTCCCCCGACGGGCTGCAGGACATGCTGCCCACCCCGCACACCCGCGGGCATGTGCTGATCACCAGCCGCAGCGCCCCGGCCACGGCAGGCATGGCGGCCTTCTCCCTGCCTCCCATGTCGCCGGCCGAGTGCCGGGCCGTCCTCGGTGAACGGCTCGCGGAGATCGACGAGGAGCAGGCCCAGCGGGTCGGCCAGGTCCTGGGTTTCGTCCCGCTCGCCCTGCGCATCGCCGCCCTGTGCCTCGCCGAACGCGCGGCGGCCCACCGGCGCGACGACAACATGGGCGACCAGGCCGCGGCCCGGGCGGCCGTCGCCCACCTCCTCGCCGAGTACCGCACGGCCCAGCAGGCCCTCCTCGAACAGGACGGCGCCGCCCCGCCGGTGCCGGTCATGGTGCGGGTGGCGCGGCAGACCGTGCTGCACACCCCGGGCGCCGCCGCCTGGCGCGCGGAAAGCCGTACGAGCGACGCCCTGGGCTGGCTGCTGAACGCCGCCTCCCTGCTCACCGGCCGCGGCATGGGCCTGGAACTGCTCCGCTCCCGGCGCATCCTCTCCGAACTCGCCCGTGACGACACCCCCGACGCCGCGCCGGTGCGCCGGATCCCGGTCGACGCGCGGATGCCCGACGAGCACATGGTGAGCGTCGCCCTGTGGGCCCTGTCCCGGGTCGGACTCCTGGAGGTCGACTTCGACCGGCCCGACCAGCCCCTCGGACAGCACCACGCCGTACGCGACGCCGTCCGCACCGCCATGGACCCGGCCGAGCGCGCCCACATCGAGCAGGTGCTGCGCGGCACCCTCGCCGAGTTCACCCCGGACGAGGACCGCGGCCTGAGCGCCGACTGGGCCCGCGAGGTGTACTCCCTGCGTCTGTGGGAGGACCACCGCCCCCGTGTGAAGCGCTCCCTGCTGCGCCACCTCAACGCCCTCAGCCAGCGCGGCGAGACCGCCGACCTCGCCCGTCTGCTCGACATCTCAGAGCGGGCCCAGGCGTCCTGGGCCCCGGCGGACGACGGCGATCCGTCACCTGAGTACCTGCGCCTGCTCAACTTCACCGCACGCGCCCACCGCCTCACCGGCGCCTACGAACCGGCCCGCCGGCTGTCCGAACAGGCCCTGCGCGGCCACCGCCGGCTGCTCGGCCCCCTGCACCCGAGAACGCTGCTGTCCGCCGACTCCTACGGCGCCAACCTGCGTTCCCTCGGCAGGTTCTCCGACGCGCTGTTCCAGGCCCGCCCCGTCCTGGAGGGCCTGACGCTGCTGCTCGGACCGCAGCACGCCGCGACCGTGCAGGTCGAGCACAACCTCGCCTTCACCGAGGCCCTGAGCGGACGGGCCCCCGACGCGCTGGCCCGGCTCCTCGCCCGGTTCCGCAGCCGTCAGGCCGTCGGCGGCGAGGACGATCCGGCCGTCTGGCACGCCGCCGACCTGCTGGCCTGGGTCTACCGCACCCTGGGCCGCGACGCGGAGTCCCAGGACCTGCTGCGGCAGTGGCTGCACCGCCACGGCGACGTCACCACCGGCACCCGCCTGATCATCGAACTGGGGCTGGCCGTCAGCGAACGCCGCATCACCTACAACTCCGCCCGTTCCCACGAGCGGGTCTACGGCTATGAGAAGGCCCTCGAACGGGACCGGCGGGTGCTCGCCGAGACGACCAGCCGGTTCGGTGCCGACGATCTGATCACCCTGCGCTGCCGCTTCAGCCTCGCCGCCGACCTGCACGCCCTGGGCAAGCACGACGAGGCAGAACACGAGGCCCGGCTGTGCGGCAGGGCCGTGGAGAACAGCCTCGGCGCCGGGCACCCCTATGCCGCGCTGGCCGGCGTCCGGCACGCGGTGTACCTGCGGGCCACCGGCGCCGTCGAGGAGGCGGAGGCCACCGGCCGGGCCGCGCTGCACCTCCTGACCGACCGGCTCGGCGACAGCCACGCCTGGGTGTCCGCCGCGGAGAACTCCCTCGCGGCCACCCTCGCCGCGGCCGGGCGGACCGAGGAGGCGACCGGGCTCGCCGAGAGCGCCCTGCGCCGTTTGCGGGACCTGGACATGGGGCATCGCCCCGACGGGCGGCGCGTGGGGGCGCACCACGCCTGGCTCACCTCCCGGGCCTCCGGATCCACCGCACCGGCCCGGGACTTCGACATCGATCTGGAACTGCCCGGCATCTAGGGCCGGCGCCGTCGCCCCGGCGGTTCCCCGACAGAAGGTGGGCGTACGTGGCAGCAGCCCCGCAACCGGAGACCGAGCTCTTCACGGAGTCCCATTGGTCCCCGGAGGGCCACGGCCGAATAACAGCGCTGTGCCAAGGGGCCTTCGCCGGTGTCCACGCGCTGAGGTCCGTGGCCCACTACAGCAACGGCATCATCGACTTCGTGGTCCGCCGGGGTGGCAGCCCGCCGCTGAGCAGCCTGGTCACCGTGGGCGGCGAGGACATCGCGAACGAGGCGCTGCCCGGCAGCCGGCTGCTGCTGTGCACCCAGGACCTGGGCGCGCTGATGCGGCCGCTGGGCACCGGTGAGCTGATGCGTGTCGTGGTGGCCAACGCGCACGGCGGCCTGTGGGGCGGGCGTGTCAAGGCGGGGGAGTACCTGTCCGCGCACACCGACACGCCCGGCGGGATGCCCACCGTGGACGACGCCATGAACTCCCTCGTCTCCGCGATCCGTACCCAGGTGCACCACCTGCCCGACGAACTGCCCGGCGGCGTCACCGACTCCATGGAGCCGCTGCCGGAGGACAAGGGCCGGCTGCGGATCGACTTCGGGACGGCGGCGGCCGGGCACGACGACCCCTCCGAGATGCGGCTGCGGGCCCTGTGGGGCGCCCACGTCAACACCCTCGACCTGCAGTACGCCGCCTACTACCGGGACTGGAAACTCGTCTGCTCGGGCGACGTCTTCGAAAGTCCCGATCTCGGCCCGCGCTTCCTGGAGACCAGCGTGCGCTCACGCCGCACCTCCTACCGCGACCTCGCCCAGAGTCTGCGCGGCCATCTCGCCCGGCTCACCGACGCGTTGCGGCTGGTGGTGGCGCCGCCCGCCGACCGCCTCGTCCTGGACGTCCAGGAGGGCGCCGTGTACGTGGTGTGGCTGTCACCGCGCGACTACGTCCTCGGAGTGACCCTGGACCAGCGGCAGGTCGCCCATGCCGAAACCCGGCTGCGCCTGCTGGCGGACGCCCTGTGCGAGGTCACGGCGCCCGGACGGCGCTGACCAGGTCGCCCCACACCTCGTCGGCGAGTGCCTCCACCGCCCGCGCCACGGTCGGGCGGTGCACCGGGCCCACCCCGCCGAGGGCCTGCACGGGCAGCACCTCGACCGCCGTCTCGTACTGCCGGCAGACCCCGCGCAGCCGCGCCCACTGCTCCTCGCTCGGCACACCGGCCGAGACGGCACGGAACCAGGCGTCGGCTCCCGTACGGAACGTCTCCGTCAACTGCCGCACCAGCGTGGCGCAGCCCAGCGCCGCCAGCTCCGCCGGCCCCGCCCGAAGAGCCGGACCGCCGTCGGCGTCACCGTCCGCCGGGTGTCCGGACAGCCGTTCCACGGACGCGTCCAGCAACGTGAACACCTCCTCGAAGCGTCCCTCGACGGGCTCGGGCAGCGCCGTACGCGCCGGGCCGGACGCCGCCGCGACCAGATCACGCCGGGCCAGATCGCTCACCGTCCGCCGCAACTGCCCCAGCTGGGCACCGTGTTCACCGAGGGCACTGCGCAACTCGGTGGTCAGATCGGCGAGATCGGCCTCCTGACGCAGTTGGGTGAGGCGGGCACGCAGCCGGTCCAGGGCCTGGTTCACGTCCTGCGCGAAGTCACCCGGGCGGTACACCAGGGGCTGTGACCCCAAGGAGCGCGCCAGCCGGTCCCGCATGGTGCGCGACACATGGCCGTTGACCACCAGCAGCACCTCGGCCTGCGCCGGATCGAGGGCGTAGCGCAGGGCCCGGACCCGCGCGGTGATGCGCTCCTCGTCGTCCGCGACGAGCACCGACGGGGTGACCACGATCGCGATGTAGGCGTTGCGGACCGGCTCCAGCCAGTACGCCACCGGCAACGGACCGCCGGCGTCGGAGCTGCGTGCCGGGACCGGGTCGGGCGAGGCGATGCGCCACTGACCCAGCGCCAGCGCGTCGTGGATGGTGGACAGCACCTGGTCGTCGGAGACGTTGTCGTGCAGCTCGCGCACGGCCCGCAGCACGGTCGCGGCACTCACCTCCCGGACCGCGCCGCCGCCGTCCTCGCTCAACTGCCAGGCGTGACGGCAGGTCTTGAGGATCTCCCGCGGCACCCCGCCGGTGAGTTCCTGGAGGACGCCGACCGACTCGGAGCCGAACGGCGCCGGCCACCGCTCGATCGCGTCCGACCCCTCGGACGCCCCCGGCCGGGTGCCCGAACCGACGTACTCGGCGACCAGCCGTCCGGTGAGCTCCGCGCCGAACCGGGTCGGCCACAGCTGCACCACCCGCTCGTGCAGGCTCGGCCGGAACGCGTTCAGGCCACGCGGCGACGTGCAGAACACCAGCAGACCGCCCCGGCTGACATACACGTTCACCAGCCGCTCGAAGGCGTCCACGAACGTACGCCGGGGCTCCTCGGGCCAGTCCAGCACCTTCTCCAGCGAGTCGATCAGCAGGACGTACGGTTTGCCCACCCGGCCGTGCAGGAATCCCTGGACGGCCAGCGCGTCGAAGACCGGGTCGATGCCCGAGACGGCGTCCTTGATGCCGCGTTCCTTCAACTGCTGCGCGGGCTCGTCGCCGCTCAGCCACGCCCACACCATCGAGGTGAACCGCGGGTCCTGGAGCAGGGCGAGCGCGGTGGCGAAGCGCCGGTGCTCCGTCACCTCGCCGAGGGTGACGCGCAGGTCGGCGTGCATCACCTCGGGGTCGTAGCGCAGGGCGGACACCACCTTGTCCGGGTCGAGGACCCGGTCGCGCAGCCCGGTGGCGATGTCGTCGAGGGCGATGTCGCCCAGCGGGATGTCGTCCGGCCGGCCCGGGCGCGTGTCGGAGCTCTGCTCGCCGACCCGCACCGCCGTCACATAGGCGTAGTAGTCCCGGACGAGTTCCTCGAACGCGGCCCGCCCCTCCGGGCTGTCGGCGGGGCCCCGCAGCCGGTCGCGGTACATCCGGCCGAAGTCCTGCGCAGGCTCGTCGACGATCCACAGGGCGGGGCCGTCCGGGCGGGCCAGCGCGTTGCAGACCTCCCGGGCCGCATGGGACTTGCCCAGGCCGAACTCGCCGACCACGGCGATCGCCCGGCCGCGCCGGCCGCCCCGGGGTCGGTCCCGGAGGTAGTCGCGCACCAGGCCCTGGAGATCCTCCAGGATCTGGGTCGGGACATGGGCGTTGCCCGAGTCCGCGGCCTCGACCGGGGCCTCGCCGAGGTCCGCCGACGGGCCGAGACGCACGACCGGCACCAGGGGGAAGGGGTTGCTGTACCAGGTGTCTGCATTGCCTGCTGCGGCCACGATGGCACTCCTTGCGGATCCTGTGAGGGCGCGGTCGGGGGTGGGCGTCAGCCGCCGGAGCGGGGCGGGATCGGGTCACGGAGCAGGGAGGCGCGGCCTGCCCGCCGCCGCTCCCAGTGGGGTCTGAGCGCGTCGGCGTCGATCGGCCAGGGGTGTGGCGCGCTGCGCAGCGCGTCCGCCGCCGAGTGGAACACCGTCCGCAGCTCGCGTACGTCGGACGGTCTCCATTCGGAGTGTGCCGCCACCAGGGAACTCCTGTCCGGTTCGACCAGTCCGCCCGGGCCGCCGTTCGCCGCCCGGGCGCTGTGACTGAACCGCCAGATGTCCTCGGCGTCCAGCTCGCGCAGCGCGAGATGGGTGACCGCCGCCGACCCGTTGAGGGTGGCGGCCACTTCCCTCGCCGTCTCAGCCGCACCGTGACTCACTTCGACGAACAGTACGATCCTGGGGTGCGCGGCGCTCAGGCAGGAGCGCAGAAAGTCGGTTCGGAGGCCGGCGTCGTTCCACCGTATGTGCGGGATCACGGCGAAGAGCAGGGCGTTGTGCTGGTCCAGCAGATCCCTCATGTCGCCGTAGGCCTGGTACGGATCCTCTTCCTCGACGATCGAACGGACGCGCTCCTCGGGGAACGCGTGCCGCAACAGCCTCTTCGCGATCTCCTTGCGTATGCGGGTGTTGATCAGTTCGACCGGTGCGAACGACCCGTCGGGTCCGACGCTGATGCGGTGGCCGTCGTTCATCAGGCCCGCGGTCGGCACGAACACGGCGAGCGGGTCGCCCGCTTCGGCCGCCCCCTTCGCCACGCGTTGCCGTGCTTCGTGGAAGCACCGGTGGATGAGGCTGGTCTTGCCCATGCCGGGGAGTCCGCTGACGATCACCACACGGCCGTCTCCGGAGCCCCCGTCGAGGAGTTCGTCGAGCGTGGGCCAGCGCGCGAGGAAGCGTTTGAGCTGCTCGCCCGAGTGATCCACGTCCACCCATTGGTCCATGTGGTCGGGCTGTTTCCACGGCACCAGGGGATGGTCGGCGCTGAACGTCGCGTGGGCGCCGGCTTCCGGATCACCGTTCGTCGGGCCGTTCGAGCCGTACGGTTTGCGCACTCCGTAGGGGTTGGCCCAGTCGGAGCTGGTCATGCGTGAGGTCCTCCGGCGCCGGTGGGACGGTCGCTGCCGCGTGTTCCGGGCAGCCACCACAGGGGCGCCGGGCGTCGTAGATCCGCCACCTCGCGGGTCCGCAGGTCCAGGGTCGTGCGCACGGCGTCCGCCTCGCTCTTTCTCTGGCGCGGCAGCAGGAGTTGACCCTCCCGGCTGCTCGGCAGTCGGTCCGTCAAGGGCAGGGAATCGGCCAGCCGCCGGGCCGCCTCGCGGCGCTGAGCGGGGCCGGGCACCTGGGCGAGGAGAGCGGTGAGCGTCTCCCGGGCCCGTAACGCCTCGGCGTGGTCCGTCTCGGGATCCTGCTCGTATGCCGAGAGATACAGCCATGCGATCCTCCGGAATTCCTGTACGGCCGCCGCCAGTTGCCGGTCGCGCGTGCGCCGCTCCGCCGAGATCCGTTCCGTCGCCTGTCCGATCAGAGTGAGGGCCGCGCCGGCCGCCAGCAGGTACACCCCGTCGAGGAAACCGCTCAGGCCGCCGGAGCCGCCCTTGTCCGCGGACGCCCCCGGCGGGTCGCCCGCCGCGGCCATGACCGCGTCGCAGACTCGCTCGAAGTCACTCTTGTGCTTGTCGGCCCAGTCGTCGAGCGACATCACGCCGCCTTCGGAACCGGGCACCCGGACGGCGGCCGGACCGGCCGGGCCCGACGGGCGCCGCACCACGCCCAGTCGTAACGCGGCCTGCCTGAGCTCGTCACGGTGGTCGTCGGCCAGGCAGTACACGAGACGCACGTCGCTGCTGCCGCCGTCGGCCACGGCCTGACCGGCGCCGGCGGGGAGGAGCAGCAGGGCGCCGAGCAGGACGGGCCGCCAGCGACGGGCGGGGGAGGGACGCAGGACACCGTACCCGCGCCCGCCGCGGTGGACACGTCCGCGGCGGCGGGGGCGCCCCCCGTCGCTTCCTCCCCGCTCAGCCATCCGGCCTCCCGTTCTCCTGGCCGCGACCCGTCCGGACGCCGCACACCCCTGCGGCTATGCGGAGGACCGCAGTCCGTCGGTCGTGGCCGGTGCCCCGCCCGGCGTGCCGTCGGCGGGGTCCGGATGCCGGGGGAGACGCTGGTTCCCGGCCGCGGGTTGCCGCTTCTTTCCGGCCCGGTGGCGCGACCAGCAACCGAACCCGATCCGGGCCCCGTAGTGCAGCAGATTGACCGTCACCACGGCCGGTGCGACCACACCGACCGTCTTCGGGAAGTCGCGTTCGAGGGTGAGGGCGAGCAGCACGGCCGTGAGTCCGTTCTGCTGACCGATTCCCAGCAGGATGCGGTCCCTCGCGGACAGGCCGCGGACGAAGAGCGGCATCAGCAGCACGGCCACCACCGCCTGTGCGAGGAATGCCGAACCCCCCAGCAGCAGACCGGGCTTGAACGCCACCCCCTGGGCGACGAACAGCCCCAGCAGGGCGGTGGCGAGCAGGAAGGCACTGGTGACCGCCCGTGCGAGCGGGCGGGCGAACACCGGTGTGCGCAGGAACAGTCCGGCCACCGCGACGGCCAGCATGAGCATGTTCGCGGCGGCGAGCCCCAGCATGACCACGACCACAAGGACGGCGAGCGGCGTCACCGGGCGCCTGGGACGCACGGGCTCCCGGTCCGTCCGGCGGTCCGGCCGCAGCCTGGCGCACGCCCACCACGCCAGCAGGGCTCCGACCACCAGCAGCCCGTTCAGCACCAGTCCGAGGGCGTATCCCTGTGCCCCGCCCCCCACCACCGCGGGCGTGCCCGTGTGGCCCGAGGCCGTGTAGGCGTACCCGGCGGCGTACAGCGTCAGCAGCACTGTCATCGGATCGTCGAAGGCCGCCCATGCCGTGAGCAGGGAGCGGGCGCGTTGTGACATGTGCCCGTCCTCGTTGAGGGCGGCCACCGACAACGGGTCGATCTGTGCGACGACGATGCCGAGGACCAGGTACTGCGGGCGGTCGAAGGCCCAGACCATCACGGCCGAGATCATCGCCGCCTTGAGGACGACCCCCAGCGTGACGGCCGCCACCACGCCCCGCAGGTCGCGCCGGAGATCGGCGAGATCGATGCCGTACGTGCTGCCGTACAGCCCCACGGCGAGCAGCAGCCCCGTGGCGACGACGTACCCGGTGGTGCCGACGAGGCGTGTCGGGTCCGCCGCCAGGCCGACCGACGTCCCCAGGACCAGCGCGCCCAGCGCTCCGAGCAGTACGGCCGGAACCGCCGGCAGCCTCCGCGGCCGGCCTCGGTCGGGTCGTGACCTCTCCACCTGCTCCCCCCATCCCCCGGTGGTACGCCGTGAGCGTAGTCGGGCCGTAGGCACCTCGTGCGCTTATCGATACGGACGTGCAACCGCGAGAGCAATCAAGCTTAGATGTGAGCACCCGGACGGCGTAACACCATTGCCAGCCGTTCCCTTCCACGATGCCCGGTGGCGACGGCTGCTGAACGCTCTTCACCCCTGGGGTGGATCCACGGCGCCCCGGCCGGTGCGCCCCGCGTCCGCCCGGCCGCCCTCGGCGGGTCCCCGGAGGGCACCGCGTCCGTCGGGCGTGCGCCCCCGGACCCGGCCGGACATCGGCGTGCGGGTGCGGACGTCGGCGCACGCGCCCGGCAAACCGCACCCGGCGTGCGCGAGCTTCCCCCGGCACCTGGCGCGCGAGCCGGCCCCCCGGCACAGGCGTGCGAGCCGGTCCCCCCGGCACACGGTCCCCCCGTGCACATGGCGTGGTCGAGGACGTCACCCACCCCCATGGGCGACGTCCTCGACCGCTCCCCCGGTGCCGGACTGTGGTTCAGGTGCCCGCGTCGTGGATCCGTGCCGTCACCAGCACATCACCGCCGTCCCGCCGCAACCCCAGGCGGAGTACAGACGTACGCGGACGACGTAGCGGCGGCCCTTGACGAGCCGGGCGCGGATCGTGGCGTTGTGCGGCGTCCCCCCGTCGTCCCGGCCGGCGAGATAGCGGGGCTCCCCGTCCCGCTCCTCGAAGACCACGACGACGGCGTCGCAGTCGCCGAAGGTGCCCAGCGTGTAGGTGCGGCTCTCCGGCGGGTCGAGCACGAAGTCCGCCTGCTCGCCCGGGCCGAGCCCGAGCGGCGCGGAACGGAACGGCACCAGCGCGGGCGAACCCTGCGGATGCGCCGGCGGATACCAGCGGAGCACGGCCTCCTTGTCGGCGGCGGACAGGGTGCCGGGCGGGTTCAAGCCACCGCGGTACTGCTCCGGTTCCAGGATCAGCCCCGAGGGGAAGGGGAACCCCATGATCGACTGAGGGTCCCAGACCGGGGTGTCGACCTCGTCGGGTCCGAGCTTGCGCAGGATGTTGTAGTGGGTCCGCTCCCGGCTCCAGTGGTGGGGCGGGCCC
Organism: Streptomyces sp. NPDC101110; assembly: GCF_044759525.1. Lineage (NCBI taxonomy): Bacteria > Bacillati > Actinomycetota > Actinomycetes > Kitasatosporales > Streptomycetaceae > Streptomyces > Streptomyces sp. NPDC101110. Next base: position 436,816 of record NZ_JBIVZM010000002.1, on the reverse strand, counting down.
GCCAGTTCGGCGTACACCGCCTCGTCGTCCCAGTGGATGCCGGCGAACGGGCTCTGGTGCGCGTGCAGCAGGCCGAGCGCGTGCCCGATCTGGTGCAGGGCCGTCGCGCGCTCCCCGGACGCGGTCAGGTCCCAGCCGAAGTTCATGGTGCGCTCGTGCCGCCCGGCCCGCAGCGCCTCCCGGCCCACCGCCGACCAGGAGCCGTCACCGGCCTGGAAGCCGATGCGCAGTTCGGCCTCCGAGCGGTCGGCGACCTCGGCGAAGGAGATCCCGATGCCGAGGTCCTGCCACTCCCGGAAGCAGTCACGCACCACGTCCCGCTGCTCCTCGGCACCGGCCCACGACACCCGTCGCGTCATCCCCCTCCCCGGCACGGGGATGACGGACGCGTCGGAGTCGCCGCCGAAGAACCAGTAGTGCAGGACGGTGCCGTTGACCCACTTCCGCCGCCCGCCCGCGAGCGCGCCCAGCCGCTCGGCCGCCGGCCCCGGTGCGAAGGCGGGCGCCGGCGCCTGTGCCAGCGAGCAGTAGCGTGCGGTCATGGGCCACAGCCTGCCGTGCGGCCCGTCCCCGGCGCCTGAGTCGGAGGCTACTCAAGTCGCCCTGTATCAAAGGTGAGTAGTGGCGCTCATGTCTGTGTGATGACTTACGAGAGGGACGCGACGACGCTGGAGCTGCCCTGGCCGTTCACCGGCCGGGAGGACGAACTGGAGCTGGTCCGCCGGTCCCTGACCGGCGCACGGCACGGCATCGTGGTGACGGGCCCGGCGGGCAGCGGCAAGACCCGCCTGGTCACCGAGGCGATCCGCGGCACCGACTGCGCCCGGGCGGCCGGCACCCCTGAGAGCCGGACCACTCCCTTCGCGGCGTTCGCCCATCTGCTGCCCGAGCCGATCACGCTGCACCGCGCGGTCCGGTCGCTGTCGGGCGTGCGCACCCTGCTGGTGGACGACGCGCACCTCCTCGACGACGCCTCCGCCTCCCTGGTCCACCAGCTCGCCGTGCACGGGCGCACCCGGCTGCTGGTCGTCACCACGGACGGCCACCGCGTGCCCGGCGCGATCTCCCGGCTGTGGACCGGTGAACTCCTGCCGCGCCTCGCACTGGAGCCGCTGCCCGAGGAGGAGACCGGCTCCCTGCTCACGACGGGTGCCGGCCCCCTCGACGCGCTCACCGCGAACCGGCTGCGCCGTCTGAGCCAGGGCGACCTGCGACTGCTGCGTGACCTGCTGGTGGCGGTGCGCGGGCTGCTGACCCCCGTCCCCGGCTCCGGAGAACGGGCGTGGCGGGGCCCGGTCCCGCTGACCCCGGCCGTCCGCGAGCGTGCCGTTCCCGTCCTCGGCCGGACCTGCCCTCTGGAGCGCGAGACCCTCGACCGGCTCGCCTTTGCCGAACCCCTGCCGCCGGACCAGGACGACCTGGATCTCGGGGTCCTCGAAACCCTGGAGTCCGACGGCCTGATCGAGGTCGACGACCGGGGCGCCGTCCGTCTCGCCCATCCCCTGTACGGGCCGGTGCTGCGGGCCGCCGCGGGCCGGCTGCGGGCACGTCGGCTGGCGAGGACGCCGGACGCCTGCGCCGTCGCCCTCGACGCCGAGTCGGCCGCCCTGGCCCGCCGCATCGCCCGGGCCGACGTTCGGGATACGGCCACGCCGGTGGGGGAGTGGCTGGTGGCCGAGGGCGGCCCGGTGCCGGCCCCGTACGCCGCGGTGCGCGCCCGGTTCGCCCGGCTGCGCGGGGAGGTACGGGAGGCGGCGGCCTGGGCGCGGGAAGGCTTGCGGGACGATCCCGCCGACGCGTCCTGCCGGGCGGAACTCGGCCTGGCCGTCGCGGCGGTGGACAGCCCCGGCGGCCCCGGCCTGGATCCGGAAGTCCTCACCGACCCCTACGACGCCGTACGCCTCGGTGCCCCCGGGAAGGCAGGCGACCGGCTCGGCGGCGTCTTCGCCCGCCACGCCGACGCGCTCAGCCGCGCCGACGGACCGCAACTCGATGAGGTGGCCGGGGAACTGGAGCGGCGGGGCTTCCTGCTGTTCGCCGCCGAGGCCCACGCCCAGGCCGTGCGCGCCCACCGCGATCCGCGCGCCGCCCGGCACTCGCGTACCCGGGCCGTCGCGCTGGCCCGGCGCTGCCAGGGCGCCCGGACGCCCGCACTGTCCGGACTGGTCCTCGGCGAACTCACCGCCAGACAGCGGCAGATCGTCACCCTGGCGGCATCCGGCCTGACCAACCGGCAGATCGCCGAGCGTCTCACCCTGTCCGTCCGCACCGTCGGCAACCACCTGTACAGCGCCTACACCCGGCTCGGAGCCAGCGACCGCGGCGCCCTGCCGCGGCTGGACCGGACACCGGAGGCCCAGCCGGCCTGAGCCGGAACCGGACAGCCGATGTGCTCGGGCACCAGGACACGGCCGGCTGAACCGGCGCCGCGGTGCCTGAGCCGGCGTCGCGACAGCCGATGCGCCCCGACGCCAGGGCAACCGGCCTGAACCGGCGCCAGGGCAACCGGCCTGAACCGGCGCCAGGGCAACCGGCCCGGCCCGGCGCCAGGGCAACCGGCCCGGACCGGCAGCAGGACAGGCGGCCTGACCCGCACAGGGGACGGGTCAGGCCGCCCCGAACGCGGCGAACGCCCAGCCCGTGGCCTGGTGCAGCGCATCGCCCGGCAGCGCGGCCCGGGCGTCGCGCAGCGCCTCCGCCAGGGACAGACCTGCGTCGAGGCCCTTGTGCAGCGCGAGCATCAGCGGCACCACCGCCGCGTCGTTCACGGGCGCGCTGCACGCCACCACCCCGGCCGTGCCCAGCGGCAGCAACGCCGTGACCAGGCCCAGCAGTTCGTCGGCGCCGACAGAGGCGAGCCGGGCGGTGTCGCAGCAGGACAGGATGATCCGGTAGGGACTGCGGTCCAGCCGCTCGAAGTCGTGCACGACGATCGGCCCGTCCGCCATCCGCAGGGACGAGAACAGCGGGCTGTCCGCACGGAACGTGCCGTGCGCCGCGATGTGCGCCAGCGCCGCCCCGTCCAGCTCCTCCAGCACCCGGTGCACCCGCGCCCGGTCCTCCTCCAAAACCGTCGCACAGCTGTACCGGCCGGCCAGTTCGGGCACCTCGGCACCGCCCGTCGCCAGGCCGGGGCCGCGCACCAGCACATGGCAGCCGTCCGGCGGCGGCGCGGTCTCCCGGGCCCGCAGCCAGCTGCCCGCCGACGGCGACACGCTGAGCACCCGCTCCCGCAGCGACGGCAGCAGCGCCCACGGCACCCGGTGCAGCCGTCCCGGCGGCACGATCACCACCGGCCCGCGGCCCAGCTGCGCCGCGGCCGGTCCGAGCAGCAGTTCCTCCAGCCGGCGCCCCGCCGCCTCCACGACCGGAAGCCGTGCCTCGGCCCCGGGGTGCGCCAGCCGCCGCAGGCCCGCCTGCACGTGCTCGGCCTCGGTCTCCGCCTCTTCGAGCAGCCCGGCCCCGAACCGACGCACCCGCCCCCGCCCGCACAGCAGCACCTGCACCCGACCGTCGACGACGGCGAGCTCCACCAGCGTGATCTCGTCGCCCAGTCGTTCCAGCAACCGGCCGACGTCGAACCGGTCCCCACCCCCGGGCGCCTCGCCCCGCATGTGCAGCGTCCGGGAGCGGATCTCCCGCTCCAGGCGCCGTTGTTCGCGCTCCAGCGCCACGACCGGCCGGCCGTCCATCCGGGCCGCCTCCGCGCGCGAGGCGATCTCCCGGAAGGCCGTCATGCCGCTGAGCAGCTCCGGGTCCGCGGGCGGCCGAGTCGGCGGCGCGGACAGCACGGTGGCCCGCCAGCGCTCGCTCCACACCAGCAGCCGCCGCGGTCCGCCGGAGACCAGACTGACCCGTTGCGCCAACGCCGCCAACTCCGCGCCCTGTTCGGTGGCACGCGCCCGGAGTTCGGAGGCGCCCAGGGTCATCCGGTGGTCGTCCAGCACGTCCAGGCCCCGCCGGCACGCCTCCAGCACACCCCGGGACGATCCGGCGGCCCGGGCCCGCAACGCCTGCGCCGCCCAGCCCGTCAACCGCGCCAGCGGCGGACCGCTGCGCCGGCTGCGCGCCGCCACGGCCAAGTGCCGCTCCGCGTCCGCGGTCCAGCCCAGGTCCAGCGCGATCCGGCCCGCCAGCAGCGACGCCTCCGGCGCGGCCGGGGATCCGAAGGACGCCAGCTTCCCCGCCACCGCCGCCGCGTCGGCGACCAGCCGGCCCGAGCCGCGCCCGGCCGCGTGCCGTGCCTCGGTCAGCACCAGCCGGGCGTGCGTCTCCCACCAGGTGCGCCGCTGCCCGGCGAACAGCCGCACCGCGAGGGCCGCGCGGACTATGGCCGTGTGCGGATCGCCCGCGAGCCGGGCCGCCCGCGCCGCGGCCAGCAGCAGCTCCGCCTTTCGGGTGGACTGCCCGCCGATCCCGTCCAGCCTCCCGGTCGCCGCGTCCGCCTCGGCCAGCGCCTCCGGCGCCAGACCGGCCGCCATCAGCACCTCGCAGCGCCGGATGTCCAGCATGAACGTCGGCGTGCCGAGCCGGGCGTACCGCTCCTCCGCCTCGTCCAGCAGCCGCAGCGCCGCCGGCACGTCACCCGACCGGAAGGCGGCCAGGCCCCGGCTCTCCACCGCGTCGGCCTTGTCGTGCTCCTGGCCGGTGGTGTCCCACAGCGCCTCGGCCGCGCTGAAGTCCGCCTCCGCCCGCTCCACCGCACCCAGCGCCAGATGCACGGTGGCCCGCAGGGTCAGCGCCCGCGCCGTCCAGATCACGTCGTCCGCCTGCCGCAGCACGGGCACCGCCCGGCGCACGTCCTCCAGCGCCTCGCGATGGTGACCGAGCACCCACCACACGTATGCCCGCCGGTACAGCACCCGCGCCCTGGTGTGCCCGCCGCCCCGTGCCACCCCCCGCTCGAACGCGGCCAGGCCGTCCCGGGTGCGGCCCGCGTGCACCAGCGCCACACCCAGCGTGGCCAGCACGTCCGCCTCCCGGTCGGCCGAGTCGGCCCGCGCCGCGTATTCCCGGGCCCGCCGCAGATGGTGCAGCGCGAGCCGCAGGTCGCCGAAGTCCCGCTGCCAGATTCCGATCACCTGATGGGCCACGGAGGCGTCCAGCGGGGAAGGACCGGCGTCGAGCAGCGCCCGGGCCCTCGCGAGAGCCTCGCCCGGGTCGGCGAACACCATCGGCAGCAGTTCGGTCACCGAGTCGCTTCCCGCTGTCACTCCTCGGATGGTAGTGGTCCCGGAGCACGCCCCACAGGTGTGGAGCTGTATCAAGGGACGGCTCGGCGGCTCTTGTTGACGACCGCTCAGCGCCACCGGACGACGCCGTCGCACCAACGGGAGGACCCGCCATGGCACCTCAGCGATTCCACGAGCAGTTCGACCACATCCAGCGCTCGATGCCGGACGTCCCCCTGGCGATGGGCCCGGACGACTCTGCGGAGTTCATGTACGAGAAGGGCGTGGTCCTCGTCCGTGACGGCGAGGAGGCCCGGGTCGTCGAGGACACGGTGCGGGCCCACTTCACGGCGGCACCCGACCTCGACCAGGAGCAGGTCCGGCGCGCGGGCCCGCAGACCAACCGCAGCGGCATCACCCGCATCCGGGTCGGCGACCCGGGCGAGGGCGGCCGGGACGGCGACCGTGCCGTCGCCCACGCCCTGCGCTCGGTACGGGAACACGAGTCCCGGACCGGCCGCCGGATGGTCGCCCGCAACCACGTGGTGCACATCGCCGTCAACGCCTGCCCCGGTGACGAACCCGTCCCCGCTCCGCTCAGCGAGCCGCCCAATCCGGCAGCGGCCGACACCCCCCACGACCCGGACACCGCCGTCGCCGTCCTCGTCGTCGACACCGGCCTCACGCACGACTACCGCTCCTGCGGCCTGCTGGCCCACACGGGCGGCGACGCCCAGGTGCGGGAGTGCGACGACCAGGGGGTCCTCCAGCAGTACGTCGGCCACGGCACGTTCATCGCCGGGCTCGTGGCGGCCGTGGCGCCCAACACCGACATCACCGTGCGCGGCACCCTCAACGACGCGGGTGCCATCCTGGAGTCGGAGTTCGGCGAGAGGCTCTTCGAGGCCGTGGACGCGGGCGGCTGGCCCGACGTTCTCAGCCTCTCCGCCGGCACTGCCAACGGCCGCACCGACGGCCTGCTGGGCGTCGAGAACTTCATGCGGGAACTGCGCGAGCAGCGCACCCTGCTGGTCGCCGCCGCCGGCAACAACGCCGGCGCCATGCCCTTCTGGCCCGCCGCCTACGCCGATCTGCCCGGCTGGGAGGACTCCGTGCTGTCGGTCGGCGCCCTGCGCAGCGACGGCGAGTTCGGCGCCTGCTTCACCAACCACGGCCCCTGGGTGAAGGTCTACGCCCCCGGCGAGCGCCTCACCAGCGCCCTCACCGGCTTCGACTCCCCGGTCCCGTACATCTACCAGCACTCCACCTACGACGCCTGCCGCTACGGCTTCTCCTACGGCTGCACGTGCAGCCACCCCCGTCACAGCGGCGTGCTGAGCGACGAGGGTGTCGCCGCCAAGCCGGACCAGGTGATGTTCGAGGGGTACGCGCAGTGGAGCGGCACCTCCTTCGCCACCCCGGTGACCGCGGGCCTGGTCGCCGCCCACATGACGGCGCACAAGGAGACCGACCCGCGGGCGGCCCGGCAGCAGCTCCTGCACACCAACACGGAGTTCGCGGAAGTGCGCGGAGCGCACGTTCCGGCGCTTCGTCCGCCCACCTGGCGCCCGGTCCCCGTCGTGCGCCTCGGCACCGGACTGTGACGGCCGAAGCCGCCCCCTGCACGGCGTACGATGACGTGCCGTACTCGAGGGGTGGGGCTGCCGTGGACCGTACTGATGCCGGCGCGCTCGTCCAGGCGGCCGCCGACGGCGACGCGGCGGCCTGGAAGGCGCTCGTGGAAGGGCTGAGCCCCCTGGTGTGGTCCGTCGTCCGGGCCCACAGGCTCTCCGACGCCGACGCCCACGAGGTGTACCAGACGGCGTGGTTCCGCTTCGCCCAGCACCTCGGGCGCATCCGCGAGCCCGGCAAGGCCGGGGCGTGGCTGGCGAGCACCGCGCGCCACGAGTGCCTGAAGGTCATCCGCAGTGCGCAGCGACTGACCCTGACGGACGACCCGCGGATGCTGGACCGGGTCAGCGAGGACGGCACGCCGGAACAGTCGCTGCTCGACTCCGAGGAGGCCGCCGCACAGAGCGAACGCGTCCGGCGGCTGTGGCAGGAGTTCGAGGAACTGGGCGAGCGTTGCAGGCAGTTGCTGCGCGTGCTGATGGCCACGCCGCCGCCCAGCTACCACGACGTGTCCGCCGCGCTGGGGATCGCGGTGGGCAGCATCGGGCCGCTGCGCCAGCGCTGCCTCAGGCGCCTGCGGGCCCGGCTCGAGGCACGGGGGGCGGTGTGAGCGGCATGAACGGTATGAACGGCGACGACCTTTTCGGCGAAGGGGACTTCGACGACCGGGAGTTCGACGACGATGTGCTGGAGGAGGAGCTGCGGCGGGCGGCCGCCGTCCTCGACCCGGTTCCGGCGGTGCTCCAGCAGATCGCGGTCGACGCCTACGCGCTGCACGACCTGGACACGCGCGTGGCCGAGCTGACCTTCGACTCGCTGGTCGACGCCCTCCCGGTCAGGGGTGCCGCCGACCTTCCCCGGATGCTGACCTTCCGGGTGGGTGAGGTGACCGTGGACGTCGAGGTGACGGAGCGGGGGCTGATGGGGCAGGTGCTGCCGCCGCAGCCGGCCCGGATCGAGGTCCTCGGCGGCCCGCGGCCCGGCTCCCCGCTCACGGCCGACGACCTGGGCCGCTTCACCACCGACGTACCGCTGTCCGGCCCGTTCGCCCTGCGGCTGCGGACCGGCGGGGACGTGGTGGTGACGGAGTGGCTGCGGGCCTGACCGCGGTGCGGTGGTCACGGATCACCGTCGGGCGGTTCAGCGGGACACGGCCGTGAGGTGATCACGGATCACCGTCGGGGGGTTCAGCGGGACACGGCGTCCACCAGTGCGGCCAGTGCCCCGCCGAGCCGCTCCAGCCCGGGCCCGGCGGGGCCGCCCGGCTCGGTCATGTAGGTGTCCCGGCGGATCTCGACCATGAGGGCGCTCACCTCGGGCCGCTTCCCGTAGAACTCCAGGGGGACGTAGGTCCCGCTGAACGGGGTGTCGAGTTCCGTCTCCCCGAACGCCTCCCGGGCGGCGTCCAGCAGCGCGGGAGGGGTGTGGAAGGAGTCGGTGCCGAGACAGACCGCCGGGCGGGGCCCCTCCCCGTGCAGCTCGTAAGGCAGCCTCCGGCTGGGGTAGGAGTGCACGTCGACGATCACGGCCCGTCCGGTGGCTTCCAGCCGGTCCGCCACGGCCCGTGTCATCGCCCGCGCGTACGGCTCGAAGTACCGCTCGACGAGCGGCCCGGCATCGACGCCGTCGGGCCGCAGCACCCCGCCGTGCGTGGTCCGCGTGTAGACCGCCCCCATCCCGACGGCCAGCATCTCCTCCCGCTCGTCCGGGAACCGTTCCGGATCGACGACCAGCCGCGACAGCCGGTTGACGAATCGCCACGGTGTGACGGCGGCCAGGCCGGCCGCCGTCTCGGCGATCTCCGCGGTGTGCGCGTCGGTGATGTGGTCGAGCTCCCGCCCCAGCTCCTCGTCGCCGAGCACGATCCGCTGCCGCACGGCGTCCGGTATCTCCCGCGCGGAGTGCGGCACATGGAGGATCACGGGCGACCGTCCGGCTCCGGGCAGCAGCTGAAAGGCGTGCGGGGCGTCGGTCACGGGGCGGCTCCAGGGGCGTCGTCGGTTGCGTGGGCAAGATCAAAGTGCCGGTCGGGCTGCCTGAACACAGGGCTGAAGCGCGCTGCGCTGACGTGCCGGGGCGGTCGGTCAAGGGCGGACACGGCTCCGCCCCGGCCGGGCGCTGTGCCGGCCGGGGCGGAGCCAGTGGGCCGAAGGGGCCCGTTGCGTCAGCTCAGGGACGCCAGGGCCTCGTTCCACGTGGTGGACGGGCGCATGGCCTGCGCGGCCTTCGCCGGGTCGGGCTGGTAGTAGCCACCGATGTCGACCGGCTTGCCCTGGGCGCCGACCAGCTCGTCGACGATCTTCTGCTCGTTCGCGGCGAGCGTCTCGGCGAGCGGCGCGAAGGCCTTCGCCAGGTCCGCGTCGTCGGTCTGCCCGGCCAGCTCCTGCGCCCAGTACAGGGACAGGTAGAAGTGGCTGCCGCGGTTGTCGATGCCGCCGACGCGACGGGTCGGGGACTTGTCCTCGTTGAGGAAGGTCGCCGTGGCGCGGTCGAGGGTGTCGGCCAGCACCTGGGCGCGGGCGTTGCCCGTCACCTTGGCGTACTGCTCCAGGGACGGCACCAGGGCGAAGAACTCACCCAGGGAGTCCCAGCGCAGGTAGTTCTCCTTGACCAGCTGCTGCACGTGCTTCGGCGCCGAGCCGCCCGCACCCGTCTCGAACAGGCCGCCGCCCGCCATCAGCGGGACGACCGACAGCATCTTGGCGCTGGTGCCCAGCTCCAGGATCGGGAACAGGTCGGTCAGGTAGTCCCGCAGGACGTTGCCGGTGACCGAGATCGTGTTCTCGCCGCGGCGGATGCGCTCCACGGACAGCTTCGTCGCCTCGACCGGGTTGAGGATCCGGATGTCCAGGCCCTCGGTGTCGTGCTCGGCGAGGTAGGTGTTGACCTTGGCGATCAGGTTGGCGTCGTGCGCGCGGGTCTCGTCCAGCCAGAACACCGCCGGGTCGCCGGTGGCGCGGGCGCGGGTGACGGCCAGCTTCACCCAGTCCTTGATCGGCGCGTCCTTGGTCTGGCAGGCGCGGAAGATGTCGCCGGCCGAGACCGTCTGCTCGATGAGCGCGGTGCCGTTGCCGTCGACCAGGCGGACGGTGCCCGTGGTGGGGATCTCGAACGTCTTGTCGTGGCTGCCGTACTCCTCGGCCTTCTGCGCCATGAGGCCGACGTTCGGCACGGTGCCCATGGTCGACGGGTCGAAGGCGCCGTTGGTCCGGCAGTCCTCGATCACGGCCTGGTAGACGCCCGCGTAGGAGGAGTCCGGCAGGACCGCGAGGGTGTCGTGCTCCTGGCCGTCCGGGCCCCACATGTGGCCGGAGGTGCGGATCATGGCCGGCATGGAGGCGTCCACGATGACGTCCGAGGGGACGTGCAGGTTGGTGATGCCCTTGTCGGAGTCGACCATCGCGAGCTCCGGGCCCTCGGCGAGCTCGGCGTCGAAGGAGGCCTTGATCTCGGCGCCCTCCGGCAGGGCGTCCAGGCCCTTCCAGATGCCGCCCAGACCGTCGTTCGGGGTCAGGCCGGCCGCGGCGAGCTTGTCGCCGTACTGCGCGAACGTCTTCGGGAAGAAGGCGCGCACCACGTGGCCGAAGACGATCGGGTCGGAGACCTTCATCATCGTCGCCTTCAGGTGCACCGAGAACAGCACGCCCTCGGCCTTGGCGCGGGCGACCTGCGCGGTCAGGAACTCGCGCAGCGCGGCGACCCGCATCACGGAGGCGTCGACCACCTCACCGGCGAGCACCGGTACGGACTCGCGCAGCACGGTGGTGGTGCCGTCGTCGCCGACGAGCTCGATGCGCAGCGCGCCGTCCTCGGCGATGACGACCGACTTCTCGGTGGAGCGGAAGTCGTTCTGGCCCATGGTCGCCACGTTGGTCTTGGACTCGGAGGTCCAGGCGCCCATGCGGTGCGGGTGGGACTTGGCGTAGTTCTTGACCGAGGCGGGGGCGCGCCGGTCGGAGTTGCCCTCACGCAGGACCGGGTTCACGGCGGAGCCCTTGACCTTGTCGTAGCGGGCGCGGATCTCACGCTCCTCGTCGGTCTTCGGGTCGTCCGGGTAGTCCGGCAGCGCGTAGCCCTGGCCCTGCAGCTCGGCCACGGCGGCCTTGAGCTGCGGGATGGACGCCGAGATGTTCGGCAGCTTGATGATGTTGGCGGCGGGCGTCTTGGCCAGCTCGCCGAGCTCCGCGAGGGCGTCCGGGATGCGCTGGTCCTCGGTCAGGTACTCCGGGAACACGGCGATGATGCGTCCGGCCAGCGAGATGTCGCGGGTCTCCACGGGGACACCCGCCTGCGATGCGTACGCCCGGACCACCGGCAGGAAGGAATACGTCGCCAGGGCGGGGGCCTCGTCAGTGTGCGTATAGATGATGGTCGAGTCAGTCACCGGGTGCTCCGCTCCACGTCTGCAACATTGCTCGACATCAAGATATCTCGTGATCGCCCTCGTCTCGACAGGGGTCCGCGACCGGTTTCGTGCAACCGATCGCCCCCTTCGCATGTCCTGGAGAGAGATCACTCACTCCAAGCCACGGCCGGACCTGACCACCCGGCCGTCCGAGCGAAAGCGGACCATGAGATATCGCACCAGAGTGACGGCCCCCGCGGCCGCCCTGATCGGCACCGCTGCGGCACTCACCACGGGGATCCCCGCCCAGGCCGCCCCCGGGACCGGCGCCACCCCCGGCGCCGAGACCCTCGGCGACTCCGTCTACCCCGCCCTCGGCAACGGCGGATACCGCGTCTCGGCCTACCACCTCGACTTCGCCTACGACGCCACGACCAAGCTCGTCGAAGCCACCGCGACCCTGACCGTCTGCACCACCCAGGCCCTGAGCCGCTTCTCCCTGGACGCGCGCGGCCTGGACATACGTTCCGTCCGGGTCGGCGGGCGCACGGCCTCCTTCGAGCAGGTGGCCGAGAAGCTGCGGATCACCCCCGCCCGGCAGCTCGCGGCGAAGGCCCGGGTCAAGGTCGAGGTGGCCTACGGCGCCGATCCGCGCCGGGCCCCGGCGCCCACCGGCGGGTGGGTGCCCACCCCCGACGGGTTCGCCGTGTGCTGCCAGCCTGACCTGGCGCACACCGTCTTCCCCTGCAACGACCACCCCTCCGACAAGGCCGACTTCACCTTCCGGATCACCGTCCCCGACGGGCTGCGGGGCGTCGCGAGCGGCACACTGGTGCGCACCGAGCAACTGTCCGGCGGCCTGACCGCGTACACGTATCGCTCCCGTTCGCCGATCGCCACCGAGGTGGTGCAGATCACCGTCGGCGACTACGTCATCAAGGACCGGCAGGGTCCGCACGGCCTGCCGCTGCGCGACGTCGTCCCCGTCGCCCGGGCCACCGCCCTGGAACCGGCCCTGGCGCTCACCCCGGGCCTGGTGGCGTGGGTCGAGCAGCGGCTCGGTGCGTACCCCTTCGAGACGTACGGGCTGCTGCCCTGCAACAACGACGCCTCGAACGCCTTCGACTTCACCGGCCTGGAGACCCAGACCCTCACGCTCTACAAGCCGAACTACCTCCTCCAGGAGGAGAGCAAGATCGGCTCGCACATGATGCACGAGCTGGTCCACTCCTACTTCGGCAACAGCGTCAGCCCCGCCGGCTGGGCCGACCTGTGGCTGAACGAGGGCCACGCCGACTTCTACGGCCTGCTGTACCGCTACGAGCGCGGCTGGGCCGATTCGCTTGGCATGACCACGCTGGAAGCGCGCATGAAGTACACCTACGCGCTGGGTGACCAGTGGCGTCGCGACTCCGGGCCGGTGGCGGCGCCCAACGCGGCCAACCTCTTCGACAGCCAGCGCTACGTGGGCGGCGTGCTCGTGCTCTACGCGCTGCGGCAGCAGGTCGGTGAGGAGGCCTTCACGGCCCTGGAGCGCACGTTCCTGGAGCGGTACCGCGACTCCACCGCCTCCACCGAGGACTACATCACCGTCGCCTCGGAGGTCTCCGGGCAGGACCTCGGCGGCTTCCTGCGGGACTGGCTGTACGGCACGAAGACGCCGCGGATGCCGGGGCACCCGGACTGGACCGTGACGCCGGTGAAGGCGTCCGTCGCGGCGCCGCGCGACCGGAGGGACACCCGCCACCACGAGAACTCCGCGACGCTTTGACGAGCGGGCGCGCCCCGGCCGGGGCGCGCCCGCCCCGGCGGGGGTGGCGTGTTTCTCCGGGCGGCCCGCCCCGGCGGGGGCGGTGTGTTCCGGCCGGGCGGCGCGTCCCGGTCGAGCCCGTACCGGCCGTGGGTCCGTGCCTCGGCCGAAGGCGCCTCTCAGGTGCGCCGTCGCCGCTCAGCCGCACACGCGCGGCTCAGTCGCGCCGTCGCACCTCAGTCGAGCCGGGCGGAGCTCAGACCGCCCGGCTCCATCTCCCCGGTCCGCTGCTGGGGGATGACGACCCCGCCCTGCTGGAGCGCCACCGTGCGCGCCGGGGCGGGGATGCGGATGCCCTCCGCTCGGTAGCGCTTGTGCAGGCGCTTGATGAACTCGTGCTTGATCCGGTACTGGTCGCTGAACTCGCCGACGCCCAGGATGACCGTGAAGCCGATGCGGGAGTCGCCGAAGGTGTGGAACCGGATGATCGGCTCGTGGTCCGGCACGGCGCCGTCGACCTCGGTCATCGTCTCGGCGATGACCTCGTTGGTCACGCGCTCCACCTGCTCCAGGTCGCTGTCGTAGGCCACCCCGACCTGCACCAGGACGGTGAGCTGCTCCTCGGGACGCATGAAGTTGGTCATGTTCGCCTGTGCGAGCTGACCGTTGGGGAGCACGATGAGGTTGTTGGACAGGTTGCGGATCGTCGTCTGCCGCCAGTTGATGTCCTCGACGTAGCCCTCCTCGCCACTGCTGAGCTTGATGTAGTCACCGGGCTGCACGGTCTTGGAGGCGAGGATGTGGATGCCCGCGAAGAGGTTGGCGAGGGTGTCCTGAAGCGCCAGCGCGACCGCCAGACCGCCGACACCGAGGGCGGTGAGCAGCGGGGCTATGGAGATGCCCAGGGTCTGGAGCACCACCAGGAAGCCGATCGCCAGGACCAGGATCCGGGTGATGTTGACGAAGATCGTGGCCGATCCGGCGACCCCGGAGCGGGACTGGGTGACCGTGCGCACCAGCCCCGTCACGACCCGCGCCACCGACACGGTCGCCACGAAGATCAGCAGCACGGTGAGCACCTGGTTGGTGGTGTGCTGCACCGTCCGGGTCAGCGGCAGCACCGCCGCCGCGCCCGCCACACCGCCCACGACCGCAGCCCAGGGCACCACGGCCCGCAGCGCGTGCACGATCACGTCGTCCCCGCTCCAGCGGGTGCGGTCGGCGTGCCGCCCCAGCCAGCGCAGCAGGACGCGCAGCGCGAACGCCGCCAGCAGGCCCGAGCCGAGGGCGATGCCGGCGAACAGCAGATCGTCCACGGTCAGTGCCCGGTTCACCGGTCACCTCCGGGGCGGAGAGCTGCCGCGAACACCGTCACCGGCGGCCGGATGTGAAATCTCGTCACGTCGTCACCTGCTCGTCTTCCGGGATGTCAGAAGGTGCCCGACCACCCTGACCTGCGGTGGGCACGATCGTTCATCCTGCCGTATCCCGCACGGGGTTCCGTACCGGAGACGGGGGGCAGGGGAGGGTGAGTTACTGCACATGACAGACTGTCACGCTCGGTGTCGCCCGGGTCAGATCACCTTCAGCCGCACCAGCGCCGCCAGCGTCAGCGCCCCCGGCACCAGCGGCAGCCAGACGGTGATGACCCGGAACGCCAGGACCACGGCGGTGGCCACCGCCGCCGGGCCGCCCGCCGCGACCAGCGCCACCACCAGCGCCGCCTCGACCGAGCCGATGCCGCCCGGTGTGGGCACCAGAGCGACAGCGACCGTCGCCGCCAGGTAGGCCACCGCCATGTGCGCGGCCGGTACGTCCAGCCCCAGCGCCCGTCCCACCAGTACCAGTACGGACGCCTGCAAGGCCGGGAAGGCGAAGGAGCCGCCCCACAGCGCGAGGGCCCGGGCGGGCCGGGCGTGCACCGAGCGCGCCTCACCGAGCGCCGTCCGCAGGAAGGACACCAGGGCCGAACGCAGCCGCCGTACCAGGATGAGCGCGGTCGCGGCGATCACCAGCACCACCGCGACGCCGGCCAGCAGCGGCCCGAACGCCGTCTCCGGCACCAGCGTTCCCAGGCGCAGCGCGTCCGGGAACGCCACGAGCAGGGCGCCCAGCAGCAGCACCCGGCCGGCGCTCTCGGCGAGCAGATACAGGCCGAGAGCCGCCGAGGAGCGGGCGAGCGGCAGCCCGCACACCGTCATGAACCGCAGATTGACCGCGCTCGCACCCAGCCCGGTCGGCAGCAGGTGGTTGGCCGCGCCGGCCGCGAACTGCGTGGCCAGCAGCCGCCGTCGGGGCAGCCGTTCGACGACCGCACCCTGCCGGGTGCAGGCGGCGGCGACCCAGGTCAGGCAGGTCGCGCCGACCGCCGCCAGCAGCCAGGGCCACTCGGCGGTGCCCAGATGCGCGAAACCGTCGGCCAGCACCGACCGGTGCCGCACCGCGACCACGGCGACGAGCAGGAGCGGGAGCAGACACAGAACCTGCCGCAGACGGCGGACCGGGACGCGACGGGGGAGTCGTCCCGGGCGGAGTTCGGGGAGTTGTACCGCTGTCACGTCTCCAGAGGCTGTCCAGGCCGTGCCAACTGCGGGTTGCGGGAGCGGGGACCGGGGATTGCGCGCGGGAAGCGGCTGGGTGGGGAGCGTCATCGGGGCCTTTGCACGAAGGGGCGGGGAAGAGGGGGATCGGGCTGATTGTGCGGGATGTCGGGGCAATGCGCGAGCTCCCTTGACCTCAATGTTGCTTGAGGTTCTACGGTCGCCTCCATGAGCATGGAGACCACAGCGTGGACACAGCTGCACGGCGTGATCAACGCCGAACAGGAGCGCCGCCCCTTCGCGTTGGCGACCCTGCGCCGCATCGGCGCCTTCGCCCGCCCGCACCGGCGCCGCATCGCCCTCTTCGTCCTGCTGGGCGTGGGCACCGCCCTGCTGGCCGTGGCGACACCGGTCCTGGCCGGGTGGGTCGTGGACACGATCGTGTCGGACGGGGACGAGGGCAGGGTCGTACGTCTCGCCCTGCTCATCGCGCTGATCGCGGTGGCGGAGGCGGCCCTGGGCATCCTCGGCCGGAGACTGTCGGCCACCCTCGGGGAGCATCTGATCCTCGATCTGCGGACCGCCGTCTTCGACCATGTGCAGCGCATGCCGGTCGCGTTCTTCACACGCACACGTACGGGCGCCCTCGTCTCCCGGCTCAACAACGACGTCATCGGCGCCCAGCGCGCGTTCAGCACCACCCTCTCCGGAGTGGTCGGCAACGTCGTCACCCTGCTGCTCACCCTCGCCGTGATGCTCACGCTGTCCTGGCAGATCACGCTGCTGGCGCTGGTGCTGCTGCCGGTGTTCGTGATCCCGGCCCGCCGCATGGGCAGCCGTATGGCCCGGATGCAGCGGGAGGCGGCGACGCTGAACGCCGCGATGGGCACCCGTATGACCGAGCGGTTCTCCGCCCCCGGCGCCACCCTCGTCAAACTGTTCGGGCGACCGGAGGAGGAGTCGCGGGAGTTCGCCGAACGGGCCCGCAGGGTCGCGGACATCGGGATCCGCTCGGCGACCGCGCAGGCGGCCTTCATCACCGCGCTCACCCTGGTCTCGGCCCTCGCCCTGGCCCTGGTCTACGGCCTCGGCGGCTGGTTCGCCCTGCGCGGCGCCCTGGAACCCGGCGCGGTCGTGTCGCTCGCCCTGCTCCTGACCCGGCTCTACGCGCCGCTGACGGCGCTCGCGGGGGCACGCGTCGAGGTGATGAGCGCGCTGGTCAGCTTCGAGCGGGTCTTCGAGGTGCTCGACCTCAGGCCCCTCATCGAGGAGAAGGCGGACGCGCGTGCGGTGCCCGACGGGCCCGTCGCGGTCGAGTTCGAGAACGTCCGCTTCGGCTACCCCGCAGCCGACAAGGTCTCCCTCGCCTCCCTGGAGGAGGTCGCGTCCCTGGACGGCCGGGGCGGCGACGAGGTGCTGCACGGCCTGTCCTTCCGCGCCGAACCCGGCCGGACCGTGGCGCTCGTCGGATCGTCCGGCGCGGGCAAGTCGACCATCGCGCAGCTGATGCCGCGCCTGTACGACACCGACGAGGGGGCGGTGCGCATCGGCGGCGTCGACGTCCGCGACCTCACGGCCCGGTCGCTGCGGCAGACCCTGGGCATGGTCACCCAGGACGGCCACCTCTTCCACGACACCGTCCGCGCCAACCTCTTGCTCGCCCGCCCCGAGGCCACCGAGAGCGACCTGTGGGACGCCCTGCGCCGGGCCCGCCTCGACGAGCTCGTACGGTCCCTGCCCGACGGCCTGGACACCGTCGTCGGTGAGCGCGGCTACCGCCTGTCCGGCGGTGAACGCCAGCGCATGACCATCGCCCGGCTGCTGCTGGCCCGCCAGCGCGTGGTCATCCTGGACGAGGCCACCGCGCATCTCGACAACACCTCCGAGGCCGCCGTCCAGGAAGCCCTCACCGAAGCGCTCGAAGGCCGTACGGCCGTCGTGATCGCCCACCGGCTCTCCACCGTCCGGGCGGCCGACCAGATCCTGGTCGTCGAGGCCGGGCGGATCGTGGAACGGGGCACGCACGAGGAACTCCTGGCGGCCGGGCGGCGGTACGCCGAGCTGTACCGCACCCAGTTCGCGGAACCGGCCGAGGGGACGCGCGGCGAGGCGGTGGCGGAGGCCGTGTGAGGCGTGAACGCCTGCCCGGACCTGTGCGTACTCCTGTCGAACACCTGCCGAAAGACCGCACCCGGAGAGGCGACGTGTCCCAGCAGCAACCGCCCGCACGATCCACTCGCAGCACCCCGTCCCGCACCCGTGGGCCGCGCGCACTCGCGGCGGCCGGTGCCCTGGCCGTCCTGCCCCTGGTCACGGCCTGCGGCGGCGGTGACGCCGGCACGGGCGCCGACGGCGGCGGCAAGGCGACGCCGAGCGTGACCGCCGCTCCGGCCGCCGGAGTCGTCGCACCGGCCAAGGTGGAGGTGATCGCCGGGCTGACCGGCTGCAAGGCGAAGATCCGCATCGACGCCGACGAACTGCGCCAGGGCCTGTGCCACACCAAGGAGGCCGACTACCTCATCACCACCTTCCCCGAGGAGAAGCTCAAGGAGACCTGGCTGGAGGAGGCCCGCGTCTACGGAGGCAAGTACCTCGTCGGTACGCGCTGGGTGGTCAGCGTGAAACCGGCGCTGCTGGAGTCCTTCCGCGCGAAGCTCGGCGGCACGATCAGGGAGCTGCGGGGCATCGGCCCCGAACCCGGCGGGACGCCGAGGGGCATCGGCCCCGAACCCGGCGGGACGTCGAGCGGCATCGGCCCCGAGCCGGGCGGGCGGTGACGGCTCTCTTTCGATTTCGGCTGGTGGACGTCATGATGGTGCGGCTCGGCACATGAGCCGCCCTCTCCCCGGCGGCATCGCAGATTGAGTTCGTCGTGGTCGCCACCTTTCGTCGCCACTCGCTCGCGGGCGAGATGCTGGTGCTCCAGCTCGCCATCGTCGTGGTGGTGCTGCTGGCCGTCGCCGCGGTCTCCCTCGCCCAGTCCCAGGCCACCTTCAACCGCGTCGAAGGACGACGGGTGGGCGCGCTCGCCGAGCAACTGGCCGCCAACCCCCTGGTGCGCAGCCAGCTGGTGCTCCCCGCGCCGGGTGAGGCGCTCGCCCCACTGGTGCTCGCCACCCAGGCACAGTCGGGGGTGACGTCGGTGACGGTGGCCGACGGGAAGGGGCGGATCGTCAGCTCCACGAACCCCACGGTCGTCGGGGAGCGGCTGCGGCTCGGGCCGGGCACGGACCGCGGGCGTGGCTGGTCCGGGCAGTTCACGCTGGACGGCAACCGCGAACTGGCCGCGCAGGTGCCCGTCCTCGGGGCGAGTGAGGAGAACCTGGGCCGGATCCTCGGCACGGTGATGATCGGTGAGGCCGATCCGACGGTGTGGCAGCGGCTCAGCGGGGCCTCCTCCTACCTGCTCGCGTATCTGGGCGTCGCCAGCGGGCTCGGTGTGGCCGGCTCCTGGCTGCTCGCACGGCGGGTGAAGCGGCAGACCCTCGGGCTGGAACCGGGCGAGATCGCCGGGCTCGCCGAGCACCGGGAGGCGATGCTCTACGGCATCGCCGAGGGCGTGATAGCCCTGGACCCGCAGCACCGGCTCACCCTCGTCAACGACATGGGCCGCCGTCTGCTCGACCTGCCCGAGGACTGCGTCGGCCAGAGCCTGGAAGGCCTCGGCGTCGACGGGCGGCTGCGTGACGTGCTGTCCGGCACCGCGGCCGGCGAGCGCGACGAGGTCGTCGTACGCCACGGCCGGGTCCTGGTGATGAACCGGATGACCGTCACCAAGGACGGCCGGCCCCTCGGTTCGGTCACCACACTGCGCGACCGCACCGAACTGGCGCGGCTGGAACGGGAGATCGGCTCCTTCCGCAGCTCCTCGGAGCTGCTGCGCGCGCAGGCGCACGAGTTCGCCAACCAGCTGCACACCATCTCCGGTCTGATCCAGATCGGGGAGCAGGACGAAGTCGTCGCCTACATCCGTGCGCTGAGTCGGCACCGCCAGTCCCTCGACGTCACCCTCAGCCGCCGTGTCCGGGACACCGCGGTCGCCGCGCTGCTGATGGCGAAGGCCTCCCTCGCCGCCGAACGGAAGGTCAGCCTGCGCATCTCGGACGACACCGCCCTGGAGCGGCTGACCCCCGAGGACGCCGCCGACGTGGCGACCGTGGTCGGCAACCTCGTGGACAACGCCGTCGACGCCGCCGCCGCACGCGAGGACGCCTGGGTCGAGGTGGCGCTGCGGCAGGACGCCTCCAGCGTGGAGATCGCGGTCCGCGACTCGGGGCCGGGCGTGGCACCGGAACTGGCCCGCGAGGTCTTCTCCCACGGTTTCACGACCAAGGCCGCCCGGGAGGGCGAACGCGGCATCGGACTGGCCCTGACCAAGCTGGTCTGCGAACGGCACGGGGGAGAGATCTCGGTGTGCAACACCCCTGACGGGGCCGTGTTCACCGCGCGGATGACGGTCAGCCACCTCGCGGGCACGGTGGCGGAAGGAGCGGCCCCATGACCGATACCGGCGGCAAGGCGGGCGCGATCGACGTCCTCGTGGTCGACGACGACTTCATGGTGGCCCGGGTCCACCGCGCGTTCGTCGAACGCGTCGAGCCGTTCCGCGTGGTCGGCACGGCCCACACGGGCAAACAGGCCATCGAGGCGGTCGACGCACTGCGCCCCGACCTCGTCCTGCTGGACCTGTACCTCCCCGACCTCTTCGGGCTCGACGTCATCCCCCTGCTGCGCACCGCCGGGCACGACTGCGACGTCATGGTCATCAGCGCGGCGACGGAGGCCGGGACGGTACGCGGCGCCGTCCGCCGCGGCGTGGTCGACTACCTTCTGAAACCCTTCGACTTCGAGGACCTGCGGCTCCGCCTGGAGCGCTACGCCGTGCAGCGGGGCAGGCTGCTCACGACCGTGGTGCGCGGCCAGGCGGACGTGGACCGCGTCCTGGCCGGCGCGTTCGGTCCGGCACCGGCCCCCACCCTGCCCAAGGGCATGAGCGTGGAGACCGCGGAACTCGTCGAGCGGGCCCTGCGCGCGGCGGAGGGCACCCTGTCCGCCAGCGAGTGCGCCGCCGTCACCGGCGTGTCCCGGGTGAGTGCCCGGCGTTACCTGGAGTACTTCCACGGCATCGGCAGTGCGGAGGTGTCCCTGCGCTACGGCGCCGCCGGCCGGCCCGAACGGCGTTACGCATGGCGGTCCTGAGCCGTCACACGCAACCCGGCCGCGGGCCCCTCTCCTCGTGGTGGGCGTGCAGCGGCACAAGGGCACACGATCGCCGCCGCGCGGACGGCCGTCCGCGCGGCGGCGACGCAGGCCGGCCCCGGGACCGTACCGGGGCCGGCGGGTCAGGGGCGGGTGGTGAGGTAGCCGCCCATGGAGGTGAAGTACTCGGTCGCGGGCAGCTCCCGGCCGTCCTCGGTGCGCACGCGGGTGATGGCGAGGCCGTGGTTGCGCCCCGTGCGGGCGTCGGCGCCCGCGACGATCACCACGCCCTCGCCCTCGCGGTAGAAGATCCGGCCGGGCGTGCCGCCGTAGCGGCCCTCGGAGACGAACGAGGCCAGGACCTCCAGCCGCCTGCCCCGGTGGAAGGTGTAGGCGCTCGGGTACGGCTCGGACTGGGCGCGCACCAGGCGCTCCAGGTCCTCGGCGGGCCAACTCCAGTCGATGCGGCTGTCCTCGTCGGCACGCTTGTGGAAGAAGGACGCCTGGGAGCGGTCCTGCCGGGCGAACTCGGTCTGTCCGGAGGCGATCAGGCCGAGCGCGCCGATGGTGACGGGGGCGATGAGGCCGACGGTCTTGTGGAAGAGGTCGGTCGCGGTGTCGGTCGGGCCGACCGGCACCGCCTCCTGCCGGACGATGTCACCGGCGTCGAGTTCGTCGTTCATCATGTGCGCCGTGACGCCGACTTCCGGCTCGCCGTTGATGAGCGCCCAGATCAGCGGGGAGAACCCGGCGTACTTCGGCAGCAGTGAGTCGTGCACGTTCAGCGTGCCGTGGCGCGGCAGCCCGAAGATGCGCGGGGGGATCCAGGTGCGCCAGTTGTTGGCCACGATGATGTCCGGGTCGGCCTCCTTGAGGCGCTCGAACAGCTCGTCGTCGTCAGGGCGGTTGCGGATCAGCACCGGGACGCCGTGCTCCTCGGCGAGGTCGGCGACCGAGTCGCTCCAGATCTTCTCGTAGGCGTGGTCGCTCTTGGGGTGGGTCACCACCAGCACCACGTCGTGCTCGGACTCCAGGAGGGCTTGCAGGGTGCGATGCCCCCAGGTCTGGTAACCGAACATGACGACCCGCATGGGGTTCCTCCTCAGAGCGCGGTGGTGGCCGACGCAAGTAAAGCAAGGCTTACCTTAGTGTGCAACGGCCTTGCGGAATCGATCAGTTGGCCGAGCGTGTCCCTGAGGGGCGTCCGTTTTGCCCTGTCGACACCTTCATCGGTTTAGCTTAGGCTCACCTAAGTTCGTTGGCGTGCCGCGTCGTCGGCATACCCGCATCCTCTTCCCTCCTCTTCCCTCCACACCTGACACGCGCGGCTGCCCCGCACGATGGGAGTGACATGTCGCAGGTTCTTCCTGATGACGCATCACCGGTCCACGACCTGATCGGTATCGGCTTCGGGCCGTCGAATGTGGCCATGGCGATCGCGCTCCGCGAGCACAACGCCCGCGCCGGCAGGCAGGAGGCCGTCACCGCTCACTTCTTCGAGCAGCAGCCCCGCTTCGGCTGGCACCGCGGCATGCTCATCGACGACGCCACCATGCAGGTCTCCTTCCTCAAGGACCTGGTGACGCTGCGCAACCCGGCCAGCGAGTACAGCTTCCTCTGCTACCTGCAGAGCAAGGGACGGCTCATCGACTTCATCAACCACAAGAACCTGTTCCCGCTGCGCGTGGAGTTCCACGACTACTTCGAGTGGGCCGCGGCGCAGGTCGACGACATGGTCTCCTACGGCCACGAGGTCGTCGGTGTCGCGCCCGTGACCCAGGACGGCGTGGTCGACCACTTGGAGGTGACCGTCCGGTCGGGCGGCGGCCTCGAGATCCACCGGGCCCGCAACCTCGTCATCGGCACCGGCCTGCGCCCCCTCATGCCCGAGGGTGTGGAGCGCGGCGAACGCGTCTGGCACAACTCCGAACTGCTCGCGAAGGTCGATGAGTTGGAGGGCACTTCACCCTCGCGGTTCGTCGTCGTGGGCGCCGGGCAGAGCGCCGCCGAGAACGTCGCCTACCTGCACCGGCGCTTCCCCCGGGCCGAGGTCTGCGCCGTCTTCTCCCGGTACGGCTACAGCCCCGCCGACGACAGCGGCTTCGCCAACCGGATCTTCGACCCGCAGGCCGTCGACGAGTACTTCGCCGCGCCCGAGGACGTCAAGCGCCGGCTGATGGACTACCACGGCAACACCAACTACTCCGTGGTGGACATCGACCTGATCGACGACCTCTACCGGCAGTCGTACCAGGAGAAGGTGCTGGGCACCGAGCGGCTGCGATTCCTCAACGTCTCGCGGCTCACCGGCGTCAAGGAGTCGCCGTCGGGCGTCCGCGCCACGGTCACCTCCCTCGTCACCGGCGAGGACACCGACCTGGACGCGGACGTCGTGGTTCTCGCGACCGGCTACAGCCCCGTCGATCCCACGAGCCTGCTCGGCGAGGTCGCCGACCACTGTCTGCGCGACGACGAGGGCCGCGTCCGCGTCGAGCGCGACTGGCGCATCGCCACGGACCCGTCCCTGCGCTGCGGCATCTACCTCCAGGGCGGCACCGAGCACACGCACGGCATCACCTCGTCGCTGCTGTCCAACACCGCCGTCCGGGTGGGCGAGATCCTTGACTCCCTCCTCGGCGGCGGGACCCGGCCCACCGCGGACCGGAGGCACACCCTCGCCGACGGCACGGGCAGCGCCGCCCGCTAGGCGTTCCGCCGGGAGGCCGGGAGGCCGGGACGGCCGGACGGTCCCGGCGCACCAGGGGCACCGATCGGCCACGGCGCCGTCTTGGCCGCTCGCGCGGTTCCCCGCCCCCTTCGGGTGTCACAGGAACCGATCCGTCAACTCGCCCACCGCGCAAGGGATAACGTACGTCGACATGGGCACGACTGCTGCAGTGGAGCGCCCCCCGGCCAGGGGCTCGACCCCGGTCCGCCGGCGACGGGCCCTGGGTCTGGCCACCCTTCTGGCGTTCCTCGTGATCGCCGCCGTGCTGTCGCTCGCCGTCGGCGCACGGGCGTTGAGCCCCGCCGAGGTGTGGCACGGCCTGTTCGGCGCCCCCGACCCCGACCGGCGGCTCACGGAGATCAGGCTCATCGTCGAGACCGTACGGGTGCCCCGCACGGTCCTCGGGGTCGTGGCGGGCCTCGCCCTCGGCGTCGGCGGGGCGCTGATCCAGGGGTTCACGCGCAACCCGATCGCCGACACCGGACTGCTGGGCGTGAACGCGGGCGCCTCGTTCGCGGTCGTGGTGGCGGTCTCCGTGTTCGGGCTCGGCGATCCGTTCCAGTACGTCTGGTTCGCGTTCGCCGGGGCCGCCGTCGCCGGTGTCGTGGTCTTCGGACTGGCGAGCATCGGACGCGGGGCGGGCAACCCCCTGACCCTGGCCCTGGCCGGCCAGGGCGTCACGGTGTTCCTCGCGGCGATGACCACCGCTGTCGCACTGTCGGACCAGGCCGCGCTGAACGCCCTGCGGTTCTGGAACGCGGGTTCCCTCGCCGGTGTCGGATTCGACGTCATCCGGCCCGTGACCCTGTTCATCGGCGCCGGGCTGGTGCTGGCCCTCACCACGCTGCCGTCCCTCAATCTGCTCAACCTGGGGGACGACGTGGCCAGGGGACTGGGCGTGAACATCGCGCTGAGCCGGACCGTCGGCATCACCGCCGTGACCCTGCTGGCGGGCGCCGCGACGGCCGCGTGCGGCCCCATCGCCTTCCTCGGCCTGATGGTCGCCCACGTGGCCCGGTACCTCACCGGGCCGGACTACCGCTGGCTCGTGCCGTACGCGGGGCTGCTCGGGGCCGTCGTGCTGCTGCTCTGCGACATGGTCGGCCGACTGGTGGTGCGGCCGGGCGAGTTGGACGCCGGCGTCCTCGTGGCGCTGCTCGGCGCCCCCTTCTTCGCGGTGCTCGTATGGCGCGGAAAGTTCAGGAAAGCATGAACGGGACCGAGGTGAAGGCGTCCCTGCCGCCGGGCGTGCGGCTCGGCCGGATGTCGTTCGTCTGGCGGCCCTGGCCCCTGTGCGTCACCCTGCTGCTCGCGGCGGCGACGTTCCTGGTGTTCTGCGTGTCCATCGGCGTCGGGGACTTTCCGATCGGTCTCCCGCAGGTCATCGCCACGCTCTTCGGACGGGGCGAGCAGGTCGACGAGTTCGTCATCATGGACCTGCGGATGCCGCGTGCCCTGGCCGGAGTCGTCGTGGGCGTCGCGCTCGGCGTGTCCGGGGCGATCACGCAGTCCATCGCGCGCAACCCGCTGGCCAGCCCGGACGTCCTCGGGATCACCTCGGGCGCCAGCGCTGTCGCGGTGTTCCTGGTGACCGTCTCGGGCGGGACCGCCGCGGCGATCGTCGACTCCGTGGGCCTGTCTGTCGCGGCGCTCGCGGGCGGGCTCGGCACCGGCCTGCTGGTGTACTTCCTGGCGTGGCGGCGCGGCGTCGACGGCTTCCGGCTCATCCTCATCGGCATCTCGGTGAGCGCCGTGATGGAGGCCGTCACGACCTGGCTGCTGGTCACGGCCGACATCAGGGACGTCGCCCGGGCCCAGGCGTGGCTGGTCGGCTCACTGGAGGACCGCGGCTGGGGCGAGGTCTGGACGGCCCTGTGGTGCGGACTGGCCCTGTTGGTGGTCGTGTCCTGCGTCGCCTTCCAGTTCAGGCCGCTGCACTTCGGCGACGAGGTCGCCGCGGGCCTGGGCGTCCGGTACGCGCGGGTGCGGGCGGCGCTGTTGCTCTGCGCGGTGCTGCTGGCCGGGGTGGCGGTGAGCGCGGCGGGTCCTGTCCCGTTCGTCGCCCTGATGGCACCGCAGGTGGCGATGCGTCTGGCGCGTTGCCCCACACCGCCGCTGGCGGCTTCGGGCCTGACGGGTGCGTTGCTGCTGACCGGCTCGGACCTCGTCGCGCGCACGGCGTTGCCGGTCTCGCTCCCGGTCGGCGTGGTCACCGCCGCGACGGGCGGGCCCTTCCTCGTCTACCTGCTGGTGCGGGCGAACCTGCGGTAGATGTACGAGAGTCAGTTGAACCCGAGCAAGGGGGGGATCCGTGGTCGCACAGTCCGTCACCGAGGCCGCGGCCGACGGCATTTCGCGGCTGGCAGCCCGAGGTGTCACGGTCGGCTACGGCGGCCGGGTCGTCATCGACGAGCTCGACGTGGCGATACCTCCCGGTGTGATCACCACGATCATCGGCCCCAACGGCTGCGGGAAGTCGACTCTGTTGAAGACGCTGTCGCGGCTGCTCAAGCCGGCCAGGGGAGCGGTCGTCCTGGACGGCGAGGACATCGGTCGTCTCAGGACGCGGGACGTGGCGAAGAAGCTCGGCCTGCTGCCGCAGACACCGGTCGCGCCGGAGGGGCTGACGGTGGCCGACCTGGTCGCCAGGGGCCGCCATCCGCACCAGAGCTGGCTGCGGCAGTGGTCGTCCGACGACGCCGACGTGGTGGAGCGTGCCCTGGCCATGACCGGCGTCTCCGACCTCGCCGACCGTCCGGTCGACGCCCTGTCCGGCGGGCAGCGCCAGCGCGTCTGGATCTCGATGACGCTGGCTCAGGGCACCGATCTGCTGCTGCTGGACGAGCCGACGACCTATCTGGACCTGGCGCACGCCCTCGACGTCCTGGATCTGGTGGACGACCTGCACGAGTCGGGCTGCACCGTCGTCATGGTGCTGCACGACCTCAACCTGGCCACCCGCTACAGCGACAACCTCGTGGTGATGCGAGAGGGCTCGATCCTGGCGCAGGGGCATCCACGTGACGTCATCACTGCCGAACTACTGCACGAGGCCTTCGGGTTGCGCGCCCGGGTGATCGACGACCCGGTCGGCGACCGGCCGCTGATCGTGCCGATCGGGCGCACCCACGTACAGCCGGGACACGTCCCGGCGCAGGAGATTTAGTAAGGCTAGGCTAACCTCATTATCGCGCGGTAAGGTTTGGCTGCCCTTAGGTAAGGGTGCAGTGAACTGGCGCGACAGCAAGGGGATGTTGATGCTCCTCCATCGAACGACGCCCGGGAAGCCATGGCGGCGGCTGACGGCGGCACTGTCCGCGGCCGCCCTCGGCGTCGGTCTCCTCGCGGGATGCGGTTCCGGCTCGGCGGACACGGCGGACGGCAAGGGTGGGAACACTCAGGCCGCGGCCGCCGGCGACTTCCCCGTCACCGTGGAGCACGCGTTCGGATCCACCACCGTCGAGAAGGCGCCGCAGCGGGTCGTCTCCGTCGGCTACACCGACGACCAGACCGTCCTGGCCTTCGGCATCAAGCCCGTCGGCATGGTCGACCAGTACCCGAACCCACCCGGCAAGAGCCCCGACATCAACACCCAGTGGCCGTGGGTCAAGGACAAGTGGGGCGGCACCAGGCCCGAGGTCGTCATGAAGAACGGCGACTCCGGCCCCAACTACGAGAAGATCGCGGCCCTCCGGCCCGACCTGATCGTCGCGGTGTACTCCGAGATCGACAAGGCCGCCTACGACAAGCTCTCCAGGATCGCCCCCACGGTGGCCCGCACCAAGGGCGAGAAGGAGCCCTTCAGCGCCCCCTGGCAGGACAACGCCCTGCACATCGCCAAGGCACTCGGCAAGGCCGGCGAAGGCCAGAGGATGGTCGACGACATCCAGGGTCAGCTGGACACCGCCAAGAAGGAACACCCCGAGCTCGGCAAGGAGACCGCGGTCGCGCTGTCCTGGTACAAGGACTCGGTGGCGCCCTTCACCTCCACCGACGTGCGCGGCCGGCTCGTCACGGGCATCGGCTACAAGTACCAGACCCGGATCGACGAGATCGCGGGTGGCAGCTTCTACACGACGCTCTCGCCCGAGCGTGTCGACCTGGTCGACGTGGACCACATCTTCGTCATCAACGACAAGGCCGACACCGAGGCGCTCAAGAAGTTCAAACTGTTCGCCAACCTCGACGCGGTCAAGAAGGGCAACGTGTCCTACCTGCTCGACAGCGAGGGACCCGCGGTCGGCGCGGCCATCTCCCAGGGCACCCTGCTCTCCATGCCGTACGCCGTCGACGAGCTCGTCAAGTCGGTCGAGTAGGGAGTGAGCGCCACCGACACGCGCGTCGCCCCGGCGGCCCTGCGTACGACAACCGGCCGCGAGGCCGCCCGATGGGTCGCGGGCCACTGCCGCGCGATGCCCGGCCTGACCGTCGCGACCGCGCTCACCACGGTCGCGGGGGCGGCGCTCCAAGTGCTCCCGGTGCTCCTCCTCGGCCGGGTGGTCGACGCGGTCGTCGGGGGCGAGGACCGTTCCGTCCTGGTCACGATCGGAGTGCTCATCGGTGCCGCCGCGCTGCTCGGCGCGGCGGCCACCGCGGTGTCGACCTACCTGATCGGACGGCTCGGCGCCGATCTGCTCGCGCGGCTGCGGGAAGGCGCCGTACGGGCGGTGCTCGGCATGCCGAGCGCGCGGATCGAGCAGGTCGGCCGGGGAGACGTGCTCTCCCGGGTCGGCGACGACGTGGCCGTCATCTCCAAGGGCATCCGCACCGCCGTCCCCACGGTGTTCTCGGCCGGTGTGCTCGTCGTCATCGCGACCCTGGGCATGTTCGGACTGGACTGGCGGCTCGGACTCGCCGGCGCGGGCGCGCTGCCCGCGTACGCGCTGGCCCTGCGCTGGTACCTGCCCCGGTCCGCCCCGCTCTACCGCAGACAGCGTGTCGCCCAGGCCGACCGCGCCCAGGCGTTCATCAGCGGTCTGAACGGCATCGACACGGTCCGGGCCTACCGTCTGGAGGGCGCCTTCCGCGAGAAGGTCACCGCCGAGTCCTGGCGGGTGCGTGACCTCGGTATCGAGGTGTTCCGGTTCTTCGGCCGGTTCGTCGGCCGGGAGAACCGCGCCGAGTTCATCGGCCTCGTCCTGATCCTCGTGGTCGGGTACGCGCTGCTGGAGGCGGACGCGGCCAGTCTGGGTGAGGTGTCGGCGGCCCCGCTGCTGTTCCACCGGCTGTTCACGCCGCTCGGCGCCATCATGTTCACCTTCGACGAGGCACAGAAGTCCGGCGCGAGCCTGACCCGGCTGGTGGGCGTACTGGGGGAGTCCGCCGAGGAGCGGCTGGTCGGCGACGAGTCCGTGCCGGCGTCGCACGCGGGGGCCTGCCCGGTGACGGTCGAGGGGCTGACGTTCCGCTACCCGGGCGCCGAGGATCCGGTGCTGAGGGACGTGGACCTGACGATCCCCGCCGGCGGCTCGCTCGCCCTGGTGGGCGCCACGGGCGCGGGCAAGACGACGCTCGCCGCGCTGATCGCCGGCATCGGCACCCCCGAGGCCGGCTCGGTGCGCATCGGCACGACCGATCTGGCCGACCTCGACGAGGCGGGGGCGCGTGCCCTGGTCAGCATCCTGACGCAGGAGACACACGTGTTCTCCGGCCCGCTCGCCGACGATCTGCGGCTCTCCGCCCCGGGGGCGACCGACGCCGAACTGATGGACGCCCTGCGCACCGTCGGGGCCGAGGGCTGGGTCTCCGCCTTCCCCGACGGTCTGAACACACCGGTCGGTGAGGGGGGTGAGCGCCTGGACGTCACCAAGGTCGCCCAGATCGCCCTGGCGCGGCTGGTGCTGGGGCGGGCGCCGGTGGTGGTGCTCGACGAGTCGACCGCGGAGGCCGGCAGCGAGGGGGCCGCCGAGCTGGAGCGGGCCGTGCTGGCCGCGTGCGCGGGGCGGACGACGCTGTTCGTGGCGCACCGGCTGACCCAGGCGATGGCGGCGGACCGGATCGCCGTGCTCGACGCCGGACGGGTCGTGGAGCAGGGGACGCACGAGGAACTGGTGGCTCTGGGCGGCCGGTACGCGCGACTGTGGCGGGCCTGGCGAGAAGGTAGTTAGGCAACCCTTATTTAGGTTAGCCTAACTCCACATTCTGGAAGGGACGCTGAGTCTTGATGGAACCGCACGCTCGTCTCGCCCTGCTCTCCCCCACACGCCTGGCCGATGTGCGCCGGCGGATCGGCGACCACCCCGACAGGACCATCACCCGGGCCTGCGCCATCGGCCTGGCGTACTGGGCGACGGGCAACAGCCCCGAAGGCATCGACCTCACGCCCGGCACGCTCTTCGCCGACGTCCTCGCCTGGGCCGGCAACGGCGGTACGCCGCCCGGCGGCTGGGACGTCACCCCGGACGGGCGAGGCATCACCGTCCCCGACGGAATCACCCCGGAGGACGCGCAGGCAGCCCTGGACGACCTGGCCGACTTCCCCGACCGGCCGCTCGGCACCATCGGCCCCTGCGGCGTGGCGGACAGACTCCGGGTCCTGGCCGAGTGGAACGACAACCGGGCCGACCGGGACCGCCCCACCCTCGTGGACATGTTCCTCCGGCAGGCGAGCGCACGACCGGACGCCGTGGCGGTCGTCGACGAGCACCGGTCGCTGACCTACCACCAAGTAGCGCAGCTCTCCAGCCAGTTGGCGCACCACCTGCTCGGGCGCGGGCTCGGCTCCGAACAGGTCGTCGGCATCTCCCTGACCCGCTCCGCCGACATGGTCGTCGGGCTGCTCGCCGTGCTCCAGGCCGGGTGCGCCTTCGTACCGCTCGATCCGCAGTGGCCCGCGGCGCGCCGTACCGTCGTCATCGAGGACGCCCGGGTCATCGTGCAGCTGAACGCCTCGGGCGAGCACGACCCGGCCGAACCGGACGCCGTGGCCGTCGACCTCGGCGACTGGCGGTACGACGGGTA
Organism: Streptomyces sp. NPDC101110; assembly: GCF_044759525.1. Taxonomy (NCBI): domain Bacteria; kingdom Bacillati; phylum Actinomycetota; class Actinomycetes; order Kitasatosporales; family Streptomycetaceae; genus Streptomyces; species Streptomyces sp. NPDC101110. The sequence continues at coordinate 406,491 of NZ_JBIVZM010000002.1, read as the reverse complement.
CCCGAAGGACGGGACCGGCGTCACCGTCCTCGGCGACGCACTGGCCTACGTGATCTTCACATCCGGTTCGACCGGGCGGCCCAAGGGCGCGATGATCCGGCACGAGGCGATCAGCGAGCGCCTGCTGTGGCAGGTGAACGAGATCCTCGGCTTCGGCACCGACGACGCCTCCCTGTTCAAGGCGCCGCTGTCCTTCGACATCTCCATCAACGAGATCTTCCTGCCGCTCGTCTCGGGCGGCCGGCTCGTCGTACTGCGGCCCGGCGGGGAACGCGACCCGCACCACCTGCTGAGCGTCATCGCCGAACAGCGCGTCACCTTCACGTACCTGGTGTCGTCCATGCTGGACGTGCTGCTGGAGATGGCCGGCGACTCCGGTCGCCTGGACAGCCTGCGGCACGTGTGGTGCGGCGGGGAAGTGCTCACCCCCGAGCTGTACGAGCGGTTCCGCACCAAGCTCGACGACATCCCCATGTACCACGGCTACGGCCCCGCCGAGACCACCATCGGCGTCTCCCACGTCATCTACCGGGGCGCAGCGGAACGCCTGTCGACGTCCATCGGAAAGGCCAACCCCAACACCCAGCTCTACGTCCTGGACGACGAACTGCGCCCGGTCCCGGTCGGCGTCGGCGGCGAACTCTACGTCGGCGGCTTCCTCCTGGGCCGCGGCTATGTCAACGCCCCGGGCCTGACCGCCTCCCGCTTCGTCGCCAACCCTTTCGCGAACGACGGCTCCCGCCTCTACCGCACCGGCGACCTGGCCCGCTACGCCCCCGACGGGTCGCTGGACTTCCTCGGACGCGCCGACAACCAGATCAAGATCCGCGGCATGCGGCTGGAGATCGAGGACGTCGAGGCCGGCCTCGCCGAACACCCCCGGGTCCGGCACACCTGCGTCGTCGCCAGGAAGAACGCGGCCGGCGGCACCTACCTCATCGGCTACGTCATCCCGGCCGCCGGCAGCGAGGACCTGCGGGCCGACGAGGTCAAGACATGGGCGGGCGCGCACATGGTCGAGTACATGGTGCCCGCCCACGTCGTGGTGCTGGAGGAGTTTCCGCTCACCGCCAACGGCAAGCTCGACCGGAACGCCCTGCCCGAACCCACCATCGGGACGGGCGCGCTCGTCCGCCCCGCCACCGATGACGAACGGGCCGTGAGCGCCGCGGTCGCACAGGTGCTGCGCCTCGAAGAAGTCGGCGTCGACCAGGACTTCTTCCAGCTCGGCGGCGACAGCATCCTGGCGATCTCCCTGCTGAGCGCGCTGCGCGAACAGGGCCTGCACGTCACGGCACGGCAGATCTTCACCCACGGCACCGTGGGCGCGCTGGCCGCCGTCGCTAGCCGCGAGGACACCGCCCCCGTGGACCACGCCGACGTCGCCACCGGCACCGTCGTGGGCTCACCCGTCGTGCAGTGGCTCGGCGAGACCACGGACGCCGTCGACGGCTTCGTCCAGTCGGTCGTCCTGAACACCCCCGCCGAGCTGACCGGCGACGCCCTCGACGCGATCCTCACCGCCCTCCTCACCCGGCACGACATGCTCCGCGCCAAGCTGGTGCGCGGCAGCCGCTGGAGCTTCGACATCCCCGGGCCGGACCGGGCCGAGCCCAACTGGCAGCGCAGCGACCGGCCGCTCGAGGAGTGCGTCGCCCTCGCCACCGCCGGGCTGAACCCCGATGAGGGCGTCATGCTCCGGGCCGTGTGGCGCCCCGCGGCACGCCAGCTCGTCCTCGTCGCCCACCACGTGGTCGTCGACGGTGTCTCCTGGCGCGTCCTCATGGAGGACCTGGCCACCGCCTGGCGCCGGTTCACCTCCGGTGAGCCCGTCGAACTCCCCCCGGTGGGCACGTCGTTCCGACGGTGGACGCAACTGCTGGAACGCGCCGCCTTCGACGCCGACAGCTCGTACTACCGGCGCCCCCTGCCCGGCGACGACCTGCCACTGGCGCACCGCGCCCTGTCCGCCACGGACACCGTCGCCCACGAACGCCTGCGGACCGTCACGGTCGGCCCCGGCACCACCGCCGCGCTGCTGGGTGAGATCCCCGCGAAGTTCCACGCCGGCGTCAACGACGTCCTGCTCACCGCCCTCGCCGTCGCCCTCGCACGCCGGCGCCGTGACCTCGGCCAGGACCAGACCTTCGCGCACATCGAACTCGAGGGCCACGGCCGCGAGGGGCGGTTCGTGGCGGGCCCGGCCGGCTTCGAACCCGAACTGTCCCGGACGGTAGGCTGGTTCACCACCCTCTTCCCGGTCACGGTTGACCCGGGCACGGCGGCCGACCTCACCACCCCCGAGTACCTGACCGCCGCCCTCAAGAGGGTCAAGGAGGACCTCGCCCGGGTCCCGGACAACGGCGTCTCCTACGGCGCCCTGCGCTACCTCACCCACAGCGAGTTCGACGCCCCCGCACCCCAGGTGCTCTTCAACTACCTCGGCCGCTTCGCCGCCGGCGCGCCCGGCGACTGGCAACTCGCCGGCACCACCGGCCAGCTGGGCGAGAAGCGTGACCCGCGCATGCGCCTGCCCCGCGCGCTGGAGTTCAACGCGATCGCCGAACCCGCCGCCTCCGGCGCCTATGAGCTGGTCACCACCATCTCCTGGCCCGACGGCCTGTTCACCGACGCCGACATCACCGCACTCGGCGACTACTTCCTGACGGCCCTGACCGGTCTCGCCGCGCTCGACCAGGGCGGCCACTCGCCCAGTGACTTCCCCCTCGTCCCGCTCGCACAGTCCGACGTGGACGCCCTGGACGGCCCGGAGCTGCGGGACATCCTCCCGCTGACCCCGCTCCAGGAAGGCCTCTACTTCCACTCGGTTTTCGACGACGACTCGGCCGGCGCCTATGTGGAGCAGCAACTGCTCACCCTCGAGGGGGAGGTGGACGCCGACCGGCTCGCGACGGCCGCGACCCGGCTGCTCACCCTGTTCCCCAACCTGGCCGCCCGCTTCACGGCTCTCGCCGACGGCCGCGTGGTCTCCGTCCTGGAGCACGGCGCCGAAGCCCCCTTCAGCACGCTGGACCGCCCCGCCATCACCGACGAGGAGATACGCGACCTCGCCGAACGGGACCGCCGCACCGGCTTCGACCTGGCCACCGGCCCCCTCATGCGGTACACGCTCGTCCGCGCCGGCTCCGGCCGGAGCGTCCTGGTCCAGACCGTGCACCACATCATCGCCGACGGCTGGTCCGTGCCCCCGATGCTCCGCGCGCTGCTCGCCGAGTACCACGCCCCGGGCAGCGTCCACCCGGTCGGCGGCTTCGCCGACTACGTGCACTGGCTCGCCGGACGCGACGCCGACGAGAGCGACCGCGTCTGGCGCGCGGAACTCGCCGGACTGCCCGGCCCCTCACTGGTGGCCGAAGGACACACGCCCTCGGACCGGTTCGCCGACTTCGCCGTGGAACCGGAGGCCGACATCGACGCCGCCGCCCGCGAGGCCGGCGTGCCGCTGAGCGTCGCCGTGCACAGCGCCTGGGCCGTCACCCTGGGCGGCATCCTCCAGAACCGGGACGTCGTCTTCGGCTCCACGGTCTCCGGCCGCGACGCCGAGGTCCCCGGCATCGGCGACATGGTGGGCCTCTTCATCAACACCGTGCCCGTACGCGCCCGCTGGGCCCCCGGCACCACCGCGGACGACCTGCTCACCACCGTACGCGACCATCAGAGCGCCGTCCTGCCGCACCAGCACGTCTCCCTGGCGCGCATCGGCCGCCTGGCAGGCTCCGGCCCGCTCTTCGACACGCTCGTGGTGTTCGACGTGGCCACCGACGTGACCTCGCTCCGGCGCCCCGGTGACACACTGGCCATCACGGACCTCACCAACGAAGGCGCCCCGCACTACCCGCTCACGCTCGTGGTCGAACGCGCCCCCGACGGCCGCCCGCGCTTCAACCTGGTCCACGACGGCGAACTGCTCGGCGAGCCGACCGCCCGGGGCATCCTGCACACCTTCACCCGGACCCTGACCGCCCTGCTCACCCGCCCGGACGCCCGGATCGACGACCTGACGCCCGAGGGCGAGCGGCGGCCCGCGCCGGTCACCCCGACCACCCTGGGCGCCCTGTTCGACACTGCCGCCCGCCGCGACCCTGCCGCGACGGCCGTCACCCAGTGCGCCCTCGACGGCACCACCCGGTCCCTGACCTACGGCGAGCTGTCCGACGCGAAGCACGACCTGGCCGCCGTCCTGCGCGCGGCCGGAGTCGGCCCGGGCAAGCGGGTCGCCGTGGCCGTCCCGCGCTCCCTGGAACAGGTCGTCGCCCTGGTCGCGATCGTCGCCGCGGGCGGCGCGTACGTCCCACTCGACCCGGCCTATCCGGACGAGCGGCTGGAATACGTCCTCGGTGACGCGGCCCCGCAGGTCGTCCTCGTGGACCGCGACCAGCGCGACCGCTTCACGGACATCCTGGACCGGGCGGGCGTGCCGGCCCGGGTGCTGGTCCAGGGCGAGGAGCCCCCGGCCGCCCGCGCGGAGCCCCTCTCCGAGCCCGACTGGCACAGCCCCGCCTACGTCATCTACACCTCCGGGTCCACGGGCCGCCCCAAGGGCGTCGTGGTCCCGCACTCCAGCGTGGTGTCGCTGCTGGCGAACACCCGGCCGGACATGGAATTCGGCCCGCGGGACGTCTGGGTCCAGTTCCACTCCTTCTCCTTCGACTTCGCCGTCTGGGAGCTGTGGGGCGCGCTGGCGCACGGCGGTGAGCTGCTGGTGCCCGAGTACGGGCTGACGCGCTCCCCGGTCGACTTCCACCGCCTGGTCCGCGAGCGCGGTGTGACGGTGCTCAACCAGACCCCGTCCGCCTTCTACCAGTTCATCGAGGCCGACCGGCTCGCCGGCGAACCGCTGCCCGCACTGCGCCGGATCATCTTCGGCGGCGAGGCACTGGACCTCGCACGGCTGCGCGGCTGGGTGGAACGGCACGGCACGACCGCCCCCGAGCTGGTCAACATGTACGGCATCACCGAGACCACCGTCCACGTCACCCACCGGGTGCTCACCGGCGAGGACTTCGCCCCCGGCGACGACGTCAGCCCCATCGGCGGCCCGATCCCCGGCCTGGTCACCTACCTCCTCGACGACCGGCTCCGCCCGGTGCCGCCGGGCCGTGAGGGCGCCATCTACGTCGCCGGCGACCAGGTGTCGCTCGGCTACCTGGCCAGGCCCGGGCTCACGGCGGGCCGCTTCGTGGCCGATCCGTTCGCGGCCGACGGCTCCCGCATGTACCACACGGGCGACCTCGCCGTCCGCACCCTCGACGGCGAACTCGTCTTCACCGGCCGCGCCGACGACCAGGTGCAACTCAAGGGCTTCCGCATCGAGCTGGGCGAGGTGGAGTCCACGATCCGGGAACTCGACGGCGTGACCGACGTGGCGGTGACGGTGGCGGACACCGGCGACCACCTGGTCGCGCATGTGGTGGGCGACGCACCGTCCGACCTGACGGCCCGTCTGTCGTCGAGTTTGCCCGTCCACATGCTTCCGGGCCAGATCCTGACGATCGATGCCCTACCGCTGACGATCAACGGCAAGCTCGACCGGAAGGCCCTGGCCGAGCGCCCCTTCAGGGGCGCGGGGAACTGCGCGACAAGCCACAACGCACCCGCAGACGAAAGCTCCGCGGCAGCCGCACTCACCAAGATCTTCACCGAGACGCTGCCCGGCGCTTCCGTGGACGCCGACACCGACTTCTTCCGCGCCGGAGGCGACAGCATCATCGCCATCACGGTCGTGAACAGGGCCCGAACCCTCGGCCTGCCCATCGCCCCCAGGGACGTCTTCCTGCTCAAGACCCCCCGTGCCCTGGCCCAACACCTGGGCGCCAACACACCCCAGACCACTCAGGCACCCACCCACCGCGAGGACGGCCCCCTCACCCCCACCCCGATCATCCTCCGCCAACGCGAACTCGGCGGCTCCCTCACCCGCTTCGCCCAGGCCAGGACACTCCAGGCCCCTGACGGCACCGCATACGCCGACGCCGTACGCGCCGCGAACACCGTCGTCGCCACGCACCCGGCCCTCCGGCTGCGTCTCGACACCCCGCACGGCGTCTGGACCCTCCGCACCGAACCCGCCCGCGAGACGACGGTCGCACGCCCGGACACCACCGACGCGACAGCCGTCGCGAACGAGGCCGCCGGACGACTCGACCCCGAGTCGGGGGAAGTGATCGCGTTCGCGTGGCTGGAGTCGAGCCGGACCCTCGTCGTCACCGTGCACCATCTCGCCATCGACGCGGTCTCCTGGCTGATCCTGCTCGACGACCTGGCCACGGCCCTGCGCGGCGAGCCCCTCGCCCCGCCGACCACTCCGTACGCCGAGTACGCCGAAGCCCTGACGCTCCGGGCGACCCAGGACCTCGACGACCTCGACCGCTGGGTCACCTCTCTCCAGGCGCCCGAACTGCTGCCGGCCACGGGGACGTTGCGCAGGACGACAGTGGTAATCGCCCCGGACGTGAGCGAGAGCGTCACCCGCACCGCCCCCGCCGCACTCGGCGTCGGCCTCACCGAATTGCTGTGCGGCGCCCTGCGCACCGCACTGACCCGGATCCAGCCGTCGCCCACCGACCTGGCGATCGACCTGGAGCGCCACGGCCGGGTCCCGGTCGTCGAACAGCACGACTACACCCGTACGGTCGGCTGGTTCACCGCCGTCGCACCCGTACGGCTCACTCCGCACACCGACCCCGTCGCGGCCGCGCGCGAGCTCGTCGAGCGCCAGCCGGACGAGGACGGGCACACGGCCTACGGCCGGCTCAGGTACCTCAACCCGCAGACGGCCCCGCTGCTCACGGCCCGGCCGCAGGTGCTGTTCAACTACCTCGGCCGCGGCAGCGAGTCACAGACCCTGCACCTCACCGGAGGCGACCAGGGAAGCCCCTACGCCGTCGAGGTCAACGCATGGACCGACGAGGCCACCGGGAGCCTGCTCGCCGAGTTCGTCCTCGCCGAGGGCGTCCCCGACGAGCTCACCGAGCACTGGCGCGACGCGCTCCGGCACCTCGCGGACGCCGCGACGACGGCCGAGCGCACCGCCCCGGTCACCCCGCTCCAGCGCGGGTTGTTCTTCCAGGCCCAGATGGCGGGCTCGGCCGGACACTACGTCGCACAGAACTGGTTCACCTTCGACCGGCGTCTGGACACCGGCACACTGGCCGAGGCCATGGCCCATGTGATCGCACGGCACCCGGTCGTCGGGGCCGGCTTCGGCACCGACGACGACGGCAACCCGGTGCAGCTCCTCAAGGCGGGCCGCAAGGTCGACGTCCGTACCATCGCCCTGGCGACGGACGCGGAGGTCGACGCCCTGCGCGCCCGGGACCGTGACACGGGCTTCGACCCGGCTGAGCCGCCGCTGATCCGGCTGACCGTCGTGCACCTGCCCGGCGACCGGGACGGCCTGCTGCTCAGCTACCACCTGCTCCTATGGGACGGCTGGTCCCGGGAGATCGTGCTGCGGGACCTCTTCGACGCCTACCGTGCCGTCCTGGCGGGCGAGCCCGTCGATCCGGCCCCGGCCACGCCGAGCTTCGAGGAGCACGCCCGCGCGCTCGCCGCCAAGGACCCGGCGGTGTCGGAGCGCTTCTGGGCCGACCACCTGGCCGGTCTCCCCGGACCCACCCTGCTCGCCGGACCGGCTCCGTCGTTCTCGGACGACCTGCCGAAGGCCCTCGTGCACACCCTGTCCGCCGAGCAGTCCTCGCTCGTCCGGGAAGCGGCCCGGACGCACGGCGTGACCCTCAACTCGGTGCTGACCGGCGCGTTCGGCCTGCTGCTCGGCGCGCACACCGGCCGTAGCGACGCCGTGTTCGGCGTGACCGTCTCCGGCCGTGACGGCGAGGGGCTGGACGGCATCGTCGGCGTGCTGCTCAACACCGTGCCGATGTGGGCCCGGGCCCGCCCGGACGACACGGTCCGCGCCTACCTGTCGGCCGTCCAGGCGGCCCGGGTCGAGGCGATGGAGCACGAGCACCTCGGACTCGGCGAGATCCAGCGGGCCAGCGGGCACGACACCCTGTTCGACAACCTGTTCGTGCTCCAGAACTTCCTGGACATGGACGCGTTCGCCGAGATGAACGCCCGGCACGGCATCACCTCGGTCAAGGCCGACGACTCCACGCACTACCCCTTCACCTGGGTCGTCACCCCCGGCGACCGGCTCACGGTCAAGCTGGAGTACCGCGACGGTGACACGGGCAACGCCCGCCGTCTCCTGGACGACTACCTGAGCGTGCTGGAGGACGTGGCCCGGGCGACCGGGCCGGTCGGCGCGCTGCCGGGCCTCGGACCGGTGCCCGAACCGGGCGAGCGCACCGACGTCGGCACGGACACCGTCGTCGACCGCTTCGACCAGGCGGCGGACCGCGACCCGCAGCGGGTGGCACTCGTCGCCCACGGCTCGACCATGACGTTCGCCGAACTCCGTGACCGCAGCCGGGCTCTGGCGGGGGTGCTCGCCGCGCGTGGCATCGGCCCGGAGCGAACCGTGGGCCTCGCGATCCCGCGCTCCCTCGACTGGATCGCGGCGCTGTTCGCCGTCCTGCGGGTCGGTGCCGCCTACGTACCGCTGGAACTCGACCACCCGGACGAGCGGATCGCCGCCATCGTCGAGGACGCCGGGCCGGACCTGATCCTCACCGTGAGCGCCGTGGCGTCACGGCTGACCGGCGAACTGATCGAACTCGACCGGCCGCTCCCGGACGCCGAGCCGTACCGGACGTTCGCGCCGGACGACCCGGACCGGCTGCGCCACCCCGCGTACACGATCTACACCTCCGGCTCCACCGGGAAGCCCAAGGGCGTGGTGACCGAGTACGCCGGTCTCACCAACATGCTGATCAACCACCAGCGCCGGATCTTCGAGCCGGTGCTGGCCGAGCAGGGCAACCGGGTCTTCCGGATCGCCCACACCGTGTCGTTCGCGTTCGACATGTCGTGGGAGGAGCTGCTGTGGCTCGCCGACGGCCATGAAGTGCACATCTGCGACGAGGAGTTGCGCCGGGACGCGCCCCGGCTGACGGAGTACTGCCTGGAGCACGGGATCGACGTGGTCAACGTGACCCCGACCTACGCGCAGCAACTGGTGGCCGAGGGCCTGCTGGACGACCCGGCACGGCGGCCCGCGCTGGTGCTGCTGGGCGGCGAGGCCGTCACCCCGTCGCTGTGGCAGCGGCTCGCCGGGACCGAGGGCACGGTCGGCTACAACCTGTACGGGCCCACCGAGTACACCATCAACACCCTGGGCGTGGGCACCTTCGACTGCGCGGATCCGGTGGTGGGCGTCGCCATCGACAACACGGACGTGTACGTCCTCGACCCCTGGCTCAGACCGCTTCCTGACGGTGTGCCCGGTGAGCTGTACGTGTCCGGCATCGGCATCGCGCGCGGCTACCTGGGACAGCCGGGCCAGACCGCGCACCGCTTCGTCGCCTGCCCGTTCGGTGAGCCCGGCACGCGCATGTACCGCACCGGCGACCTGGTGGTCCGCCGGCCTGACGGCAATCTGATGTACCTGGGCCGCACCGACCAGCAGGTCAAGATCCGCGGCCACCGCGTCGAACTCGGCGAGGTGGAGGCCGTGTTCGCGGCGCACCCGGCGGTGCGGTTCGTCGCCGCGGTCGCCCAGCCCGACCCCCAGGTGGACGGCGCCCACCGGCTGGCCGCCTACCTGGTCCTGGACGGCGCGGACCTGGCGGCCGTCGCCGCCGAAGTGGGTGCCGGACTGCCGGACTTCCTGCGGCCCACGCACTACGCGCAGGTCGACGGCATCCCGCTGACGGTGAACGGGAAGGTCGACACCAAAGCCCTGCCCGAGGCCAAGCCGCTGGGCGCGCTGACCACGGCGGGGGAGCGGGGCCCCGAGACCGAGACCGAGACCGTGGTGTGCGAGTACTTCGCCGAGGCACTGGATCTGGACGACGACGAGGTGAGCGCGGTGAGCGACTTCGTGTCCCTGGGCGGACACTCCATGCTGGCGGTACGGCTGATCGGACTGCTGCGCCGCGAGTACGGTCCTGTGATCACCATCCGCGATCTGTTCACCCTGCGAACCCCGGAAGCGATTGCCCGCCACCTCGATGACAACTGACACGCAGCGGCCCCGCCGAGGGTCCGCCATCCTCCGGACCGCCCTGCGCCGCAACCTCGGCGCCATGGCCTGGGGCACCCTCCTCATGGGCCTCTACCAGGCCGGGGAGACGGCCTTCCCCATCGCGCTCGGCCTGATCGTCGAGCACACGATGCGGGACGGCCGCAGCCTCCAGGCGCTCGCCCTGTCGATCGCCGCGCTGGCGGTGATCATCACGACGGTGTCGCTGTCGTGGCGGTTCGGCATGCGGATCCTGCAGAAGGCCAACACGACCGAGGCGCACCGCTGGCGGGTGAAGGTCGCCGCCTGCGGCCTTCAGCCCGTGGCCCGGGACGTCGACCTCAAGTCCGGCGAAGTGCTGACCATCGCCACCGAGGACGCCGACCAGACCGCCGACATCATCGAGGTGGTGCCGCTGCTGATCAGCTCGCTGGTGGCGGTGCTGGTCGCGGCGGTCGCCCTGGGCCTGGCGGACGTCCGGCTCGGCCTGCTGGTGATCGTGGGCACCGTGGCGATCCTGTCGGTCCTCAGCGTGATGTCCAAGCGGATCGGCAGCAGCACCCAGGAGCAGCAGGCCCGGGTGGCGCGGGCGGGCGCGAAGGTCGCGGACCTGATCACCGGCCTGCGCCCGCTGCACGGCTTCGGCGGCAACCATGCGGCGTTCCGGTCCTACCGGCAGGTCAGCACCGAGGCGAGGCACCAGTCGATCACCGTCGCCAAGGTCAACGGCGTCTACGCGGGCACCGCGCTGGCCCTCAACGCGGTCCTCGCCGGCGCCGTGACCCTGACGGCCGGCCTGCTGGCGTTCGAGGGCCGCATCACCATCGGCGAGCTGGTCATGGCCGTGGGACTGGCGCAGTTCATCATGGAACCGCTCAAGCTGTTCTCGGAGATGCCCAAGTACGTGATGATCGCGCGGGCCTCGGCCGAGCGGATGGCGCTGGTGCTGTCGGCCCCGCCCGTCATGACGCCGGGCTCCGAACGCCCCGCCCCGGGCGGTGACCTGGAGCTCGACTGCATCCGCCACGGCACCCTCACCGACCTGAAGTTCCAGGTGAAGGCGGGCGAGTTCGTCGCCATCGCCGCCTACCGGCCCCGCGCCGCCGCCGACCTGGCGGCCGTGCTGGCGGTGCGGGTCCCACCCGCCGCGTACGAGGGCACGGTCCGGATCAGCGGCCGCGAACTGGCGGATCTGTCCGTCGAGGCGGTCCGCGAGCACATGCTGGTCAACCCGTACGACGGGGAGGTCTTCGCGGGCACCCTCCGCACGAACATCGACCCGTCGGGCACCAGCCGTACCGTCCCCGAAGCCGTCGAGGCATCCCTGCTGACCGATGTCGTCGCCCTGCACCGCGAGGGCCTCGACTACGGCGTCCGCGACCGGGGCGCCAACCTCTCGGGAGGCCAGCGCCAGCGACTCTCCCTGGCCCGAGCCCTGGCCGCCGACACGGACGTCCTCGTCCTGCACGATCCGACGACGGCCGTTGACGCGGTCACCGAGCAGCTCATCGCCCGCAACGTGGCGAAGCTGCGCCGGGGCCGCACCACGATCGTCATCACCAGCAGCCCGGCGTTCCTGGACGCCGCGGACCGCGTCCTGGTCCTGGCCGACGGCACGATCACGGCGGACGACACCCACCGCAATCTGCTGGCGACCGACGAGGCCTACTGCCTGGCGGTCGCACGGTGACGCTTCCAAGGGCCCGTGGGAAACGCCGCCAGGGGCGCGGGGAACTGCGCGCCCCGCCCGGGCGTACCCGCACTCGACAAGGGCGCCACACGCGAAGCGCAGGGCCCAAGTGCGACTTGTCATGGGCCCGGAGGAGAGGCCTCAAGGGGCGCGGGGAACTGCGCGCCCCGCCCCGGCGTACCCGCACACCACAACGGCGCTACGCGCGAAGCGCCCAGCCGACATCCCTGAGCAGCGCATGACGCCACCCCGCCCGGTCATGCTCCGACGCGGACCGGGACACCCGCACGGCCGCACCCGCCTGCTCGGCCAAGCTCTCCACCAGGCCGCAGTGGGGCAGCATCCGCGTCTCGTGTTCCCCCACGTCGAACGCGACGCGCAACCCTGACAGATCAGCACCCTCCCGCAGCCGGTCGGCGATCGCGCCACCGACCGGCCCACCCAGTGGATCGGACGACGTCGAAGCATCCCGCGTCCACCAGAACGACCCCGACTGGCAGGCGACCCGCGACACCAGCCCGGGGAACTCCAGCGCCGCGTACACCGCACTCAGCCCGCCGAGACTCTGCCCGGCGACCACCAGCCGCTCCGGGTCGGCCGGCACCTCCGACTCCGCCACCAGCGGCAGCAGTTCGTCGCGCACGGCCTCCCACAGCTCGGGCCGGCACGTGAACTCGGCAGCCCGGTCCTTCGCCGGCAGGAACACCAGCGTGACCGGCGGCAGCTCACCCGCCGCCACGGCCGAGTCGAACGCGGTCACGGCCGGATGCAGATACAGCCAGTCGTCCCCGTCGAGCAGCAGCACCACCGGTCCGCCACCCCCCGCCGGATGGATCCGCACCGTACGCCGCCCACCCAGCCGCTCACTCGCCCAGCGGAGCCGTGCCCGCGGCACGGGCAGCACCGCATCGGCTCCGAGGAGGGGCCAGTGCGGCTGCTCCGGGGCGTCCGGGGTCGCCGCGACGGACCGGTCACCGCCCGCGCCGTCCGGGTTGAACGGATCGGCATACGACGCCTCTCCCGCGACGAACCGGTACGTCACCCGCAGCCGCGCGGGCAGGCGCACCTCGGCGTACCAGCAGTCCGAGCAGGCCCAGCGCCGCAGCGGCACCGGCTCCGACCAGCTCTCGAACTCGACGGTGACCGGCGACGGGCCGCGCCACAGGAACAGCGTCCGCCAGCCGCCCGCACCGTCCGGCACCGACGCGGGCGCTCCCACCCCGGCCCAGAATCCGTTCGTGCCGGGCGTCCCGGACCACCCGAACCCGGTGAACACGTCCTCCCCGCCGGCCGCGGCCACGTGCATGAACGTCTCCTTGTGAGAGGGAAGGGCCAAAGGCTAGGCTCCGTCAATTAGGCGAGCCTAACCTAATCTTGGCCCTCCGAGGAGGCAGTACGCATGAGCACCAACCCCTTCGACGACAACGAAGGCCGTTTCCTGGTCCTGGTGAACGACGAGGGCCAGCACTCCCTCTGGCCGTCCTTCGCCGACGTGCCCGGGGGGTGGACGATCGCCTTCGCCGAGAACACCCGCGAGGCCTGCCTGGAGTACGTCGAGACCCACTGGACGGACCTGCGCCCCCGGTCCCTTGCCACGGCCCAGGACGCCTGATCCGCCGATGCTGTGCACCAGGCTGACCAATGCCCGTTTCCTCACCATGGATCCGGGCCATCCGGTCGCGCACGACCTGGGCATATGGCAGGGCCGGATCGCAGGCCTGGACGAGGCCGCGACCTCCCTGCCCGCCCGGGAGGTCGTCGACCTCCAGGGCGCCACGGTGCTGCCGGGGTTCATCGACGCCCATGTCCACCTCGCCTGGACGGGGTACAAGCAGAACACCCCGAACATCGCCGGCCTGACCCGCGTCGACGACGTGCTCGCCGTCGTGGCCGAGGCCGTCGCCCACACCCGCGCACCCGGCGACTGGGTGAGCATCGCCGGCTACGACCAGCGGGCGCTGGGCCGCCACCTGACGGCCCCCGACCTGGACCGGGTCAGTGCGGGACGCAAGCTCTACCTGCTCCACGACTCCGGCCACGGCTGCGTGGTCAACACCCCGGTGCTGGACCTGCTGCCCACCGGCACCCCGCACGACAACGGCTTCCTCGCCGAGCGGGCCATGGGCGCCGCCCGCGCCCTGCGGCTTCCGTACTCCCAGGAGGACCTGGCCGAGGCCATCGGCCGCGCGGCCCGCACCTGCCTCGCCGAAGGCGTCACCGCCTGCGCCGAAGCGGGTATCGGCGGCGCTCTCTTCGGCCACAGTCCCGTCGAACTCGGCGCGTACCAACTCGCCCGCGACAAGGACCTGTTGCCGCTGCGCGTACAGCTCATGGTGTCGGCAGACCGGCTGCGCCCGGTCGCCGCGCACCGAGCCGACGGCATCCCGCGCGCCCTCGACCTCGGCCTGCGCACCGGGTTCGGCGACGACCGGCTCCGCGTGGGCGCGCTGAAGATCTGGACCGACGGCGGAATGATGGCCCGTACGGCCGCACTCACCAGCCCCTACGAAGGGCTCGACCACGCCGGGCAGCTGCAGGACGACCCTGAGGTCCTCACGCAGCTGATCGTGGACGGGCACCTGGGCGGCTGGCAGCTCGCCGTGCACGCGATCGGTGACCGGGCGGCCGACCTCGCCCTGGACGCGATCGAGCGCGCCCGGCGTCTGCGGCCCCGCCCCGATGCACGCCACCGCATCGAACACGCCGGGCTGATCCGCCCCGACCAGCTGCCGCGCCTCGCGCGACTCGGTGTCAGCGCGGTCGTCCAGCCCGCCTTCCTGCGGTACTTCGGCGACGACTACGCCTCGGTCATGGGTGCGGAGAGGGCGCCCTGGATGTACCGGGGCAGGGCCTTCCTGGACCACGGCATCCCCCTGGTCGGCAGCTCCGACCGGCCGGTCGCCGACGGATCGCCCCTGCGCGCCGTCCAGTTCATGGTCGAACGTGCTTCCGCCTCCGGGCGGCTCATCGGTCCGGGCGAGGCCGTCACCGTCGACGAGGCCCTGCACGCGTACACCGTGGCCGGCGCCCACGCCTGCCACTGGGAGGACCGTCTGGGCAGCCTCACCCCGGGCAAACTCGCCGACCTGGTCGTCCTCGCCGACGACCCCCGGCGGGTCGACACCTCGCGCATCGGCGACATCGAGGTCGTTCAGGCGTACCTGGACGGCCGCCCGGTCCGTCCGCGCGGCTGACCCCCGGTCCGACACCTGAGGGAAGGAACCCCTTGTCCACGGCCATGCCGCGCCCCGCCGCGCTGCCGCACGCCCGTGTCGCACCGGCACCCCCCGTGCGCACCGCCCGTCCGGACGAGGCCGCCGCCCTGGCCGCCCTGTCCGGCCCCTTCGTACGCTCGGGCGCGCTGCGCGACCGCCCCGTCTCCCTCTACACCGCCCGGGCGGCCGACTTCCTGGTGCTCGAAGCCGCCGACGGCACAGTCGACGGCTGCGTGGGCCTGCGCGCGTATCCCGGGGGCGCGGGACGCGGCGCATGCGAACGCCCGGGCGTCGTCTACAACTTCTGCGTGGCGGAGCACCGGCAGGGGAGCGGGGCGGGAGCGAGTCTCTTACGCGCCGTGCTGGCCACCGCACGGGCCCACTCGCTCGACGCCCTGTTCACGGCGACCACCACGAGTGCCGGACTGTTCCTGCGCTACGGGTTCACGCGCACGACGGCTCGTCAGGCGCCGCGCACCTGGGCGGAGTCCCTCGATCCGCGGCGCGGTGCGCAGGTCCTGATCAGGACGTGGTGACCACGTCGGGCACCACCGTGGTACCCGGTCCCGTCCCGGTGAGCGCACTGCGCAGCACCGCGTGCGGCACACGCCCGTCCACCACGTGCGCCGCGCGCACCCCGCCGCGGACGGCCCGCAGACAGCCCTCCATCTTCGGCACCATCCCGCCGGCCAGCCCGGGCAGCAGACCGTCCAGGGCACGGGCCGTCAGCCGGCCGATCACCTCGGTGCTGCGCGGCCAGTCCGCGTACAGCCCCGCCACGTCGGTCAGCATCACCAGCCGCTCGGCGCCGAGGGCCACGGCGAGGGCCGCGGCCGCCAGGTCCGCGTTCACGTTGTAGACCTGTCCGTCCGCGCCGCGTGCGACGGGGGAGACGACGGGAATGTGCCCCTGTTCCACCAGGGCGCGCACCATGGCCGGATTGACGTCCACCACGTCACCGACGAGACCGATGTCCACCGCCCTGCCGTCCACCCGGGCCGTCCGCCGCACGGCGGTCATCGTGTGCGCGTCCTCCCCCGTGAGACCCACCGCGTAGGGGCCGTGGGCGTTGATGTGACCGACCAGCTCCCGCTGGACGCGCCCCGTCAGCACCATGCGCACCACGTCCATGGTTTCGGGTGTGGTCACCCGCAGCCCCGCCTCGAAGCGGCTCTCCAGGCCGAGCCGGTCCAGCATCGCGCTGATCTGCGGCCCGCCGCCGTGCACGACGACCGGACGCAGGCCCGCGTGCCACAGCTCCACGACGTCCCGGGCGAAGGTCAGTTGGAGATCCGCGTCCACCATGGCGTTGCCGCCGAACTTCACGACGACGACCTGTCCCCGTCGCTCCTCGGGAGAGAGAAGTGCCGGGGCGGACGGATCCCCTTCTCGGGGGGCGGTCACGGTCACGCGGTCACTCCGTTTCACGGCGGGGCCGGGCAGGCCCGGGCCAGGGACCTCAATTTAGCTTAGGCTTACCTCAGTTGGCGGTTGGGCGCGGGATCTTGGCGCAAAAGCATCCGTGGTGCGGAGAGTGCCGCCAATCCTGCTCGAGGACGGGTGCAGCAGGCTCGGCCCCGAAGTGCCTCCGCACGCCTTCGTGGCCGCGCCACCGCGCTCCCCGCCCACTGCCGACTACTTCGCCGACCCGGCCCTCTTGTGTTTGTCGGCGTAGCGTGCCTTCTTCTGGCGGTTGCCGCACGTATTCATTTCGCACCACTTGCGGGTACGGCTCTGACTGGTGTCGAAGAAGGCGGCACGGCAGGTCGGCGACGCGCACAAGGCCAGCTTTCCGTCCCGTTCGCCTGCGAGGATGCTGATCGCGTCGGCCGCGATGACGCTCAGGGCGTCCTCCACGGGGGAAGCCGAGCCGAGTCGCCATTCCCGCTTGTTCCCGGGCGTCAGGACGGCCGCGGCCCGGCCCGCGGTGCTTCGGTCGTTGATGACTCGGACAGCGGACACGGGGAGGGGGTCCCGGACCGCGGCCGCCGACAGGGCGGCGTGGATCGATTCCCTCAGTTCCCGGGCGAGTTCGAGCTGCGCGGTGGTGCAGGACTCCACCGCGAGGCCGTTCACCGCGAGCCAGTCGACGAGTCGCTGCGGCGTGGGAACGCGTTCCACGGCGTCGCCGCACCGCTCCGTGAGGGTCGCCGTGAAGCTGGTCGCCAGCACCTTGCCGAGACGGAAGTCCGGGAACCGGGCATGCATGGAACCACCTTAGCTGGTTGCGTGCCGCCGCCAGAACTTGTTAGAACCGTCTTAGCCGGTTCGCGACATCCCGGCCGGCCCCGCGACGACCAGGAGGTCCCATGTCCGGCGACGTGCACGCATGTGAAATCCGCGCATCCGACGCCGACCTCGAAGACCTGCGCGCGCGACTGGCCGCGGCGCGGCTGCCGGAAGCCGAGACGGTCGCCCGCGCGGCGCCCGGCCGTCGCCGATGGGCGCAGGGTGTTCCTCTGGCCGATCTCGTCGATGTCGTGAACCACTGGCGCACCGGGTACGACTGGCGCTCGTTCGAGGCGCGCCTCGAACGAATCGGCCAGTTCCGCACGACCGTCGACGGCCTGGGAATCCACTTCCTGCACCGCCGGTCAACGCGCGCGGACGCCACCGCGCTGATCTTGACGCACGGCTGGCCGGGCAGCGTCGCCGAGTTCGTCGACGTGGTGGACGAGCTGGCGGATCCGGACGATCCGGCCACGCC
This sequence comes from Streptomyces sp. NPDC101110, assembly GCF_044759525.1. Taxonomy (NCBI): domain Bacteria; kingdom Bacillati; phylum Actinomycetota; class Actinomycetes; order Kitasatosporales; family Streptomycetaceae; genus Streptomyces; species Streptomyces sp. NPDC101110. The sequence goes on along the minus strand of NZ_JBIVZM010000002.1, from coordinate 388,774 downwards.
GGCGTTCCACGTCGTGGCCCCGTCGTTGCCGGGCTTCGGCTACAGCGACAAGCCGGCCACCACCGGGTGGGGGATCGAGAAGATCGCCGCCGCTTGGGTGGAACTGATGGGAAGGCTCGGCTACGACGAGTTCGTGGCCCACGGCGGTGACTGGGGAGGTGTGATCACCACCGTCCTCGGCGGCAGGTTCCCGGCGCACGTCCTCGGCATCCACACGACCACCGCGCAGGCACCGCCCGGGTTGTCCACGGACGGCCTGACGGCTGCCGAGCGGGCATGGACCGAGGAGACCCGCGACTTCTGGGGCCGGCACGCGGCGTACGCGAAGCAGCAGGCGACCCGGCCGCAGACCATCGGCTACTCGCTCGTCGACTCACCGGTCGGGCTGCTCGCCTGGATCCTCGACAAGTTCGCCGAGTGGACGGACACCGAGGACAGCCCGTTCGAGAGGATCTCCCGGGATCGCGTTCTCGACGACGTCACGCTCTACTGGCTGACCCGGACCGGCGCGTCGGCGGCCCGTATCTACTACGAGAGTCACCTTTCGCTCGACCCCGGTCTGCGGGTCGACGTCCCGTCGGCGATCACCGTGTATCCCCGCGACATCGAGAAGTGCCCGCGCGCCTGGGCGCAGGAGCGGTACCGGCGGATCGTCCGATGGAGGACTCCCGAAGCCGGGGGACACTTCCCGTCGCTGGAGGTCCCCGGGTACTTCGTCAGGGATCTGCGGGAAGGCCTCGCGGACGTGCTGGCCGCCGGCCGGTGAACACGGCCGCAACGGTGCGGCCGCAGGAAAGGCCCCCGTCCGCGGACGGGGGCCTTCTGCTGGGGCAGAGCGGTCAGCTCGCCGCGTAGTTGCGCAGGAACAGGGCCTCCGCCACCGACAGCCGCTCCAGTTCCTCCGGGGACACGCTCTCGTTCACGGCGTGGATCTGCGCCTCCGGCTCGCTCAGCCCGATGAGCAGGATCTCCGCACGCGGGTAGAGGGCGGCCAGCGTGTTGCACAGCGGGATGGAACCGCCCTGCCCCGCGTACTGCATCTCCTGACCCGGGTAGGCCACGGCCATCGCGGCCGCCATGGCCTGGTACGCCGGGCTGGTGGTGTCGGCGCGGAACGCCTGGCCCTGGCCGACCTGCTCGGTGCTCACCCGCGCCCCCCACGGCGTGTGCGACTCCAGGTGCGCCTGGAGCAGCTTGGTCGCCTCGCCCGCGTCCACGCCCGGCGGCACCCGCAGACTGATCAGCGCGCGGGCACCGGCCTGCACCGACGGGGTGGCGCCGACCACCGGCGGGCAGTCGATGCCGAGGACCGTGACGGCGGGGCGCGCCCAGATGCGGTCGGCGACCGTCCCGGACCCGATCAGCCCGACCCCGTCCAGCACCTTGGCGTCCTGCCGGAACTGCTCCTCGTCGTAACTCAGCCCTTCCCAGTCCGCGTCGGCCGCGAGCCCCTCGACGGTCGTCGAGCCGTCCTCGGCGCGCAGCGAGTCCAGCACGCGGATCAGCGCGGCCAGCGCGTCCGGCGCGGCACCTCCGAACTGGCCGGAGTGCAGATTGCCCGCGAGCGTGTCCACCTGGAGGCGCAGCATGGTCATGCCGCGCAGGGTGGAGGTGACGGTCGGCAGGCCGACGCGGAAGTTGCCCGCGTCGCCGATGACGATCGTGTCCGCCTCCAGGAGACCGGGGTGCTCCTCGGCGTACCGCTCCAGACCGCCGGTGCCCATCTCCTCCGAGCCCTCGGCGATCACCTTCACGTGGACGGGCACGCCGCCGTTCGCCTTCAGCGCGCGCAGCGCCAGCAGGTGCATGACCAGGCCGCCCTTGCAGTCGGCGGCCCCCCGCCCGTACCAGCGCCCGTCCCGTTCGGTCAGCTCGAAGGGCGGGGTCGTCCAGGCGGCCTCGTCCAGCGGAGGCTGCACGTCGTAGTGGGCGTAGAGCAGGACGGTCTTCGCGCCCTCGGGGCCGGGCAGGTAGCCGTAGACCGACTGTGTGCCGTCGGGGGTGTCCAGCAGGGCCACGTCCTCGAAGCCCTCGGCGGTGAGCGCGTCGGCGACCCAGCGGGCGGCGCCCTCGCTCTCACTGCGCGGGAACTGGTCGAAGTCCGCCACCGACCGGAAGGCCACCAGTTCGGTGAGCTCCTCCTTCGCCCTGGGCATCAGCGAGGCGACGGTCTCGGCGACCGGATTCGACGACATGGGCACGCTCCTCGTGGGTGCGACGTTGTAAGGATGCGTACCTTCTCGGTACGCATGATCGTGTGGCGCGGGCGCGTCCCCGTGTAAGGGCCACCCACGCCGCCGATCCTCCCACAGCGGCCTGCGGTGACCGCCGCCGTAGGATGCGGGAGACAGCGGCAGGCGGCTTTGATCGGGAGCAACAGACCATCGTGAGCAGCGAGAACACTTCGGCGGACGACGTGCGGCAGGTCTGGGACGTCGTCGTGGTGGGCGCGGGACCCGCGGGCGCTTCGGCCGCGTACGCGGCGGCGGTGGCCGGCAGACGTGTGCTGTTGCTGGAGAAGGCGGAGCTGCCGCGCTACAAGACGTGCGGCGGCGGCATCATCGGCCCCTCGCGCGACGCCCTGCCGCCCGGCTTCGAGCTGCCGCTCAGGGACCGGGTGCACGCGGTGACGTTCTCCAGCAACGGCCGCTTCACGCGCACGCGCCGCTCCCGGCAGATGCTCTTCGGGCTGATCAACCGGCCCGAGTTCGACCAGCAACTGGTGGAGCACGCGCAGAAGGCGGGCGCCGAGCTGCGTACGGGGGTCACGGTCCAGCGGGTCGAGCAGCACGGCTCGGTGGTGCCGGACCGGCGCACGGTCGCCGTGGTGCTGCAGGGCGGCGAGGTCGTGCTCGCGCGGGCCGTCGTCGGGGCGGACGGCAGCGCCAGCCGGATAGGGGCGCACGTCGGAGTGAAGCTGGACCAGGTCGATCTCGGTCTGGAGGCGGAGATCCCGGTACCGGACACGGTCGCGGAGGACTGGAAGGGCCGGGTGCTCATCGACTGGGGCCCCATGCCCGGCAGTTACGGCTGGGTCTTCCCCAAGGGCGACACCCTGACGGTCGGAGTGATCTCGGCCCGGGGCGAAGGCGCCGCGACGAAGCGGTACTTGGAGGAGTTCATCGGCCGGCTGGGACTCGCGGGATTCGAGCCGAGCATCTCCTCGGGGCACTTGACGCGCTGCCGCGCCGACGACTCCCCGCTCTCGCGCGGGCGGGTGCTGGTGTGCGGGGACGCCGCGGGACTGCTGGAGCCGTGGACCCGTGAGGGCATCTCCTTCGCGCTGCGGTCCGGCCGGCTCGCGGGGGAGTGGGCGGTGCGCATCGCCGAGGCGCACGACGCGGTGGACACGCGTCGGCAGGCGCTCAACTACGCGTTCGCGGTCAAGGCCGGCCTCGGCGTCGAGATGAGCGTCGGCAAGCGGCTGCTGACGGTGTTCGAGCGCCGGCCGGGGCTGTTCCACGCGGCGCTGACGGGCCTCCGCCCGGCGTGGAGGGCGTTCAAGGAGATCACGCAGGGGTCGACGTCGCTGGGCGAGATCGTCCGCACGTACCCGGTGGCCCAGCGGGCCCTCACCGCGCTGGACCGCCGTCCGGCCGCCGGTGGTGAGGCCGGCTCGGCGGACCGGTCGGAGGCTCCCCCCGCGCCGTGATCAGCCCGGCACCGTGATCCACGCGTGGTCACCCCTTCATCGTGATCTCGAAGACCGGGTGGTCGGGTGCGATGCGGCGCAGCCGGTCGTCCGGGGAGTCGGGGCCGACGCCGTCGAAGAAGACCCCCACCTCCGCCTTCCAGCGCTTGAGATAGGCGCGCAGGATCGGGGTCTTGTCGTCGTCGCCCACCTCGGCCGCGGTGAAGGCGTCCACCCGCTTGCCGAGGCGCAGTTCGCCGCCGCCCGCGGCGCGCATGTTGTGCGTCCACTGCACGTGCCCGCGGGGGGCGACCAGGTACTGCCTGCCGTCCAGGGTGAGCAGATTGACCGGTGTGGTGCGCCACTGGCCGCTCTTGCGGCCGCGGACGGCGAGGACGCGGGAGCCCCAGACGCTGATGCCGCGGCGGGTCAGCCAGGCCACGAAGCGGTTGAAGACGTTGACGGTGAACCAGCCGGGCTTCTGGACGTGCGTGGACATGGGGTCCCCTCGTCTGCGGTGAAACGGTGCTCTCTTTTGTGAGCACTGCTCTCGCTCTTTCTGGCGTCAGTCTGCACGAGGGCGGCCTGCCATGCAAGAGCACTGATCTCGTTTCCGTTCACCGCTCTCGTTTGCGTGCACTGCTCTGTTTTCGTGGAAGACTCCCCGTCATGAGCACCGCACACGGCGCCCGTGCCCGGGCGAGGATCGAAGTCACGGCGGCCATCAAGGACGAGGCCCGCAGACAGCTCGCGGCGGAGGGTGCCGCCCGGCTCTCCCTGCGGGCGGTCGCCCGCGAGCTCGGCATGGTCTCCTCCGCGCTGTACCGCTACTTCCCCAGCCGTGACGACCTGCTGACCGCACTCATCATCGACGCCTACGACTCCCTGGGCGAGAGCGCCGAGGCGGCCCACGAGGCTCAGGCCGACCCCTGCGAACGCTGGATCGCGGTCTGCGCCGCGGTACGCGGCTGGGCGCTGGACCACCCGCACGAGTACGCGCTGATCTACGGATCGCCCGTCCCCGGCTACACGGCGCCCGACGCCACCGTCCCGGCCGCCGCACGCGTCGGCCTCCTGCTCATCGGCATCGCACGCGACGCCCACGAGGGCCCGGGGCTCGAACGGCCCGCGCTGCCGGCCGGCCTCCGCCCGGAGGCCGAACGGATGGCCGCCGACCTCGCACCCGACCTCCCGCCGGAGACCGTGACGGCACTCGTCGCAGCGTGGGCCCAACTGTACGGACTGGTCGGCTTCGAGCTGTTCGGCCAGTTCAACCGGGTGGTGGAGGACCGGGAGACGTTCTTCCGGCACGCGGCGGAACAGCTCGCCCGGGGAGTGGGACTGGTTCCCGGGCCCGCGTAGGCCACGACCCCGCGGCGGGCGTACGCCCCGGGGAGTACGTGCGATCACCACGCCGGGGTGACGCGGCGGCGGGAGTGCGGCGTCTAGCGTGGCCGTATGGACGAGCAGCGTGCGCGGAGAGGGCCGCCGCGGTGGTGGCGGCACGGGCCCGCGTGGTGGGAGCGGAGGGAGGGGCGTGAGCCCCGGTGGCCCTGGCGGTCCACGGTCCTCGTGACCGTGTTCGTCCTGGTGGGCTCGAATGTCGCCGCCCATGGGCAGCAGGGCGAGCGGGCGGAGCCGGACCTCTTCGCGCGGGCGCTGCTGGTGGTGGCCTGCGGGGCGCTGCTGTGGCGCAAGCGCCATCCGGTGGCCGTGGTGTTCGGCACGGCGGCCGCCGTCATGGTCTATCTGGGGGCCGGGAATCCCTACGGGCCGGTGCTGTTCACCGTCGCCCTGGCCTGCTTCAGCGCCGTCGTCGCCGGGCACCGCCGGGCGGCGTGGGCCGCGATGGGCATGCTGTGGGCCGGGCACGTCCTGGTGGCGCACTGGCTCTTCAGATGGCTGCCGCCGCCCGCGGACCCCGCCGCCCCCTGGGGTGAGGAGATCGTGGTCGCCACCTGGGTGGTGGCCGTCTCGGCGGTGTCGGAGCTGTTCCGCGTCCGGCGCGAGCAGTGGGCCCGCGAGCGGGCCGGGCGGGCCGAGGCCGCACGACGGCGGGCCGACGAGGAGCGGCTGCGCATCGCGCGGGAGCTGCACGACGTCATCGCCCACAGCATCTCCGTCATCAACGTGCAGGCGGGGGTCGGCCTCGCCCTGCTCGACAGCGACCCCGAGCAGGCTCGCGGCGCCCTCACCACGATCAAGGACCAGAGCAAGGAGGCGCTCGGAGAGGTGCGGCAGGTGCTCGACACCCTGCGCGCCCCCGGCGCCGCGCCCCGCGCCCCCGCGCCCGGACTGGACCGGCTGCCCGAACTGGTCGAGCAGGCCGCGCGCGCGGGCCTCACGGTGGACGTCGAGGGCAGGCCGCCGCACCTCGCCCCCGGCACGGACCTGGCCGCCTTCCGGATCGTCCAGGAGGCCCTCACCAACGTCGTGCGGCACTCGGGTTCGCGGCACGCGCGCGTGCACCTCACGCACGAACGGGACCTGCTCCGGCTGCGCGTCGACGACGACGGACCGGCGACCGGCACCGACGCGGGCGGCAGCGGCAACGGGCTCGCCGGGATTCGGGAACGCGCCGCCGCCCTGGGGGGCACGATCGAGGCGGGCACCCGCCCGGACGGCGGGTTCCGGGTGCTCGCCGTACTTCCGCTGGCGGCGTCCGCCGGCACGGCTCCCCGACGGACGAAGGAGGACCGGTGATCCGCGTACTGCTCGCCGACGACCAGTCGCTGGTGAGGGCGGGGTTCCGGGCGCTGCTCGACGCACAGCCCGACATCGAGGTGGTCGCGGAGGCCGCCGACGGTGCGCAGGCCGTGCGCCGGATCCGCGAACTGCGGCCCGACGTCGTCCTGATGGACATCCGCATGCCCGTCCTCGACGGCCTGGCGGCGACCCGGCAGATCACCGACGACCCCGGCCTGCGGGACGTCAGGGTCGTCATGCTCACCACCTTCGAGCTCGACGAGTACGTCTTCGAGTCGCTCCGCTGTGGCGCCTCCGGTTTCCTGGTCAAGGACACCGAACCGGAGGAACTCCTGCGCGCGGTCAGGGCGGTGGTCGCGGGTGACGCGCTGCTGTCGCCGGGCGTGACGCGGCGGCTGATCTCCGAGTTCGCCTCCCGTTCCAAGGAACCGGCCGAGGCCGCGGCGCTGGGCCGGCTCACCGAGCGGGAGCGGGAGGTGATGGCGTTGGTGGGGATGGGCCTGTCCAACGAGGAGATCGCCCGGCGCCTGGTCGTCAGCCCGCTCACCGCCAAGACGCACGTCAGTCGCACGATGGTGAAGCTCGGCGCCCGCGACCGCGCCCAACTGGTCGTGCTTGCCTACGAGTCGGGACTGGTGCGGCCGGGCTGGCTGGGCTGACCCGCCCTGCGGAACCGGACCAGCACACTGACCACCCGGGCGGCGAAGAGCACCGGCGCGAGCACCAGACCGGCCTGCGGCAGCAGGCGCTCCGGGGCCCGGGGCAGGTCGAAGAGCAACGCGGGCCCGGCCACGGCCCCGAACACCACCGCCGCCGCGAAGGCCGCACTGCACAGCGCGTACCCGATCTCGACGGTGGCGGCGTCCCGTTCGGCCTGACCCCGCCGTCCCCCGTGACTGGTCATACGGCGAGTCAAACAGGAGGGCGCCCGGCGGGCAAGGCAGCCCGCCGGGCGCACTCTCGGAGGCGGTCCCCCGGTCGCGCTAGTCGCGCACGGCGACGCGCTCCGCCTCCTCGGGGATGGACCTGGCGACGACCACGGACGGTCCCGCCGACTTCCCTCGTCGGCGGGGCCGCAGGCCGGTGAGGGCGATCAGCAGGCCGGCGACGGCGATGCCCGTGGCGACCATGAACCCGGGCCGGTAGCTGTCCAGGACGGCCTGCGGAGTGGGGTCCGAGGGGGCGCCCGCGGTCACCACGGCGGTGACGACGGCCAGGAAGATCGCGCCGCCCACCTGGACGGAGGTGTTGAGCAGGCCGGAGACCATGCCCTGCTCGTGGTCGTCGACGCCGTCGGTGGCCTGGATGTTGAGCGAGGGGAAGACCAGGGCGCAGGCGGCGCCGATCAGCAGCATGCTCGGCAGGATCACCGCGGCGTACACCGGGTTCAGGTCGACGCGCAGGAACAGCGCGTATCCGAGGACCATGAGAGCGAAGCCCCCCGCGATCAGCCGCTGGGTGCCGAACCGGTCGACGATCGCGCCCACCTTCGTCGACGACACCGCCACCAGGGCGCCCGCGGGCAGGAAGGCGAGCGCCGTGTGCAGCGCGGACCAGCCCAGCAGCGACTGCATGTAGAGCGTCGCGAGGAACTGGAAGCCGACATACGAGCCGAAGAAGGCCATCGCACCGAGCTGGGCGCGGATCTGGCTGCCGGAGCGCAGCACCCCGAGCCGGATCAACGGTCCCGCCGAGCGCCGCTCCACCAGGACGAACACCGTCAGCAGCGCGGCCACCGCGAGGAAGGACAGCAGGGTGCGGGCCGACGCCCAGCCGACCTCCGGTGCCTGGACGACGGTGAAGACCAGCAGCAGCATCGAGGCGGTGCCGAGGACGGCGCCGGGGACGTCGTAGCCGTTGTGGTTCTTCTCCCGTTCGCTGCGCGGCAGCAGCTTCAGGCCGGCGACGAGCGCGATCAGGGCGATGGGTGCGGGCAGCAGCATGGTCAGGCGCCAACTGGCCTCGGTGAGCAGACCCGAGAGCACCAGGCCCATGGAGAAGCCGGTGGCCGCGCAGGTGGTGTAGATGGAGAGCGCGCGGTTGCGCAGCGGGCCCTGGGGGAACGTCGTGGTGATGATCGACAGGCCGGCGGGGGCCGTGAAGGCCGCGCTCAGGCCCTTGATGAAGCGGCTGGCGATGAGCAGTGGCCCGGAGTCCACGAGACCGCCGAGGAGCGAGGCGAGCGCGAACACGGCGAGGGCCGCCAGGAACACCTGACGCCGGCCCAGCAGGTCGGCGGCGCGCCCGCCGAGCAGCAGCAGACCGCCGTAGCCCAGGATGTAGCCGCTGACGACCCATTGCAGCGCCGAGGTCGACAGGCCGAGGTCGGCGCCGATGGACGGCAGGGCGACGCCGACCATGGACACGTCCAGGGCGTCCAGGAACATCGCGGCGCAGAGCACGAGCAGGGTGCCCCACAGCCGTGGCGTCCAACGCCCTTCGGACGTGGGGGAGATGAGCGGAGAGGTCATGCGGAGGACACTACATGCGTATGCATGAGATGCAAACGCATTTAATTCAGGTGCAACAATCTGGGTTCTCTGTTACGGTGCGCGTCATGGCGGCTCAGCAGGCCGAGCAGGCGCTCGTGGCACAGTGGCGGGACATTCTGGCGCTGCACGCGCGGACCCAGTGCGAACTCGACCGTGCGCTGCACGGCCACGGTCTGTGCGCCAGCGACTTCGAGGTGCTCGACGTCCTCGCCGGGTGCCGGACGCCCAAGGGCACGCCTTCCTATCGCGTGCAGGAGATCTCCGAGCGGGTGCACTTGAGTCAGAGCGCGCTGTCGCGGCTGATCGCCCGGCTGGAGAAGGAGGGACTCGTCGCGCGCGGCATCTGCCCCGAGGACCGGCGCGGCGTGAAGGTCTGCCTCACGGCCAAGGGGCGCGCGCTGCACGGCGAGGTGCTCCCCGTGCAGCGCGCGGTACTGGCCCGGATGCTCAACGACGGCTGACCACCCGTCGGTGACCGCTCAGATCGCCGACGCCTCCCGCCACAGCGTGGCGAGCGCCTGGTCGCCCGTGGCGGCCGGCAGCGCGGCCCGGTTCCACAGCGCCAGATACAACTGCTCGGCGGGTGCGGACAGTTCGCACGCGGCATCCCCCGACGCGTCCCGCGTCGTGACGGGCGGCTCCGGCGACAGCCGTACCGTCCACACCGCGCCGGTGTCCTCCGTGCGGATCCGCAGGACACGCGGCTCCGGGGTGCGGACCCGGCTCCTGGAGCGGGCGTGGAAGCCCCGCAGCAGTTCGTCGATGCCGTCGGTCGCGAACTCCGGGGTGACGCCGGTCGGGACGCCCCCGCGCGCGGACTCCGCGTCCACCCGGTGCACCGCCGTCTCGTGCGCCTGCCGCCGCGCCCAGAAGGCCAGCGGGGACGGCGCGGGCAGGAAGGTGAAGCACTCCAGGTCGGGCGGGGCGCCGGTCAGTGTGTCCACGAGCCGGCGGTGGCTGTCGCGGTACCAGGCGATGAGCTCCGCGCCGTCGAGGTCGGTCCGTTCGATCAGCGGGCGGCCCTCGGTGATCTGCTCGGCGACGTAGGCGGTGGCCCAGCGGTGCACGGCGCCCGTGTGCCGCAGCAGATCCCGCACCTGCCACTCGGGGCAGGTCGGCACCTTCGCTTCCGTCCCGGCCTCCTCGGCGGCCGCTGCCAGCAGCCGGCCTTCCGTCTCCAGTGCTTGAAGGAACTCGGCGGTCTCCATGGCGCCGAGTCTGCCGCATGAAGCGCTCTCCAGGCCCTTCGATTTCGGGAGGCCGGCCGCGGTGACTACGGCAGCGGCGTCCCGCCCGTAGCGTTGACGATCTCGGCGGTGATGTACGACGCCTCCTGCGAAGCGAGGAAGACGTACGCCGGAGCCATCTCGGCGGGCTGTGCCGGCCGCCCGATGGGGGCCTGCTTGCCGAACGTCTGCGTGTCCGGCAGGGTCGCCGGGATCAGCGGCGTCCACACGGGGCCCGGTGCGACCGCGTTGACCCGGATGCCCTTCTCGATCAGCATCTGCGCGAGCCCCTGCGTGAAGGTGACGATCGCGCCCTTCGTCGTCGCGTAGTCCAGCAGATGCGGACTGGGCTTGTACGCCTGCACCGACGTGGAGTTGATGATGCTGCCGCCCTCCGGGATGTGCGGCAGGGCCAGCTTGCACAGCCAGAACATGCCGTACAGGTTGGTGCGCAGCACCCGGTCGAACTGCTCGGTGGTGATCGCCTCGATGCCGTCCGGCTGGGACATCTGGTACGCCGCGTTGTTCACCAGCACGTCGATCCGGCCGAACTCGTCCACGGCACGCTCGATCAGCGCCCGGCAGTTCTCTTCCTCCCGTACGTCGCACGAGACGGGCACGGCGCGGCGGCCCGCCTCCTCGACGAGCCGGGCCGTCTCGGCGGCGTCGTCCTTCTCGTCATCCAGATGGGTGAACAGCACGTCCGCTCCCTCGCGGGCGAACGCCAGGGCGACCGCTCGGCCGATACCGGAGTCCCCACCGGTGATCACGGCCTTGCGGCCCTCCAGCCGGCCACTGCCGCGGTAGGAGTCCTCGCCATGGTCCGGGGGCGGGTCCATCGGCCCCGTCCAGCCGGGGTGCGGCTGGTCCTGGGAGGGAAACTCCGGGGTCGGGTGCTGCTCACCGGGGTGCTGCTGTTCGGTCACGGGTCTGCCTCCTCGTCCGCGGCGTACGGCCCGGTGATCACACCGGGCGTGGCCACGGGTACCCAGGATCGCCGGCATTCCCCCTGGCAGCGCCCCTCCTCTCAGCCCCTGACCGTCCGCCGCGCGGACGCCCCCACCAGGGCTCCGACGGCCGCCGCCACCGCCGCCAGGACCGCCACGCTCGTCAGCGCGGCCGGCAGGGAGAACCAGTCGGCCATGAAACCGATCGCGGGCGGGCCGAGGAGCATGCCCCCGTAGCCCAGGGTGGATGCCGTGGCGACGCCGCCGGGACCGGCGAGGGCGCCCGCGCGCTCCACGGCCACGGGGAAGAGGTTCGCGAGGCCGAGGCCCGTGATCGCGTAGCCGAGGAAGGCCGCCCAGAGGGAGGGGGCGAGGGAGCCGAGCAGCATTCCGGCCGCCGCGGTCGTCCCACCGGCGACGACGGTCCGGGTCCGCCCCAGACGTTCCAGGAGGGTCGTGCCGGTCAGCCGTCCCGCCGTCATGGCCAGGGCGAAGCAGGAGTAGCCCACGGCCGCGGCACCCGCCGAGGCGTGCAGGTCCTGTTCGAGGTGCAGGGCGCCCCAGTCGGCCAGCGCCCCCTCGCCGTAGGCGGTGCAGCCCGCGATGACGCCGAAGACGATCACCAGGACCCGGGTGCGGCGGTCCGGGCGGCTCGGGGCGCCCTCGGCGGGCAGGTCCCGTTCCGGGGGGACCGGTGGCTCGTGCCGCAGGAGGGTGGGGCCCGCCGCTGCGGTCACGAGCAGCCCGACGACCGTGAGCAGCAGCAGGTGCCGCGTGGGGGAGAGGACCCCCGCGACCAGACCGCCCAGCCCGGCTCCCACCATCCCGCCCAGGCTGAACGCCGCGTGGAAGCTCGGCATGACCGGCCGCCGCAGGGCGGCCACGAGTTCCACGGCCGCACTGTTGAAGGCCACGTTGATCCCGCCGTAGGCGGCCCCGAAGAGCAGCAGGACCAGGCCCAGTGCGAGCGCCGAGTGGGTCAGCGGAGGCAGGGCGACGCTGAGCGAGAGCAGGACCGCGCAGACGACGGTCACGCGATGGTTGCCGTAGCGGCGGCAGAGCCGGCCCGTGAGGGTCATCGTGACGACGGCCCCGGCGGAGACGCCCAGGAGGGCGAGGCCAAGGGTGCTGGCGGAGGCACCGGTCTGCGCCTTGATGGCGGGGATGCGCACGACCCAGCCGGCGAAGACGAAGCCGTCGAGGGCGAAGAAGACGGTGAGGGCGATCCGGAGCGGGGTCAGGGAGCTGCTGTGGCCCGGCACGTCGTTGTGCGTTCGGGCTTTGTTTATTTGCGGCACAAAGTCAGGCTAGGTGGGTGCGGGGTGGAGGACAAGGTGCGACTCTGGGACGAGACCCCGTCCGCCGGAGAGTGGACGCATCCGCCGAAGGAGCGCAGGAGGGCGCATGGGACGTGACGTGCCGGCCCTGGTGTTCACCCGGGAAGACCGCCGTCGGTACCGGGAGAAGATGCACACCGACCTCGAGGCGCTCGCCCGGATGCTCCGCGAGTCGGGATTCGAGAGCGAGCGCCCCCAGGTCGGGCTGGAGATAGAGCTCAATCTCGTCGACGACGCCGGGCTGCCCGCGATGCGCAACACCGACGTGCTCCAGGCGATCGCCGACCCCGCCTGGTCGAGCGAGCTGGGCCGCTTCAACCTGGAGATCAACATCCCGCCCCGGCAGCTGACGGCAGGCGGCCCCGGCTCCTGGGAGCAGGCGATCCGGGACGCCCTCAACCACGCCGAGGACCGGGCCGCGGCGGTGGGGGCGCACCTGATCATGGTCGGCATCCTGCCGACCCTGGGCGAGTCGGACGTCAGCGAGTCCGCGCTCTCCGGCGATCCGAGGTACCGCCTCCTCAACGAGCAGATCTTCGCGGCCCGCGGCGAGGACCTGCGGATCAAGGTCGACGGGGTGGAGCGCCTGTCGACGTACGCCGACACCATCACCCCGGAGGCGGCCTGCACCAGCACCCAGTTCCACCTCCAGGTCGCCCCCAAGGAGTTCCCGCACTACTGGAACGCGGCCCAGGCCATCGCGGGCGTGCAGATCGCCCTCGCGGCGAACTCCCCCTTCCTGTTCGGCAAGGAGCTGTGGCGCGAGACGCGCATCCCCCTGTTCGAGCAGGCCACCGACACCCGTCCCGAGGAGATCAAGGCCCAGGGCGTACGGCCCCGGGTGTGGTTCGGGGAGCGCTGGATCACCAGCGTCTTCGACCTCTTCGAGGAGAACGTGCGCTACTTCCCCGCCCTGCTGCCGCTGTGCGAGGACGAGGACCCGCAGAAGGAGCTGGACAGCGGCGGCGTGCCCCAGCTTGGCGAACTGACTCTGCACAACGGCACGATCTACCGCTGGAACCGTCCCATCTACGCGGTCACCGAGAGCGGTCCGCACCTGCGCATCGAGAACCGGGTGCTGCCCGCCGGCCCCACCGTCGCGGACATCATCGCCAACGGCGCCTTCTACTACGGCCTGACCCGCGCCCTGGTCGACGAGGACCGGCCGGTGTGGACGCGGATGTCCTTCTCGGTGGCCGAGGAGAACCTGCACACCGCGGCCCGGGACGGCATCGACGCCCGGCTGTACTGGCCCGGTGTGGGTGAAGTGCCGGTCACCGAGCTGGTGTTGCGGCGGCTGCTGCCCCTGGCCCACCGGGGCCTGGAGCTGACCGGCATGGACGCCGCGTGGCGCGAACCCCTGCTGGGCATCATCGAGCAGCGCTGCGTCACCGGCCGCAACGGCGCACTGTGGCAGGCGGAGACGGTGCACCACCTGGAGAAGGCCGGCATCTCCGACCGGCGTGAGGCACTGCGGCAGATGACCAGGACGTACATGGACTACATGCACATGAACGCCCCCGCCCACACCTGGCCCGTGGACTGACGTCAGCCGGTCCCGCCCTGCCACCGCGACGCCGCCGTCAGGGGTACGGGCTCGGGCACCTCCGCCGACGTCGACAGCTCGATCCGCCGTCCCTCGGCCGCCGAACGCAGCAGCGCGGTTATCGTCTCCAGCACGTGCAGGGCCAGGTCACCGTTCGCCCGCGGCGCACGCCCACCGCCCGCGGTGAGGAAGTCGAGCAGCCCGACGCCGCGGGCGCCGTCCGCGTAGCCCGCCGACACCGGGAGGGTGCGCCAGCCGCTGCCGCCGAGCGCGTGGAGGCGCACCTCGCCGTCGAAGCCGTTGGGATCGGGGACCGAGAGGGTGCCGCTCTCGCCGTGCACCTCGATCGGCGCGGCGGTGGTGGCCACGCCGTCGAAGCTGGTCGTGAGCGTCGTCAGCGTCCCGTTCACGTGCTCCAGCACTCCGGACACATGGCTGTCCACCTCGACCGGTATGCGCTCACCCGCGCGCGGGCCGGACCCGATGACGCGCTCGGTGCGCAGCCGTCCCGCCGCCCCGGTCACGGCGCGCACCGGCCCCAGCAGATGGACCAGCGCCGACAGGTAGTACGGCCCCATGTCCAGCAGCGGCCCGCCACCGGCCGTGTAGTAGAAGTCCGGGTGGGGGTGCCAGCGTTCATGGCCCGGTGTCACCATCACGGCCGAGGCGAACTGGGGACGCCCGATGGTTCCGGCCTCCACGGCCGCCCGCGCGGTCTGAACTCCCGTGCCCAGGACGGTGTCCGGGGCACAGCCCACACCGGTGCCCGCCGTGCCGGCGGCCTCCAGCACGGCCCGCGCCTCCTCCAGGCCCGCGGCCAGCGGCTTCTCCCCGTACACGTTCTTGCCGTGCCGGATCGCCCCGAAAGCGATCTCGGCGTGGGCCGCCGGCGTGGTCAGGTTCAGCACCGTGTCCACGTCCGGGCTGCTCAGCAGTTCCGCGACCGTCAGCGCACGGGCGCCGGGCAGGCCGGCGGCGGCCGCGGCCGACCGGGAGGCGTCGAGGTCGGCGACCGCGGTGACCCGCACCGCGGGATGGCCCGACAGTGTGTCCAGGTACGCGCGGGAGATGACACCCAGTCCTACGACCCCGACGCGGTGCGCGTCGCCCACAGCATGCCCCTCTCGACGATGGTGCGGACATCGGGGTGCTCCAGCACGTCGACGCTGTGCCCCGGCGTCGTCACCACGATTCGCCCGGCACCCCACCGGCGGGTCCAGACCGCCGGGGAGGTGACCGGCCGGTGCCAGGGCTGCCACGGACGGGTGGGGTGCGTGGTGGTGGCCAGGACGTCGACGAGGTCGTCGTGGAGCACCCAGTACTGCTCGGTGTCCAGCGTGAAGTCCTCGATGCCGGCGGTGATCGGGTGCGTCCGGCCGGCCTGCGTGATGCTGATGGTGTGCGACAGGAAGTTGTCCGCCGCCTCACCCCGGCGCTCGCACGGCTCCTTGCCGGGATGCGTGGCGAACTGCCCGCCCACCAGGTGCAGATAGTCCGAGGAGGCGCGGAACGAGTCGGCGATGCCGCCGTGCCAGCCGGTGAAGCCCGTGCCCGCCTCGACCGCGGAGCTCAGCCCCGCCAGTTGCTCGCGTGTGATCTCCGACATCGTCACGCACTGCACGACGAGGTCGGTGGCGGCCATCTCGGCGCCGTCCGCGTAGACCGCGGTCGACTCCTCGACCCGGACGGCGTATCCGTTGCCGCGGAGGAAGGGCAGGAACAGGTCCGTGGCCTCGACCGGCTGATGGCCTTCCCAGCCGCCGCGGACCACCAGCGCTCTTTTCTGCGTCATCGTGATCTCACTATGCGCCGGTCGCCCGCGGCCCGAGAAGAGGGCCGGACCTCACGAAAGTTTCGCGCCCGCGGCCCGCGCCGACACCATCCAGCACGCGGCGGTGTAGCGGACCTCCGCGCCCTGCACGAAGGGCTCGAAGGCGGGGCGGACCACCTCGACGATCTCCGCCCGGGTCCGCTCGTCGGCATCGGGCAACACGGTGCCGAGCGGTCCGAGCCGGCTGAAGAACGTGACGAGGTCCTTCTCGGGCAGGACGCAGGTGACGTCGGCCGGCCGGATGTCGATTCCGGCCCAGCCGCTCTCCGCCAGGACGCGGTGGACCCGCTCGGGGTCCGCGAACGCGAACTGGCCCGGCTCGTCCGGCCGGCGCACGGGAAGCTCCGGCAGGAACGGGGCCGCGGCGCTTTCCGCCGTCGTCATGAACGGGTTCTCCTCGGCGCCCCGCCACACGGCGCACCACAGCCCGGCCCCGTCCCTCATCGTGCTCCGGAGATTGGTGAAGGCCCGCACCGGGTCGCTGAAGAACATGACACCGAAGCGGGAGACGAGCGCGTCGAAGGCGGCGGGTTCGAAGGCGTACTGCTGCGCGTCCGCCTGAATGAAGGACGCGGGCACGCCCTCCTGTTCGGCCCGTGCCCGGGCCGCCTCGATCATCGGGCCGGAGATGTCGACCCCGACGCAGCGACCGGCCCGCCGGGCGACGGCCCGGGTGAGGGCGCCCGTGCCGCAGCCGACGTCGAGCACGCTCGCCGGGTGCTCCGCGGCCACGGCGTCGACGAGCAGCTCCTCGATGCCCCTGAACATCCCGTTCAGCACCTCCTGGAGGTCCACCCAGGCGTGGCCGGCGGGCCCGTTCCAGCGGGCGGCCTGCTCGTCGTAGGACTTGCGTGCGGCGTTCATCGTCGTCTCTCCCTCGGCTCGTTCTCGTCCCGCTCGTCTTCGTCCCGCTTGTCTTCGCCGGGACGGGATGACAGCGTTCTACTTCAAGTCGACTTGAGGTCAAGACAATGACAGACCTGGACATAGCGGAGGTGGCGCACCGCGCCGGGGTGCCCGCCTCGACGCTGCGCTTCTACGAGGAGAAGGGGCTGATCGCCCCGACCGGCCGACGCGGACTGCGGCGCCAGTACGACCCGGGGGTGCTGGAACGGCTGGCGCTGATCGCGCTGGGGCGGACGGCCGGGTTCTCGCTCGACGAGATCGCGCGGATGTTCGCGCCGGACGGGCAGCCGCGGATCGACCGGCGGATGCTCTCGGCCAAGGCGGCGGAACTGGACCGGACCGTCCGCGAACTGGGCGTCCTGCGCGACTCCCTGCGGCATGCCGCGGCGTGCCCGGCGCCGAGCCACCTGCAGTGCGACACCTTCCGCCGGCTGCTCGACGCGGCCGCGTCCGGCGGCATCCCGGCACCGGGAAGACGACCTCCCGAACGTCCCTGACGGCCTCCGTCCCCTGCCGGCCGGCTCCCGAACGCCGTTGGTGCTCCTGGTTCCGAATCGGCTCGGGCTCGGCCCGACTCCCGTCACCCCTGTCTCGGCTGGGAGGAAAAACGTTCCAACTCCGGCCACGTTATACTTGCCGTGCCCATGAAGGCCATCGTCGTGCCTGGTCGCGCGGCCGCAACAGCGAGGGGGTGGACGCCGTTCCGGCACGCCCCGCCCGCATCCAGGACGTCGCCGCAGCCGCCGGGGTCTCGGTGTCGACGGTGTCCAACGTGCTCAACCGGCCCGAGCGCGTCACCGCCCGGACGGCCGAACGCGTCCGCGTCGCCGTCGCCGAGCTCGACTACGTCCCCCACCCGGGAGCGGCGGGCCTGCGCACCGGCCACTCCTCCGCGATCGGGCTCGTGCTGCCCGACGTCACCAACTCCTTCTACGCACGCATCGCGCGCGGCGCCGCGGACGCCGCCTACGACCACGGCTACTCCCTCGTCCTCTGCCACAGCGGGGACGCCCCCGAACGGGAGCAGGGCTACTTCAGCATGCTCGTCGAGCAGCGGGCCGTCGGAGTCGTGGTCGTGCCGCTCAGCGCCGACCCGGGCCGGCTGGCCCGGCTGCGTGAGCGGGGCATCCCGCTCGTCCTGGCCGACCGTGCGATGCCCGACCGGGAGGGCTGCTCGGCCTCCGTCGACGACATCGCCGGCGGCCGTATCGCCGTACAGCACCTCCTGGACAGCGGGGCCCGTGACATCCTCGTCGTCAACGGCGAGCGCGGCATCCGCCAGTGCGCGGACCGGTACCAGGGCGCCCGGCAGGCCGTGCGCAGCCGCCGCGAGGCCCGGCTCGGCCAGGTCGTCGCCGAGCGGATGACCGTCGCGTACGGCACGGAGATCGCCCGCGGGCTGACGGACCTGCCCGACGGGGTGTTCTGCACCAACGACTTCCTCGCCGCGGGCCTGTGCCGCGGACTGACCGAACGGGGCGTGCGCATCCCCGAGGACGTACAGGTCGTCGGCTACGGCGACCTCGACGTCGCGACCTTCGGGGCGACGACCCTCTCCACGGTCCGCCAGCCGGTCGAGGACCTCGGCCGGGCGGCTGTGGAGATGCTGCTCGACGAGGTCGAGGCCGGTGCGGACCACCTTCACGAGACCCGCGTCTTCGCCCCGGGCCTCGTCCTGCGCGACTCCACCCGGCCGCCCGCTCTGGGGTAGGGGCGGGGGATGATCTAGAGTCGCCCTGCTCGAGGGAGGGTGGCGCATGGTGCGTGGGGGACATCGGCTGGCCTGGTGCGCGGCCGTGGTGCTGGCGCTGGCGGGCTGTGGGCGGGCGGAAGGGCCGTCGGAGCAACGGCCTGCCGACGGGACCGCGGAAGCGCGGCCCGCGTACGAGATCGCGGAAGAACTACCCGAGAAGCTGGGCGCGGACGGTACCACCATCACGGTCGGCGATCCCGGCGCGAAAGTGAAGGTGCACCTGTACGAGGACCCGCGGTGCCCCGTCTGCGAACAGTTCGAGATGTCGGGCGGCCCGCAGTTGCGCAAGGCAATGCTCGAGCGCTGGGCCTCGACGGAGTACACCATGGCTTCCTTCCTCGACGACCGCGTCGGCGGCAGCGGATCGAAGAAGGCGGTCAACGCACTGCGTGCGGCGCTGGAGCAGGGCAAGTTCGTGGAGTACCACGAGGTCCTCTACTACAACCAGCCCGAAGAGAGCGTCGACGGCTACACCGACGCCCGCCTGCTCGAGCTGGCCGGACAGGTGGAAGGGCTGCGCAGCACAGTGTTCGACAACGCGGTGAAGACCATGAAGTACCGCGACTTCGTGGCCGCTTCCCAGAAGGCCTACGAGCGCGCGGGAGACACGTCGGAGCCCGAGGGGCCCGGCACACCCACCGCGGTGATCAACGACAAGCGGATCACCGCTGAGACCGCCGGCGTTCTCTACGACAGCACGATGTTCACCGAGCTGCTCCGGCAGATCCACGCCCATCCACAGGAGTGGGAAGCCACCACCTTGTGAGGCCCGGGCGAGTGTCCGTGCGGTCGTGATGAATGCCGGGGCCAGGGCCGGCTGCTCAGTCGGGGCGGGCGCTGTGCCCGGTCGGCGATGTGCCGGTCGAATCCGGCCCGCACCCGCACCGGAACGTCCTTAACGGCGTCACGCCCTGACCCCGGACGGGATCCGCAGCGTCACCGGCCCCCACAGCCCCGACGACAGCTGGGACGCGAAGGCCCACTCGGTCGGTGTGGCCTGTGAGAGATACGGCGCCAGCGTGCCCCGGACCGTCACCTCCAGCCGGACGGTACGGCCCGCGGCACCGCGCAGCGGGAATCGGTACGGCGGACAGAACGCCTCACCGGCGAACTCCCCGTCGACCGCGATCTCCGCGCTGCCCCGCACCCGCCCCAGATCCAGCACCGGATCGGGCCCGGCCGGCACCTCCACCGTCCGTGCGTACGTCACGCCGCCGCTCCAACCGCCCAGCCCCAGCTCGCGCCAGTCGCCCAGCGCCAGCGGCGCCGGCACCGTCCGCACCCGCACCGGACCGCGCCAGGCCGAGCCGCCCCGCAGGACGCACGTGGGCTCGGTAACCACCTCGACCTCGGTGGCGTCCGGGGTCGGCTCACGGAGTGTCAGCCGATCGCCGGTCAGAGGCAGTTCGCCGCCGCCCCCGATCCGCACGGTGGCGTCGAGCGCCAACGGCAGCTCCAGCGACACCGTCCCCGGCGGAACCGTGAACCGGAACCGCTGCGGTACCGCCCGGACGTCATCGGTGGACCGCGACGGCCACACGGCACCGCCGAGCACCGGCGTGCCGTTGAGCCACGCAGTGCCCGGGAGCGGGTGCGGCCGCACGGCCGCGTGACAGTGCTGCAACTCGCCCCGCCTGCGGGCGTCCTCGACGGCAGGGCCCCGCCACGAACCCGTCCGGGCTTCCCAGCCGGCGCCGCTGACCAGGGCCCTCACCCCGGACGCGGATCGCACCACCAGGTCGACGAACACCGCGTCCCGGACGTCGGCGCTGTCGGCCACGACCTCCAGGAGATGCTCTCCCGCGCCGAGTTCCCGCTCGTGCCGGAAGAACATCGGCACGGCGCCCCAGTCCGCCTCGTAGTACTCCACCTTCTCCTGCCGCGCCAGCACGTCCCCGTCGAGCAGCACCGTCACCGCGCAGGCGGCCCCGACGACGAGCACCGCACGCGCCTCCCCGGCCGGGACCGGGAGCCGTCGGCGATAGACCACACGGCCGTCGGGCCGGACCCCGTCCGGCGGACGCATGAACCGCGGCCGCGGGCCGAGACCGCCCGGCTCGGACAGGCAGAAGAAACTGCCGAGCGGGGTGCCCGCGACGGCCGAGATCGTCGAGGGCCGGTCCTGAGCGTGTGACAACTCGTACTCGAGCACGTTGCGGTCCCGGTCCACGGTGACCGGAGCCGAGGCCAGGTAACCGCCGCCGTACGGGCCCAGCGGCTCGCCGTTCCACCACACCCGCTTGGCAGCCTCCGCGCCGACGTGCAGTTCGGCGGGGCCCCGAAGGCCGGTCTCCACGATCGCCCGGACCCGTGCGGCCGTGCCGACGGCCGGCACCGGGACCCGCACGAACTCCTCGTTCACCAGCCCTTTGGTGCCCAGCAGTCCGCCCTGGTCCGGGATGCCCCGGCTCGACGAGTACACTCCCGCCTCCCAGGCCGCGTCGGGCGGCACCAGCGGCAGTTCGCCGGCGAGCACCCGCTCCACGCCCGCCGCGTCCAGCGGCTCGGGAGCCAGGTCGAGCGGTACCGGGGGCAGGACACGGACCCGGTTGCCGTAGGTGACCCGGGCGCGCTCCCACACCGTGCCCTCGGTCCACTCCATGGTCCAGATCTGCGGCTCCCGCACCGAGGTTCCCGGGGGCAGGGCGAGATCACCCCAGGTGTTGTCCATCGTCGGAACCAGCCAGCCCTGCCAGCCGGACGAGAGGTCGAGCACCCGGACCGCCGTGGCCTTCGGAGGTGGCGCCGGTTCCGCACGGCCCTCGCGCCAGACGACGAGGACCGCCGGCGCGCCCTCCAGAGGCACCTCGACGGCCGACGAGGCGCCGTCCGCCCGGACCGTGACGCGGGCGGAGCTGCGGGAGCCGGTCGCCGGATTCCAGACCTCGGCCTGCGCCACGGCGGCCCGGACGGTGACGGACGAGGTGCGCACGGGCGCGGGCGCGGAACCGGGCGGCCGCAGCGGATGTGCGCCGATCTCCGGGAAGGCCGCCGTGACCAGCGCCACCGCCTCGCTCCCCTTCCGCCGGACGAGCAGCGGCACGTCGCCCGTCGCGTGCCCGGCCGCGTCGGCCACCGCCGCGGCCGCGGTCTCGGGGCCGCACACCCGCTCCAGCCGGGGATGGGCGAGCAGCGCCGTCACGACGGAGTCGTCACCGAACCGTCCGGCGGCCGTCGCGGGCGGGCGGCCCACGAGGACCACCCGCCCTCCGGCGTCGAGCAGTTCGGACAGCCGCCGTGCCGTGCCCTCCTCCAGCACGCTCGCCGAGGGCAGCAGCACCACCCGGTACGCCAGGTCCCTGATCCGCAGGGCGCCGTCGGTGGCCCGGGCGCGCTGGACCGAGTCGTCGTCGATGACGTCGAAGGACACCCCGTGCCGGTCCAGGGCACCGGCGTGCGGCCGGAGCCAGTTATTGGTGCCGCACAGGTCGAGGTAGTGCCGCTGGGTCTCGTCGGCGAGGGCGTGCCCCTCGCCCAGCCGGCCGTCGCCGAAGTGCCGGACCGGTGCGTCCAGGGGCACGAGGGCCTGCATGGTGGCGGTCGGGTGCAGCACCGCCACATCGGCGGCGTAGCCGCCCCAGGACATGATCGAGCAGATCCGGGACACGGCCCGGGAGAACGCCGGGTACTGCCTCCAGTAGGGCTGGCGCCAGTCGGTGGACGGCGGCGCCCACTCGAACCAGCCTCCCGCCGTGCCGAAGTAACTGGCATGCGGGTTGTAGAGGTTGGCCCCGCTGCGCAGGAACGGCAGCAGCCAGTCGTAGGTGTCCTCCAGCGTGCCGCCCCAGCCGGAGGAGTGGAACGCCTCGATCCAGACACGTTCGTGGCCGTGGAGGTGGGCCATCGACGAGTGCACCTTGGCGTCGCCGTGGTGGTCGCTGCCCGCGGCGCTGTACCAGCGGTGGGTGCGGAAGTAGTCGGTGTAGATCTGCGTGGACTGCGCCGGGTAACCCGCGCGGGCGGGGTGGCTCTGGTCGCTGCCCAGCAGCAGACCACGCTCGCGGTGCCAGGCGGCGAGCGGCCGGAACAGGGCCTCCTCGGTCAGTTCCGCCCGGACCGCGTAGTAGTCCGCGCGGACCTTCCCCTCGGCGACGCCGGCGTCCGCGCCGAACAGGGCGGGCAGGTGGTCGAGCAGGTCGTAGCCGCGCCGGGTGCGGAACTCCTCGGCGAAACGAGGGCTCCAGGCGTTGGTGCCGGGCAGTTCGTCCTGGAAGCTGCCCGCGATGACGGTGCCCAGGTGCTCCGGCACGCGGCGGTCGTACTCGTGGTGGACGGCGTCCATCAGCAGACCCACGGCGTGCCGGTCCAGGTAGTCGAACGCCGTGGGGACGGTGGTGACGAGCCGGACCCCGGTACCGTCGGCGGCGGCGATCCGGCCGTCCGCGCAAAGATCGAGCCGCCGACCCTGCCGGGAGTACGCGGCCAGCGGCGTCCCCGGGTCCGTCAGGTCCAGCGCACCCCCGCTGACACGGACATCACGGCAGCGCAGTGCCAGTCCGGAGGCCTCTGGGTGACGACGCGTCACACCGCCCTGCACATTGGCCCCGGAGAACCCGATCTGGTCGTAGAACCACAGCCGCGTGCCCAGTTCCGCCGAGATCTCGCAGGCTTCGGTGAAGCGCGCCCACCACTCCTCGCCGAACCACGCCGGATCGTCGGCCCGGGCTCCGAACGTCGGGCCCGCCGGGGCCAGGTTGATGACGACGAGGTTGTGGACACCGCCCGCCGCGAACGCCCGCAACTGCCAGGCGAGTCGCTCGCGGGTGACCTTCGCACCCGACCACCACCACAACGGAGTGGGGCCGAAGTCGCGGGGCGGGTCGTCGAACAGCCGGCGGAGCTCGGGGGAGATCACGGACACGGTCCTTCCCCTGAAACGTTTTCAGACCTCATTCACCGTAGGTGAGCTGGTGCGGTCACGCCACACCCCGGGCCGGAACCGCAGAATCCGACCCCGCGTCGGCGATACGTGCGCGACACCTTGTTGCAACGTTTTTCTCCCCCTATATTCGCTGCGACCAGGCCCCCGGGAACGCGATGTCACCAGACGACGGAGTCGCATCATGGCCGGTACCCGCCCCATCCCCAGACCGCTCTGGAAGGCCGCCGCCCTGTCGGGCATGGCCTCCTACCTCGACGCCGGGCTGATCGTGAGCATCTCCGTCAACCTGGCCGTCTACCGCGACAGTTACGACATGGGTGTGTGGATGGCCGGGGCGATCAGCGCGATCGTCACCGGCTGCATCGCCGTCGGATCCCTCGTCGGCGGTCGGCTCGCCGACCTCTTCGGCCGCCGCCGCGTCTACAACTGGGACATCTTCTGCTTCGCGATCGGCGCCCTCGTCATCACACTCGCGCCGGACGACATCACCCTGCTGGCCGGTGTACTCGTCGCGGGGCTCGCGGCCGGCGCCGACCTGCCGACGTCCCTGGCCGTGGTCTCGGACGCGGCGCCCTCCTGGGCCCGGGGGAGACTGGTGGCGTTCACCCAGGTCATGTGGATGCTGGGCATCGCCGTCGCCATCTTCCTCGGCTTCGTCCTGTCCACCACGGGCATGACCGGCGCACGTCTCATCACCGGGCAACTGGCCGTCGCCGCACTCCTCACCTGGGCGCTGCGGTCCCGGCTGAAGCTGTCCGACGGGCCCGCGGAACCGGACACCGGGAGCGTCCCCGAGGGCATCGCCCTGAAGAGTGTGTGGACCCGCGGCGCGATGCTGCCGATGGCCGCGACGTTCGTGTTCTACGTGACCTGGGGCCTGGGAGCCAACACCTTCGGTCAGTTCGGAACCTATCTGCTCGTCACCGTCAGCGACGCCTCGCAGAGCCTGGCCACCGGCATCAACCTGGCCGCCATCCCGATCGGCGTGCTGCTGACCTTCGCCTTCGTACGCGTCGCCGACACCCCCTGGCGCGACCGGCTGTTCCACGCGGCCGCGGTGGTGCAGATTCTCGCCTTCGTCATCGCGTCGCTCACCGCGGGCGCACTCGTCGGCATGCTCGTCTTCTTCGTGCTCTACCAGCTCTCCAACCCGTTCGCCGGAGAGGCCAACTACAAGGTGTGGTCGCAGCTCACGCTGCCCGCGGACACCCGCGGCACCACCCAGGGCCTGACCTACGCACTGTCGCGGGGCGTCTTCGCGGTCGCCGCGTTCTTCACCCCCGCGCTGGCCGACCGCAGCCCCACCGTCCTGCTCTGGACGATCACCGTCTGCATGACGGTGGCGGCGTTCGCGGGCGTGTTCATCATCCGCGTCCTGGTCCCGCGCTCCACGCGTGCCGTGCGGGACCGAACGGACCTGCCCGTCCCCAGCACCTGAGCCGCAGCACCCCTCCGCAAGGAGCAACCGGAGCCACAGCCCCGGCGAGAGCACCCGAGCCGCGGCACCCGTCTACAAGGACCAACCAGAGCCGCAGCACCCCGGCAAGAGCACCCGAGCCGCGGCAACCCCGCAACCCGAGCCGCAGCACCCCGACAAGGAGCACCGCCCATGGCAACGACCGCGGACGGCACGGCCGTACGTTCCGCCGCCTTGCACGATCTGCTCCCGCCCGTCACCCGGCGCCGCACCCGCATCGGACTGGTCGCCGGCGGACTCGGCACGTACTGGCCGCAGTTCCCCGGTCTCCTCCCGCAACTG
The DNA here is from genome assembly GCF_044759525.1 of Streptomyces sp. NPDC101110. Lineage (NCBI taxonomy): Bacteria > Bacillati > Actinomycetota > Actinomycetes > Kitasatosporales > Streptomycetaceae > Streptomyces > Streptomyces sp. NPDC101110. Next base: position 363,758 of record NZ_JBIVZM010000002.1, on the reverse strand, counting down.
CGGGAGTCGGCCGCGTATGTCGCCGGACGACTCCGGGAGATGGACGCCGACGTGACCGACGCCGGATTCGTCTCCGACGCCCGCGAGGGCGCCCGCGCCGCCGAAGAACTGCGGCGGGCCGACTGCGACCTGATCGTGCTGTTCCTGACGACCTACCTGACCTCGTCGATGGTGCTGCCGATCGCCCGGCGTTCGCACACACCGGTCCTGGTCATCGACCTCCAGCCGTCCGAGAGGATGGACCACGCCGCCTTCGACACCGGCGCCTGGCTGGCCTACTGCGGACAGTGCCCCGTCCCCGAGGTCGGCAACGTCTTCCGGCGCGCCGGCATCCCCTTCCGGTCGGTGTCCGGCTGGCTGCGCCAGGAGTCCGCCTGGCGGCGCATCGAGCAGTGGATCCGGGCCGCCCACATCCGTGCCGCGCTCCGGCACGCCCGGCACGGCCTCATGGGGCACGTGTACCCCGGCATGCTCGACGTGCAGACCGATCCGACGCTGCTCGCCACGACGTTCGGCTCACACGTCGAGGTCCTGGAGTTCGACGACCTGCGGCACCGGGTGGAACGGGTGACGGAGGCCGAGACCCGGGAGCGGATGGCCCTCGCCCGGCGGATCTTCACCCTGGACGACAGCGTCGTGGAGGGGGACTTCGCCTGGGGCGCGACCGTGTCCGTCGCCCTGGACCGGCTGGTCGCCGACTTCGAACTCGACAGCCTCGCCTACTACCACCGCGGCCTGGACGGCGAGCTGCACGAGCGGCTCGGCGCGGGCATGATCCTCGGCGCCTCCCTACTCACCGCCCGGGGGGTGCCCGCGGCCGGCGAATACGAACTGCGGACGTCTGTGGCCCAGTTGGCGTCCCAGAGCGTCGGCGCCGGAGGCTCCTTCACCGAGATCCAGGCCCTGAACTTCGAGGACGGCGTGGTGGAGATGGGCCATGACGGACCCGCCCACCTCGGGGTGGGCGCCCGTGACCCGCTGCTGCGCGGGCTCGGCGTCTACCACGGCAAGCGCGGCTGGGGAGTGAGCGTCGAGTTCGACGTCCGGCACGGGCCCATCACGCTGCTGGGCCTCGGCCAGGACGCCGACGGCGGTCTGTCCTTCGTCACCTCCGAGGGAACCGTCGTACCGGGACCGCTGCTGGCGATCGGCAACACCACCAGCCGCGTCGACTTCGGCCGGGACCCCGGTGAATGGGTCGACGCCTGGAGCGCCACGGGCGTCGGCCACCACTGGTCCCTCGCCGTGGGGCACCGCACGGCCGATTTCCGGGCTGCCGCGAGCCTGCTGGGCATCGACCACCGGCACGTCTGACCGCCTCGGCGGGGCTCACGGGCGTCGACCGGACCGGGATCGCCCGGTGGCCCCGTCTCAGCCGGGCTCGCCGGTGTCGACCGATGCGGGAGCGCCCGGTGACCACCTGCCGGCGAGACCCGCGCAGCCGCGCAGGACGCCGTATCCGTAGGGAAGGAGTTCGCCCGCCCCCTCCACGAAGGCAGCCCGGGATCGAGGACGCAGCCGGGATGTCCCCGGAGCCGGCACGGGCGGCGGTGCGCGACCCCGGCCCGAGATCGCTGAGGCGGGCACGGACGCGGGTGGGTGTCGCCCCCACCCGGAGATGGGTGGCGGCACCGATGGTGGAGCCACCGCCCCGCGTGTGAGGCTGGCAGCACCGCCTGAGCCGCCGCGCCCCTCGTCATGGCCGCGGTCTCGAGATGCGCCGAGAGGCGCACGTCCCCGTTCGTCGTGCCCCTGAAGGAGGAGCCCCTATCCATCCCCGTTCGGTGAAACGATCCGCCTGCGCGTCCACGAAGGTGGTGATCCGTGGGACACGCTGACAGCCTCCTCGCCATGGGCGGAGCCTTTCTGGCCGCCGCCCTCTTCGCCCGTCTCGGCGGCAGAATCGGGCTCCCCACGATCCCGCTGTTCATGCTCGCCGGCATCCTGCTCGGCCCGCACACCCCGGGCCTGGTGATCGTCCAGGACGCGCACGACTTCGAGATGCTCTCCGCGCTCGGTCTGGTGCTGCTGCTCTTCTACCTGGGCCTGGAGTTCCACCTCGACGACCTGAAGGACGGCGGTCGGCGCCTGCTGACGGCGGGTGGGATCTATCTGCTGCTCAACGTCGGCGCGGGCCTGGCATTCGGCTTCGCGCTGGGCTGGGGCGTCCGCGAGGCGCTGGTCCTCGCCGGTGTCCTCGGGATCTCCTCGTCCGCCATCGTCACCAAGATCCTCATCGACCTGGGCCGCATCGGCCGCCCGGAGACGCGTCTCATCCTCGGGGTCATCGTGGTGGAGGACATCTTCCTCGCGCTGTACCTCGCCGCCCTCCAGCCCGTCATCAGCGGCGCGCAGGGCGTCGGCGACATGGTCCTCCAGGGTGCCAAGGCCTTCGGCTTCCTGCTGCTGCTCGCGACGGCCGCGCGCCACGGCACGAAACCGGTCGGACGGCTCATCGCCACCCGCGACAACGAACTGCTCGTCATCAGCTTCCTCGGCGCGGCCGTCCTGGTGGCGGGGGTCGCCGAGGTCCTCGGAGTCGCCGACGCCATCGGTGCGTTCATGGTCGGCCTGATCCTGGCCGGAACCCCCTCCGGCCCGCGGATCCGGGACCTGGTGCATCCGCTGCGCGACGCCTTCGCGGCCATCTTCTTCTTCGCGTTCGGACTCTCCATCGACCCCGGCGACCTCGTGTCCGTGGCCGGACCGGTCGCCGCCGCGGCCGCGCTGACCCTCGTCATGAACGTCGCCGCGGGTCTCCTCGTCGCCCGCGTGTACCGCTACGGCATCGAGCCGGCCGCCGAGATCGCCACGACCCTCGTGGCCCGCGGCGAGTTCGCGCTGATCCTGGCCGCCATGGCCGCCGGCGCCGGTCTCGACGCCCGGCTCGCCCCGTTCATCGCCGGGTACGTCCTCGTCCTCGCGGTGCTCGGCCCCATCGCCGCCGGACGCGCCCACCTGCTCGCCCGCACGCTCCGGGCGGGACACGCCCTCCTGCCCCGCCCCACGTCCCCGGCGTCCGACGGCGAGCCCGCGGACGAGAGCGCCCCGTCCGTTCCTCAGCGGGCCGAGGCCGAGCGCTAGCGGGCGAGCGGGCGGACGAAAGCGCCCCGTCCGTTCCTCAGCCGGCCCAGGCCGAGCGCCGGCGGGTGCGCCGGGCGCCGACCCGCTCAGGGCTCGATCAGCCCCGCACGGATCGCGTACCGGGTCAGTTCCAGCCGGTCCTCGAGACCGAGTTCGGCCCGATGCCGTTCCACCACCATGGGGCTGAGGCCCAGCAGCAGCAACGGCTCGCCCCGCGTGGTGGCCCGGCACGCCTCGACCAGGTGGGCTTCGGCCTCCAGGACGAGCCGCGCACGGCGCCGCACCCCGCCTCCTCGAGACCGTCACCCCCGGCGTGCGCGCTGCCCGGCCCGGCGGCCATCCGTGACGGCACCCATTTCCGTGGTGAACACCCCACCCCCGGACCGGCGTTCGCGTGGGGCTGCCACCGGGAAGGATGGGGGTGGGGCCCGATGGTGCGAGCGCCGGAGGGGGGAGAGGCTGAAGCCCTGGTGAGGCGGCCGCTGCCGCCGGCACAGCCGCACCGGCGTCCCGCCCCCCTGCGCACCGTCACAGGACCCGACACCCCGAGGACCTGCCATGACCTCGGCCGCGCCTGCCTCGAAGCGCTCGGGTCCGGAAAGGAGAAGCCGTGCCCCGGTCCGAAGACCACCGTCTGATGCGTCTCGAAGCACGACTGGAGCGGGAGGACCCCCGGTTCGCGCGGGCCATGAGCTCCGGCCGCCCCGCCCGGCCCCGCGAGTACCGGCGGACCGGAGCCTGGTGGGGGCTGGCGCTCGGCGTCGTCGTGCTGGCCTCCGGCATCGCACTGGCCCAGGGGCTGCTCATCGCGGGCGGGCTGGTCCTCGTCGGCATGGCGGCCCAGCTGGCGGACCCGGACCCGGCCCGCATGACGCACCGGGGGTTCGGGCGCCGCTGACGCGGACGGCCCTCCGCGGCTCCCTCCCCGCGGCGCCCGGGCGACCGTGGTGTGCGCCGTCAGGGTGTCGCGGTAACCCGTGTGCACGCCCCGGATGGTGGGACGGCCCGGAGCGACTGACGGTGGTTCACGTCGAGACCGGGTCTCGTGAGCTGGCGAGGCGTCAGCTGCCCGGTTCGCGACGGAAGGACTCACCGATGCGCTCTGCCCGCATGATGCTCGCGACGGCCACCGCCACGGCCGCCCTCGCGATCGCCGCACCCGCCGCCTACGCCGACGCCATGGGCGACGGGGAACACGACTCGACCTCTTACAGCAAGGAGCACCACAAGGACGGCGACCACCACAAGCCCCACGGCGGGATGCACACGGGCGGTGGAGCGCTGGCCGCGGTGACCGCGGACGACTGGAGCTCCGAGCACGACAAGGGCGACAAGGGCGAAGAGGGCAAGCACGAGGAGCACGGCAAGGAGAACGGCAAGGAGCACGGCAAGGAGGACGGGCAGGAGAAGGGCTGGGAGGGCAAGCACGACAAGCCGCACGGCGGGATGCACACCGGTGGCGGAGCACTGGCCTCGGTGAACTCGGACGACTGGGAGGGCTCCAAGTACGACCCGGAGTCCTACAAGGACGGCGGGGAAGGCTGGGGCGGCAAGCAGGAAGAGGGCGGATCCAGCAAGCACGACAAGGGCGACAAGCACGGCAAGGGCTCCTGGGAGGGCAAGCACGACAAGCCGCGCGGCGGCATGCACACCGGTGGCGGCGGGCTGGCCTCCGCGCCGGGCGTGACCGCCGGCGGGCTGGCAGCCCTGGCGGTGGCCGGCACCGGCATGTACGCGCTGCGCCGCCGGAAGGCCACGCAGGGCGCCGCATGACCGGCCCGACCTCATAGCCGCCGTGGCCGCCGCACGTGCCCCGCACGTCGCGGCGGCCCGGCTCGTCCACCCGTGTGCCGTACTCGCTGCCGTGCCCGAATGAGGTGGTTCTTGATGGCAGCCCCTCCTTCCACCCTGTCCGACCTCGGCCCCGCACCGTCCAGACGGCGCTTCCGCGCATTCGTGACGGTGATCTGGGCGGTGGCCGCCCTCGTGCTGACCGTGAACCTGTTCGGCGGCGGTGAATCGCCCGACGATGCCGGCCCGCCGCACGCGCCGCCCGCCGTGGCCGCCTCCTCGGCCGCCCCGGTCCTGCCCGACACGCCCACGTCCGCGGCGCCGGCCCGATCCCAGGGCCTGCACCTGCCGCCGTCCCGGCCGGTCCGTCTGCTCATCCCCAAGATCTCGGTCGACGCGCCCTTCACCGACCTCGCCATCAACGCGTCGGGCCAGCTGGAGCCCCCACCGCCGAACAACACCAACCTCGTCGGCTGGTACGCCAAGGGCCACACCCCCGGAGAGGCCGGCACCGCGATCATCGCCGGGCACGTGGACACCACGACCTCCCCGGCCGTGTTCGCCGGGCTCGGCGAGCTGAAGAAGGGCGACCGGTTCCAGGTGGTACGGGCCGACGGCAGCAAGGCGACCTTCGCCGTGGACGCCGCCCAGTCGTTCGCCAAGAACGCCTTCCCCAGCGACCGCGTGTACGGCGACACACCCCAGGCCCAGGTCAGGCTCATCACGTGCTCGGGCTCCTACGACCGCCAGGCCCGGGACTACACCGAGAACCTCGTCGTCTTCGCCCACCTCGTCTGACTTCCGGGCACCGGCCTGACTTGGTGTTTTACAGTGGCTGTCACCAGTTCAGGCGACTGTGGGACCTGTGAGGGATTCGCGAACCATGACGACCGAAACGTTTGAGTTCCAGGTAGAGGCGCGTCAGCTGCTCCAGCTGATGATCCACTCGGTCTACTCGAACAAGGATGTCTTCCTGCGGGAGCTCGTCTCCAACGCCTCCGACGCGCTCGACAAGCTGCGTCTGGAGAAGCTGCGGGACGACTCCCTCGACGCCGATGTCTCGGACCTGCACATCGAGCTCGACGTCGACAAGGAGGCCCGCACCCTCACGGTGCGGGACAACGGCATCGGCATGTCGTACGACGAGGTCGGACGGCTCATCGGCACCATCGCCAACTCGGGTACGGCCACCTTCCTCAAGGAGCTGGAGGAGGCCAAGGACGGCGCCGGGGCCGAGGGGCTCATCGGCCAGTTCGGTGTCGGCTTCTACTCCGGCTTCATGGCGGCGGACGAGGTGACGCTGGTGACCCGGCGGGCCGGTGAGCGCCAGGGAACCCGCTGGACGTCGCGCGGCGAGGCCACGTACACCCTGGAGCGGGTCGACGACGCGCCGCAGGGCACGTCCGTCACGCTCCACCTCAAGCCCGCCGACCCCGAGAACCAGCTGCACGACTACACCTCGGAGTGGAAGATCCGGGAGATCGTCAAGCGCTACTCGGACTTCATCACCTGGCCGATCCGGATGGTCCCGGAGGTGAAGGACGGCGATGACACGCCCGAGCCCGAGACGCTGAACTCGATGAAGGCCCTGTGGGCGCGCTCGCGCGACGAGGTGTCCGACGACGAGTACCACGAGCTGTACAAGCACATCAGCCACGACTGGCGCGAGCCGCTGGAGACCATCCGGCTCCAGGCCGAGGGCACCTTCGAGTACCAGGCCCTGCTCTTCGTCCCCTCGCACGCCCCGCACGACCTGTTCACGCGGGACTTCAAGCGCGGCGTCCAGCTGTACGTGAAGCGCGTGTTCATCATGGACGACTGCGAGGCGCTGCTGCCTCCGTACCTCCGCTTCGTCAAGGGCGTCGTCGACGCGCAGGACCTCTCGCTCAACGTCTCCCGCGAGATCCTCCAGCAGGACCGGCACATCCGCATGATGCAGCGCCGGCTGACCAAGAAGGTGCTCTCCACGGTCAAGGAGCTCATGACCAAGGACGCCGACCGCTACGCCACGTTCTGGCGGGAGTTCGGCACCGCCCTGAAGGAGGGCCTGGTCACAGACTCCGAGAACCGTGACGCCATCCTCGCCGTCTCCTCGTTCGCGACCACGCGCTCCGACGACGAGCCGACCACGCTGGCGCGTTATGTGGAGCGGATGAAGGACGGCCAGGACGACATCTGGTTCATCACGGGCGAGTCCCGGCAGAGCGTCGAGAACTCCCCGCACATGGAGGCGTTCCGGGACAAGGGCATCGAGGTCCTGCTGCTCACCGACGCCGTCGACGAGGTGTGGGTCGACGCCGTCGGCGAGTACGAGGGCAAGAAGCTGCGGTCCGTCACCAAGGGCGAGATCGACCTCGACGCCGAGGGCGCGGAGAAGGCCGGCGAGGAGCGGGAGAAGCAGGCCGAGGAGTACGCCGGGCTGCTCGGCTGGATGAAGGAGCGGCTGGAGGAGGACATCAAGGAGGTCCGTCTCTCCACGCGGCTCACCGTCTCCCCGGCCTGCATCGTCTCCGACGCGCACGACCTGACCCCGGCACTGGAGAACATGTACCGGGCCATGGGGCAGGAGGTGCCGCGCACCAAGCGGATCCTGGAGCTCAATCCGGGCCACCCGCTGGTGAAGGGGCTGCACCAGGCGTACCGGGCGAGCGAGGACCGTTCGGAGCTCGCCGAGTCCGCGGAGCTGCTGCACACGTTGGCGGTGCTGGCGGAGGGCGGCCAGCCCAAGGATCCGGCGCGCTTCGTCAGGCTCGTGGCGGACCGTCTGGAGCGCACGCTGTAGTCAGGGTCGGATCAGGGGTGGTCCGGGGTGCCCGCGGGCCGGGCGCCGGGCGGGGTCGTGCCGGTGCCCGGCGGGACGATCTCGCCCTGGACCACCCGCGGCGCGGGGGCCGTTCCGGCCTCCTCGTCCTTGGCGGCGCGGGCCTCCGCCTTGAGGATGCGGGCCGCCTTGCCGGCCGAGCGGGTCAGCTCGGGGAGCTTCTTCATCCCGATGACGGCTATGACGACGATGAGAATGATCGCGAGCTCGCTCAGTCCGAACATGGTGTCCTGTCCTCTCTGGCCCGGGCCGGGCACGGCGTGAGCGTATCGGGCGGGGAGCACGGCGTGATCGCCATCTCGGGATGCGATCCCAGGTGCCCGCGCAGGTGGGGCAGCATCCCCCGGTCGAGCAGCTCCTGCCGCCAGACCAGCCGGGCGTGCTCCACCTGGTCGGAGGCCGGGGGCGCACCGCGTCGACGCAAGCCCGTGTACAGCAGCCCGGCCAGGGCGGCGAGGCCGGTCAGGGCCGCCACGAGGGCCAGGGTCCAGCCGGCCGCGACGAGCGATCCGGGCAGGGGGCCGAGCGCATGGGCGACGTGCAGCAGGCCGCCGGTCAGGAGCAGCGCCGCCGCCGAGGTGCCGGCCACGAGCGGGGTGAGCACCGCGAGGGCCGGCAGCAGTTCGCCCGCGCCGTACGGGCGCCGCGCCTCGTGCCGGGCGGCCCTGCGCACGGCGAGATACGAACGGTAGGGCTGCTCGGCCGCCGTCGCGATGGCGTCGGCGTGGGCGAGTGCGTGGGCGCGCAGGTGTGCCGCCGCCCGGCCGGCCGGGTCGCTGCCCAGGGCGTCGCGGACGTCCGCGGTGCCCAGCGCGTGGTGCAGGACGGCTTCGAAGTCGGCCCGGTCTTCCGGACGGAGGCGGGACGCGTCGGCCACAGGGGTCTCCCGGTCGGTTGCTGATGAGGCGCCGGGCCCGGCGGCACGCGGTCGGGCCCGGCGTGGTCGGTCCGTGTCAGACGTTGACGCCGAAGTCGGAGGCGATGCCGGCCAGACCCGAGGCGTAGCCCTGGCCGACCGCCCGGAACTTCCACTCGGCGCCGTGCCGGTACAGCTCGCCGAACACCATCGCCGTCTCGGTGGAGGCGTCCTCGGACAGGTCGTAGCGGGCGATCTCCTGGCCGCCCGCCCGGTTGACCACCCGGATGAAGGCGTTGCGGACCTGGCCGAAGCTCTGGCCGCGGCTCTCGGCGTCGTGGATCGAGACGGGGAAGACGATTTTGTCGATGTCCGCGGGCACGGCGGCGAGGTCCACCTTGACGGACTCGTCGTCGCCCTCGCCCTCGCCGGTGAGGTTGTCGCCGGTGTGCTCGACGGAACCGTCCGGGCTCTTGAGGTTGTTGTAGAAGACGAAGTGCCCGTCGGAGGGGACCTTGCCGGATGCGTCGAGGAGCAGGGCGGAGGCGTCGAGGTCGTAGTCGACGCCGGTCGTCGTGCGCACGTCCCAGCCCAGTCCGACCAGGACGGCGGTCAGACCCGGCGCCTCCTTGCTGAGTGAGACGTTGCCGCCCTTGGACAGGGAAACTCCCACGGGGTACTCCTTCTTGAGCGTTCGGCGTGTACGGCGTGGATGCCATTCTGGAATCTACAACACTGTAGAAGTAGGCGGGGCGGGGTGGGCGGTCTATACGATGTCCGCGAGGACGACGCAGGGCGGCGGGAGGCAGGGCGGTGACGGATCCCGGGCAGCGTGCCCGACGGGGGCAGGGCGAGCTGGAGGCGCTGGTGCTGTCGGTGCTGCGGGAGGCGGACGGCCCGGCCACGGCGGGGTGGGTGCAGCAACGCCTCGGTGATGACCTCGCGTACACGACGGTGATCACGATCCTCACCCGGCTGCTGGGCAAGGGCGCGGTCACCCGGGAGCGGGTCGGGCGGTCCTTCGCGTGGACACCCGCCTCCGACCAGGCGGGCCTGGCCGCCCGCAAGATGCGCAAGGTACTGGACGCCGAGAGCGACCGCGGGGCCGTGCTGGCCAGCTTCGTCACCGGCCTCGGCCCGGACGAGGAGCAGCTGCTGCGCGACCTGCTGGATCAGGCCCAGGGCGAAGGGGAAGACTGAGGACGCATGGGGGTCTTCGTCTTCCTTCCGCTCATCCTGCCGCTCACGGCCTGGCCGGTGGCCCGCCTCGCCGAGCAGCACCTGCATCCGCGCACCGCGACCCGGCTGCTGACGGTGTTCGCCGTGGTACTGGCGTTGTGCAGCACGGTGTGCCTGGCACTGGTGATGGTGGTCGGCACGGCCCAACTGCCCGGCAACCCGCTGCCGGACGGCTGGTCCGACCCCGAGGTGCGGGCGGCGGTGCCGTACGACGAGGTCGTGGGCAAGGCCGCGATTCCAGCGCTGTGCGCCGTGGTCGTCACCTGCGTCCGGACGGTGCGGCGGTACGGGCGGGTACGCCGTCGGGCGCATCTGGCCCTCGCCGGGCTGCGCGGGACGGAGGTGGCGGTACTGCCCGACGCCGTGCCCTACGCGTACGCGCTGCCGCCCGGGGGCTGGTCGACTCGCGGTGCCGGGCGGGGCCGAGTCGTGGTGACCACGGCCCTGCTGGACCGGCTGCGGCCGGCCGAGCGGCGGGCACTGTTCGCGCACGAGCGGGCGCACCTCGCCGCACGCCACGACCGCTTCCTGCTCGCCGTGCAGCTGGCGGCCCGCGCCAACCCGTTCCTGTGGCCGCTGCGCTCCGCCGTGGCGTACACGGCGGAGCGGTGGGCGGACGAGGAGGCGGCCCGGACGATCGGCAGCCGCCGCACGGTGGCGCGGGCGATCGGCACGGCCGCGCTCGTCTCGCGGGGCACCCCGCTGCCCACGCTCGCGGGACTCGCCGCTCCCGGACCGGTACCGCGCCGGGTCGCGGCGCTCCTGGGCCCGGCCCCCGCCGTGCACGACTGGCCGCCGGTGTGCACGGCGGTCGGCCTGGCCGCGTGGGGCGCGGCGGCGGGAACCGCCGTCTCGGCCATGTCCTCCGCGAACGCCGCCGTGACGATGGTCCTCATCCTCCACGCGGCGACACCCCTCTGACCACCGAGCCCGACCGCCGACAGCGCCGCCGACGGTGCACGCCCTCGAGCGTGGCCGAGGCGCCCTCGTAGGAGAGCGCTCATCCGGCTGGTCCAGGAGGAGCCGTGAGGCGTTGTGCTCACGCGCGGACGGCGTTGCGTTCCCGTGCCCGTGCGTGCGCGTCCCGGCGGAACGCCCACGCCATGTCGGGCTCCGTCACCCAGCGGAACAGCCGCCGCACGGGCGGGGTGCACAGGACGGTCACGAGCACCGCGGCGGCGACCGTCACGACGATCTCGCCCAGCGGCCGGTGCACCCACGTGGGCTCGTACCAGCCCCAGAACTTGGAGCCCTGCGCGACGAAGCCGTGCAGCAGGTAGCCGCAGAGCGTGCCCGCGCCCAGCACGGTGAACCAGGTGCGGCGGCCCGGCACCCAGGCGAGGAAACAGGCCACCAGGACCAGCGAGCAGCCGAACGTCACCAGCGTCATGACCGGCCCGTACCAGGAGGGCGCGGCCAGTTCCTCGGCGCTGTCGCGGTGGTAGAACCAGGCGGCGCTCATCCGCGGCACCGCCCAGTAGGCCACGGCGAGCGCACCGGCGAAGACCGGCACGGCGAGGAGCCGCGCCGCACGGCGCCGCACCAGCCGGAAATGCTCGGGGCGCAGCAGCAGACCGACGACGAAGTACGGCAGGAACTGCAGCGTGCGCTGCACATCGAGGTCGTTGCCGATGGACGGCGAGAGCGTCGCCAGCATCGCGACGACCAGCGCGGCCGGCAGCGGCCACCGCACGCGCTGCCAGATCGGTGTGGTCAGCCGCCAGATGAACAGGGCGATCAGGAACCAGGTCAGATAGAGGGGATCCAGCAGGCTCACCGGCCGGTCCGGTTCCTGGTCCGTCCACCGGGTGAACAGGGTGTACGCCGTCTCGAAGACGACGTACGGCACGACCAGCCCGGTGACCAGGCGCTTGATCCGGCCGGGGCTCGCGTCGAAGGACCGCGAGAAGTAACCGGAGATCACGATGAAGGCCGGCATGTGGAACGCGTACACGACCATGTAGAGCGCCGAGGCGGCCCGGCTGCCGTCCCGCAGCGGCTCCCAGGAGTGCCCGATCGCCACCAGCACGATCGCGAGGTATTTCGCGTTGTCGAAGAACGCGTCCCGCCGGGCGGCCGGTTCGCCGGCGGGCTGCGCCTGACGCTCCGTCCCGTCGGCCGGGACAGCGCGGATGCGCAGGGTGTCCTCGCTCACCACGCCTCCCGCCCGGCCGGCGGGGAACCCGGACGGGTGCGTACGCGTCTTGCCGGAGATACGGCGATGAGGTGCCGGTGCGACATTCCCGCCGCCTGACCGAAGCGGAGCGAGGTAAACCGCTTTTCGCGGCGCTGTAACGCGGATCACACGGACGGTGGTGCCGCCGGGCCCGAGGCGCGGCGGCACCGTCGCACGGGGGCCGGTCAGCTCACGGCACACTCGGCGCCGTTCAGGGTGAAGGCCGCCGGACTGGGGTTCGCGGCCGAGCGGGTGGCCGTGAAGCCGAGGGTGACCGAGCCCGACGCGGGGATCGCCGCGGTGTACGGGGCGGCCGCCACGCTCACCGCGGAGCCGCTCTGGGTCGCCGCGCCGCCCCACAGGTTGGTGATGCGCTGGCTGTCCGGGAAGGTCCAGCGCAGCGTCCAGCCGTTGATCGCCGCCGTGCCCGTGTTGCGCAGGACGATCTCGCCCTGGAAGCCGCCGGGCCAGCTGCCCGTCACCTGGTATCCGATCCCGCAGTTCGCCGGCGAGCCGCCGGGCGAGGTCGTGACCGTCACCGTGGCCGAGCGGGGCAAGCGGTTGCCGGCGGCGTCGCGGGCGTAGACGGCGAAGACGTGGGAGGTGGCGGGGGACAGGCCCGTGAGGGTGGCGGTCGTCCTCGTGGTGCTGGTGACGGCCGTCTCGGAGCCGCCGCTGATGCGCACGACGTCGTAGCCGCTGACGCCGGCCGCATCCGTGGCGGCGGCCCAGGAGAGGGTGGCGGAGGAGGAGGTCACGCCGGAGGCGGTCGGGGTGCCGGGGGCCGTCGGGTGTCGCCCCCGCCGGAGCCGTAGATCGCGGCCTCCTCGGCGGTGGCGGCGATGCCGTTCGCGCCGTTGAAGAGGCGCTGTCCCCAGGAGGTCGGCTGGTTCGGGTCGAAGTTCGTCACCATGTCCAGGTACTCGACTCCGCCGCCGTTGCCGCTCCACGACCAGCCGAGGTAACCGAGGCGGAGCTGCCGGGTGACGGCCAGGATGGTGTCCTCGTCGGGGTTGCCAGCCATCGTTGTCATTGACGCGTCAAGAGGTGTGGAGGTGAGAGGGTGAGTCCGAGGCCGGAAACGATCAGCGACGATCTCTCGGAGGCAGCAGTGGACCTGGAGCGTGGCGCCCTGACGGGACTGCGGATCGCGGACTTCTCCCGGGTCCTCGCCGGGCCGTACGCGACCATGCTCCTCGCCGACCTCGGCGCCGACGTGGTGAAGGTCGAGCGCCCCGGGTCGGGCGACGAGACCCGGCAGTGGCGTCCGCCCGCCGACGAACAGGGCACCTCCACCTACTTCCTCGGCGTCAACCGCAACAAGCGCTCGGTCACCCTGGACCTGTCGGACGAGGCCGACCGGGAACGGGCCCGGGCCCTCGTCGCCGAGTCGGACGTGCTCGTGGAGAACTTCCGGCCCGGCACGATGGCCAGGCTCGGCCTCGGCCACGACGACCTGAAGGAACGGCACCCGGGCCTGGTCTACTGCTCCATCAGCGGCTTCGGTCCCGGCGGTGGCGCCGCGATCCCCGGCTACGACCTCCTCGTCCAGGCGGTCGGCGGTCTGATGAGCGTCACCGGGCAGCCGGACGGGGAACCGACCAAGGCCGGTGTGGCCCTCGTCGACGTGATCACCGGACTGCACGCGGCGCTGGGCATCATGGCGGCCCTGCGGCACCGGGACGCCACCGGCGAGGGGCAGCGCGTCGAGGTCAACCTGCTGAGCTCCCTGCTGTCGGCCATGGTCAACCAGACCTCGGCGTACGCCGTCGCGGGCGTCGTCCCCGGCCGGATGGGCAACGCGCACCCGAGCATCGCCCCGTACGAGACCTTCCCCACCGCCGACCGTCCGCTGGCCCTCGCCGTCGGCAACGACGGGCAGTTCGCTGCCCTGGCGGGGGTGCTCGGCCGCCCGGACCTCGCCGGTGACCCCCGGTTCCGCACGAACCCGCAACGGGTGGCTCACCGCGCCGAGTTGCGCGAGGTGTTGGGTGAACGGCTGCGTACGGCGGGTGCCGACCACTGGTCGGGCGTGCTCGCGGCGGCCGGGGTGCCCGCCGGTCCCGTGAACACCGTCGACGAGGCGTTCGCCTTCGCCGAAAGGCTCGGATTGCCCGGTGTGGTCACGGTGCCCGGGGCGGGCGGCGGCGCGGGGTCCCGGCAGGTGGCCTGCCCGATCACCCTGAGCACGTCACCGGCACGGCACCGGCTGGCGCCGCCGGAGCTCGGTGAGCACACCGCCGAGGTCTTCGGCGGCTCCGACTGCTGAGCCCCGGACGGTGACGGGCCGTCGGTGCAGCGTGAGGAGCTGAATCCGAACCGCCTGCTCCCGTCCTGACGCGAAGGAGCCGGGCCGTCGGCGAAGACGGCGACCCGCACGCGCGAGGTTCAGGAACGCGCGTACGGGTCGCCGCGACCGGCGAGGCGGAGATCCGCTTCCCGTACGGCACCCCGGTACCGGAGTGCCGCAGGGCCGGACGTCAGGCCTCGGCGCTGCCGCGCGTCACCACCTTCCGCAGCAGCGGCCACACCAGCAGCAGCACGATCACCGCGTACACGGTCACCGCGAACGGCGTGTTGACCAGACCCGTCACACTGCCGTCGCTGATCTGCAGGGCGCGCCGCACCTGCTGTTCGGCGTTGGGGCCGAGGATGACGCCGATCACGGCCGGCAGCACGGGCAGCCCGTAGCGGCGCATACCGAAACCGATCAGACCGATGATCAGCAGGATCACCAGGTCGATCACCTCACCGCCGACGGCGTACGCGCCGACCGCCGCGAAGAACATGATCCCCGCGTACAGGTACGGCCGCGGGATGCGCAGCAGCTTGGCCCACACCGGCGCCAGCGGAAGGTTCAGCGCGAGCAGCAGCACCATGCCGACGAACAGCGAGGCGATCAGGCCCCACACCAGGTCGGGCTCACGCTCGAAGAGCAGCGGACCCGGCTGGATGCCGTACTGCTGGAAGGCGGCCAGCATCACGGCAGCCACCGCCGTGGTCGGCAGACCCAGGGTCAGCATCGACACCAGGGTGCCCGCCGCCGAGGCCGACGCCGCCGACTCCGGGCCGGCGACACCCTCGATGGCGCCCTTGCCCCACTCGTCCTTGTGCTTCGACAGGCGCTTCTCCGTCACGTACGACAGGAAGGTGGGGATCTCCGCGCCGCCGGCCGGGATCGCGCCGAACGGGAAGCCGATGAACGGGCCGCGCAGCCACGACTTCCAGGTCCGGTTCACATCCCCCCGCCCCAGCCAGGGACGTCCCACCGGGATGGGCTCGGGCGGCCTGCGCCGCAGGTGCGCGGCGACCCACAGCGCCTCACCGATCGCGAAGAGACCGACCGCGACGATCACCACGTCGATACCGTCGGCCAGTTGCAGCGAACCGAAGGTGAGACGCTGCTGACCGGTCATCTGGTCCAGGCCCACCAGGCCCAGGGTGAGACCGATCAGCAGGGAGGCGAGGCCCCGGATGCGGGACGAGCCCAGCACCGAGGTCACGGCGATGAACGCCAGCACCATGATGGCGAAGTAGTCCGGCGCGCCGATGTCCACGGCGAGTTTCGCGACCGTCGGTGCGAGCGCCACCAGCAGCAGCGTGCCGACTATGCCGCCCGCGAAGTGCCCGATCGCCGCTGCCGCCAGGGCCTGCGCGCCGCGTCCCGACTTGGCCATGGGGTTGCCCTCCATGGCCGCCACCACCGCCGCGCTCTCACCCGGTGTGTTGAGCAGGATGGAGGTGGTCGAGCCGCCGAACATCGCGCCGTAGTAGATACCGGCGAACATGATGAACGCGCCGATCGGGTCGAGCCCGTACGTCACCGGCAGCAGCAGCGCCACCGCCATCGCCGGGCCGATCCCCGGCAGCACGCCGATCGCCGTGCCGAGCAGGACGCCGATCGCGGCCCACAGCAGGTTGATCGGAGTCAGGGCCGTGCCGAAGCCGTCCAGAAGGGAGTTGAGGGCGTTCATGTCACAGCACTCCCATCAGCGGACCGCCGGGCAGGGGCACTCCGAGCAGGTTGTTGAAGACGGTGTAGGTGACGAGGGACAGCCCCGCGGCGATGAGCGGATCGCGGTCGGTCCGGCGGCTGCCCAGTGCGAACGCCGCGCCCCAGAACAGCAGCGCGCCCGCGACGGGGAACCCGAGCGGCTCGATCAGCACGGCCGCACCGAGGAACACCCCGGCGAGCAGCAGCACCGTGCGCCAGTCGGCGGGCTCGGACAGGTCGATGTCCTCACCGCCCTCGGCCTGGCCCCGGCCGCCGCGCAGGACGTCCACGGCGAGCAGGGCGGCGATCACCAGCAGTCCGGCGCCGACCACGACAGGCACCGTCTTCGGGCCGACCGGGCCGCGCTGCGCGATGTCGACGTCCATGGTGAGCGCGTCGGTCAGGACGAGCACGCCCAGTGCCAGCAGCAGTGCGCACACGCCGAGTTCGGAGTGCTCGCGCAGCCACGAGCGCCGTTCGCCGCCGGTCTCGGCGGTGGGTATGTCGGTCTGCGTCGTCACAGCCCCAGCTCCTTCAGCACCGAAACCACGCGCTTGTCCTCGGCGTCGAGGAACGCGCCGAACCTCTCACCGGTGAGGAAGGCGTCCTCCCAGCCGTTCTGCTCCATGGACGTGCGCCACTCGTCGGAGTCGTGGAGCTCCTCGACCAGCTTCACCAGCTTGTCGCGCTCCCCGTCGTTCAGCCCGGGAGGGGCGACGATGCCGCGCCAGTTGGTGAAGTTCACGGCGTAGCCCGCCTCCTTCAGCGTGGGCGCGTCCAGGCCCTTGGCGCGTTCCGGGCCGGTAACCGCGAGGAGGCGCAGCTCGCCCGCCTTGATCTGGTCCTGGTACTCGCCGACCCCGGAGACGCCGAAGGCGACCTTGTTGCCGAGGATCGAGGCGAGCAGTTCACCACCGCCGTCGAAGGGGATGTAGTTGACCTGCTTCGGCGGGATTCCGGCGGCCCGCGCCATCAGCATCGGCGCGAGGTGGTCGGGCCCGCCGGGTGAGGAGCCGCCGCCCACGGGGAGTTTGCCCGGGTTCTCCTTCCAGGCGCCGATCAGGTCGTCGATCGTCTTGTACGGCGAGTCCTTGGCCACGACCACCACGTCCTGCTCCTCGGTGAGCCGGGCGATCGGCGTGGTGTCCCCGAGGGTCTTCGGCGCGTCGTTGGAACGGACCGCGCCCACGACTCCGAGCCCCATGGACATGGCGAGCTTGCCGTTGCCGTGCTCGCTCACCAGCCGGCTCAAGCCCACCGTGCCGCCGGCACCGGGCAGGTTGAACACCTCGATGTTGTGGGTCAGTCCGGCGTCCTCGGCGTTCTTCGCGGCCGTCCGGGCCGTGATGTCGTAGCCGCCGCCGGGCGTGTTGGGGACCATGAAACGCAGGCCAGGGATCTGGGTGCCGGTCTCGGAGCCGCTGCCGGTGGTCAGCAGCGGTGGCCCGACGAGCACGAGCACGGCGGCCCCGAGCAGGGCGAGGGGGGTGCGCAGGCGCACGAGTGCCACCACCTGTCGGTACGTCGATGCGGGTAGGGAAAAGCCCTGTGGGGGAGGGTGACGTGGGCCACATGGTGCCCGGGCTCCGGTGGGCTGTCTCCCTTGCGGAAGCAACGGAGGTTTTGGTCTTTGCGGTCGCCGGAAGGGTCGCCGGGTGCGAGCCGAACGCACGAGGGGCCCCGGCACATGTGCCGGGGCCCCCTCGCTCAGCGGTCACTGATCCGTGTGGACCTCCGGGGCGGCCCGCACGGCCGATTCCAGGGCGCCCTCGATCCACGCCGGTTCGACGGACGTGTGGTCCCCGGCGAAGTGCAGCGGCCCCGGGCGTCGCCCCTAAGGAGCGAATCAGGGGAAAACCCTGACGTCGCAGCGGGGTTCGCCCCCTATCGCGTGCCCGGCGAACCCGAAGGAATGAATGCGTGGCGAACCGCGTCCGCCGCCGCGCATCAGCCTCCACACTGCGACTGCGTATCCACAACCGTGATCTCCGGCCGTGCCGGCCGGCCCACCGCGTACGCGGCGCCGGGCAGCCGCACGAGAACCCGGGACGACGAAGGGGGAAGGGTGGCGCAGCGGCGCACCGTTTGGGGTGACCGGGTCCGATACTGGTTCGACAGCACGCTGGCTCGCGGTGCCTCCGCCCTGGTCGGCTGGATGGCGCTGCTGTGTCTGGCCGTCGTCGTCCCGGTCAGCGCGCTCGTGGTGTGGACCGATCCGCACGCACCGCGGTCCCTGCCGGACCGGCTGGCGCAGGTATGGCGCCTCACGGGGGAGACCCTGCGGCTGGGCGGGACGACCGGCACGCCGCTGCGCGTGACCATGTCGGTGCTGCTCGCCCTGGTCGCGCTGCTGTACGTCTCGACGCTGGTCGGCCTGATCACGACGGCGCTGACGGAGCGTCTCACCGCGTTGCGGCGCGGCCGGTCCACCGTGCTCGAACAAGGGCACGTCGTGGTCCTGGGCTGGTCGGAGCAGGTGTTCACCGTCGTGGGCGAATTGTTGGCCGCCAACGCCAACCAGCGGCGCGCGGCGGTGGCGGTGCTGGCCGACCGTGACAAGACGACGATGGAGGAGGCACTCGGCACGAAGGTGGGCCCCGTCGGCCGGACACGGCTGATCTGCCGCAGCGGACCCACCACCGATCCGGCCGTGCTCACCCTGACCAGTCCGGCGACGGCCGGTGTCGTGCTGGTCCTGCCCCGCGACGAGCCCGACGCCGATGCCGAGGTCGTCAAGACGCTGCTGGCGCTGCGGGCGGCCCTCGCCGGGGTGACGCACCGGCCGCCCGTCGTCGTCGCCGTCCGGGACGACCGCTACCGGCTGGCCGCCGGTCTCGCGGCCGGCCCGGGCGGTGTCGTCCTGGAGAGCGACTCCGTCACGGCCCGGCTGATCGTCCAGGCCGCCCGCCGCCCCGGGCTCTCCCTCGTCCACCAGGAGCTCCTCGACTTCGCCGGCGACGAGTTCTACCTGGTCGGCGGAGAGTCCCTGACGGGCCGCCCGTTCGGCGACGCGCTGCTGTCCTATCCGACGTCCAGCGTCGTCGGCCTGGTGCGCGGCGGCACCCCGCTGCTCAACCCGCCCCCGCACACGACCATCGACGCGGACGATCTGCTCATCGTCATCTCCCGCGACGACGACACGGCCTGGCCCGGGGAGTGCGGGCAGTGGGTCGATAAAGCGGCGATGGCCTCCGGCCCCGAGGCGCCCGCGCAACCGGAGCGGATCCTGCTGCTCGGCTGGAACCGCCGGGCGCCGCTCATGGTCGAGCAGTTGCGCCGCCGCGCCCGGCCCGGGTCGGTCGTCGACGTGGTGACGGACGGAGGTGCAGCGACGGTCCGGCAGGTGCGCGCTTGCGGCGCCTCCCAGGGCACCGGCCCGGCCCTCACCCTCCACCGGGGGGACGTCACACGCCCCGAGACCCTCCGACGTCTGGATGTGCACTCCTACGACAGCGTGATCGTCGTGGGGGAGGACCCCGCGTCCGGGCAGTCCCCGGACGAACCCGACAACCGCACGCTCGTCACCCTGCTGTTGCTACGAGAACTGCAGGAACTCTCCGGGCGGGAACTGCCCGTCGTCACCGAGCTGGTGGACGACCGCAACCGGGCGCTGGCACCCCTCGGGCCCGGAGCCGACGTGATCATCAGCGGAAAGCTCATCGGCCTGCTCATGGCACAGATCTCCCAGAACCGGCACCTCGCGGCGGTCTTCGAGGAGCTGTTCTCCGCCGACGGCGCCGGCATCCGCCTGCGGCCGGCCGGCGACTACGTGCTGCCCGGGTGCGAGACGGCCTTCGCCACCGTCGTGGCCGCGGCACGAGGACGCGGCGAATGCGCCATCGGCTACCGCAGTCACGACGACGTCTCCACGCATCCGGGTTACGGCGTGCGGGTCAACCCGCCCAAGTCCGAGCGCCGCCACTGGACGGCCGCCGACGAGGTGATCGTCGTGGGGACGGACTGAGCCAGGCCGGTGCATGCACCAGGGGCGCATGCACCGGACCCGGGATACTGATGTGTGCTTGGACTCCTGCCGGGTCGGTCAGTCCTCGAACGCGATCAGGACGCCGTTCTCCGCGGGTGCGAACACGCGGCCTCCTGCGGTGGCGATGCCGGGGTTGACCCAGCCGCGCCAGTCGTTCTCCGCGGGCACGTACTCCGTCGGGTGCGGCTCGGTCCACAGCCGGTAGGACCAGACGACGGCGCCGGTCCGCTCGTCGAGGACCACCAGCTTGCCGTTGCCGTCCCGGACGTAGACGTAGCCCCCGGCGACCAGACGTACCGTGGCCGCCTGACGCGGACTGCTGTAGCTCCAGGCCGTCTTGTACGTCGTCGTGCTGATCGCCTTCACGACACCCCGGTACGCCACGTACACCCGGCCCGGGCCGAACGCGGGGGTGGCGTCGGCGGGGAAGGAACGCAGAACGGCACCGGTGCTCTGGTCGTACGCCACGGTCCGCTCGTCGTCGAGGTCGTCGCTTCGCAGCCACAGCGCCCCCGCTCCGCGCGCGATCGGGTTGCCGCCGAGCTCGGTCCGGTCGGGCACGTCGTAGCGGCGCATCTCCCGGCCGGTGTGCCGGTCCAGGAGCTGGTACGAGGAGTTGTCGAAGCCGAACCACACCCCGAGGTCGTCGACCACCACGGGTGACCATCCCCAGTCGACGAGCGGAGCCCGCCACAGCTCGGCTCCGTCACTCGGGCGCAGCGCCAGCGCCGTGCCCCGGCCGTCCTGGGTGTAGAGGGTGCCGTCGTACCACGTCGGCGGGTACTCGCAGGAGCCCGAGCCGATGCTGCGGGTCCACCGCTGCTTGCCCGTCGCCGGGTCCCAGGCGGTGACGACCCCCCTGCCGGTCTGGGTGTAGAGGAGGCCGCCGCCGTGGGCCAGGGTGGCCTTCGGGTCGTTGTCGGCGATCAGCCGCTGAGGCCAGAGGCGCTTTCCGGTGGCCGCGTCCAGACCGACGAGTTCCATGCGCGGGCCGTCGGACTCCTCCTCCTCGGCCGCGTTCACCACCACGAAGACCTTCCCGCCGACCGCGACCGGCGCGGAGACCGCCGAGCCCAGGTCGACGGACCAGGCCTTGGTGAACGGCGGGGCCGCCGTGGCTCCGCGGACGAAACTGTCCTGACGGGCATTGGCGCGGTACCCCAGTGTGGCGTTCGCCGGTTCGGTGCTCGCTTTCACTTTCGCCTTCGCCTTCACCTTCGCAGCCGCGGCCGCCGCCGCGGGTGCGGGCGCCGGGGCGGCCGCACCGCCCGGGCCCGCGCCGACGGCCAGGACCGCCAGCGCCGTCGCCACCACGCAGCTCGATCTCGCCCGGGCACGCCTCACGGTGCTGCCCATGGGAACCCCCCTCGGGTCGAATGAAGTGGGCCGGGTACACCGGCCGCCGCTCCGAATACCCCCCGGGGGCTGAACAACTCCTGTGCGTCCAGGGGCACTTCGGACCCCGTTCCGTTACTGCTCCCCCGCCCGGTCACATGTTCTCCCCGTCCGGCCAAAGCGATCCAAGTTCCCGTGATTCTTGTGAAGAAACACGGGAATTCGGCTGAGTGTTCGTCCGCGGACAGGGCAACAGGAGGATCGGAGGTTGATAACTATGGTTCCCCTGCTTCTTGTCCTGCTGCTGGCCCTGGTTCTTTTCGGTGCGGGTTTCGCGCTGAAGGCCCTGTGGTGGATCGCGGTGATCGTGCTGGTGCTCTGGCTGCTGGGCTTCGTGCTGCGCAGCGCGGACAGCGGTGGCCGTAGGGGCCGCTGGTATCGCTGGTAGACCGGTGGAGGCCCTGCGGTGAGCAGAACATCAGGAATGGGGTAAATGAAAGTGACCCGATTCTCTCCTGGGAAAGGCGTTCCATTTCCATGGCCGACACAAAAGACGTCGTAGAACTCATTCTTCAGGACCACCGGCGCATGGAGGATCTCTTCCGCCGCATGCGGAGCGTCGAGGACGACCGTGCGGGTGCCCTGAGGGAGTTCGCGGACCTGCTGATCGCGCACGCGCAGGCAGAGGAGGCCGAGGTCTACCCGGCACTCAAGCGGTACAAGAACATCGACGACGAAGAGGTCGAGCACGGCGAGCACGAGCACGACGAGGGCAACGAGGCCCTCCTGGGGCTCCTCGAGGTCGAGGAAGTCGGCTCCGAGGAGTGGGACTCGAAGCTCGAGGAGCTGGTCGAGGCCGTCAATCACCACGCCGACGAGGAGGAACGCACCATCCTCAACGGTGCCCGGGAGAACGTGGCGATGGAGCGGCGCGAGGAGCTCGGCCTGGCGTTCGTGCGGGAGCGTGAGCGACAGCTGAAGGCCGGGTGCGGTTCCCTGGAGAACGTACGCAAGATCGTCGAGTCCTGACTCGGCCAGGCCGGCCCCGGTGGTCGCCGCCCATGTGCGGTGACCACCGGGGCCGGTCGCTGTCGCGGTCCCGACACGAACTAGGGGGCGCCCTCACCTGCGCGGAGGGCGGTGCGGATGCCGAAGGTGACCACCACGATCAGGCACAGGGCGACGACGGCCTCGGCCCAGAAGAACGCGAACCAGTCCATCACGCAGCCGATCGGCGGAGTGCCGGGGGCGGTGTTGCGGAACGCCGCGAGAGCGAACAGCGTGGCCGCCATCCAGGCGAGGGCGGGCCAGACCAGGCCCTGTCTGCGGGTCGTCAGGTACCAGGCTCCGAGGAGCACGGACGACGCCAGCGCCCACATCGCGACCATCATGAAGACCGCGAAGGTGAGCAGGCTGCCCGACCGGGACAGCTTCAGCGCCACGGCGGCCTCCTGCCCGGAGGGCGGGGGTCTCACCGCGACCGAGAAGAGCGTGTCGGCGTTGGAGAACAGCATCCGCACCGGCACCGGTTCGCCGCCCAGCACGGCCCAGAACTCGATGTCGGTGTCGTAGGTGTCGAACGGGTAGTCGCTGATCGAGCCATCCGTGATCGCGACCCGCACGTCCTTGGGTGCGAGCCGTTCGTGCGCCTCGAACGCCAGGTCGCTGAGCGTCGCCGCGGACGTCTGCAGGCTCAGATCCCCCACGGGGGCCGTCCCGCCCTGCTCACCGAGAGTTCCGCGCGGGCTGACCCGGACGCGCAGGACGAGCTCTCCGGCCGCGGCGTCGACGCTCTGGACGGTGGCCTCCACGTCCACCCGGTCGGCGGCTCGGGATCCGGCCGTGTGCACCGTGTCCTTCGCCTGCCGCTCGCTGTACTGCAGCCACGACCCCACGGACACCGCCACCAGGATCAGCACCGCGAGCGGGATCAGGACCAGCAGGATGGACGGCCCGGTACGCGGTGGGCGGGAAGAGCGCGGGGGCGCGGCCATGGCGGCTCCGATGCGGTGGGCGGGGCGACGGGCTCGTCCCGCCCGACGGGGAGTCACCCTCCGATCACAGGCAGCCACTGTAAGTGTTGTGTGAGGTGACTTCACGGAGGCGGCGGCTCAAGGGCTGTGGCGCTGCCGCTGCTGTGGCACGCAGCACGAACTCCTTCGCGCGGGCGCGTTCCCGTTCCGGCGCACCCGAGTCGAACTTCGCCAGGTCGAACCCGACGGCACCGCGCCCCACGACGTTCTGGTCCTGCAGGATCAGCGGCGTCACGAGGCGGAAGTCCGAGGGACGCATGGGACATGGCCCGGCACCCTGCTCAGGTTCCGGGGAGGATGCGGCGCGTTTCGTAGGCCCACATCGCGATCTCGACCCGGTTGCGGGCGCCGAGTTTGGCCATCAGGCTGGCCAGATGCGTCTTCACCGTGCTGAGGCTGATGTGCAGTGCATCGGCGATCTCGGTGTTGGTCAGCCCGCGAGCGACGGCGAGGAGCACCTGCTCCTCGCGGGCGGTGACGGGGGACACCGGCTGGGCCACGGGCCGGCCGGCGGGCAGGTCCGCGAATGTCTGGAGCAGTCGGACGGTGACGCTGGGCGCGATGAGCGCCTCCCCGTCGGACGCCGACCGTACGGCCTGTGCCAGAAGGTCCGGTCCCGTGTCCTTGAGGAGGAACCCGCGGGCGCCGGCACGCAGTGAGCCGTAGACGTACTCGTCGAGGTCGAACGTGGTGATGACGACCACGGCCAGTGGGTCGGCGACGCCCGGGCCGGCGACCAGCCGGGTGGCCTCGAGCCCGTCGAGTACGGGCATGCGGATGTCGAACAGGCAGACGTCGGGGCGTAGTTCGCGGGCCAGACGTACCGCTTCCCGCCCGTCTGCGGCCTCGCCGACCACCTCGATGCCGGGCTGGGCGTTCAGCATGATCCGCAACCCGGTGCGGATGATCGTCTGGTCGTCAGCGACGAGGACGCGAATGGACACCGCTCTCGCTCCTCGCTCTCGGCAGTTCGGCTTCGACATGCCAGCCCCCATCGGTACCCGGGCCGGCTCGTAGTGTGCCGCCGAGCAGGGTCGCGCGCTCGCGCAGTCCGGTAAGTCCGTATCCGTCGCGACCCCGGCCGGTGCGTCGGCCGTTGTCGCGCACGCTCACCCGTACCGTGTGCCGTTCCGCGGCGACCCGGACGACGAGCTCGGTCGCGTCGGCCGCATGGCGCAGCGCGTTGGTCACCGACTCCTGCACGATCCGGTAGACGGCCGCGTCCACGGCCGGGGACAGCGCGTCCAGTTCGCCGTCGAGCCCCAGGTCGACCCTGAGGCGACCACCCGGGGTGCGCGCCAGGCGCTCCAGATCCGCAACTCCGGCAGGGGGCGCCACCTCGGCTCCGACCCCGCGGTCGCGCAGCGCGGCGACCATGGCGCGCATTTCCTCCAGCGTGCGCGCCCCTTCCTCCTCGACCCCCTCCAGCGCCTTGACGGCGGCGGACGGATCGGTGCCCGCGAGCACCCCGCCCGCCTGGGCGATGATCACCATGGCCGACACGTGGTGGGCCACCGTGTCGTGCAGTTCCCGGGCGAGCTGCTCGCGCTCGCGGGAGCGTACCTGCTCCAACTGCCGCTCGCGAGCGGTCACCCAGAACCGCACGGCAGCCCCGACCACGCCGGGCAGCAGCAGGAAGACAAGGCCCACGACCTTTTCGACGACCGGGGTCTCGTCCGCGACGACACACAGCGCGCCGGTCGCGACGATCACCGCGCCGCCCAGCACGATCTCGCGTCCCGAGCCCCACCGGGGCAGCGCGTACACCAGCACGAGCACGACCACGCCGGTGTACAGGCCGACGGACTCGCGCTGTGCGGCGACGAGCGAGGCCACCTGAAGCAGGGTCACCGAGCCGAACGCCAGCGTCACCATCGCCAGCGGGCGGGTACGGCGCCACAGGAGCAGCAGGCAAAGCCATACGGCGAACACCACCGCAACCGGCCGCCACACGACGTCCTCGCGCAGGGTGGCCTCCAGCACCACACCGGCAAGGCCCGCGGCGAGCAGCGCCCAGTCCCGCCGCACCCGCGCCGGCGCGTCGGGCGGCCGGGGTTCGGTCCACAGGGTTCGCAGGTCGTCTCGGAGCACGGTTCTCAGCCTAGGGACCGCGGCGTGCCGCGCATCGGCCGAAAGGATGGGTCGTCACTCCGCCCCGGGGCCGACGGATCCGCGGCCCGCGGGCCGATGCCGCGGAGCGCCGTGGCGACGAGCCTCGGCATCGTCGGCCGTACAAGGACGGCCGACGAGGTGGTTGGAGGACCCGATGCTCTCGAAAGCCCTGTTGCGCCTGGGCGCAAGCGCCGCCCGCCATCCCTGGCGGGTGATCGCGGCATGGCTGTTCGCCGCCACGCTCGCCGTCCTCGCCGCCCTCGCCTTCGGCGGGCGGACCGCGGACTCGATGACCGCTCCGGGACTGGACTCCCAACGGGCCGCGGAACTGATCGAGCGGGCAGGCACCGGCCAGGAGGGGATGACCGCCCAAGTGGTCGTCACTCCCCTCGACGGCGGTGCGACGTTCTTCGACGACGACGGCGCGCGCACCGCCCTCACGCGGCTGCGGGCCGAGGTGAAGCGGCTGCCGCACGTGCTCGGCACGAGCGACCCGGCGGGGGCACTCGACGCACGCCGGGACACCGCCGTGCGCGGCGGCCTCGTTTCGGCCGACGGGCGGATCGCGGTCGTCCGGGTGCAGTACCCCGACCAGAGCCGGCTGTCGGCCGAAGATCTCGATGCCCTCGTCGATCTCGGCGACCGGCTGCGCGCAGAGCTGCCGCTGCGCATCGAGATGGGCGGAAACCTCTTCTACGTCTTCTCCGACCCCGACGGCGGCGCGAGCGAGCTGATCGGCCTCCTCGCCGCGGCCGCGATCCTGTTCCTGGCGTTCGGTTCGCTCGTCGCCGCCGCGCTGCCGATCGGCATGGCGGTCTTCGGGCTGACCGTCGGGGTCGCCACGATGACGGTACTGGCGGGCGTGACAGAGGTCCCCACCTTCGCACCGGTCCTGGGCAGCATGGTCGGGCTCGGAGTGGGCATCGACTACGCGCTGTTCGTGCTCGCCAGGCACCGGGAGTACCTCGCGCGCGGGCTCGATCCGCAGGCGGCGGCCGGACGAGCGGTGGCCACGGCGGGGCGGCCGGTGGTCTTCGCCGGCGGCATCGTCGTCGTGTCGATCCTCGGCCTGGCGGTCGCGCACGTGCCGTTCATGACGGTGGGCGGGGTCGCCGTCTCGATCGTCGTCCTGACGATGGTGCTCGCGTCGCTGACGCTGCTGCCGGCCTTCCTCGGCGCGGCGGGCCCGCGTCTGGCCCGGGCCGGCCGGATCGGCCGGGCTCTGCAGACCAGGAAGCCGGGCCGACGCGCGCGGCGGCGGGACCCGGCGGCAGGCGCCGCCCACGCCGCCGGGTGGCGTCGCTGGATCGGGCACGTGAGCAGGCACCCGGTGCCGTACTCGGTCGGCGCGGCGGGGCTGCTGCTGACCGCGACACTGCCCGTGCTCGGCCTGCGTGTCGGCCTGCCCGACGACGGCTCACTGCCGCAGAGCCGTACCGAGCGCCGGGCCTACGACCTCGTCGCCGAGGGGTTCGGCCCGGGCACCAACGGGCCCCTCGTCATCGCCGCGGACCCCTCCGGCGATCCGGGAGTGGTGGACCGTCTGGTCACCACGGTCGCGGCGGATCCGGGCATCGCATCCGTCGCGCCGACGCACATCGATCGGGCCACCGGCATCGCGACCCTCGTGGTGTTCCCGAACACCGGACCTCAGGACAAGGCCACGGCCGACACCATCGCCCGGCTGCGCACCGACGTGCTGCCCACGGCGATCGGGCACGGCCCGGCCAGGGCCCACGTCGGCGGCGCCGCCGCGAGCCTGTCCGATGTGGGTCAACGCACCAGCCAACGCCTGCCGGTGTTCGTCGCCGCCGTGCTGGCGATGTCGTTCCTGCTGCTGATGCTGGTCTTCCGCTCGATACTCGTACCGCTCAAGGCGGTACTGCTGAATCTGCTGAGCATCGGCGCGGCCTACGGCATCATGGTCGCGGTCTTCCAGTGGGGCTGGGGAGGCGCACACATCGGGCTGGAAGCGACGGTTCCGATCGTGTCGTTCATCCCGATGTTCCTCTTCGCCATCCTGTTCGGCCTGTCGATGGACTACGAGGTGTTCCTCCTCTCCCACGTACGCGAGGAGTACCTGCGCACCGGCGACAACGGCACGGCGATCGTTGAGGGCGTCTCGCGTACCGCCCGGATCATCACCTCGGCAGCCCTCATCATGGTGGCGGTGTTCCTGTCCTTCGCCGTCGCCGAGGACCCCTCCACCAAAATGTTCGGGCTCGGCCTGGCCACCGCGATCTTCATCGACGCCACGGTCGTACGCATGGTGCTGGTTCCGGCGACCATGACACTCCTCGGCCGGACCAACTGGTGGCTGCCGAAGTGGCTGGACCGGACACTTCCCCGCGGCCGGGTCGGCGGCGACGACACCGACGCGGAATCCACGGGTGAGGCCCCGCGTGCACGGCTGGTTGACCGCTGACTCAACTCCTGCCCGCCCTTGCATCCGGCACCTCAGGGCGTCACCTGGAACTGATTGAGGTGCCGGCGACGATCGGCCCCTGGCCAAGGGGCTCCGTGCCTATGGATCGGTCCATCCTCGGCCCTTGCTCCACACAGGATCCCAACGCGGTCCGCGCCAGATCGCGCAGCCAGACGTGTGCGGGGTCGGTGTCATAGCGCTGATGCCATGACAGGTACACCGCGGCCGACGGCAGTTCGAACGGCAGCGGGAGCAGGGTCAGGCCGAGAAACGTCGCCGCTGAACGTGTCGTCGATTCGGGGGCTGTGACGAGGAGGTCGGAGCCGCGCACGAACTCGAACGCGGCCCCTTCGGTGGGCGCGCTCGCCACCACCCGTCGGGTGAGGCCGAGCCCTGCGAGAGCCTCGTCGGCCGACTCACACCCCATCATGCAACTCGTCCCGGCTTCGCATGCTCAGCTCCGACGTGATCTTCTCTGCGTCACTGGAAGCCCCTGGCGGCGGTCGGTACCGCCGTCGGCAAGTGTTCCGGCCGCAGGGGTCCGCAAGGAGCGTCAGCGCGAGTCCGGGATCGCGGGGGAGTGGACTTCGTCGGCGGGGATGTACACCAGGTGCTCCAAGGTGCAGTGACGGCAGACGATGACTGCCCTGCCCGGCAGACCTGGAGCGGGAGAAGCACACACCGATGGCGGGGGGAGTCGAGCACAGGTAGGAGGTCCGCCGCTCGTCGAGGGCGGCCCTGATGACATCCGGCAACTCCCTTCATCACCTTGCGCACCCACGACGGATCGCCGAGCGAGGGCCCGCCGGGGCCGCCCCCGTTGAGGAGCAGGGGGCCGGTGAGGTGTTGCCGGTGAAAGCGGAGGTGGGGGTCCGAATCCGCCGCGGCCGGGCAGTGCCGTGCAGGCGAGGGCGGCCGCCGTCAGGGCGAGGACGGCTCTGCCCGGGGTTCCGGGGAACGGGATGACACGTGGGTGTCCTTTCTGTCGCCCGTGTCCCCTCGGTGGCAGCGGCAGGGGCCTGCCCGAGAGGGGGAGGTGCGCCAGAACGGTAGGGGCGTCCCGCAGGCCAATCGCTGGGGTCGACAGCCGGTTCATGGTGGGGCCGGCCTCAGCGGAAAGGCGGGGGAACGCCGTTTCCATGGCGGGGCCGGCAACCCGCATCTCTGCCCCAAGCTGGGACAATGCTCGGGCAGACCTTGTGCAGGTCGTTGCAGGGGGGTTGTCCAGACATTCTCTCGCACCTAGGGTCCCTTCCGAGTGCAAACGCTTTCCAAGCGTGTGTCCGCCGGCCGTCCGAGGAGCGCCGCATGTCCGTGTCCCCAGGGTCTTCCGTCCGCCGCCGTGTGGCCGTCGTCGGCACCGGAGCCATCGTCAGCGGAAGCCATCTGCCCGCGCTCCGGGCCCACTCCGGCCGGGTGGAACTGGTGGCCGCCGTCGACGTCGACCAGGAGCGCCTCGACGCCTTCCGCGAGCTGGCCGGTGCGCGGGTCGCCGGGTACACCACGATGGACGCGATGCTGGACGCCGTACGGCCCGACCTGGTCCTCATCGGGACACCGCCGTCCCTGCACCGCGACCAGGCCGTCGCCGCGCTGAAGGCGGGCGCCTGGGTGCTCTGCGAGAAGCCGCTCACGCTGTCGCTCGCCGAGTACGACGAGATCGCCGCCGCCGAGGAGGCCTCCGGCGGGTACGCGTCGGTCGTGTTCCAGCACCGCTATGGATCCGGCGCCGTGCACGCCCGCGAGCTGATCACCAGCGGCGAGCTGGGAGCCCCGCTCGTGGCACACTGCCAGACCACCTGGCACCGGGACGCGGCCTACTACGCGGTGCCGTGGCGCGGGAAGTGGGCCAGCGAGGGCGGGGGTCCGACCATGGGCCACGGCATCCACCAGTACGACCTGCTGCTGCACCTGCTCGGCGAGTGGCAGGAGATCAGCGCCATGGCCGCGCGCCTGGTCCACGACACCGAGAGCGAGGACGTCTCCACCGCCCTGGTGCGCTTCGGGAACGGCGCCCTCGCCACCGTCGTCAACAGCGTCCTCTCCCCGGACGAGGTGAGCCGCATCCGTATCGACTGCGCCGACGCCACGGTCGAACTCACCCACCTGTACGGCCACAGCAACGACAGCTGGGCCTACACCCCGGCCCCGCACGTCGCCTCCGAGCGCGCCACCGCCTGGCGGTCCCCCGCGAGCGACGTGCCCAGTTCGCACACCGCCCAGCTGGGCGCACTCCTCGACGCCTACGACGCCGGCACCCGGCCACCGGGCAGCGGCCGCGACGCCCGCGCCACCCTGGAGTTCGCCGCCGCCCTGTACAAGGCGGCGTTCACCGGCCGCCCGGTGCACGCGGGGGAGATCGGCCCCGGTGACCCGTTCTACGAGGCCATGCACGGCGAGTACCCCGACTGGGCCCCCAAGGAGCGCGCATGACCATCCGCGTCACCCACACGCACGGCGAGGACATCGCCGTCACCGCAGGCGGCACGGAGATCCTCCGCTACGTCTACCGCCCCGACCCGGATCCCTTCGAGTCCCGCAAGCCCTACGCCCACCCGGTGCGCACCCTCTCGGGCCGTACCGTCACCGGCTACCGCCCGAACGACCACCGCTGGCACAAGGGCCTGCAGATGACCGCGAGCCATCTGTCGGGCCAGAACTTCTGGGGCGGCAACTGCTACGTCCACGGCCAGGGCTACCTCCCCCTGCCCGAGCGCGTCGGCTCGATGCGGCACGACGGCTTCGCGGACTTCACCGTCGAGGAGGACCGCCTCGCCTTCACCGAGAACCTCACCTGGATCGAGAACGGCGGCGAGGAGTGGGCGCGCGAGGTGCGCGGCCTGGCCGTTCACTCGGTGGACGAGGAGGCCGGTTCCTGGGCCCTTGACTGGTCGATCCACCTCACCAACACCCGTTCGGCACCGCTTCTGTTCGGCTCCCCGACGACCGCGGGCCGTGACATGGCCGGCTACACCGGACTCCAGTGGCGCGGCCCGCGCGACTTCACCGGCGGCAGCGTCTTCGCCCCGGACACCGACGCCGACGCGGGCAAACTGATGGGCACACAGGGCCCCTGGATCGCCTTCACCACCGAGCACGACGACGTCGACGGCCACTCCACGCTGGTCTTCGCGCACGCACCCGAGAACCTCGACGGGACGTCCCCGATCCACGAGTCGCACTGGTTCGTCCGCTCCGAGCCCTTCCCGACGGTCGCCTTCTCCTGGGCGTTCTTCGAGGAGTTCGAGCTGCCCCCGGGCGAGTCCTTCGGCTACCGGTACCGCATCGTCGTCGCCGACGGCGCCTGGGACCGCGACCGGGTCGGCATGTACCTGGACGGCCTGCCGTGGTGAGCGGACCCGGCCCGGCGGGTCTTCCGCACCCGCTGCCCGGCGCGATCGGCCTGTCCCACCTCAGTGCCTACGACTGGGAGGCCGCCGACGGCGTCTGCGGTGGCAGCCCGCATCTGCACCTGGTGTGCACGGAGGCGTACGTCGTCACCGGCGGCCGCGGCGCCGTGCAGACCCTGAGCCCCGACGGCTACCGCGACATCCCCCTCGAAGCCGGCGCGATCGCCTGGTTCTCGCCGGGCACCGTGCACCGCATGGTGCAGGGCGGTGATCTGCGCATCACCGTGCTGATGCAGAACAGCGGACTGCCCGAGGCCGGGGACGCGGTGTTCACCTTCCCGCCCGAGGTGCTCGCCGACCCGGAGGTGTACGCCGCCGCGGCCACCCTGCCACCCGGCACCGGACCGGAGACGGCCGCGGCCGCCCGGCGCCGCAGGGACCTCGCCGTGGAGGGGTACCTCGCCCTGCGCGAAGCCCTCGTCGCCGGTGACGACGGCCCGTACCGGGAATTCCAGCGCGCCGCCGTCCGGATCGTGCGCGACAAGGTGCCCACCTGGCGGGCCCTGTGGCGGGATGGTGCCCTGGCCACCGCGGAGCGCACCGGCGCCCAACTCGACGCGCTGGCAGCCGGCGAGCCCGCCTACCTCGGCGAGGCAACCGCCCGTGTGGCCGCGCCCACCCGGCTCGGCGGCTTCGGCATGTGCGGCCGGCGCGACGAGTACGCGCTGCCCGGCTCCACGCTGCCGTACCAAGGGGAGTGACAGCAGGGGCCTGAGGGGGCCAAGGGGGGGGCTGAGGGGGGATCCGAGGGGGGATCAACGAAATTCCGTCGAGAGGAGCGACCTCGGCATGCCCGGACACAGGACAAAGAGGTTCTGCGCGTCGGCCGCCGCACTGGCACTGTGTGCCGTGCCGGCCGGCTGCGGAGAATCCGGGGAATCCACAGGCGGCGGCACCGTGGTGCTGCGATACACCTGGTGGGGCAATCCCGACCGTGCGGAACGCACCGAGCGAGCCGTCGCCCTGTTCGAGGAACGGCACCCGGACATCGACGTGTCGACGTCGTTCTCCGGCTACGACGCCTACAAGCAGAAGCTCGCCACCCAGGCCGCCGGCGGGGACGCCCCGGACGTGATGCAGCTGGACTACCGCCAGATCGACCAGTACGCCTCCGGCGGGGTCCTGCTCGACCTGGGACGACAGAAGCGGGTCCTGCGCACCCACGAGATCGACCCGGGCCTGCTCGCCACCGGCCGCGTCGACGACGTCCAGTACGCGATCCCCCAGGGCCGCGGCACCGAGACCGTCGCCTACGACGTACGGACCTGGAAGAAGTCGGGCGTCCCCCTGCCCGGCAGGAGCTGGACCTGGAGCCAGTGGGCCGACACCATGCGGGCCCTGGCGGAGAAGACCGGCAAGCCGGGCGCCACCGATCCCGGCCAGAGCGAGGACTCCTTCGAGGTCTGGCTGCGCGGCCGGGGCAAGTCCCTCTACACCGAGGAGGGCGGGCTCGGCTTCACCGCCGACGACCTCACCCGCTGGTGGACCTTCACCGACACGCTGCGCCGTGCGGGCGCCGTCTCGCCCGCCGAGCAGACCACCCAGCTCGACGGGTCCGTCGAGAACACCCCGCTGGGACGCGGCACGTCCGTCACCGACGCCAACTGGGACGCCCCGGCCAGCGGCTTCGCCGCCCTCGTAGAGGGCGGCGTCGCCCTCGCCCCGATGCCGTCCGGTGAGGACGGCACACCCGGCCAGTACTTCAAGCCGTCCATGTTCGTGGGCGTCTCGGCCCACACCGGCCACCCGAAGGAGGCCGCGCAGCTCGTCGACTTCCTGATCAATGACCGGCAGGCCGCGAAGATCCTCGGCGCGAGCCGCGGCATTCCCGTCAACGAGACCGTCCGCGACGACATCGGCCCGGGACTCGAGGGCTTCGACAGGACCATCGCCGACTTCCAGGCCTCCCTGGAGGGCCGGCTCAAGGACCCGCCCCAGGCCCCGCCCTCCGGGGACAACGCCCTGCAGAGCACCTTCCAGCGCGACTACGACCAGGTGTCCTACGCGCGTATGTCGCCACGCGAGGCGGCCGAGAACTACATCACCGAGGCGAGGGCGGAGCTGAGGTCATGACCACCACCGCGATCCCCCCGGAGGCGAGGCGCGCCCCCGCCGCCGCTCCCAGGTGCCGCCCCAAGCGCGAACGAGAAGGCGCGGCCTGGGTGTTCCTCTCGCCCTGGGTGCTCGGCGCGATCGTCCTGACGCTGCTGCCGATGGCCGTGTCGCTGTACCTGTCGTTCACCGACTACGACCTGTTCAGCCCGCCGAAGTGGGTCGGCCTGCGCAACTACACGCAGATGTTCACCGAGGACCCGCGCTACTGGCGCTCGGTGGTGACGACCCTGACGTATGTGGCCGTCGCCGTGCCCCTGCAACTCTCCCTCGCCCTCGCCGTGGCCCTCGCCCTCAAGGGGATGAAGCGCGGCAAGGGCTTCTACCGCTCCGCGTTCTACGCACCGTCCCTGCTCGGCGCGTCGATGTCCGTCGCCCTCGTCTGGCGGGCGGTCTTCAACGACGGCGGGCCCGTGGACAACCTGTCCGGCACCGGCGGCTGGGTCAACAGGCCCGGCTGGGCGCTGCTGGCCGTCGCCCTGCTGACGGTATGGCAGTTCGGGGCACCGATGGTCATCTTCCTCGCGGGGCTCCAGCAGATCCCCGCCGAGCTGTACGAGGCCGCCGCCGTCGACGGGGCCGGGAAGTGGCGGCAGTTCCTGTCCGTCACCGTGCCCATGCTCTCGCCGGTGCTGTTCTTCAACCTGGTCCTGCAGACCATCCAGGCCTTCCAGGTCTTCACCCCCGCCTTCGCGGTCAGCGCCGGCAAGGGCGGACCGGCCGACTCGACCCTCGTCTACACCATGTACCTCTACGACCGGGGCTTCGTCGCCTCCCACATGGGCTACGCCTCCGCCATGGCCTGGGTGCTGCTCCTCGTGATCGGCGTCGTCACGGCCGTGCTGTTCCGCACCTCGCGCTCCTGGGTCTTCTACGCCTCCGAGGGGGACCGGTGACCTCAACGACTTTTTCCCACAGGCCTGTCAGGTGGGGCAGGGTCGCCCTGCACGCGGGCTGTCTGGCCGCCCTGCTGGTCATGCTGTACCCGCTGGCCTGGCTGCTGGCCACCTCGCTCAAGCCCGCCGACGAGGTCATAGCCAGCCTCGACCTGCTGCCCGGGCACCTGGAGTGGTCGAACTACTCCACCGCCCTGGACGGCGTCAACGACGTCTCCATCTGGCGGCTGCTCGGCAACTCCCTGCTGATCGCGGGCGGCGCGGTCGCCGGCAACGTCATCAGCTGCTCGCTCGCCGCCTACGCCTTCGCGCGGCTGCGGTTCCGGCTGCGCGGTCCCCTGTTCGCCTTCATGATCGCCACGATCATGCTGCCGCACCACGCGGTGCTGATCCCGCAGTACATCATCTTCAACCAGCTCGGCATGGTGAACACCTACTGGCCGCTGATCCTGCCGAAGTTCCTCGCCACGGAGGCGTTCTTCGTCTTCCTCATCGTGCAGTTCATGCGCGGCCTGCCGCGTGAGCTGGAGGAGGCGGCCCGGATCGACGGCTGCGGGCCGTTGCGCAGTTTCCTCCAGGTCGTCCTGCCCCTCACCCGGCCGGCCCTGATCACCACGGCCATCTTCACGTTCATCTGGACCTGGAACGACTTCTTCACCCAGCTCATCTACCTCTTCGACCCGGACAAGTTCACCCTCACGCTCGCGCTGCGCTCCTTCGTGGACGCCTCCAGCACCTCCGCGTTCGGCCCGATGTTCGCCCTGTCGGTGATCGCGCTGCTGCCGATCGTGCTGTTCTTCCTCGCCTTCCAGCGGTTCCTGGTGGAGGGCATGGCCAGCTCCGGACTGAAGGGGTGAGGAGGATGCCGACTCGCGAGGCGGGCGAGGTGTTCGGGCCGCGCATGACCTTGTTCGGCGACGTGCTGAGCGTCGGACTCGCCACGGCCGTGGCCTGCCTGCCCGTGGTCACGGTCCCGGCGGCACTGTCGACGGCGTGCGCCGTGCTGCGCGGTGCGGGGGAGGACCGGCCGGTCACGGCGGGGCGGTACGTCGCCCTGCTGCAGCGGCGGTTGCAGGCCGGTGACCTGGTGGCGGGTGTAGCCGCCTTGGCGGGTCTTCTGCTGCTCGCGGCCGATCTGGCGCTGGCCGGGGCCGGGCTGCCGGGCGCGCCGCTGTTCGCGGTGGCCGCCGTGGTGATCGGCACGGGCGCGGCCGTGGTCGGACTGCGCGCCTGCGGACGCCCCGAGTCGCTCAGCGACTGGCCGGCGGCGGTGCGCGGGGCCGGCCGGGACGCCGTGGCGGACCTGGGCGGCAGCGGCCTGGTCCTGCTGGCGGTGGTCACGGCGGCGTCGTGCGCGTGGATGCTGGTGCCGTTGGCCTTCCTCGCCCCCGGCCCGCTGGCCCTGGCACTCACCGCCGTCGACGCACGGCGCTCCGCAACCCCTCGGCCCGGACACACAGCCGGACCGTGAGGACACGCCGACCCCGCTCAGCAGCTCAAGCCGACCGGCTCGGCCGCGCAAGCCGACCGGCTCGGCCGCGCAAGCCGACCAGCCCGGCCGCGCCGCCGCCCGGTCAGCCGCGCAACCCGACCAGCCCGGCCGCGTGAGCCGACCGGCTCGGCCGCGTGAGCCGACCAGCCCGGCCGCGCAAGCCGACCAGCCCGGCCGCGCCGCCGCCCGGTCAGCCGCGCAAGCCGACCAGCCCGGCCGCGTGAGCCGACCAGCCCGGCTGCGTGAGCCGCCCGGCTCGCCCGCGCCGCCGCCCGGTCAGCCGCGCAAGCCGACCAGCTCGCCCGCGCGAGCCGACCCCGCTCAGCCACGCAAGCCGGCAAGCTCGGCCCCGCGCACGCCGCCCCGCTCAGCCGCGTACGAGGCCGCCGATGGTGATCCGTGGCCACCGGCTGGCCGCCGTGACAAGGGCCTGTGTCCTCGCCGAGGGCGTGGCCGCTGCCGCCGCCAGGGCCGCTGCCGCGCTGGCGATGCCGAGCACTGCTCCCGCCGCTACGTCGCCCGGGTAGTGCACGCCGGTGTGGACACGGGAGTAGCCGACGGCGCTCGCCAGCGCTCCGAGCGGCACCGCCGCGGGAGGCAGGACCACTCCGACGGCGGTGGCGAACGCGACCGCCGACGCCGTGTGCCCGGACGGGAACGACGCCGAGGTCGGCATCTTGACGTGCCGGTCCACGGTCACCCGGGCTGCCTCCCGGTCCGGCCGCGCCCGGCGTACCAGGCGCTTGCCGAGCAGGTTCGCGGAGGCCGATGCCACGGCGATCGCGCCGACGCCCGCGAAGGCGGCCCTGCGCGGGCGCCTGCCGGCCAGAGCCAGCGCTGCGGCGATGCCGAACGAGATCTTGGAGTGGTCGGCCGCGTGCGACAGGTGGCGCAGCGTCCGGTCCAGGGTCGGGGTCGGGGTCGCGGCCACCGCCGCGTACAAGGCACCGTCCACGGCCCTGAGATCGGCGAACACGGCGCCCAGCAGCCGCCGGCCGCGTGCACCCGCGGAGTCCCGGGTGTTCCGGAGCGGACGGGGGGCGTCCGCGTCTGTGGTCGTCGGATCGGTCATGTGCTTCTCCCCGCAGTGGCCTTTCCCCAGCAAGGTACCGGCTCACGCCCGGCGCACGCTCGGCGCCCCTGCGAGCCGGTACCTCCCGAGTGCCCGGACGGCGGACGGCCACCCCGTGAGCCGGGACACGGGGCGCAGGTCACTCCCCGCGCAGTCCCCCGGGGAATGGCGGGTCTGCGCCGCCGTCTGTTCCGGCGCCACACGCTGGTCTGGCGCCATTCCTGATCCGCCGGTGCCTCAGCGGGCAGACCGGAACGTGCGCAGCCGCAGCGAGTTGGCGACGACGAAGACCGACGAGAAGGCCATCGCCGCCCCGGCGATCATCGGGGTGAGCAGACCGGCCGCGGCCAGCGGCAGCGCCGCCACGTTGTAGGCGAAGGCCCAGAACAGGTTCGAGCGGATGGTGCCGAGCGTGCGGCGGGCGAGCCGGATGGCGTCCGCGGCGGCCCGCAGATCACCCCGGACCAGGGTCAGGTCGCCGGCCTCGATCGCGGCGTCCGTGCCGGTGCCCATGGCCAGTCCCAGATCGGCCCTGGCGAGGGCGGCCGCGTCGTTGACACCGTCGCCGACCATCGCCACCGACCGGCCCTCGGCCTGCAGCCTCTCGACGACGTCGACCTTGTCCTGCGGGAGCACCTCGGCGATGACCTCCTCGATGCCGACCTCGCGGGCGACGGACCGGGCCACCGCCTCGTTGTCGCCGGTCAGCAGGATCGGCGTGAGGCCGAGCGCCCGCAGCCGTGCGACGGCCTCCGCGCTGGTGTCCTTCACCGCGTCGGCCACTTCCAGCACGGCACGCGCCTCGCCGTCCCACGCCACGGCGATGACCGTGCGCCCGGCTTCCTCGGCCGCCGCCCGGGACCGGGCCAGGCCCTCGGGAAGGCGTATCGCCCAGTCGGCCAGCAGGCGCTCCCGGCCGACGAGCACCGCGTGCCCCTCGACAACTCCCTGCACGCCCAGCCCCGGCACGTTGGCGAAGTCCTCGGGCGTGGGCAGCGCGCCCAGCTTCTCCAGCGCCCCGTCGGCGACGGCCCGGGCGATCGGGTGCTCGGAGGAGTGCTCCAACGCCCCTGCCAGCCGCAGCACTTCGGCCTCGTCGGTGCCCTCGGCGGTGTGCACGGCCAGCAGCGTCATACGGCCGGTCGTGACGGTGCCGGTCTTGTCGAGGACGACGGTGTCGACCCGGCGCGTGGACTCCAGGACCTCCGGGCCCTTGATCAGGATGCCGAGCTGCGCGCCCCGCCCGGTGCCGACCATCAGCGCGGTCGGCGTCGCCAGACCCAGGGCGCAGGGGCAGGCGATGACGAGGACGGCGACCGCCGCGGTGAAGGCGGCCGTCAGCCCGGCGCCGCTGCCCAGCCAGAAACCCAGTGTGCCGAGCGCCAGGGCGATCACCACCGGTACGAACACGGCGGATATCCGGTCCGCGAGCCGCTGCGCGGCCGCCTTGCCGTTCTGCGCGTCCTCCACCAGCCGGGCCATCCGGGCCAGCTGGGTGTCGGCACCGACCCGCGTGGCCCGTACGACGAGCCGCCCGCCCACGTTGATCGTGGCGCCGGTCACCGGGTCGCCCGCACCCACCTCCACGGGGACCGACTCGCCGGTGAGCATCGAGACGTCCACGGCGGAAGATCCCTCGTCGACCGTCCCGTCCGTCGCGATCTTCTCGCCGGGCCGGACCAGGAATCGGTCGCCGACCGTCAACTCCGTGACCGGCACGGTCTGTTCGCGGCCGTCGGCGCGCAGCACCGTGACGTCCTTCGCGCCCAGCTCCAGCAGCGCCCGCAGCGCCGCGCCCGCCTTGCGCTTGGCGCGGGCCTCGAAGTAGCGCCCGGCCAGGATGAAGGCGGTCACACCCGCGGCGGCCTCCAGGTAGATGTTCCCGGCGCCGTCCGTGCGCTCGATGGTCAGCTCGAAGGGGTGCGTCATGCCCGGGGTGCCCGCGGTGCCGAAGAACAGCGCCCACAGCGACCACAGGAACGCGGCCGTGGTGCCCACCGAGATCAGGGTGTCCATGGTGGCCGCGCCGTGCCGCGCGTTGGTGAACGCCGCCTTGTGGAAGGGCCACGCCGCGTACGTCACGACGGGCGCTGCCAGCGTGAGCGACAGCCACTGCCAGTACTCGAACTGCAGTGCCGGGATCATCGCCATGGCGACGACCGGGACCGCGAGCAGCACGGCCGTGACCAACCGCTCGCGCAGCGGCCGCAGTTCGTCGGCCTCCTCGCTCGTGTCGTCGCGCTCGGCGGGCGGAGCGGGCTCCTGCGCGGTGTACCCGGTCGCCTCGACCGTGGCGATGAGGCCGCCGACGGAGACCTCGCCGGAGTAGCTGACCTTGGCCTTCTCCGTCGCGTAGTTGACGGTGGCGGTCACCCCGTCCATGCGGTTGAGCTTCTTCTCGATGCGCGCCGCACAGGAGGCGCAGGTCATGCCGCCGATGGCGAGTTCCACCTCGGCGTCGCTCCCGGTCGTCGTACCGGTGCTCATGGCTCAGACCCTCCCGGTCAGCTCGTAGCCGGCCTCGTCGACGACCTCCGCGACCGCGGCGTCGTCGAGCTCGGCGGCGCCGGTGACGGTGACCCGGCCGGTGTCGAGGTCGACCTCGACACCGCTGACGCCGTCCAGCTCGCCGATGACCTTGGTCAGCGTGGCCTTGCAGTGGCCGCAGGACATTCCGGAGACGGCGTAGGTGGTGGCGGGCATCGGGTGCCTCCTCATGGTGATCCGACAGAAGTGAAGATACGGGGCGGGGGTATCCCCTCGCCGAGTTCATGTATACCCATGAGGGGTATGCGATGCAAGCGTCCGCATGACTTGACTGGGTACCCCCCAGGGGTATGGTGAAGTGCATGGAGGCCCCGCAGTCGAGCGGAGACCCCGGTATCCGAAGGAGCCGACGGCCATGAACACCGGACTCAGGATCACCACCTTCGCCGCCGCCCTGGCGGCGACCTTCGGCGCGGCCTACGGCGTCGGACAGGGCGTCGGCCCCGTCGCGGCCGGCAGCCCCCCGCAGCACGAGGGCGGGCACACCCGCCCCGCGCGGGAATCCCAGGAGGGCGGCGCTCACGCCGGACACGACACGCCACCGGCCGGTGGACTGCAGATCTCCGACGGCGGCTACACGCTCGACCTGCAGACCCCGCGTGTCACCGCGGGCGAGCGGACCGACCTGCGCTTCACCGTCCGGGACGCCGCCGGCCGCGCGCTCACCGCCTACCAGCGCGAGCACGACAAGGAACTCCACCTCATCGTGGCCTCACGCGACCTGGTCACCTACCGCCACCTGCATCCCACCCGTGCCGCCGACGGCACCTGGAGCACACCCGTGGACCTGCCCCGCGCGGGCGGCTACCGCGTCTTCGCCGACTTCACCCCGGCGAAGAAGGACGCCCGGAACCTCACCCTCGGCACGGACCTCGCCGCCTCCGGCCCCTACGAGGCCCGGCGGCTGCCGCCCGCGAGCACCACGGCCCGGGCCGGCGGCTACGACGTGAAACTGGCCGGCGCCCTGCGCCCGGGCCGGGCGAGCGAGCTGACGCTCAAGGTCTCCCGCGACGGCAGGCCCGTCACCGACCTCCAGCCCTACCTCGGCGCGTACGGCCACCTGGTCGCCCTGCGCTCCGGCGACCTCGCCTATCTGCACGTTCACCCGAACGGCGAACCCGGCGACGGCAGGACCAGCCCCGGTCCGGACATCTCGTTCACGGCAACGGCCCCCAGCTCCGGCTCCTACCGCCTGTTCCTCGACTTCAAGCACGAGGGCACGGTGCGTACGGCGGCGTTCACCGTCCACGCCGGGGGAGCGGTCACCGGGCCGGACACCCCCGAGGGGCATGAGGCGGACGGCCATGGCCACTGAGTGTCAGCCCAGCGCCCGGTCCAGGTTGAATGCCGCACTGATCAGCGCGAGGTGCGTGAACGCCTGCGGGAAGTTGCCCTGCTGCTGACCGGTGTGGCTGATCTCCTCGGCGTACAGGCCGAGATGGTTGGCGTACGTCAGCATCTTCTCGAAGGCGAGCCGCGCCTCGTCGATCCGGCCCGCGTGCACCATGGCCTCCACGTACCAGAACGAGCAGATGGAGAACGTGCCCTCGTCGCCCCGCAGCCCGTCGGGGCTGGAGCGTGGGTCGTAGCGGTAGACCAGCGAGTCGGACACCAGCTCCTCGGTGAGCACGTCCAGCGTCGACAGCCACTTCGGATCGGTGGGGGCGATGAACTTCGTCAGCGGCATCATCAGCACCGCCGCGTCCAGCACGTCGCCGTCCTCGTGCTGGACGAAGGCCCCGCGCTCCTCGGACCAGCCCCGGCTCATGATCCGCCGGTAGATCGTGTCGCGGCACTCCCGCCAGCGCGGCAGGTCGGCGGGCAGGCCGCGCCGGTTGGCCATCCGGATGGCCCGCTCGATCGCCACCCAGCACATCAGCCGCGAGTACAGGAAGTTCCTGCGCCCGCCCCGCGTCTCCCAGATCCCCTCGTCGGGCTGGTCCCAGTGCGCGCACACCCAGTCCACCAGTGCGCACACGTCGTCCCAGTGGCCGCTGGAGATGGGCTTGGCCCACTTGTCGTAGAGGTAGATCGAGTCGATCAGCGCACCGTAGATGTCGAGCTGGAGCTGGTCGGCCGCCGCGTTGCCGACCCGCACGGGCGCCGAGCCGTGGTGGCCCTCCAGATGGCCGAGGGTGCGCTCGGGCAGCGCGGTGCGGCCGTCGATGCCGTACATGATCTGCAGCGGGCCTGAGGGCTTGCCGTCGCCCGGGCTGATGTGCCGGGTCACGAAGTCCATGAACGCCTCGGCCTCGCCGGTGAAGCCCAGCCGCAGCAGGGCGTAGACGCAGAACGCCGCGTCGCGCACCCACACGTACCGGTAGTCCCAGTTGCGCTCGCCGCCCAGCTCCTCGGGCAGGCTCGTCGTCGGCGCCGCCACGATCGCCCCGGTGGGCGCGTACGTGAGCAGCTTCAGCGTCAGCGCCGAGCGGTGGACCATCTCCCGCCAGCGGCCCTTGTACCGGGACGCCGACAACCAGTGCCGCCAGTACGCCACCGTCGCCGCGAACTGCTCCTCGGCCTCCGTGCGCGCACAACGGCGGGGCGTCACGTCGCCGCCGACCTTGTCCAGCGCGAACACCGCCGTCTCGCCCTCGGACAGCTTGAAGTCGCTCCGCACGTCCGGGCCGTCGGCCTCCAGCGGCACGGTCGCGGTCAGCGCCAGCGCCAGCCCCTCGGCCTCGAACACCGCGGTGTCGCCGGAGAGCCGGACGGTGTGCGGCAGGGAACCGTAGTCGAAGCGGGGCGCCACCCGCGTACGGAACGGGATCGAGCCGCGCACACACACCACCCGCCGGATCAGCCGGTGCCGCTCGGCCTCGGCCGGCCCGCCGCCGACCGGCATGAAGTCCTGCACCTCGCCGACACCGTCCTCGGTGAAGAACCGGGTGATCAGCACATTGGTGTCGGGGAAGTAGAACTGCTTGGTCCGTGCCGGCGCCGACGCCGCCAGTGCGAAGCAACCGCCGCGCTCCACGTCCAGGATCGAGGCGAACACGCTCGGCGCGTCGAAGGCCGGGCAGCAGTACCAGTCGATGGTGCCGTCGGTGCCCACCAGCGCCACACTGCGCAGATCGCCGATCAGCCCGTGCTCGGCGATCGGCACATAGTGCCGTCCCCCCGGCATGCCCCGGTCCTGCGCGCCTTCGCCCATGACGGCCTCCTGCCGGTAGGCGCCTCAGCCCCAGCCTAGAACCGCCGGGGGAAGGCCGCGCCGCAGGATTGCCGCGTCCTGGCCGCCGCCGGACCACCGCCCTCAGATCGCTGCTCTCACACCGTGACGACCCGCACCCCGGCCTCCTCGAAGCGCCGCACCGTCTCCGTGTCGGCCGCCGTGTCCGTGACCAGGGTGTTCACCGCCTCGGCCGCGCAGATCCGGGCGAACGCCCGCTGCCCGAGCTTGCTGGAGTCGGCGGCGACCACCACCCGCTCCGCCCGCTCGCACAGCAGCCGGTTGACCGCCGCCTCCGCCTCGTCGTGCGCCGCAGCGCCGTGCGTCACGTCGAAGGCGACGACACCGAGCACCGCCACATCGACCGTGATCTGCCCGAGCACCCCGTCCGCGAGCGGCCCGACCAGCTCGTACGACTGGGCCCGCGCCACCCCGCCGGTCAGCACGATCTTGAACTGGGGCCGCACGACCAGCTCGTTGGCGATGTTGAGCGCGTTCGTCACCACGGTCAGCGCCGGCGACCCGGACACCAGGTCCCCCCGCACGGCCAGGGCCCGCGCCACCTCGGTCGTGGTGGTCCCCCCGGTCAGCCCGACCGCCTCGCCCGGCGCCACCAGATCCGCCACCGCCGTGGCGATGCGCTGCTTCTCGGAGGCGTGCCGGGCCGTCTTGTAGCGCAGCGGCAGCTCGTACGACACCCCGTGCACGACCGCGCCACCCCGGGTGCGCACCAGCATCTGCTGCTCGGCGAGCCCGTCGAAGTCACGGCGGATCGTCGCCGCCGACACCCCGAGCTCGGCCGCGGCGTCCTCGACGTCCAGCCGGCCGCGCTCCACGAGCAGTTCCAGCAGCGCCTTCCAGCGGGCGTCGCGCGACATCCGCACCTCCACGTCTCGATCTCCGGCGACCCTAACGCACCCCATCCTGAATCGAATGCTTGATGATGCTCGAAAGGTGGCTATATCTTGCAGGAACAAGCATGCCGGTGGGGCAGTGGAGCGGAGGGTGCGGGATGACGCATGTCGAGGACGAACTGACGAGCCAACCCGAGTGCTGGGAACGCGCCGCGTCGGAAGCGGACCGGCACACGAAGGCCCTGCCGGCTCCGGGGGAGCGGGTCGCGATCGTCGGCTGCGGCACCTCGTACTTCATGGCACAGGCCGCCGCGGCCCTGCGCGAGAGCGCGGGACAGGGCGAGACCGACGCGTTCGCCGCGTCGGAGTTCCCCCACGGCCGCCGCTACGACCGGGTCCTCGCGCTCACCCGCTCCGGCACCACGACGGAAGTCCTGGACCTGCTGGTCCGGTTGAAGGGCGGCACCCGCACCACCGCGGTCACCGGCGACCCGGACACGCCCGTGATGACGGCCGCCGACGACATCGTCGTCCTGGACTTCGCGGACGAACGCTCCGTCGTCCAGACCCGGTTCGCGACGACCACCCTCACCCTGCTCCGTGCCCACCTCGGACTGCACCCGGGAACCACCGTCGCCGACGCGCGCACCGCCCTTTCGGAGCCGCTGCCCGAAGGGCTGGTGGAATGCGGGCAGTTCACCTTCCTGGGGCGCGGCTGGACCGTCGGGCTGGCGAACGAGGCCGGGCTGAAGATGCGCGAGGCCGCGCTGGCCTGGACGGAGGCCTATCCCGCGATGGAGTACCGGCACGGCCCGATCAGCGTCAGCACCACGGGCACGGCGACCTGGATGCTCGGCGACGCGCCGGACGGCCTCGCCGACGAGGTACGCGCCACGGGCGCGCTGTGGGTCGCGGGGCGGCTCGACCCGCTCGCCGAACTGATCCGCGTCCAGCGCCTCGCGGTCGCCGTGGCCGCGTCCCGCGGGCTGGACCCCGACAGCCCCCGCCACCTCACCCGTTCGGTGATCCTCACGCCCTGACCCTGGAGACCCCGTGTCCCTCACCACCACAGGCGACCTCGTCACCCGGGCCGCCGCGGCGGGTTCGGCCGTCGCCTCCTT
This sequence comes from Streptomyces sp. NPDC101110, assembly GCF_044759525.1. Lineage (NCBI taxonomy): Bacteria > Bacillati > Actinomycetota > Actinomycetes > Kitasatosporales > Streptomycetaceae > Streptomyces > Streptomyces sp. NPDC101110. Next base: position 319,231 of record NZ_JBIVZM010000002.1, on the reverse strand, counting down.
CAACGTCATCACGCTGGAGCACGTCGAGGCCGTCGTCGCGGGCGCCGAGTCGGTGGGCGCCCCCGTCGTGCTGCAAGTCAGCGAGAACGCGGTGAAGTTCCGCGGCGGGCAGCTCCTCCCGCTCGCCCGCGCGGCCGTCACCGCTGCCGAACGCGCCGCCGTACCCGTCGCGTTGCACCTCGACCATGTGCGGAGCGACACCCTGCTCCACCAGGCCGCGGACGCCGGATTCAGCTCCGTGATGTACGACGCGGCCCGGCTGCCCTACGCGCAGAACCTCACCGCGACCCGGGCGGCGGTCGACCGGGCGCACGCGCAAGGCCTGTGGATCGAGGCGGAGCTGGGGCAGATCGGCGGCAAGAACGGCAGGCCGCCGCTGGACGCGCACGCCCCCGGCGCCCGCACCGACCCCGACGAGGCGCGGGCGTTCGTCGCCGCATCGGGTGTGGACGCCCTCGCCGTCGCCGTCGGCAGCTCCCACGCCATGACCACCCGCACCGCCGTCCTCGACCACGACCTGCTCGCCCGCCTCTCGGCCGCGTTGGACGTCCCGCTCGTCCTGCACGGCTCCTCCGGTGTCCCGGACGACGAACTCACCGCGGCCGTGGCGGGCGGCATCACCAAGGTCAACATCGGTACGGCCCTCAACATCGCACTGACGGGAGCCGTGCGGGAGTACCTCGCCGAGCGGCCCGACGCGGTCGATCCGCGCGGTTATCTGACCCTCGCGCGGGAGGCGATGACACAGACGGTGGCGAGGACCCTGAAGGCCCTCCGCGTTCCTACCTCTTGACGGCCTTCAGCACCACGAACTTCGGGTCGCTCGCCACGAGCCGGCTGTTGCCGAACAGCTTGCGCAGCTTGACGTGGTAGCCCAGGTGCCGGTTGCCGACCACCCACAGCTCCCCGCCGGGCCGCAACGCCCGGCGCGCCCCGGTGAACATCCGCCAGGCCGTCGCGTCCGTCGTCGCCTGGTGGGAGTGGAACGGTGGGTTGTTCAGGACCAGGTCGACACTGCCGGACGGCACACCCGCCAGCCCGTCCCCGACCCGGAACTCCGCCTGCCCCGGCACGCCGTTCGCCCGGTACGTCGCCTCCGCCGAGGCCACCGCCTGGAACGACTCGTCCACGAACACCACCTCGGCGCCCGGGTCGGCCAGCGCCACCGACGTACCCACCACGCCGTTGCCGCACCCCAGATCCACCACCCGGCGACCCCGCCCCTCGGGCAGGTGCCGGAGGAAGAACCGCGTCCCGATGTCCAGCCGGTCCGCGCAGAACACCCCGGCGTGGTTGACGACGGTGCCGTGCGCGGCGGGGCCGATGCCGTCCGGCAGCGTGTACACGTACGGCCACGGGTTGGCGGGCCGTTCCAGGGCGGGGTCCGGCGTGCAGAAGATCAACCGGGCCTTCTTCTCGGCGAGGGAGGTGCGGGTCGGACCGAGGATCCGCTCGAACAACCGCAGCGTCGAGGTGTGGATCTCCTTCACCATGCCCGTACCGACGACCACCGTCCCCGCGTGCACGGCCGGCGCCAGCCGCAGCAACTGGTCCTCCAGCAGCGCCAGGCTCTTCGGCACCCGCACCAGCAGCACGTCGATCCGTTCGGGCGGCGGGTCCTGCGTGGTCAGCAGCCGCACCGTGCCCGCCTCGGCCCCGGCCCGGGCGAGGTTGGCGCGGGTCGCCTCCTGCGCGAGGTGGGAGTCGGTGATCTGCACCGGACGGTGCGCCGCGAGCGCCGTGACCAGCGCCCCCCAGCGGTCCCCGAGCACCACGACCGTGCCGTCCAGTGGCACCCGCTGCTCGGCCAGGTACCTCAGCAGGTACTCGTCGGAGGCGTCCCAGGCGCGCAGCCGGTCGCGCGGGTCCTCGGGGAAACGGGTCAGCGCCGGCTCGCCCCACGGCGTCGTCATACGGTTGTCCATCGTGCGACCAGGCTAGCCGAGCCGCAGCTCAGGGAGTGTCGGGCACCATGGAGACATGGACGGCGAGCTGTTCCCGAGGGCCCGTACGCAGGTCGCGCCCGGCGCCGTGCACGTGCCCGGCTGGCTCGACGCGGAACGCCAGTCGGCGCTGCTCGACGCCTGCCGCGCGTGGGCCCGGCCGCCCGCAGGCCTGCGCACGGTCCGCACCCCCGGCGGCGGCACCATGACCGCCCGGCAGGTCTGCCTCGGCTGGCACTGGTACCCCTACGCCTACGCCCGCACGGTCGCCGACGGCGACGGCACCCCCGTCAAACCGTTCCCGCCGTGGCTGGGCGAACTCGGCCGCCGGGCCGTCGGCGACACCCTCGGCGGATCCCCACCGGACTACGACGTCGCGCTGATCAACTTCTACGACGCCGACGCCCGCATGGGCATGCACCGCGACAGCGACGAGAAGTCCGACGCGCCGGTGGTGTCGCTCAGCCTCGGCGACACCTGCGTGTTCCGCTTCGGCAACACCGCGACACGCACCCGGCCCTACACCGACGTCGAGCTGCGCAGCGGTGACCTGTTCGTCTTCGGCGGCCCCTCCCGCTTCGCCTACCACGGGGTGCCCCGCGTCCACGCGGGCACGGCACCGCACGCGCTGGGGCTGACCGGCCGGCTCAACATCACGCTCCGGGTCAGCGGCCTGACGTCCCCGCCGCCCGGCGACCCGGCGGCGCCCGGCGGGCACGCTCGGCCCCCCACCCGGCGGATCATGGGAGACTCGCCCTCATGAGCGGGAAGGCGGGCCCCCGGCAGGCGGGGAACGGGAGCACTTCGAGGGCACGGCTGGACCGGGGGCGCGCAGCCCTCGGACCCGCACTGGAACTCGTGCACACCGGACGAGCCCCCACCAGGGCCGTGCTCACCGCCGAACTCGGGGTGACACGGGCGACCGCCGGCGCGGTCGCCGTCGAACTGGAGGCACTCGGGCTCATCCGGGTCGACGCCCGGCCCGCCGCGGCCGCCGGCTCGCAGGGCAGGCCCTCCCACAAACTGGCCGTCGCCGACGACGGGCCCGTCGCGCTGGCCGCGCAGGTGCACGCCGACGGGTTCCGGGCGGCACTGGTCGGACTCGGCGGCCGGATCGTCGCCACCGCGCCCGGCTGCGAGATCGTCGACGCCGACCCCGCCAAGGTGCTGGCCTCGGTCGTCACCGCCGGCGCCGAACTGCTGCGCACGACAGGGCTGCGGTGCGTGGGCGCGGGCCTCGCCGTGCCGTCCGCCGTCGCCGAACCCGAGGGACTGGCACTCAACCCGCTGCACCTGGCCTGGCCCGCGGGCGCGCCCGTGCGGGACATCTTCGCCGAGCAGGTGCGCGCGGCCGGCATCGACGGGCCCGCGTTCGCCGCGAACGACGTCAACCTCGCCGCGCTCGCCGAGCACCGGCACGGCGCCGGCCGGGGCGCCCGCGACCTGCTGTGCGTCGCCACCGGCCACCGCGGAGTCGGCGGCGCGCTCGTCCTCGACGGCCGCCTGCACCGGGGCAGTTCGGGCCTGGCCCTGGAGGTCGGGCACCTCACCGTGCACCCCGAGGGGCGCCCCTGCCACTGTGGCAGCCGCGGCTGCCTCGACGTGGAGACCGACCCGCTCGCCTTCCTCACGGAGGCCGGACGCGAACCGGGCCCCGAGGTGTCCCTCCTCCAGCAGTCCATCGACCTGATCCGCCACCACTACGACGACCCGGGCGTCCGCACCGCCACCGAGGCACTCATCGACCGCCTCGGTCTCGGTCTCGCGGGTCTGGTCAACATCCTCAACCCGGACCGCATCATCCTCGGCGGCCTGCACCGCACGCTCCTCGACGCCGACCCCGGCCGCCTGCGCGCGGTCGTTGCCGACCGCAGCCTGTGGGGCCAGAGCGGCAGCGTCCCCATCCTGCCCTGCAGCCTCGACCACAACAGCCTGGTCGGCGCCGCGGAACTGGCCTGGCAGCCGGTGCTGGACGACCCGCTGGGGGCGCTCGCCCCGATGGCGTGAGCGGCCCTCGGGCCCCGCTGCGCGAGACCGGCACCACCGGTATCAGGCTTGTCCGCGTCGCGTGCGGGAAGGCGACCCGCTGAGCGGGCAGGCTGGTTCGGGACAGTCCGCCCGCACCGCACCACCGAGGGATCTGACGCAATGACCGACAAGCTCACCGTGAGCGTCCTGGGCACCGGCATCATGGGTGCCGCGATGGCCCGCAACGTCGCCCGGGCCGGACACACCGTCCGGGCCTGGAACCGCACCCGGTCCAAGGCCGAGCCGCTGGCCGCCGACGGGGTACGGATCGCCGACAGCCCGGCGCAGGCGGTGCAGGACGCGCACGTCGTGCTGACCATGCTCCACGACGGCCCCGCCACCCTGGACACGATGCGCGAGGCAGCCCCCGCCCTGCGGCCCGGCACCGCCTGGGTGCAGTCGACCACCGCGGGCATCGAGGGCGTCGCCGAACTGGCCGCCTTCGCAGACGAACACGGCCTGGTCTTCTACGACGCCCCTGTCCTCGGCACCCGCGAGCCCGCCGAGGCCGGGAAGCTGACCGTGCTCGCGGCCGGCCCCACCGAGGCCCGGGACAGGGTCACGCCGGTCTTCGACGCCGTCGGCGCCCGGACCGTGTGGAGCGGCGAGGACGGGGCGCTGGGCGGTGCCACCCGGCTGAAGCTGGTGGCCAACAGCTGGGTCCTGGCCGTCACCGCCGCCACCGGCGAGGCCCTCGCCCTGTCCAAGGCCCTCGGTGTCGACCCGCAGGGGTTCCTCGACCTCGTCGCCGGCGGCCCGCTCGACATGGGCTATCTGCGCGCCAAGTCCGAACTCGTTCTTCAGGACAGGCTCACACCGCCCCAGTTCGCGGTGGGCACCGCCGCCAAGGACGCCCGGCTCATCGTCCGGGCCGGCCTGGACAACGGTGTCCGCCTGGACGTCGCCGAAGCGGCCGCCGCCCGCATGGAGCGCGCCGCCGCCCAGGGCCACGCCGACGAGGACATGGTCGCGGCCTACTTCGCCAGCTTCGACGAGAAGTCCGACTCCTAGGAGGCTCCCATGTCCAAGCCGCCGCTGCCGCCCGGGGCCGAGGCCCTGCTGAGCCGGCCCAACCCGTGCGTCATGGCCACGCTGCGCTCCGACGGGGCACCCGTCTCCACGGCCACCTGGTACGCGTGGAAGGACGGCCGCGTCCTGGTCAACCTCGACGGGGGCCGGGTGCGTCTGAAGCACCTGCGCCGCGACCCCCGGGTCACCCTCACCGTCCTCGCCGGGGACGACTGGTACACCCATGTCACCCTCATCGGCCGCGTCACCGAGATGTACGACGACGAGGGCCTGGCCGACATCAACCTCCTCGCCCGGCACTACACCGGCAAGCCCTACCCGGACCGTGTGCGCCCCCGGGTCAGCGCCTGGGTCGAGGTCGAGCGCTGGCACGGCTGGGGGTCGATGAAGGACAGCGACCAGGCCGGCGGCTGAGGCCGCTCCCCGCGCCGGTCAGCGCCACTCGGCGCCGAAGGCCCGGCCCGGGTTCTCGGTGAGGATGCGTCCCACCAGCTCCTCGCCCACGGCGTGCGCGAGCCGGGGCCGCACCCGGCGCAGCAGGTACGGCATGCCGGGGCCGCCGTCCACCGAGCGGGCGGCGGCCGTGGTGGTGTCCGCGCCCAGCAGCACCCGGTCACCGAACCCGGCCTCGGCGAGGGCCCGTACGGCCTCCGGCATCCGCCAGTCCGTGGCGTGATGGGCGAGGGACGGCCCGTCGAAGGCCAGGTAGCAGCCGTACTCCGCCGCCTGCCGGTGCACCACGAGGTCGGGGGAGCGGTTGAGGTGCCCGAGCACCACCCGGTGCGGCGGCACCCCCAACTCCGCGCACAGCAGGTCCAGTACGTCCAGCGCGCCGGTGCCCATCTCCAGGTGCACGGTGATCGTCGCGCCCGTGGCGTGATGCGCCTCGGCCGCCGCCGTCATGGTCCAGCGGGCGTGCGCGTCCAGTGCGTGGAAGCCGCCCGCGACCTTGACCAGCCCCGCCCGCACCCCCGACGTCCCGATGCCCTCGGTGAGTTCGGAGACGAAGACCTCGGCGAGCCGGCCGCGCAACCCGGCGAGCGTGCCCTCGTCGTAGTGCACGGCCTGGTGCAGCCCGGTCGCCGCGACCACGTGCACGCCGGTCTCCCGGGACAGCGGAGGCAGATCGGCGGCCCGCCGCCCGAGCCCGTAGGGCGTCCACTGCACGACGGCTCCTCCGCCCTGCTCCCGGAACGCGGCCAGTTCGGCGCGCGCCGCCGCCACGCTGCGCAACTCCTGCCCGGGCAGCCGGGGACTGCCGAAGAACAGGTGGTCGTGGGCGTCGCACACCCCCAGATCCGCGGGAATCACGTCCCCCAGCACCGTGCGGACCGCGCTCACCACTGACGTCCCCGGGGCAGCCGGTGCCGGCCGGGCGCGGACAGGTGCAGCACCTGGAAGAGCTCGCCGTCCGCCTGGGGACTGTCGTGCTCCCAGAGGGAGAAGTGCACCGACTCCCAGCGGCCGGTGTCCACGGCCGCGGCGGCGCACAGGGCGCCGTCCGCCGCCGCCAGTCGCCCGGCCTCGCCCACCGCGTCCGCCACCGCATCGGCCAACAGCCCTCCCTCTGGCACCGGTTGACGCCGCCGCACGGCGAACCGCGGGTGGGAGCCGCTTCCTTCCTCGTACGTGAGCCCCGTCCACTGGTGCACCGACGGCCGCCCGAAGTCGTCACCGACTCCCTGGAACCCGCCGCCGAACAGGAAGGCGTTCATGCCGTCGACGGTGTTCCAGAGGTAGAAGGGCGCGTACTGGTTGACCGGCGAGCCGTGCAGGCCGCGCTCGCGTATCAGGTAGGCCTTGAGGCCGAGGCCCCGCCAGTCGTCGAGCAGGTGCCCCCGGCGGGCGACGCGGTCGCGGATGACGTCCATGTCGTAGTCGGCGGGCAGGGTGAGTTCGTACTGCATGGCGTGCATGGAGGTCTCCTCACGCGGTCCGTGGTGCCAGCAGGGAGAGCAGGCCCCGGACCCCGGCGTCGAACGCGGTGGGGGAGCCGGAGGCGCGGGCGAGGACGTAGCCGCCCTGGACGGTCGCGACGACCGCCGCCGCGATCTCCCCGGCGTCGAGGCCGGCCGCGAACTGGCCCTGCGCCTTGCCCTCTTCGACGATCCCGGCGATTCGTCCGCGTAGCCAGTCGAGCGTCTCGTCGACCGGCGCGCGCAGTTCGGCGCTCGCGATCACATCGGGATCCATCGTCAGCCGGCCGACCGGGCACCCCCGCAGCACGTCCCGCTTGCGCCGCAGATACGCCTCGATCCGCTCGTACGGCGTGCCCGGCCCGTCGAGTACCGCCGCCGCGGTGGCCCGCATCTCCTCGGCCGTCCGCCGGATCGCGGCCAGGGCGAGATCGGGCTTGCCCTTGAAGTGGTGGTACATGCTGCCCTGCCCGGCGTCCGCGCGCTCCAGGATCGCCTTGGGGCTGGTGCCCACGTAACCGCGCTCCCACAGCAGCTCGCGGGTGGACTCGATCAACCGTTCCGGGGTACTCATGACGGCACTGTACATACTGGTAGTTACAGAAGTCGAGACCCCCGCAGGGCGTCCGCGAACCGGATGCCTACTCCCCGCGGGGTAGGCCGACTGCCGCCGGCCGTACGACGACCCGGGGCTTACGCGGGGCCACGCTCGAAAGCGACACAGGACCCGACGTGACCGAGGAGTTGGACGACATGCAGACCCTGGCGAACTTCGGCGAGGGCGGCGGGCCCGGGCCGTGGATCCTGCTCTTGCCGCTGATCTGGGCATGGGCGATCGCCGGCGGCGTCGTGCTGCTGCGCCGCACGGTGTGGCGCGGACGGCGTGGCGGTCCCTGGGGGCGGCCCACGGTCGAGGCGGACTCGCCCATCGCCGTGCTCGGCCACCGATTCGCCTCCGGGGAGATCGACGAGGACGAGTACTGGCGCCGACTGTCCGTGCTGAACGAGGAGTTCGGCCGCAAGGGAGGCGCGACGTGATCACGCGCGGCCGGCGCCTCGCGGGTCCGCGACCGGCCCGGCGCGTGGCCCGCGTGAACGTGTCGCGCGCATCCCCGCGGGAGTGACAGCCGCGTACGCCTAGGGAGCACACCCGAGGGCGTGCGCCCCGGGGCCCCCGAGGGGACGGTGGTCACCGCCCGGTCAACCGGCAACGGCGGACCGGGCGGGAGTATGGTCGGTCCGGAGCGCCTCGGCGGACGCCCCGACCTCGGCGAACCTGCGCGCCGGCTTTTCCTGGACCGTGCGCCGCGAATGAAGGGACGGTGCCGTCACCACGGGGGCGGACGTCGGCAGGGTGAACCACACGACCTTGCCGGACTCGCCGTCCGGCCGGACGCCCCAGCTCTCGCTCACCGCGGCGACCATGGCGAGCCCGCGCCCGCAGGTCGCCAGCGGTTCGGCGTCGTCGACCACGGGCATCCGCGGGTCGCCGTCGCGCACCGAGACCGTGAGCCGGTCGAGCAGCAGCTCTATCTCGACCGTGCACGTCTTGTCGGGCTGGGCGTGCCGGTGGACGTTGGACAACAGCTCCGTCACGCCGAGCGAGGCCCGGTCGATCAGGGGATCCAGATGCCAGTAGCGCAACTGCGCAGATACGATTCTGCGGACCTGGCCGATCCGCGACGGCAGGGCTTGGAGCTCCACCGTGCAGTGCCTGCTTGGGTAGCTGATCACGGCTGCGACTCCCCGACGTGAGGTCCGGAAGAACACGGGATTCGGATCCAGCAGGGCGCCTGCGTGACGCTGCCGCCTGCTGTCGTGGCCGGCGGGCTGGTTCGCAGCGTTATCGCCGGTAAACCCAGAGTGACGTGAGACCAGAGTGGCGTAGGGGGTGAGGTACCGCAACTCGCGGACATCTCAGTCGCCACGCCCCGCTGCCCGGCGCACGGCCTCGATGAAGCGCCGCGCGGCCGGCGGGCCCGGTTCCCCCGGGGCGGGGTCGTGCTCGCCCAGGGTGAGCAGGTACCTCTTGCCGTTGAGATCCGCCGTGGCCCGGTCGTCAGGGCCGAACCAGGGCTTGGAGGCCCGCACGGCCTGCACCGGCGCGCTGTCGATCTCACTGCCGTAGCTGGTCAGGAGCTCGAGCCGGCCGTCGCTGATCCTGACCTGGCCGGCCCGGGTGAGCGAACGCAGCCGCTTCCCGATCCGCACGCCCGTGGCCCTGAACTCCGGCTCTCCCATGCCACCCGCCCCCTAGTGCGCGTCGGTGTACCGGCCCCGCTCGCGCGATGCCCGGTACGGGCTCGTGTCCCGATCCAGTGTGCCCCGTCCGGAGGCGTGGTCCGCTCCGGGACGGTGTCCCGCCCGGTCCGAACCCCGACTCCGAACCCCCGGCCCGCCCGCCGGCCCGCCGTCCCGGAACGTGATGCCCGTACCCGGAAGCCGGATCCTGCTGGCGGTCGTGGTCTGCCGCTGTCCGTCGTGGTCTGCGGGCACCCGTCCGGGGCCTTGGTCCCGCCGTGCAGTCTGCCCCCGCCCGGCGCCCGGCACCAGGGTCTGCGAGCCCGTTGCCGGGGGGCGCCCGCAGCACGCCCGGGAATGCGCCCCCGGGACCACGCGCCCCCTTGCCCCGGCTCTGCTCCTGGGGGCGCTTTGGGGGGCTCAAAGATGCGTTTATGCAGGTGAGAAGCGTGCGCAAGGTGCTTATGATCGGGGGTGTCGGCCGCGCGACGCGTCGTCGGCGCGCAGCGATAGGAGCCCCCCGTGAGTACTTCCCCGCAGATCCGCACCGGTGTGACCCTCGACGTCGACCACAGCGACGACGCCTATCGGACATGGCTCAAAGAAGCCGTCCGCAGAGTCCAGGCCGATGCCAACCGCTCGGCCGACACCCACCTGCTGCAGTTCCCGCTGCCCCAGCGGTGGGGCATCGACCTGTACCTGAAGGACGAGTCGACCCACCCCACCGGCAGCCTCAAGCACCGCCTCGCCCGTTCCCTCTTCCTCTACGGCCTCTGCAACGGCTGGATCCGGCCGGACCGGCCCGTCATCGAGGCCTCCAGCGGCTCGACGGCCGTCTCCGAGGCGTACTTCGCGAAGCTGATCGGCGTCCCCTTCATCGCCGTCATGCCGCGCACGACGAGCGCCGAGAAGATCCGCCTCATCGAGTTCCACTCCGGCCGATGTCACTTCGTGGACGACCCCCGCACGATGTACGAGGAGTCCGCCCGCCTCGCGGCCGAGACCGGCGGCCACTACATGGACCAGTTCACCTACGCCGAACGGGCCACGGACTGGCGCGGGAACAACAACATCGCCGAGTCCATCTTCCGGCAGCTGCGCATGGAGCGGTTCCCCGAGCCGGCGTGGATCGTCGCCACGGCGGGCACCGGCGGCACCTCCGCGACCCTCGCGCGCTACGTCCACTACATGCAGTACGACACCCGCGTCTGCGTGGCCGACCCCGAGAACTCGTGCTTCTTCGAGGGCTGGACCACCGGCGATCCGGACGTCACCTGCGACTGCGGCTCCCGTATCGAGGGCATCGGCCGACCCCGTATGGAACCCAGCTTCGTGCCCGGCGCGATCGACCGGATGATGAAGGTGCCCGACGCGGCCAGCGTCGCCGCCGTACGGGCCCTGGAGCGCGCCATCGGCCGCAAGGCCGGCGGATCGACCGGGACCGGGCTGTGGAGCGCGCTGAAGATCGTCGCCGAGATGGTGTCCGAGGGCCGGCAGGGCAGCGTCGTGACGCTGCTGTGCGACCCCGGGGACCGGTACCTCGACAAGTACTACTCGGACGCCTGGCTGGCCGCCCAGGGGCTGGACATCGAGCCCTACACGGCCGCCATCGACTCGCTCCTGGAGACGGGCGTCTGGCCCGACTGAGCCCGCCCCTCCCGGGCCCTCGACCGCCGGTCCGGCGCGGTCAGGCGTCCGCCTCGTCCTCGGGCTCCCCGGCCACCACCAGGCGCCTCAGATGCTCCGCGACCACGCCGCGCGCCTCCTCCGGCAGACCGGCATCCGTCACGAGCGTGTCCACGCGCTCCAGCGCGGCGAACGAACTCAGGCCCACCTTGCCCCACTTGGTGTGGTCCGCGACCACGACCACCCGGCGCGCCGACTGCACGAGCCGCCGGTTCGTCTCCGCCTCCGCGAGGTTCGGCGTCGACAGGCCGGCCTCGACCGATATGCCGTGCACCCCGAGGAACAGCAGGTCGAAGTGGAGCGCCGCGATCGCCTGGTCGGCGACCGGCCCCACCAGCGAGTCGGACGGCGTGCGCACCCCGCCCGTCAGCACCACCGTCGCCGCGCCCTGCCGAGGGCCCGACGTGCGCTGCGCCGCGTGGAACACATCGGCGACCCGCACCGAGTTGGTGACCACCGTGAGGTCCGGCACGTCCTGCAACTGGTGCGCCAGAGCGAACGTCGTCGTACCACCCGACAGGGCGATCGCCGCGCCCGGCGCGACCAGCTTGGCGGCGGCGCGTGCGATGTCCTCCTTGGCGGTCAGCTCCAGACCGGACTTCGCCTCGAAGCCGGGTTCGTGCGTACTCGCCTCGACAACGGGGACCGCGCCGCCGTGCACCTTCTCCAGCACGCCCTGGCGGGCGAGCGCGTCGAGGTCGCGGCGGATCGTCATGTCCGACACGCCGAGCTTGCGGGTCAGCTCGTTGACCCGGACACCGCCCCGGCGGCGGACCTCGTCGAGGATCAGGGATCGCCGCTGCTCCGCGAGGAGGTTCTGATTCTCGCTCACGTACGCTCCGGTCCTTTCGCCTCAATGCCGTCGACACAACCTCGCACACCGGCTCCTACCGGGACATTCTTCCCGGCTGCGATGCGAGGACGCCCCATCCTCGCATGTCGAGGGCCGGACAGCGCCATCGCCCGCTCGTCGCACTTCCGCCACCCGGCGTTCCTCTCCACGCTCCGGTTTCATCACAGATCGGGGAGATTCCGTGACAGGGGGTGTGCGGCGCCGCGGAACCGGAGATCCTTGTGCCCGCACGGGCAGAGCCGACGGCGTGTCACGGGGGAAGTGCGAAGTAGTGGAACACGCGCAGGAACACGCGCAGGAAAACGAGTCGACCGGGGGACCGGACGGTCCCGCCGCGGGGTCCGGTGAGAGCGGAACCGCCCTGGAACTCCTCGTCCACGGCGTGGGCGGCACCACGCCGCAGGAGATGCTCAACGATCCGCGGACGGTGCGGATCACCGGCGACCACATCGCGGCCGTCTTCCGGCGCGCCGACGACGTCGACGCCGAGCACGGCCCCGACCGCCGCGGCGACGGACCGGTGCCCGAGGCCTACGTCTGGTGCAACCTCACCTCCGGCAACGGCACCCGCGCCCTGTGGCTGTTGCTGCTGCCGTTCATGGTCGTCAACCTCGCCCACTGGATGCGCCCCACCGCCCACGGCCGCCGCCGCACCGTGCGCCTGTACGGCCTCCTGGTGCGGCTCGCGGGACTCACCCTGACAGTGCTGCTCGTCGCGGCCGCCTGCGAAGTCGCCCTCGACCTCGCGGCCTGGCAGTGCGCGGGCACGGCCCCGTGCGCCGACCGCCACTCCTGGCTGGGCTTCCTCTCACCCACCGTCTCGGACGGCGGCTGGTGGAGTGCCCCCGGCCGCCGGCTCGCCCTCGCCGCCGTCGTCCCCACCGCCCTGACCGTCCTGCTGTGGTACCTGTCCCGGCGCACGTGGAGCGACTACGAGTCCCAGCAGCCCATCGAACGGGCGCCGGAGCCCGAGGGCGGCGGCGGCCCGACCGCCCTCGGCCGGCCCGGGTTCTGGTACGGGCGCCGGCTCGTGGCCAGGCTGCGCGCCGCGCACACCGCCGCCGGCCTGATCACGGTCGCCGCCGCCGTAGGCAGTGCCGCCGCCCGCCACGACCGCCGCCCCGGTGGCCCCGCCGTACTCGACACCCTGGGACTGGTCCTGGAAGCAGCCCTCGCGGCCTGCGCGGCCGCCGTCGTGTGGGTGGTGTGCCGCCGTGGCCGCAGCGAGAGACGGCTGGACCGCACACTCGACGAGCGCTTCGTACGGCGCCTGCCGCTCGCCGCGCTCGTCCTGCTCGCTCTCGCGGTCGTGTACGCCGGGTGGGAGCGCCCCGGATGGAGGTCGCAGGGCCGGCTGCCGGGTGACACCACCTTCGGCGGGATCGCCCTGGTCCAGGGCCTGCTGGTCATCGTCCTCGGGGTCGTCGCCCTGGTCCTGCACCGCACCGACCCCGACCGGCGGGCGGTGCTGCGGGGCCTGGGCGGACCCGCGGTGGCGATGCTGGCCTGCGCGCTCGGCGGGGTGATGTCCGGCGGCGTCTCCCAGCGTGTGGCCGACTGGCTGGACGGCACCGGGACGTCGATCCAGGGCCCGCCGGTGCTGCTGACCTGGCAGGCGTCGGTGATCCCGCCGCTGCTGGTGGTGCTGCTGGGGCTGATCGGCTGGCTGGCCCACCGCGCCTGGCAGCTCGCCCGCGCCGAGCGCGTCGAGGTGGCACGCGACTACCCGGAGGAGGCCCAGGACCGCGCCCGGACCCGCCGCATCGCCTACACCCGTGCGATGGCCTCGCTCACCGACCGCGGACCCCGCGTCGTCGCCGTCACCTCCGGTGTCACCCTGCTGCTCGGCGCCGCGGCCCTCGTGGGCGCCCTCGCCACCGACGAGACCCCCGGCGAGGCCGCGCAGGGCACCCACCCCGTCGTCCACGGCGCTGCCGAGACCGCCCAGGCCCTCGGCTCCTGGCTGATCGGCCTCGGCTTCATACTCTTCGTCACCTGGGGCCGGCGCGCCTACAAGGACGCCGCGGCCCGCCGCACGATCGGCATCCTGTGGGACGTCGGCACGTTCTGGCCACGCGCCTCCCACCCCTTCGCCCCGCCCTGCTACGCCGAGCGCGCGGTGCCGGACCTGACCTGGCGGATGGCGACCTGGACCGGGACCACCGGCGGACGGCTGGTCATTTCCGGGCACTCGCAGGGCAGCGTGCTCGCCGCCGCCGCGGCCTGGCAACTCGCCCCCTCCGCGCGTAAACGCGTCGCGCTTCTGACCTACGGATCCCCGCTGGAGCGCCTCTACGGCCGCTGGTTCCCGGCGCACTTCGGGCCCGCGGCGCTCAGCTCCCTGCACCGGGACGTCGACTGCTGGCGCAATCTGTACCGGCGCACCGACCCCATCGGCGGCCCGATGCGGCTGCCGGGCGCGCAGGTCGACCACGCCCCTCTGACGGACCCCCTCGCCTACGGGCGCACCGCGCTCCTGCCGCTGCCGGCGCCGATCCTCGGCCATTCCGACTACCAGGCCGACCCGGTCTTCGCGGAGGAACGCCGCACCCTGCTGGCCCGACTGCGGCCGACGGCCCCGGATGTCCCCGGAGGGGGGACTTCGCAGGGACCGGAGGCGGCGGACGTGCCTTCGCCACGGCACGAGCCCGAGCCGCCGGCCGCGTAGGCGGGCGGCTCCTCAGAGCACCTCGGGCAGATCCTCGGCGTAGAGCAGTGACAGGTCGTCCTTGCTCGGCTCCGGGAGCTGGGCGACCCGGCTCGCGTGCCGCTCGACCATGGCCTCGAACGTCTGCCGCGCGGTGCGGCCGTTGCCGAACGCCGGGCCCTTCGGGAGCACGGTGAAGTACTTCCGCAGCGCCTCCGGCGTGCCCGGAGCGAGCCGGTACTCGTGCTCCTCCGCCTGCTGCTCCACGATCCGCAGCAGGTCCTCGGGGCCGTAGTCGCTGAAGGTGATGGTCCGTGAGAAGCGGGACGCCACGCCCGGGTTGACGGAGAGGAAGCGCTCCATCTCGGCCGTGTAGCCCGCGACGATCACCACGACCGCGTCCCGGTGGTCCTCCATCAGCTTCACCAGCGTGTCGATGGCCTCCTTGCCGAAGTCGCGGCCCGCGTCCTCCGGAGAGAGCGCGTACGCCTCGTCGATGAACAGCACGCCCCCACGCGCCTTCTCGAACGCCTCCTGGGTGCGGATCGCCGTCGAGCCGATGTGCTCACCGACCAGGTCCACCCGGGACACCTCGACCAGGTGGCCCTTCTCCAGCACGCCGAGAGAGGCGAGGATCTCGCCGTACAGCCGCGCCACCGTCGTCTTGCCGGTGCCGGGGGAGCCGGTGAAGACCAGGTGCCGCTTGACCGAGGCGGCCTTCAGGCCGGCCTGCTGACGGCGCCGGCCGACCTCGATCATGTCGGTGAGGGCGCGCACCTCGCGCTTGACGCTCTCCAGGCCCACCAGCGCGTCCAGTTCACCGAGGACGTCCTTGGAGGAGCGGGCCGCTGACTCGGGCTCGGCGACCGGTGCCGGGGGCTCCGGTTCCGTGCGCTGTCCCGGGACCGCGCCCAGCAGGCCCACCGAGTGGCTCACCGTCTGCACGGCCGTCTCCCGCGCCGTCGGCGCCCGCAGCCCCGCGCTCTCGTCGCTCGTGCAGTCCTCGACGAGCGGACCCGCCCCGGACGTCGCATCGGCGCCGCTGTCCGCGAACTCGTAACCGCCGCGCGCGCACCGCTCCGTGCGGCACTTGCGCAGTGTCGTCCGGCTGCCGTCGATGACGTGGAAGCCGTAGCCGCCGCTGCCCGTCACCCGGCAGTTCAGGAAACTTCCCCGGCCGCCGGCCGAGACGTAGACACCGGCCTCGGCGGGGGAGTCGATCGTGCAGCGCTCCACGGTGGGGTCGGCGCCCTTGGTGACGATCACGCCGGTCTGGGTGCCGTCCACGGTGCAGCCGCTGAGCGTGCCGCCGCTGCCGTGGTCACGGAACCAGGCGCCCGTCGCCGCGTCGCGGATCCGGCAGTCGTCGAGCTGCGCCGTCGCCCCGTCGCTCACCGACACGGCCGTGTTGCGCACCTGCGACAGGTCGGTGTCGACGACGTCCGCGCGCGAGCCGCGGTCGAGGACGAACAGCGCGTCCGGCACGTCGTGCACCCGGCAGGAGTCCAGTACGGCGGTGGCGCCGTCGCTGACCCACACCGCGGGGTAGTCGCCCGTGCTGTCGAAGATCTCGCACTGGTTGGCGTCCACCCGCGTGCCCGGGTCCCACACCGACAGGCCGTTGCGCCCGAACTGCCGCACGGTGGTGCGGGTCAGCGTGAGAACGGAACGGGAGCGCAGGTCGACCGCGTTCTCAGGGATGTCGTGGATGCGGCAGTCGGCGAGGGTCAGCACCGCGTCCGTGTCGAGGGTGACGCCGTCGGACGTCGTGCGGTGCACATCGCAGTCGGTGAGGTGGGCGGTGGCCCGGCCGGTGATCTGCACACCGCTGCCCCGGACTTCGTACACCTCGCAGCCCACGGCTTCCAGCGCCGAGCTCTCCCCGGTCGCCGACAGGCCCGAGCCCGCGGTGTGGTGCACCCGGCAGCGCTCCAGACGCGGGTGGGCCCCGCCGCGCACCGCCACCCCCGCCTGACCGGCCGCGACGACCTCGCACTCCTCGAACACTCCGCCCGCGCCGTCGAGTACGGCGATGCCGATGCCCGCCGGATTGTCGACCGCGCAACGCCGCACCGTGGGCCGGGCGCTGCCGCGCACCTCGATACCGGCCGCCGACCGCGTCACGACCCGCACGTCCCGCAGCTCCGGGGTGCCCTCCTCCACGAGTACGGCCGGTGCGGCCGCGTCCTGGCCCTCCACATGCAGGTCCTGCACCACCGCCGAGGCGCGCACGGTCAGCGGCACGCCGTCCACGGGCGCGATCCGCACCGAGCCCGGAGAGCCGTCGGGGCCGCGCAGGGTCACCGCGCGCTGCAGGACGAGGTTCTCCCGGTAGGTGCCGGGCGCGACGGTGAGGACGTCGCCGTCGGCCGCGGCCTCCAGGGCGGCGGCGAGCGATGCGTACTCACCCGTGCGGCGCCGCCACCGCGACGTGCCGGTGTGCGTCACCTGGACCGTGCCCTGTGCCATGGTGTAGCTGTGCCCCCACCTCGGTCGTACTGACGGCTCGTCCGCCTTCGGGGCGCTCCGGCCGGGGTCGCGACCGCGGCCGGGCCCGGACCTCGGGGCCTGGGCGCGCACGCGGCATCGACACCGGCGCGTCCTCGAGGCTCGCTCGCGCGCGGGTTGTTGCCGAACGGTTCGGCCGGACCACCGTAGCGTGCGCACGGCTGGTGGGTTGACCAGAGCCGGAAGGCCGTCAGCTGCCGGCGCCCGTCCTGCCCCAGTCCGGGCCCGCCCTGTCCCATGCCTGGTCCCAATGGGCGTACCGGCGGCGGACCATGCGCCAGACGATCAGCCGTCGGCCGCCCTCTATCAGACCGCCCGCCGCCAGGGCCGCGCCGAAGCCGGCGAGGACCGCGTGCGTGGAGGCGGTCGCGGAGTCGAGCGGCCGGGGAACCAGCCGGCCGTGCCGGTCGGTCCATATCCGGAACGCATCGCCCTGTTGCGGGTCCTTGAGGCTCGTCAGCACCGGTCCCCGGTGCACCGTGCCGTCCGGCGCGGTCCAGTCCGCGAGGACGCGGGTGCGCAGATCCCGGCCCGAGGAGGTCTCCGGGTCGGCGTCCAGCGGGGAGCGGTCCAGCTTGCGGACCACGGTTGCGGTCACCAGATGCCGCGCCTCGTGCTGGGCCCGCGCGGAGCGCTGCAGCGCGTTCTGAGTCGATCCCCCGACGAGCGAGCCGACGACCGGCGCCGCCAGCAGGATGAGCAGCAGGGCGGCCAGTGCCACCCAGGCCTCGGCCAGGTCGGTCGCGCGGCAGAGCGGATTGCGCCGCCAGCGCCAGAGTCCGCTGATCGCTCGCACCGCCTGCACCCCCTTCCCGCTCCGTGATACTCCCCGGCGGAGCCGTACACGCACGGACCCGTCGAAGAGAGAGCGACATCACCTCTCCCCAGGGCCTCTCATGAATTTCTCACACAAGCTCAACGCCCGGCCCGGCGGCACGGTTCCCGCTCCGCTCGAAGTGCTACTCGAGGATCCTGACCGGGTCGCCGAGCCGGATCGTGCCGCCCGACAGCGGTACCAGGTTCTGTCCGAAGATCAGCTTGCCGTCGAGCCGCCGGTGCCGTCCCAGAGTGAACAGGGGCTCGTGGCCCCGCTCGCCGGTGCCCTGGTCGGTGGTGGTCACCACGCACCGGCCGCACGGCCCGGCGACACGGAACACCACGCCCCCGATGGCGATGCGGGACCAGTCGTCCTCGGCCCACGCGGGGGTGCCGGCCACGACCACGCTCGGCCGGAAGCGGTTCATGGGCAGCGGGCCCTCGACGGCGTACTCACCTTGTGCGATCAGGGAGTTGAGGGCGTCGAGCGAGGCCGTGGTGGTGAGCAGCAGCGGGAAGGCGTCGGCGAAGGAGACGGTCTCGCCGGCGTGCGCGTACTCCGGGTCGAGGGGGCGGCGCGTGGCCGGTTCGTCCAGGTACACCAGGCGGGTGCCGACGCCCAGGTAGGAACTGCACCAGTCGTGCGCGGCGTCGCCCTCGGCGGGGACCGCCTCGACCTTGTCGCGGAAGATCTCCACCGGCAGCGAGGCGGCGCGCTGGGGAACGGGCACCGACAACGCCGGCATGCCGGGCGCGGACAGCCGGACGCCACCACCGGGCAGAAGCCCGGCGGCGGCGCGCGTGAGTCGCGGATGACGGCGCTGGGTGACGACCTTTCCCCCGTGGTCGATCAGCACCCAGCGCCGGTCTCCGGCCAGCCCCCAGGGCTCCACGACGGCTTCCCGGGGCGCCAGGCCCCCGACCGCCTTGAGCGGATGGACGTGGATCGAGTGCAGGTGAGCGTTCCCCATGGGGCCATCGTGCCAGCCGGCGCCGACGACCCCCTGGAGGGCGGCTCAGTAACCGCGGTACTGCTGGCTGTTGTACGGGTCCTGGTAGGGAGCCGGGGCCGGCCGGGGAGCCGCGGGGCGCATCGCCTCGTAGCCCGCGGGGGCCGCCGGGCGCGGCTGTTGCTGCGGCCCGGGGTAGCCGCGCGGACCGGTGGCCTGCTGCGGGATGTACGCCGCGGGCGCCTGCTGCAGCGGGGAGGGCTGCTGCGCCTGCGGATAGCCGTAGACGGGCTGGGAGGGGGCTGCCGGAAGAGCGGGCAGGGCCGACGGGAGCGCGGGCAGGCTGCTGCCCGGCATGTCGTACTGGGCGGGGACCCGGATCGGCGCGATCTGCGGGGTGCCCCGCTCGGCGACGAGCCTGTCGTAGATCGGGGTGTCCGGGAAGGAGGCGGAGTAGTAGCCGCCGCCATAGGTGGAGCGGGGGGAGGTCATGGCACATAAGTTAAGCCAACGATGTGCTGATTGGGGAGACCGATAAGAGGGTTGTTTTCCGTGTCCACGGTGACCCGGGACCCCCAATGCGAGCGAACTCGCCAAAAAGGGGCGCGCAACGGGGTCCTGATCGTGTATAGGCCGAGTTCCGGGCGGGTTACCAGCGGTTGGCCGACGGCTCTTCCGGGTGCTCACGCATGGGACTTCGCCGCGGCTGGGAATAGGTTGTGCGCACGGAACTCGACGGACGGCCGGGACGGGCCTGGTGCGGTGCCACGCAATGGGGGCGGACATGCAAATGCTGAAAGGTTCAAATACTCCGGTGCCGACCGCCGCGCTGCGGGTGGAATTGGGGTGGCGGGCCGGGGCGGGCGTGCCCGACGCCGACGCGTCCGCTTTGCTGCTGGCGGGTGGCAAGGTCCGCTCGGACGCGGACTTCGTCTTCTACAACCAGCCCCGGCACGCCTCCGGGGCGATCCGGCACGAGGGCAAGCGCACCACCGACGGGCGGGTGACGGACACGCTCCTCGTCGATCTCGCGCGCGTGGAGCCCGCGATCGAGACGGTCGTCCTCGCAGCCTCCGCCGACGGCGGCGCCTTCGGGCAGGTCCCCGGTCTGTACATCGAGGTCCGGGACGCCGACCGGGGCAACCCGGTGGCCCGCTTCGACAACCCCGGTGCCACCACCGAAACCGCTTTCGTGCTGGGCGAGTTCTACCGTCGCCAGGGCGCCTGGAAGTTCCGTGCCGTCGGCCAGGGCTACAGCAGCGGACTCGAAGGGCTCGCCACCGACTACGGCATCACGGTGGACGAGCCGCAGCACGCGGCACCGGCACCGGCACCCGCACCGGCCGTGGCGCCCGCGCCTCCCGCGGCCACGCCGCCCGCCGCGTACCCGTCCCCTCCGACGGCGCGGCCCACCGCTGCGCCCCCGCCCGCCGCGCCTCCCGCGCCCGTGCGCCTCACCAAGGTGACGCTCACCAAGGCGGCCCCTTCCGTCTCCCTCACCAAGCAGGGCGGCACCTCCGGAGCGCTGCACGTCAACCTCAACTGGGAGGTGCGCAAGCAGTTCTCGGGCTGGAGCAGCAAGTTCGGCCGCCCGACGGCGATGCACTCCGACCTCGACCTCGACCTGTGCGCGCTCTACGAACTCGACGACGGCAGCAAGGGCGTCGTACAGGCCCTCGGCAACAGCTTCGGAGCGCTGCACCGCCCGCCCTACATCCACCTCGACGGCGACGACCGCACCGGGGCCGTGTCCACGGGTGAGAACCTCACCGTCAACCTGGACCACAAGGACGCCTTCCGGCGCATCCTCGTCTTCGTCACCATCTACGAAGGCGCCCGTTCCTTCGCCGAACTGCACGCCTCGGTCACGCTCCGGCCCGAGCACGGGGCGCCGATCGAGTTCTCCCTCGACGAGTGCACGGTCCCCTCACTCGTGTGCGCGCTCGCCCTGATCACCAACACCGGCGGTGACCTGGTCGTCCAGCGGGAGGCGCGCTACCTGGTGCCCGAGCGCGGGGTGAGCCCGCAGCGGACCGTCGACCACGCCTACGGGTGGGGCATGAACTGGACCCCCGGCCGCAAGTGACCCCCGCGGCGGGCCGTCACCCCTCCTCGGGCACGGCGTCCGGGCGCGCGTAGGTGCGGCCCTTCCAGGCCGCGCCCCGTCCCCGGTAGTGCTGCACCGCCGAGTCGACGGTCATGAGGAGATAGAGGAACGCCGTGAACGGCAGCAGGGGGGCGAGCCACAGCGGCTGACGGTAGTAGCGGAGCATCGGGACGTACGTCCCCGTCATGACCAGCCACGCGAGACCGCCGAGGACCGGCGCCGCCGTACCGCCGGCGACGAGACCGGCCAGGACCGCCGCCGGCGGCACCAGATACACCAGCGCCAGCCCGGCGACCGTCCCGGCCAGCAGCAGCGGGTCGTGCCGCAGCTGGGCGTACGCGCTGCGCGAGACCATGCGCCACAGGTCGTGCAGCCGCGGATACGGACGCACGCTGTCCACCCGCTCGGCGAGCCCGAGCCAGACGCGGCCGCCGCCGCGCTTGACGGCCCGAGCGAGCGCCACGTCGTCGATCACGGCGTGCCGGATCGCGTCCGGGATCCGTGTCCGCTCCGCGGTGCCCGCCCGCAGCAGGACGCAGCCCCCGGCGGCGGCCGCGGTCCGGCCCGTCGCGGCGATCCGGCGGAAGGGGTAGAGCTGTGCGAAGAAATAGACGAACGCCGGCACCACGAGCCGTTCCCACACGCTCTCCACCCGGAGCCGGGCCATCTGCGAGACGACGTCGAACCCACCGGAACGGGCCGCCGCCACCAGCTCCCGCAGACTGTCCGGAGCGTGCGCGATGTCGGCGTCCGTCAGCAGGAGGTACTCGGGATCACGCGCGCCTGCCAGCCCGATGCCGTGGCGCACCGCCCACAACTTGCCGGTCCAGCCCGCCGGCGGCTCGCCCGGCGAGCCCACCGTCAGCGGCAGCCCGCCGTGCCGGCGGGCCAGCTCACGCGCCAGCTCTCCGGTGCCGTCCGCGCTGCCGTCGTCGACGAGGAAGATCTCCGCCCGCCCCGGATAGTCCTGCGAGAGCAACGACGGCAGCGCGGCGGGCAGCACGGCCGCCTCGTCGCGGGCGGGGACGACGACACACACCGACGGCCACACGTCCGGCTCCGCACGCGACGGCAGGCGCACATCGGTGCGCCAGAAGAAGCCCTGGCCGAGCAGCAGCCACAACCAGGCGAGGAGTGATCCGGCGGCGGTCCACACAACGGCGCTCACGGCCGCAGTCTGCCCCACCGGCCCTGTCCGGTACCGCTCATCGTCTATCGTGATCGGGTGAAGATCGCGCTGATGGACTCCGGAATCGGTCTGCTGGCGGCCACCGCCGCGGTACGGCGGCTGCGCCCCGACGCCGATCTCGTGCTCTCCCTGGACCCCGACGGCATGCCCTGGGGGCCGCGCACGCCCGAGGACCTGACCGAGCGCGCCCTGGCCGTCGCCGAGGCCGCCGCAGCGCGCGGTCCCGAGGCCCTGATCGTCGGCTGCAACACCGCGACCGTGCACGCGCTCAGCGCCCTGCGCGCCCGGCTCGAGCCGGAGCTGCCGGTCATCGGCACCGTTCCGGCCATCAAGCCGGCCGCGGCCGGTGGCGGGCACCTCGCCATCTGGGCCACCCCGGCCACCACGGGCAGCCCGTACCAGCAGAACCTGATCAAGGACTTCGCCGGTGGTGTGCCCGTCACCGAGGTGCCCTGCTGGGGCCTCGCCGAGGCGGTGGAGCACGCGGACGAGGAGGCGATCGACGCGGCCGTGTCCGCGGCCGCCGCCCTCACCCCGGCCGAGGTGACCACCGTCGTCCTCGGCTGCACCCACTACGAGCTGGTGGCCGAGCGCATCCGGGCCGCCGTCCAGCGCCCGGGCCGCCCGCCTCTCGTGCTGCACGGCTCCGCCGGGGCCGTGGCCGCCCAGGCCCTGCGCCGCCTCGGCCTGCAGCCCGCGCCGGGTGCCGCCCCGCACGGCACGCTCACCGTGCTGCTCAGCGGACGCGAGGGCGCCCTGCCCGCCCCGGCGCTGGCGTACGCGGAAGGGCGCCTGCTGCAGGCGGTCACGCCCGCCCGCTGACCGGAGCCGCGGTCGCCGGCCGACCCGTGCGGCACGGCGTCCACCCGGCGCAGTCACGCTCCGCCACGAGGTACCAGCGGAGCGAAATCTGAGTACCCTCAAAGGCATGAGGGACCACCGCCACGGCGAGAACGCCCCGCACCCGCACCCGGACGTCTGGACCGGCCGGGCCACCAACCGGGTGCAGTGGCTGCTGGCGCTCGTGGGCGCCGCCTGCATGGCACTCGGCATCGAGCTGGCCGTCGACTCGGCGTGGACGTCCGGCGTCGCCCCGCTGGTGATGGCCGTCGTCGGGTGCATCGCCGCCGGGCTGCTGGTCCTCTTCGGAACGCTCGCCTTCGTGCACGTCGCCCTGCGGGTCGACCAGGAACACCTCGAGGTGCGCTGCGGCCACATCGGCGTCCCCCGTCGCCGTATCCCGCTCTCCAGCGTGGTCGGTGCCACGTACATCTCCCACGTCACCCCCCGCCACTGGGGCGGCTGGGGTTACCGGTGGCGGCCCGAGAAGGGCACCGCGGTGGTCGTACGACGCGGTGAGGGCGTCGAGCTGGAGCTGTGGGACGGGCACACCTTCACGATCACCGTCGACGACGCGGAGGCGGCCGTACGGGTGATCGAGGCACGGCTGCGGCCCAGCAAGCCGGGCGCTCCCGCGCACTGAGCCACCGGACCGCCGGGCCGCAGGGGCGCCGGACCGCCGGGCCGCAGGGGCGCCGGGAAGGCGTCACGGTTGTGATCAGCGGCCCGCGGCGCCGGGCGCCGGGTGTCCGCCCGTCATCGCGCGGGGGTGCGTCCCGCTCCGCGCGCCGGGACTCCCGCCGTACGGCTCGACGACTCGTCGGCGAGGGGCCGCGCCGTGGCCATGCCCGCCAGCAGGCCCGCACCGACGGACACCGCCGTGAAGCTCAGCGCGTTACCGAGGGCGGCGATCGCGGCGAGCGCCGTCAGGGCGGCGCCCGCGGTGAGTGCCACCGGGGTCGGGCGCGGGCCGCGCCACAGGGCGTACAGCACCCAGCCGAACACCGCCGCGAGCAGGGCCGCCCCGACGATCCCCTGCTCCGCGGCCTGTTGCAGGGGCGCAGAGTGCGGCTTGTCGTCGGACAGCAGGGACTGCGCGGACGCCGTGCTCAGTTCCCCGAAGCGGCCCGGGCCGGCCCCGGCCAGGGCGTCGTCCCCCAGCAGATGCCACGCGTCCCGCCACAGACTTACGCGGTGCGGTGTCAGCCGCCCCTCCGCGGCCGCCACGAAGCCGCCCGGTACGGCCCGCGCGGCAATCGCCCAGACCAGGGCGGTCACCAGGACGGCCACCGCGGCCAGCGTGGCCATCCCGGCGCCCCGTTGCCGCGTACGGCCGACGGCCAGCGAGCACAGCAGCACCGCGAGACAGGTCACCGAGCCGCTGGTGGAGCCGAGCACGACGGCCAGCACCACGGTCCCGGCGGCCAGCAGCCGCAGGGTGATCCGAACGGCCGGTACCGGCGAGGCCCAGGCCGCGCAGCACGCGGCACCGGCCGACAGGGTCAGTACGGCGGCGGTTGCCCCCGCGTGCCCCAGGGGCGCCGCGATCTGCGGGCCCGGCGCGAGATGGGGAACGGCCGCCGTCAGCGCCATGCCGGCCAGCGCCCCGGCCAAGGGCGCACCGACCGGGAGCAGCGCCCCGCTGATCCGTCCGGCGGCGTACCCGGCTGCCACGGCCAGCACCGCCAGGAGCACCCCCTCGGGCCTGCCGTCGTGCACGGCCGCCGTGATCAGGGACCAGGCGGCACAGGCCCCCAGCACCACGATGCCCGCCGCGTCAGAAACGATTCGTCTGTCACCGTCCGCGTCCGGCCCGGACGCGGACGTCATCCCGCTGGAACCCACCCCGCCCGCCCCCCGGCGCACCGTCGCCCCCGACTCGTGAAGACCCCGGTCGCACCGGCCGTCACGGGCCGTACGAGCGAGGCTTGGCACACCGTAACGGCTGGTGGACGGTTTTGGGATGTGTCGTGACGGACTGAACAGGAAGTCCGCCGCGCGTACCGCGCTGTCGGCTCCCAGGTCACGCGCCTTAGACTCCGGGAGTGACCGTCACCGCAACCTCCGTCGGCGAGTCGGACCAGCTGGAGCCGCGGACCGCGCCCGGGGCGCGACCGTGGGCCCGGCGGCTCGTGCGCCTCGTCCCGGCCGCCTCAGCCGCGCTCTCCGGCCTGCTCCTCTACGTCTCCTTCCCGCCCCGCACGCTGTGGTGGCTGGCCCTGCCGGCCTTCGGCGTCCTCGGCTGGGTGCTGCGCGGCCGCGGCTGGAAGGCGGCACTGGGCCTCGGCTACCTCTTCGGCCTCGGCTTCCTGCTGCCGCTGCTGGTGTGGACCGGAGTGGAGGTGGGGCCGGGCCCCTGGCTCGCCCTGGTGGCGATCGAGGCCCTCTTCGTCGCCGCGGCCGGCGCCGGGATCGCGGCCGTCTCGAAGCTGCCCGGCTGGCCGGTGTGGGCCGCGGCCGTGTGGATCGCCGGCGAGGCGGCACGCGCGCGTGCGCCCTTCAACGGCTTCCCTTGGGGGAAGATCGCCTTCGGCCAGGCCGACGGCGTGTTCCTGCCGCTCGCCGCGGTGGGCGGCACCCCCGTGCTGGGCTTCGCGGTCGTCCTGTGCGGCTTCGGGCTGTACGAAGTGGTCCGGCTGGCCGTGCGCTGGCGGAGGACCGGTGCGGTGCGGCGCGGCGCGGCGGCCGTGGGCCTGCTGAGCCTGGCCGTCCCCGTGGTGGGCGCCGTCGCGGCCCGGCCGCTCGTCAGTGACACGGCCGAGGACGGCACCGCCACCGTCGCCGTGATCCAGGGCAACGTGCCGCGCGCCGGCCTCGACTTCAACTCCCAGCGGCGGGCCGTACTCGACCACCACGCGCGCGAGACCGAACGGCTGGCCGCCGAGGTGAAGGCAGGAAAGGTCGCACGGCCGGACTTCGTGCTCTGGCCGGAGAACTCCTCCGACATCGACCCCTTCGCCAACCCCGACGCCCGGGCCGTCATCGACGCGGCCGCCAAGTCCATCGGCGTGCCGGTCTCGGTCGGCGGCGTCGTCGAGCGGGACGGCAAGCTGTACAACGAGCAGATCCTCTGGGACCCGGCCGAGGGACCCGTGAACACCTACGACAAGCGCCAGATCCAGCCCTTCGGCGAGTACCTGCCGCTGCGCTCGCTCATCGGCGCCGTCAACAAGAACTGGACGGCGATGGTCCGCCAGGACTTCAGCCGGGGCACCGAGCCGGGCGTGTTCACCATGGACGGCGCCAAGGTCGGCCTCGTCACCTGCTACGAGGCGGCCTTCGACTGGACCGTGCGCTCCGAGGTCACCGACGGCGCCCAGATGATCTCCGTGCCCAGCAACAACGCCACCTTCGACCGCAGCGAGATGACCTACCAGCAGCTCGCCATGTCCCGGGTCCGCGCGGTCGAGCACAGCCGGACCGTGACGGTGCCCGTGACCAGCGGTGTCAGCGCGATCATCATGCCGGACGGCAGGATCACACAGAAGACCGGCATGTTCGTGGCCGATTCCCTGGTGCAGAAGGTGCCGCTGCGGTCGTCCCGGACCCCCGCCACCCGGCTCGGCACCCTGCCGGAGATCGCCCTCGTCCTGGTCGCGGCCGGCGGACTCGGGTGGGCCGTCGGCGCCGGGCTGCGCGGGCGACGCGCCGGTGACGTGTAGCCGTACGCCCGTCGCACGCCGTTTGAAGCGCACCGGGGCGCCTGTGAGCGGCCCGTTAGGGTCGACGGCATGGCTACTCCCGACTTCATCCGCACCCTCCGCGCCTCGGCCGGTCAGCAGTTGCTCTGGCTCCCCGGCGTCACCGCCCTCGTCTTCGACGACGAGGGGAGAGTGCTGCTCAACCGCCGGGCCGACACCGGCAAGTGGTCCGTGCTCGGCGGCATCCCGGAGCCGGGGGAGCAGCCCGCCGCCTGCGCGGTGCGCGAGGTCTACGAGGAGACGGCCGTACGCTGCGTCGCCGAACGGGTCGTCGTCGTCCAGGCCCTGGCCCCCGTCACCTACGAGAACGGCGACGTCTGCCAGTACATGGACATCACCTTCCGCTGCCGGGCCGTAGGCGGCGAGGCCCGGGTCAACGACGACGAGTCGCTGGACGTGGCGTGGTTCGACATCGACGCGCTGCCCGAACTGAACGAGTTCGGCCTGCACCGGATCAAACAGGCCCTGTCGGGTGCCCCCACATGGTTCGACCCCACTGCCTCCGGCTGAACTATGGGGCGTGACCACATGGGGTGGGGCGCGGGCGCTGCCTAGGGTCGAACCATGACCGCGCACCGTGCCCTCCCCGTCCCCGACGCCGCCCCGCTCGACCTGGGCGGGCGCACCGCGCTCGTCACCGGCGCCGCCGGTGGCATCGGCCGTGCCTGCACGCTGCGGCTCGCGGCGGCCGGGGCCAAGGTGAGAGCCGTCGACCGGGACGGGGCAGGCCTGGAGGCGCTGGCGGGCCAGGGCCACGGCCTCGCCGGAACGGTGGAGCCGCACGTCCTCGACCTCACCGACCTGGACGCTGCCGAGCTCGCCGCCGCGGGCACCGACGTCCTCGTCAACAACGCCGGGATCCAATTGGTCCGCCCCATCGAGGAGTTCCCGCCCGAGGCCTTCCACACGGTGCTCACCGTGATGCTGGAGGCACCGTTCCGGCTCATCCGCGGGGCCCTGCCCCACATGTACGGGCAGGGGTGGGGCCGCGTGGTGAACGTGTCCTCCGTGCACGGGCTGCGCGCCTCGGCCTACAAGTCGGCCTACGTGGCGGCCAAACACGGCCTGGAGGGACTGTCCAAGACCACCGCCCTCGAAGGCGCGCCCCACGGTGTCACCTCGAACTGTGTGAACCCCGCCTATGTGCGCACCCCACTGGTGGAGAAGCAGCTCGCCGACCAGGCCCAGGCGCACGGCATCCCCGAGGAACGCGTCCTGTCCGAGGTGCTGCTGCGGGACAGCGCCGTCAAACGACTCATCGAACCGGAGGAGGTCGCCGAGGCCGTGGCGTATCTCTGCAGCCCGCAGGCGTCCTTCGTGACCGGCACCTCGCTCGTGCTCGACGGTGGCTGGACCGCCCACTGAGCGGCCGCTCCCGTCGGCCCGGGGAGTTGTCCACAGGGCTGACGGGGCGGCCCGGTCTTGGGGAATCCTGTGAGCATGTCCAGCGATCACGTGCAGTCCGCCGAAGTGCCGTTCCTCGAGCTCCTGGCCAGGGGCGCATCGGCCGACGCCTACGAGCAGCCGGAACTGCTCGCGCGGGCCGAAGGCCGCCCGGCGGAGTGGATCGCCCTGCTCCGGCAGGCCAAGCCGCTCGCCCTGCGCGTCCGCGCCGAGCTGGAGGGGCGACGCCGGCGCGAGGCCGAGCTGTCCGCACTGTTCGAGACCGCCCACGACCTAGCCGGGCTGCGCGACCTCGACGCGGTACTCCAGGCGATCGTCCAGCGCGCCCGCTCGCTGCTCGGCACGGACGTCGCCTACCTCAGCCTGAACGACACGGAGCGCGGCGACACCTACATGCGGGTCACCGAGGGCTCCGTCGCGGCCCGGTTCCAGCAGCTGCGGCTCGGCATGGGGGAGGGCCTCGGCGGTCTGGTCGCCCAGACGGCCCGCCCCTACGTCACCGACGACTACTTCAAGGACGACCGCTTCCAGCACACCCTCACCATCGACGCGGGCGTGCGGGACGAGGGCCTGGTGGCCATCCTCGGTGTGCCGCTGACGCTCGGGCACCACGTCATCGGCGTGCTGTTCGCCGCCGACCGGCGTGCCCGCGTCTTCGAGCGGGAGCAGATCGCCCTGCTCGGATCGTTCGCCGCTCTCGCCGCGGCCGCCATCGACACCGCCAACCTGCTCGCCGAGACCCGGTCGGCGCTCGCGGGCCTGGAGCGGGCGAACGAGATCATCCGGGACCGCAGCGGCGTCATCGAGCGCGCCTCCGACGTGCACGACCGGCTCGCCGAACTCGTCCTGCGCGGCGGCGGAGTGCACGACGTGGCCGCGGCCGTCTCCGAGATCCTCGACGGCACCGTCGAGTTCGCCGAGGCCGCCGCCGCACCCGCCGCGGCCCTGGAGAAGTCCGGCGCGCAGGGCCACGCCGTGCTCCACGAGGACGACTGGATCGCCGCCGTCGCCGCCGGTGGCGAACTGCTCGGGGCACTGGTGCTGCACGGGCACCCGGGGCTCGACCCCGTCGACCAGCGCACGCTGGAGCGCGCGGCCATGGTCACCTCCCTGCTGCTCCTGGCCCGCAGATCCGCCGCCGAGGCCGAACAGCGCGTGCGCGGTGAGCTGCTGGACGACCTGCTCGACGCCCGGGCCCGTGACCCGCGCCTGCTGAGGGAGCGCGCGGCCCGGCTCCACGCCGACCTCGACGCCCTCCACGTGGTGCTGGCCGCGCGACTGGAGGGCGAGCCCACCGATGCCGACCAGGAGGCGGACGCCCGCAGACGTCTGGCAGCGGCGGCGTCCCACCTGGCCGCGACCCGGCACGGCCTTGCCGCGGCCCGCGACGGGGGCACCGTCCTGCTGCTGCCGCTCGGCCCCGGCGGCTCCGCGACCGATCTGGCCCGCCGCGTGGCCCGGCACCTGGGCACGGCGGTCCACGCGACGGTCACGGTCGGCGCCTCCGCACCCGCCGAGGATCTCGCCGCCCGCCCCGGGGCCGTGGCCACGGCCTACGCGGAGGCCCGCCGCTGTCTCGAAGCCCTGCGCGTCCTCGGCCGCCGCGGGGACGGTGCGGCCGCCGAGGACTTCGGGTTCCTGGGACTGCTCCTGGCCGGTGACCGGGACATCCCGGGCTTCGTCGACCGCACCATCGGAGAGGTCGTCGCCTACGACCGGCGACGCGGCACGGAACTGCTGCGCACCCTCGACGCGTACTTCACCTGCGGCATGAGCCCCGTGCGCACCAAGGACGCACTGCACGTCCATGTGAACACCGTCGCCCAGCGCCTGGAGCGCGTCGGGCGCCTCCTCGGCGACGACTGGCAGAACCCGGCCCGGGCCCTGGAGATCCAACTCGCCCTGCGCCTGCACCGGTTGTCGGCACCGACACGGCACTGACCCCCGTACGCGGGACGTACGGGGGCCGGCGGCCGTGGCGCGGGCGTGGATTCCTGGCGGCTCAGACGGTCCGGGCGTCCTCCACGGCCGCCGCCCGGCCCGCCTCCTGCCCGGCGGGAACGGCGACGTCGGCCAGGTCGCGGTGGCGGGTCTCCTTGGCCGCCGCCACCGCGATGACCGTGAGCACGGCGGCGGCGATCACGTACAGGGCGATCGGTGTGGAGCTGCCGTAGTCGGACAGCAGGGCGGTGGCGATCAGCGGCGCGGGCGCGCCCGCCGCGACCGAGGCGAACTGGGCGCCGATCGACGCGCCGGAGTAGCGCATCCGTGTCGCGAACATCTCGGAGAAGAAGGCGGCCTGGGGCGCGTACATCGCCCCGTGCAGGACCAGGCCGACGGTGACGGCGAGGATCAGGTTGCCGAAGCCCCCGGTGTCGATCAGCGAGAAGAACGGGAACATCCACAGCCCGACACCGACCGCGCCCACCAGATACACGGGCCGCCGGCCGATCCGGTCGGACAGCGCGCCCCACGCCGGGATGACGGCGAAGTGCACGGCCGAGGCGATCAGCACCGCGTTCAGCGCGGTCTGCTTGGAGACGCCGGCCGAGGTGGTGGCGTAGACGAGGATGAACGCGGTGATCACGTAGTAGCTGATGTTCTCCGCCATCCGCGCCCCCATCGCCACCAGGACGTCACGCCAGTGGTGTCGCAGCACGGAGACGAGCGGCAGTTTCTCGGCGTCCGCCGCCACGTCCGCCCTGCGGGCTTCGGCTGCCGCCAACGCCTGCTTGAAGACGGGCGATTCATCGACGGACAGACGAATCCACAAACCGACCATCACCAGCACCCCGGAGAGCAGGAACGGCACCCGCCAGCCCCAGCTGCCGAACGCGGCATCCGACAGCAGGGCCGTGAGCAGGGACAGCACACCGGTGGCGAGGAGCTGCCCCGCCGGTGCGCCGGTCTGCGGCCACGACGCCCAGAAGCCGCGGCGCCGCGCATCGCCGTGCTCCGACACCAGCAGGACGGCACCGCCCCACTCGCCGCCCAGCGCGAATCCCTGGACCAGCCGGAGCACGGTGAGCAGCACCGGCGCCGCCGTCCCGATGGAGGCGTGCGTCGGCAGCAGCCCGATCGCGAAGGTCGCCCCGCCCATCAGCAGCAGACTCAGCACCAGCAGCTTCTTGCGCCCGAGCCGGTCCCCGTAGTGCCCGAACACCAGCGCGCCCAGGGGCCGGGCGGCGAACCCGACCGCGTACGTCAGGAACGAAAGCAGGGTGCCGACGAGCGGGTCGGAGTCCGGGAAGAACAGCTTGTTGAACACGAGGGCCGCGGCGGATCCGTAGAGGAAGAAGTCGTACCACTCGATGGTGGTGCCGATGAGGCTGGCGACGACGATGCGCTTGAGATTGCCCGGGGGTGGGGGAGCGGTGGTTGCTGAGGCCATGTGCGCCACTTCCTCGTGTGCGGTGGGGACGGGTGGGTGTGCGCACACGGTAGGAATCCGCACGTCAGTGGCACATGTGGTGGGACTACATAGTTCGGGGGCGGGGTGTGCGTGCAGCCCCTATGCGGGTGATGCGTGGGCCGTCTCGAGGCCTTGCACGGTGGCAGGTCGGACAGCACCGGATCTCGTCACTACGGCGGCATTCGGCCAACACTTCGTGCCCTTTCCGCCTCCGGACAACCGCGCGACCGGTCCGTTCCTCTCACAGCGCGGGCGGAGCAAGACGCCTCTCACCTGACGGCCCCGGCCCGTATCCCGCGGACGCGTGGTGCCGCCTGCTTCCTTCTCACAGCACCGGAGGACGAGCCAACCATGACCAGAAGACGCACCGCTCGGCTGCGGCGTACGCTGCTCGCCGGCACCACGGCCGTCGCCGTGACGGCCGTCACGGCCGGCATCGTGGCCGCGGCGCAGGACCCCGCGAAGGCCGCCAAGGGCCCCCAGCTGAGCATCGTCGCGGCGACCGACTCGGTGACGCTCACCTCCTGGAAGGAGGAGCCGGGCGTGTACCTGGACCTCGGCACCTACCTCATCGCCGAGGGGACGCCGCTGGAGCTCAAGGTGACCCGGAAGTCCTACAAGGACCCGGTGACCGTCACTCAGACCGTGTACGAGGGCGGCAAGCCCAAGGCGAAGAAGCTGCCCAAGGGCACCGTGAAGGACTTCTCCGGGCTGCCCGGCTTCTCGGAGATCACCCTCACCGACAAAGCCGGCAAGAAGGTCCTCACCCGCAGCGAGAGCTTCTGCCCGAACAACGCCAGCGGCCGAGTGCGGCCCGACGCGCCCTCCACCTCCAAGTATCCGGAGAGCTGCCCCACCAACCCCTTCACCCTCGGCTCGGTGTGGGGCGTCGAGAAGGGCTGGGCGGCCAACACCTACGCGGGCTCCTACACGGAGCCGGTGCAGCTGCCCGCCGGTACGTACACGGCCAAGGTCGGTGTCGCCAAGAAGTACCGCGACCTGTTCGGCATCGCCGACAAGGCGGCCACGGTCAAGGTGACCGTGGTGGAACGCAGCGGCGAGGACGAAGAGGGCCCCGTCGGCGCGGCGCCCCGCTCCGCGAAGGCCGGCGAGCACGCCGGGCACGGTGCCGGTCACCAGGCGCCGTCCGAGCACGCCGGGCACGGTGCCGGTCACCAGGCGCCGTCCGAGCACGCCGGGCACGGCGCCGGTCACCGGGCCCCGTCCGCGCACGCCGGTCACGGGCCGGGGCATGCCCCGACCGCCGCCGAGGCCGCCGCGCCGGTGACGAGCGGCGCGGGTCCCTCGTACAACGTGGGCCACGGTCCGTTGAAGGCGGCGCCGCCGGCCCTGCCGTGGGCGCTGAAGAAGAAGCAGATGTCCGCGCAGTCTCCGCAGGCCGGGGACACCGGCGGCCAGACCGACGGCTCGCGTCAGGCGCCCGCTCTCAAGCCGCTGTCGAAGCGCCCCACCGGCAAGGCCTCCGTCCCGGACGTCCCCAAGCCGGACCTGCGCTCGCTGCCGGCCTACGGCATCACGATCAGCGACGGCGACAAGGACATCCCGGGCAAGGACTACCTGGCGTTCAGCGCCAACGTCTGGAACGCCGGCCCGGCGCAGCTCGTGGTGGACGGGTTCCGCAAGCCCGGCAAGGCCAAGATGGACGCCTTCCAGTACTTCTACGACGCCAAGGGCAAGCAGGTCGGCTACACCCCCACCGGCACCATGGAGTGGGACCCGCGCCCGGGACACGTGCACTGGCACTTCACCGACTTCGCCAGCTACCGGCTGCTGAAGGCGGACAAGAAGGAGGCCGTGCGCAGCGGCAAGGAAGCGTTCTGCCTGGCCAACACCGACGCGATCGACTACACCGTGAAGAACGCCAACTGGCACCCGTACAACACGGACCTGGCCACCGCCTGCGGCGAGGAGAACTCGATCTCCGTCCGCGAGGTGCTGGACGTCGGATCCGGTGACACCTACACCCAGGACCTGCCGGGCCAGTCGTTCGACATCACCGGCGTGCCCAACGGCACCTACTACATCCAGGTGCTGGCCAACCCCGAGAAGCGCCTGAAGGAAACCGACCTCGGCAACAACAGTGCACTCCGCAAGATCGTGCTCGGTGGCGAGCCGGGCAAGCGGACGGTCAAGGTGCCGGCGCACGACCTGGTGAACGCCAACTGACCCCGCCGCGCGACTGGTAGGGCGTCCCCGCCCGGGATCAGGGCGGGGACACTGCCGTTCGCGGCATTCTCTGAGCGGGAGTTGATTACGGGCCGCTCAGCGCGGCGTCGGGGCCTCGCAGACCAGGGAGGCGTCGGATCTACCAGCAGATCGGTCACGCCATGTTCGACGGGCCTGCGCCGGACGGTGCTCCAGCTCCCGGTGCGGGCACCCCCGAGCCGGATTCGAACAGCCGCGATTCGGCCGATCTGTGGCCCCGGGCGCTCGACGTCGGCGAACACCTCCACCGCGCCATGGTGGACGCCGAGTTCCAGGCCTACGTGTGGTGGTACATCCGGCGCGGATACGGCCCCATGCGGGAGGACGGCCGGATCAGCAAGCGGGGTGCCGCCATGGCGCACTTCTCCAAGTTCGTCCGGCCCGGGCCGGTACGGATCGCGGCGACCCCGACCCCTCAGCCGAACGTCCACGTCTCGGCGTACCGGGGGATCGGCTCCCGGCTGGTCGTCGTCGCCGTCAACAAGGAGACCTCGCACGTGAGTCAGCAGTTCGTCCTGCGGAACGACACCTCGTCCGGTGTGTCGTCCCGGCTGACGGACTCCGGCCGGACCCTCGCGTCCCAGGGCAGGAGCACCGTGACGAACGGCTCCCTCACCGGTCAGCTTCCCGCTCGGAGCGTGACGACCTTCGTGACCGGGTGACACTCCGCACCGACGGCCGGTGTCCTACCAGCCCCCGTCGAGGAAGGCGGCCAGGGCCTGGGACGAGTGTGCGGCGCTGGTGGTGTTCGCGACGGCGATGACGAGGGTGAGGACGGCGCAGAGGGCGGAGGCCGCGATGCCGGCCTTCGTCGCGCGTCTCGACCGGGCGTCGGGCACCGCCCTGTGCCGCCTCCACAGGACGGCGGCGACGCCGGCCAGGGCGAGTCCGACCGTGGCAGCCATGGCGGCCAGGACCGCGTGGTACAGGGCGAAGTCGCCGGTCATCGCGGTGAGAGCGGGCGAGTGCCCCTCGGTGGGATGGTCGGCGATCTGCTGCCGCATCTGGGCCAGGGTGCGGGCCAGTTCGCCGTCGGAGTGCGCGTCGCCGCCGGTCAGCATGGGGAGCAGGGAAGCGAAGGGGGCCACCGCCCCTTGCACGTTGGCCACCAGCGCGACCAGGGCGAACGGCCCGAGCAACGCGACCAGGGCGCCTGCCGGCACGAGGAGGAGGCGGCCGGGCCGCTCTTCCGCCCGCTGCCGGGCCAGCCGCCCGAGGAGGACGCCGAGCACGACGACCGCTGCGAGGAGCAGGGCGGACAGGGAGGCCTTGACGAGGTGGAAGCGGAACCAGAACTCGACCGTGGAGTCCAGTTGCCGGGGGAAGTCCGGACTGCCGGAATCCCAGTAGGCGACCAGGCCGCGGCGGAAGGACGCCGCGACGTTCCCGGAGTCGACGCCGTCGTGTGCCAGCGTGCCCGGCACCACGAAGAAGGCGGCCAGCAGCGCTCCGCTCGTCGCG
Organism: Streptomyces sp. NPDC101110; assembly: GCF_044759525.1. Lineage (NCBI taxonomy): Bacteria > Bacillati > Actinomycetota > Actinomycetes > Kitasatosporales > Streptomycetaceae > Streptomyces > Streptomyces sp. NPDC101110. The sequence goes on along the minus strand of NZ_JBIVZM010000002.1, from coordinate 284,274 downwards.
GTCAGCACGCCGACCCGCCACCCTGGCGCGGTGGTGAGGCGAGGGTGGGACAAGTGGCTGTTCATGAAAGGGCCTTGGTCTAGGAGGCGACGCCGTTCCGCGCGGACGGAGGGACGGGAAAGCTGCAGCCCTCGGCACAGAAGCTAACGCGGCCGCGCGCAGGCGGTCTGTGGGGCCACCCGCCGAGTTCTTGCTGGGGCTGCCCCCACCTCCACCGCCGCTCCTGACGTCGAGGAGGGGTGACCCGGCCTCTGCGGCCAGGATGTGACGCGCCGGCGATCGCACACCGGGTGACGCACCGGGCCGGGCCGGGAAGCCGTGCGCGCACATGCCGTGTCTGCGCACGTTCTTGATCGTTCCAAGTGACGTGGAAACGAGCGCTGCTTGGGCCCGGGGTGCGGGCAGGACGGCGGTGGCCGCCGTACTCGCGGTACTGCTGGCCGGAGGCTGTGCCGGGCCGCCGCAAACTGAACTGCCCACATCGGAGCAGGCGCGCAACGACCTGATCAGGTCAGCGCAGCAGGTGCTGGTGGACCGGTGCATGACCGCCCGTGAGGCCGCGGGGCCGTCCGCGTCGCGGGAGGACGCGCTCTTCGGCACGGCCCCGGCCGAACTGGAGATCACCCTTGCCACCGGACACACCGTCCGCACCCACACGGACGGCTGCCTGGCGCAGGCGCACCGCTACCTCTACGGCGACCAGGCCCGTTGGTTCCGAGCCGAGGTCACCGTCAACCAGCTGCGCCCCGAGGCGCAGGCCCGGCTCAAGGAGGACCCCCGCTACCGGGCAGCGCTCGCACGCCGGGCCGCCTGCCCAGAGGACGACACCAGGTGTGCGCGAGAGAGCGGGCTCGGCGACCTCAGGGCACGGCTGGAGCCCGCCCGGCTCGCCGCCGTCCGCGCCGCGCACCGTGACGACATCGCCACCTACGAGCGGTTGCGCGACCACGCACTGCACCGCGCGGCACGGCTACTGGCCGGCCGCCCCACCCCCCACCGGAAAGGTCCCGTCCCGTCATGACGCACAGCAGGCTGTTCTCCGCCCTCGCGGCGGTCTTCCTCTTCTTCACCGGCGCGCTCACCACCGCCGGCACGGCCGGTGCCGCGGACTGCCCGAGCGGTGAGTTCTGCGTGTGGCAGAACGCCGACTTCTCCGGTCAGCGCGCCAACTGGTCCGGTGACGACCACTGGTGGGAGAGCTGGATCGCGGACACGGACTCCTCCTGGGCCAACCACGGGATCTCGGGGCCGGGCATCAAGGACCACGTCCGGGTCTACTCCAGTGCCAGTCTGGGAGGACACATGACGATCTGTCTCGCCCCCGGCCAGGAGGTCGGCCACAACGGCGCGGCGAACGACCAGGGTGATTCCCACACCTGGGCCATGAGCTGCTGACACGGCCGAGCGAAGCCCCTGCCCGACGTACGTCACGCAGGGGCTTCGTACTGCGACCGAGCACCCGGTCCCCGCACCGGGACCGGGGCGGGGGTTCCGGGACCGGCCGGCTACCCGGCGACGGGCTTCCTGACGCGGGCGGTCTCGTCCCGCACGAGCAGGGAGAGCAGGGAAGCCACGGAGAGTCCGGCTTCGGCCGGGTGGCGCAGCACCTTGTCCGGTTCGATGCGGTAGGTGTTCGTGCGGCCGTCCCGGGTGTGGGAGAGATAGCCGTCCTGCTCCAGATCGGAAATGATCCGCGAGACGGCGCGTTCCGTGAGACGGCAGCGGGCGGCGATGTCGCGGATGCGGACGTTCGGGTTGTCGGCAATGGCTGCCAGTACGCGCGCGTGGCTGGTGATGAACGTCCATCCGCTGTGGGACTCGGGCACTCCGACCATGCGCAGCATATTAAGGGGCACCGTTGCCTGAACATAGATACATGACATACTTTTCATGCAACGCAGGACGTGCTCCCCTCGGGGAGAGTCACAGAAGGAGCCCGAAGGTGCCCTGGGACGAGACCGGCATGCCGGCACCCGCACGCGACACCGGCGCCCAGGTGCAGATAGCAGGCGCGCACACCCCGGACGGGGCCGTGGTGAAGCAGTACGCATGGCGCGGGGCCTGGGTCATCATCGCCCGCGGCTCCTACGACATGGACTCGATCACGCCACTGGCGGACGCGATGGCGGCGGCCGTCAGGAAGCACCCGAAGGTGATCCTGGACGCCTCCGGCATCACCTTCGCGGACTCGACGCTGCTGAACCTGCTGATCCTCACGCACCAGACGGGCGCCCTGCGGGTGGTCGCGCCGTCCCCGCAGCTCCAGCGCCTCTGTGAGATCACCGGAGTCGACCGTCTCCTGGAGGCACGGGATTCCGTCGACGCCGCCGCCGTCTCCTGAACGGGGCGGCCCGGCTGAACGGGTCCGCTCGGCTCTCGTGACCCGCCTTCCGGCCCGCCTGCCGCCGTCGCCGACGGGGTCCGGGGTGTGCTGACGGAGTTCGGCCGAGGTTGATGACTCCTGCTTTGTTCAGGGCTTGAAATGTGGGTTAACCTGCGGCGTATTTCCACATCGCATACACATCTGTAAGCGTGGAACACGCATGCACGACAACCGGCGCCGCTCATCGGCCCGGGGGTTCCGAGTCCTCGGCTTCGAGGGCTCTTGGGGAGCGGAACGAGGGTGCGCATGACCAGCGACAGCACTGGGGTCGTCGATGCGGTGCCGGGCGACCAGGAGTTGCGTCGGCTGCTGGCAGGTCTGACGGCTGTCCGTGACGGGGACTTCGGTACCCGGCTGCCGGACGACGCCGACGGCCTCATGGGCGACATCGCCACGGTCTTCAACGGCATGGTCGACCAGCTGTCCGTGTTCACCTCCGAGGTCACGCGGGTGGCCCGCGAGGTCGGTACCGAAGGCACCCTCGGCGGTCAGGCGGAGGTGCCCGGGGTCTCCGGCACCTGGGCCGACCTGACCGACTCGGTGAACGCGATGGCGGGCAACCTGACCACCCAGGTCCGCGACATCGCCCAGGTGGCCACGGCGGTCGCCAAGGGCGACCTCTCACAGAAGATCGACGTGCCCGCCCGTGGCGAGATCCTCCAGCTGAAGGAGACCGTCAACACGATGGTCGACCAGCTGTCCGCGTTCGCCGACGAGGTCACGCGGGTCGCCCGCGAGGTCGGCAGCGAGGGGCGCCTCGGCGGCCAGGCGCAAGTGCCCGGCGTGGCCGGGGTCTGGCGCGATCTGACCGACTCCGTCAACCACATGGCGGGCAATCTCACCAGCCAGGTCCGCTCCATCGCACAGGTCACCACGGCGGTAGCGGAGGGCGACCTGTCGCAGAAGATCACCGTGGACGCGCGCGGGGAGATCCTGGAGCTGAAGAGCACCATCAACACGATGGTCGACCAGCTGTCGGCGTTCGCCGACGAGGTGACGCGTGTCGCCCGGGAGGTCGGCACCGAGGGGCGCCTCGGGGGCCAGGCGGACGTCAAGGGCGTCAAGGGCACCTGGCGGGACCTCACCGACTCCGTGAACTTCATGGCGGGCAACCTCACCGGCCAGGTCCGCAACATCGCGCTGGTGGCCACGGCGGTCGCCAAGGGCGACCTGTCGCAGAAGATCACCGTGGACGCGCGGGGCGAGATCCTGGAGCTGAAGAGCACCATCAACACGATGGTCGACCAGCTGTCGGCGTTCGCCGACGAGGTGACGCGTGTCGCCCGGGAGGTCGGCACCGAGGGACGTCTCGGCGGCCAGGCCCAGGTCCGCGGGGTCTCGGGGACCTGGAAGGACCTCACCGACAACGTCAACGTCATGGCGTCCAACCTGACCGGCCAGGTCCGCTCCATCGCCCAGGTCGCCACCGCCGTGGCGCGCGGCGACCTGTCGCAGCGGATCACCGTCGAGGCCGCGGGCGAGGTCGCGGCACTGGCCGAGGTCATCAACACGATGGTCGACACCCTCTCGGCGTTCGCCGACGAGGTCACGCGTGTCGCCCGCGAGGTGGGCACCGAGGGGCGTCTCGGCGGCCAGGCACACGTGCCGAACGTCGCCGGCACCTGGAAGGACCTCACCGACAACGTCAACTCGATGGCCAACAACCTCACCGGCCAGGTGCGCAACATCGCGCTCGTGACGACCGCGGTGGCCCGGGGAGACCTGTCGAAGAAGATCGACGTGGACGCCCGCGGCGAGATCCTCGAACTCAAGACGACGATCAACACCATGGTCGACCAGCTGTCGGCGTTCGCCGACGAGGTCACCCGCGTCGCCCGCGAGGTCGGCACCGAAGGACGCCTCGGCGGCCAGGCCGAGGTCGAGGGTGTCTCCGGCACCTGGAAACGCCTCACGGAGAACGTCAACGAACTGGCGGGCAACCTGACCCGCCAGGTGCGGGCCATCGCCGAGGTCACCAGTGCGGTGGCCGAGGGCGACCTGACCCGGTCGATCAACGTGGAGGCCTCCGGCGAGGTCGCCGAGCTCAAGGACAACATCAACTCGATGGTGGAGTCCCTGCGCGAGACCACCCGGGCCAACCAGGAGCAGGACTGGCTCAAGACGAACCTCGCACGCATCTCGAGCCTGATGCAGGGACACCGGGACCTGCCCGTCGTGGCCGAGCTGATCATGGACGAGCTGGTTCCCCTGGTGTCGGCCCAGTACGGCGCCTTCTACCTCGCCGAGGACGGCGACGACGGGCCCGAACTGCGGCTCGTCGGCTCCTACGGCTACCCGGAGGAGAGCAGCCGGCCCTCCCGCATCGCCTTCGGCCGTACCCTGGTCGGCCAGGCCGCCCGCAGCCGGCGCACCATCATGGTGGAGGAACTGCCGGACGGCTACGTGACCATCTCCTCGGGACTCGGCCAGGTGGTGCCGTCCGCGCTGGTGCTGCTGCCCATCGTGGTCGAGGGTCAGGTCCTCGGCGTCATCGAGCTGGCGTCGGTCACCCCCTTCACACAGATCCACCGGGACTTCCTCGCCCAGCTGATGGAGACCATCGGCGTCAACGTCAACACCATCGTGGCCAACGCCCGCACCGACGAGCTGCTGGTCGAGTCCCAGCGCCTCACGGTCGAACTCCAGGCCCGCTCCACGGAGTTGCAGGTCCAGCAGGAGGAACTGCAGCGCTCCAACGCGGAACTGGAGGAGAAGGCCTCGCTGCTGGCGGCGCAGAACCGCGACATCGAGGCGAAGAACCTGCAGATCGAGCAGGCGCGCCAGGAACTGGAGACCCGCGCCCAGCAGCTGTCGCTGGCCTCGAAGTACAAGTCGGAGTTCCTGGCCAACATGAGCCACGAACTGCGCACCCCGCTCAACAGCCTGCTGATCCTCGCCCAGTTGCTGGCCCAGAACCCGTCGCGCAACCTCACGCCCAAGCAGGTCGAGTACGCCCAGATCATCCACTCCGCCGGTTCGGACCTGCTCCAGCTGATCAACGACATCCTCGACCTGTCGAAGGTCGAGGCCGGAAAGATGGACGTCACGCCCGAGCGGGTGACGCTGCGTCAGCTCATCGAGTACGTGGAGGCCACTTTCCGGCCGATGACCACGCAGAAGAGCCTGGAGTTCACGGTGACGACCGCGCCCGGCGCACCGGCGGACGTGCTCACCGACGACTCCCGGCTCCGCCAGGTCCTGCGCAACCTGCTGTCGAACGCCGTGAAGTTCACCGAACAGGGCGGCGTGGAACTGAGCATCGAGCCCGCGGACGAAGACGAGGTGCCCGCAGGCGTCGTGCGGGGCGCCTCCGTGGTCGCCTTCCGTGTCAAGGACACCGGCATCGGCATTCCGGAGCAGCACCTGGAGACGATCTTCGGAGCGTTCCAGCAGGCGGACGGCACGACGAGCCGGAAGTACGGCGGCACCGGTCTGGGCCTGTCCATCACGCGGGAGATCGCCCAACTGCTCGGCGGAGCCGTCTCGGTGCACAGCACGCCCGGCCAGGGCAGTACGTTCACGCTGTTCCTGCCCGTGGCACGCCCCGACTTCGAGGAACTGCTCCACTCCGGCAGACCCCTGGAGCGCGTCTCGGCGGAGCCCGTACCGGAGGGACTGACCGGTTCGGTGCCGGTGCCCCAGATCGGGCCCGGCCCCCGGCCCCGGCGGCTGCTCGTCGTGGAGGAGCGGTCCCGCGGTCTGCTGACCCTCGTCGCGGAGAGCGTGGTCGCCGACCTGACACACGGCCGGACGGACGGTGCCCAGCGGCCCGCGGTCGATGTCATCACCGCCGTCGGAGCGCAGGAGGCGGCCGGTGCCCTCGCGTCCGAGCCGTGCCACTGCGTCGTCCTGGAGCTGGGCATGCGCGACGACGAGGCGTCCCGCTTCCTCCAGGCCCTGGAGGGCGACTCGGCGCTGACCAGTGTTCCGGTGCTGGTGCACAGCAGCCACCCCATGGACGCCCCCCTGGACGAGACACTGCGCTCCCGTTCCGAGGGCGGCGCGCTGGAGCTGCTGTCCAGCCTCGACGAACTGCGCGAGCGCATCGCCCTGCACCTGTCCGCCGAGGAACCCGGGGACGTGCTCTCCCTCGTCCGCACGGAGGGGCCGCAGCAGCTGACGCCGCCCGTCGCCCATGACGCGTCGGCCGGCCGTACGGTCCTCGTCGTCGACGACGACGCGCGCAACCTCTTCGCGCTGAGCGGGATCCTGGAGCTGCACGGCTTCCGCGTCCTGCACGCCGAGAACGGACGCAGAGGCATCGAGACGCTCGTGAACAATCCGGACGTGGCCCTCGTGCTGATGGACGTGATGATGCCGGAGATGGACGGTTACACCGCGACGGCCGAGATCCGCCGCATGCCGCAGTACGCCGAGCTGCCCATCATCGCCGTCACGGCGAAGGCGATGCCGGGCGACAGGGACAAGAGCCTCGCCTCGGGGGCCAGCGACTACGTCACCAAGCCCGTCGACACGCGCGACCTCATGGCCTGCGTCCGCCGCTGGCTGCCGGCATGAGCACACCGGCGTCCGACCCGTACACCGGCGGGCCGGGCGCCCCCCAGCGCCTGTCGTTCCGCGCCCCAGGGCACCCCAGCCGAGGAGCATCCACACCGTGAGCATGTCCGAGCAGTCGCGCGAGCCGGGTGACGGCGAGCCGAAGCGCGGTTCGGCCGCCGGTCCGGAGCCCTCCCCGTCACCGGTGAGCTCCGACGCGCTGTCCCGCACCCCCGACGCGGTACTCGAAACCCCTGACCAGGAAGCGGCCTCCGGAGGGCCGGTCACCTCCGACGGGCCGCCCGAGTCCGGAGCCGCACCGCCCGCCGACCCCGAGGATCCGTCGGCCGCGACCCCCGTGGGCCGGCTCGCCGCCACCGTGGAACGGCTCAGCCGGGAGGTGCGGGCCGCCCAGGCGGAGGCCGAGGGGCGTGCCCTGATCGAGCTCGCCAAGGGCGTCCTGGTCGAACGGTTGCAGTGCGGTCCGGCCCAGGCCGCCCGGCAGCTCGCCCAGTTGGCCGAGCAGGCCCAGGTCACCCCCCTGGAACTGGCCGTCGACGTCATCAACCAGGCCGCCCGGGACCGGATGTCCGAGGTGACGGACGCCTTCCTCGCCGCCACCCGGGCCGCCGACGAGGCGGACACCGAGTCGGCCGCCGTACGCCTGCGCGCGGCCGAGAGCGGCGTCCTGGCGGCGGACGACGCCCAGGCCGTGGCCGACGCCCTGCTGGAGCAGGCGTTGCGCCCGCTCGGCGCGGTGGCCGTGGCCATATGGGCCGTGGGCGCCGACGGTTCGCTGACTCTGGCCGGCAGCGCCGGTTTCTCGCCGGCCGAGGCGGAGCGCTGGCGTTACGTCCCGCCGGACGTGGTGACCGTGGCGCGGCGGGGCCTCATCGAGCGCGAGGGGCAGTGGATCACCACCCTCGGCGTGACCGGACTGCCCACCATCGGCCTGCACCACCACCCGGACGGCGGCCGGGCCGCCCTGCCCGCCGGCACCGGAGGCCGTATCCACGGTGTGCTGGAGATCGCCTGGCCGGCCCCGCTGGAACCGCAGCCCCCGCAGATCGTCCGGCAGGTGGAGGCGCTGGCCGAACTGTGCGCCCACACCCTGGAGATGTACACGCCGCCGCAGGGAGCGGCCCAGGAGCCGCGCGTGCTGCCGGACGCCGCCGAGCTGATGGACCTCGCCGACGGGCTGTACGACCCCGCCCTCGTCCTGGTTCCGCATCTGGACACCGACGGGCACCTGGTGGACTTCCGCATCCAGCACGTGAACAGCCGCTTCCTCGACCCGGCAGGCCGGCCGCGGGCGGTCGTGAACGGGGCGCTGCTCCTGGAGGCCTACCCGATGGCCGCCGGGGACAGCGAACTGTTCCAGCGCGTCGAGCGGGTCTACGCCACGGGCGAGCCCTTCCGGGCCCGCCGGATGAACCTCACCGCCCTCGTCGACCAGGTCCCCCTGTCGGCCGTCGCGGACATCAGCATCAGCCGACACGGCATGTCCGTCCTCCTCATCTGGCGCATCGAGGACGAGACGGCCCGGCTGGCGAGCCTGCTCCAGCACGCCCAGCGGCTGGGCCGCATCGGCGGGTTCGAGGAGAACGTGCTCACCGGCGAGATCACCTGGAACGGGCAGCTGTTCGACCTCTACGGACGCCCCGAGACGAGCACCCCGGTGCCGCTGGAGGAGCTGCCGGCCCACGCCCACCCGGACGACGGCGTATCCATCGGCCGTTTCCTGCGCACCTTGCTGCACCACCAGCGGCCGGCGGCCGCCGCCTTCCGGCTGCAGCGGCCGGACGGGGTGACCCGTCACATCCGGATCGTCGCCGAACCGGTGCTCGACACCGACGACCGGTTGCTCCTGGTGCGTGGCGCCTACCAGGACATCTCGGCCCAGCACTGGACCGAGGTGGCGCTCGCCGCGACCCGCGACCAACTGGCGCACACCGAACAGCAGGCCACCGAACGCAACCGGCTGACCCTGCAGTTGCAGCACGCCATCATGCCGCCCACTCAGGCGCCGTTGCAGGTGTCCGGTCTCCAGGTGGCCGTGCGCTACCGCCCCGCGGAGACCGAGCAGTTGGTGGGCGGCGACTGGTACGACGCCGTCGTCCTGCCGTCCCGGAAGGTGCTGTTGTGCGTCGGGGACGTGGCCGGGCACGGCATCGAGGCCGCCACCAGCATGGTCGTCCTGCGCAACGCGCTGCGCGGCCTGGCCGTGACCGGCGCCGGTCCGGGCCAGCTGCTGTCCTGGCTCAACATCGTGGCGCACCACCTGACCGGCGCCGTCACCGCGACCGCGGTGTGCGGACTGTACGACCCGGTCACGCGGACGCTGCGCTGGGCCCGGGCCGGGCACCTCCCGCCCGTCCTCGTCCGGGACACCGAAGCGGCCCCCCTGCCCCTGGTCAAGGGCCTGCTGCTGGGGGCAGTCCCCGAGGCCGTGTACGAGGAGACGGAGCTGCAACTGGCCCCCGAGGACACCCTGCTGATGTACACGGACGGCCTGGTCGAGCGCCGGGACCGGCCCGTGGAGGAGTCCCTGACCCACCTCCTGACCACCGCCCGTACGGCACCCAGCACGCTCGACCAGCAGCTGGACCGCCTCCTGACCTACAGCAAGTCGGACACCGACGACGACACCTGCATCGTGGGCATAAGGGTCGGCTGAGGCGACAGTACGTCCCGTGGGGCCGGCGCACGGTTCCTAGTCCTCGTACCGGGGCGTCCACTGCGCCCGGGCGACTGCCTCGCGCAGTTCCTCCTCCGTGGCTTGCGGTGCCACCCCGTCCTCGACGGCGGCGAGGGCCGCGGCCAGCGCGATCTCGCGGGCGGACTCCCGCATGCCGGTCAGCGGCGGCAGCAGCGGCACGGGGAGGTCGTCGCCGTCCGCCGCACGCACCGCGCACCTCGCCACGGCCCGGGCGGCCGCCACGAGCATGCGGTCCGTGACCCGCGTGGCCCCGCTCGCGGTCACCGCGAGGCCCATCGCCGGGAAGACGTACACGTTGTTCGACTGCGCCACGGGAACCTCGCGCCCGTCGACCTTCAGCGGCGGGAAAGGCGAGCCGGTGGCGATCAGCGCCCGCCCGTCGGTCCAGCGGGTGAGGTCGGCGGGGTCGGCCTCGGAGTGCGAGGTGGGGTTGGACAGCGGGAAGACGACGGGCCGTTCGCAGGTGGAGGCCATCTGCCGCACGATCTCCTCGGTGAACGCGCCGTGCGCCGTCGACAGCCCGATGAGCGCCGTCGGCTCGGCTCGGCGCACCACCTCGGCGAGGCCGGTGCCGTCCCAGCGGGCCACCTCACTGTCGTCTCGCGCGAACACTCGCTGCTGCGGGGTCAGTTCGGTGCGGGTGGACACCAGCAGTCCGTCGACGTCGACGATCCAGAACCGCGCCGTCGCCTCGTCCTCCGACAGGCCCTCGTCGACCATGGCCGTACGGATCATGCCGGCGACGCCGATGGCGGCGGACCCCGCGCCGAGGATCACCACGCGCTGCTCGGTGAGCGGGGTGCCGGCCACGTCCGCCGCCGTGGACAGGGCGCCGAGCGTGACGGCCGCGGTGCCCTGGATGTCGTCGTTGAACGTGAGCAGCCGGTCCCGGTAGCGGGCGAGGATCGGGTGGGCGTGCGCCGTGGCGAAGTCCTCCCACTGCAGCAGCGTCCCGGGCAGCTCCGCCTCCACCGCCGAGACGAACGCCTCGATCATCTCGTCGTACTCGGCGCCGGTCAGCCTCCGGGCGCGCCGGCCGAGGTAGCGGGGGTTGTCGAGCAGGGTCTCGTTGTCGGTGCCGACGTCGAGCAGGACCGGCAGGGTGCGGGCGGGGTGGATGCCGCCGATGGCCGTGTAGAGGCTGAGCTTGCCGATGGGGATGCCCATGCCGCCGACGCCCTGGTCGCCCAGCCCGAGGATACGCTGCCCGTCGGTGACGACGATGACGTCCACGTCGTGGTCCCGGTGCGGGCGGTTGCGCAGGATGTCGCGGAACCGGTGCCGGTCCTCCCAGGTCAGGAAGAGACCGCGCGGCCGCCGGTAGATCTCGCTGAACTTCTGGCAGGCCTCGCCCACCGTCGGCGTGTAGACGACGGGCAGCAGTTCCGACAGGTACTCCGTGACCAGACGGTAGAAGAGCACCTCGTTGGTGTCCTGGAGCTGCCGCAGGTAGATGTGCCGGTTCAGGGCCTTGTCATAGCCGTGGAACGCCTCGTAGGCGCGGGCGACCTGCTCGTCCAGCGTCTCCACGGCGGGCGGCAGCAGCCCTTCGATCCCGAGCTCTTCGCGTTCCTTGCGGCTGAAGGCAGTGCCCCGGTTGACCAGCGGGTCGGCCAGGGTCGTGACGGCGGGGCTGGTGGTGGGGCGGGGGTGATGTGTCGGCTGGTCCATGAGATGACGCCTTCCCGTGACGCGCCGGTTCGTGCGGGTGACGTGTGCCATCCGGACCAACCACAGGCCCCGTGAAAACGTCCCCGGGCACCGACGAGTTCCGCGCCGCCCTCCGGTCCGCCCGTCCGTACGCCCCACCGCGCCCCAACCCCCCGGCAGGAGACAGTGACATGAGGTGACGGCACCTCAGACGCCGCGTCCCATGGGGTGGCCGCCGCCCTCATCGTCCCGCTGCCGGCGCGCAGGCTCCCCCCATGCGGCGCTGACCCCGCACCACCGGCACGGGCCCGTCGCGCGCCCTGGCGCCGGACGGGCCCGTAGGCGAGCCCCTGCCCTGCGCAGCGCAGGGCAGGGGCTGGACGACCACCCCGAACGGCCCAATCGCGCTGCGCCGGAGGAGGCGACCTCGGATGAGCGGTGTGACCGTGGTGGAAGGGATGAGCGTGCACACAGGAACGAGGAGGCGCGATGGCGGAGGCACTGGTCGAGGACGGCACCGATGGCGCTGCCACGACGGACGGCGCAGACCCCTGGCCGGGCGTCTTCGAGCAGCTCAGCGCCGTCGCCGACGCCGTCCTCTACGAGGGCTACCTCCTGTACCCCTACCGCCGCTCCTCCACGAAGAACCGCGTCCGCTGGCAGTTCGGCGTGCTCTTCCCCCGGGACTGGGTGGAGGCGGACGGCCCCGTCACTCCCGGTGTCTCGGGTTCCGCCGACTCCTGGTACCAGCAGACCGAGTGTCTGCTGCGCGTCCGGCGGCCGGACAGCGCCCGCGTCCGGGTGCGGGTCCGCTACCTCCAGATGCAGCGCAAGCAGGTGGAGGAGGCGGGCCGGCCCGTCGAGTCGGTGCGCACCGACGACGGCACCGTGCACCTGACCTTCGACGAGGCCCTGCCGCGCGAGTGCGAGGTCGGGGTCCCGCTCGGCCAACTCCTCGGGGACGCGCGGGTTGTCGCGGTGAGCGCCGCGGCGGGCGAGGACGTCGAGACGCTCCCCGGCGACGCCGGGCGGGTGGTGCGCAGCCGCGAGGAGATCCGGGCCGAGACCGCCGTCACCGCCGAGCGGCTCTCCGGTGACCTGTACCGGATCCGCGTACGGACCACGAACACCGCGCCCGCACCGCCGCCGCGCACCCCCCGGGACGAGGCACTGCGCCGGGCCCTCATCGCGACCCATACCCTGATCGGTGGCGACGGGGTGGAGTTCGTCTCGCTCATCGACCCGCCGACGGACCTGTACGCACCCGTGCGCGCGTGCCGCAACGAGTTCACCTTCCCGGTGCTCGGCGGCGAGACCGGGGACACCGCACCCGTTCTGCTGTCCGCGCCGATCATCCTGCCCGACCACCCCCAGGTCGCCCCCGAGAGCCCCGGCGACCTGCACGACGCCGCGGAGATCGACGAGATCCTCACCCTGCGCACGATGCTGCTGACCGACGAGGAGAAGCGCGAGGCGCGTGCCACCGACCCGCGTGCCGCGGCGATCCTCGACCGGGTCGACACCATGCCGCAGGAGGTCTTCGAACGACTGCACGGCGCCGTCCGCTCCCTCACACCGGCCGCCCCCAGAGCGCAGGCCGGCCACCCCGTCACCCACGTCACGCCCACGGCGCAGGCCGGCCACCCCGTCACCCACGTCACGCCCACGGCGCAGGCCGGCCACCCCGTCACCCCCACGGCGTCCGCGGACCGCGCCGCCTGGTGGCAGGAGGGCGGCGACGACGGTCTCTCCCCGACCACCGACACCGTGCTCGTCGACGGTGTCCGGCTCGGCGGCGGCAGCCGGGTCCGGCTCCGCCCCCGCGGACGCGGCGCCGACGCCCAGGACATGTTCCTGGCCGGGCGCACCGCCGAGGTCGCCGCCGTCTTCCACGACGTGGACGGCAGCGTGCACCTCGCCGTCACCCTCGACGACGACCCGGCCGCCGAACTGAACAACTGGTACGGCCGCTTCCACTACTTCCGGCCCGACGAGCTCGAACCCCTCGGGCCCGCCGGATCCCCGGACGAGCCGTCGGCACCGGCTCCCGCCGCAGCTCCCGCGCGGCACACGACCGACTCCGAGACCCCCGCAGCGGAGGCCGAGTGACATGACCACCCACAGCAGCACCGAAGAAGTCAGCAAGGAACCCGAACGGTCCGAGGACCGGCAGGGCATGGACGAGATCCACATCCTCTGGATCTCCGAGGGCATGAGCTGCGACGGCGACACCGTCTCGCTCACCGCAGCCGACCAGCCCTCGATCGAGGACCTGGTGCTCGGGCTGATCCCGGGCCTGCCGAAGGTGAACCTGGTCAACAAGGTGCTCTCGCCCAGCCTGGGCGGCGAGGACTTCCTCGCGCCCTACCGGGCGGCCGTACGCGGTGAACTGGGCCCGTTCATCCTCGTGATCGAGGGCTCGATCCCCAACCAGAACATCATCGAGGGCGACGGCTACTGGACGTCCTTCGGCAACGACCCGGAGACCGGTGAGCCGCAGACCCTCAACTGGTGGATCGACCAACTGGCCCCCAAGGCCTGGGCGGTGGTCGCCGCCGGCACCTGCGCCACCTTCGGCGGCATCCACGCCATGTCCGGCAACCCCACGGGCTGCATGGGCCTCGCCGACTACCTGGGCTGGGACTACACCTCCCAGGCCGGCCTGCCCGTCGTCAACGTGCCCGGCTGCCCGATCCAGCCCGAGAACTTCATGGAGACCCTGATCTGGGTCCTCTACCACGCGGCCGGCTCCGCACCCCCGCCGCCGCTGGACCACATGCTCCGCCCGCAGTGGCTGTTCGGGAAGACCGTCCACGAAGGCTGCGACCGCGGCTCGTACTACGAGCAGGCCGGTTTCGCCAAGGATTACAACTCGCCCAAGTGCCTGGTCAAGACGGGCTGCTGGGGTCCGGTCGTCAACTGCAACGTGCCCAAGCGCGGCTGGATGGGCGGTCTCGGCGGCTGCCCCAACGTCGGCGGCATCTGCATCGGCTGCACCATGCCCGGCTTCCCCGACGCGTTCATGCCGTTCATGGACGAGCCTCCCGGCGGCACCCTGTCGTCCCTGGCCATCAAGCCGTACGGAGCCGTCATCCGCAGGCTGCGCGGCATGACCAACGAGCTCGTCAACCACGAGCCCAGGTGGCGCCACAACAAGCGCAAGCTGACCAGCGGTTACGACCCGCGCTGGCGCCCGTGATGAAACCCCCGACCCCACCCACCACCGACAGCGAGGGGCAGTACCGCAGATGACCACCACCGAGGCCCGGCCCACGGACCGCAAGCCACCACAGCTCGTGGACATGTCCTGGGATCCGATCACACGGATCATCGGGAACCTGGGCATCTACACGAAGATCGACTTCGCCAACCGGGAAGTCGTCGAATGCCACAGCACCTCGTCGCTGTTCCGCGGCTACTCGGTGTTCATGAAGGGCAAGGACCCGCGCGACGCGGGCTTCATCACGTCCCGGATCTGCGGCATCTGCGGCGACAACCACACCACCTGCTCCGACTACGCCCAGCAGATGGCCTACGGCGTCAAGCCGCCCCCGCTGGCCGAGCACATCGTCAACCTCGGCGAAGCCGCCGAGTACATGTTCGACCACACGATCTTCCAGGACAACCTGGTCTTCGTGGACTTCTGCGAGGCGATGGTCAAGGCCACCAACCCCGGTGTCCTGGCCCGCGCCGAACGGACCGACGCCCCCCGCGGCGACATCCACGGCTACCGCACGATCGCCGACATCATGAAGGCCTTCAACCCCTTCGAGGGCGAGGTCTACAAGGAGGCCCTGAAGGTCAGCCGGGTCACCCGCGAGATGTTCTGCCTGATGGAGGGGCGCCACGTCCACCCCTCCACGCTGTACCCGGGCGGCGTCGGCACGATGCCGCAGCCGACCGTCTTCACCGACTACCTCAGCCGCCTCATGCGGGTCATCGACTTCGTGAAGAAGGCCGTCGCCATGAACGACGACGTCTTCGACTTCTTCTACGAGGCACTGCCCGGCTACGAGGAGGTCGGCCGCCGCCGCGTCCTGCTGGGCTGCTGGGGCGCCTTCCAGGACCCCAAGGTCGTCGACTACCGCTACGAGACGATGAACACCTGGGGCAAGGCGATGTACGTCACCCCCGGCATCATCGTCGACGGTGAACTGGTCACCAACAACCTCGTCGACATCAACCTCGGCCTGCGCATCATGCTCGGCAGCTCCTACTACGAGGACTGGGTCAACGAGCAGCCGTTCGTCACCCACGACCCGCTCGGCAACCCCGTCGACATGCGCCACCCGTGGAACCAGACGACCGTGCCGGTGCCGCAGAAGCGCGACTTCGACGACAAGTACAGCTGGGTGATGAGCCCCCGCTGGTTCGACCAGCGCACCGGCGACCACCTCGCCCTCGACACCGGCGGCGGCCCCCTGGCCCGCCTGTGGTCGACGGCGCTGAGCGGCCTGGTCGACACCCCGTACGTCAAGGCCACCGGCCACAGCGTGCGCATCTCACTGCCGAAGGGCGAGTCCCTGCCGGAGACCACCCTCGAGTGGCGCATCCCGCAGTGGAGCAACACCATCGAACGCGACCGCGCCCGGCCGTACTTCATCGCCTACGCGGCCGCCATGGCCCTGCAGTTCCTCGAAGAGGCCATGGGCATGGTCCGCGCGGGCGAGACCAAGGTGTTCGAGAACTTCGAGGTGCCCGACGAGGCGATCGGCTGCGGCTTCCACGAGGCCGTGCGCGGCGTCCTCTCCCACCACCTGGTGATCAAGGACAAGAAGATCGCCAACTACCACCCGTATCCGCCCACCCCGTGGAATGCCAGCCCCCGCGACAAGTTCGGCACCCCCGGCCCGTACGAGGACGCCGTCCAGGGCCAGCCCATCTTCGAGGAGAACGGGCCGGACGACTTCAAGGGCGTCGACATCATGCGCACGGTCCGCAGCTTCGACCCGTGTCTGCCGTGCGGGGTGCACATGTACGTCGGCAAGGGCAAGACGCTGACCACCCTGCACTCGCCGACGTACGGGGCGAACCATGGCTGAGGCCGTCGGCGCCCGGCTGGCCGACCCGGACGTCGAGGCCCGGCTCGGCCGGCTCGACGAGCTGCTGGAAGGCCTCGAAACCGCGCCCGGTCCCACGACCCGCTCCGCGACCGAGGCGGTGGCCCTGCTCACCGAGGTCTACGGCGAGGCCCTGGCCCGCGTCCTGGACCTCGCGGACGAGCAACTGGCCGGACGCCTCGCCGAGGACGAGCTGCTGGGACACCTCATGGTGCTGCACGCCGTCCACCCCGAGCCCGCCGAACGCCGGGCGGCCCGCGCGGTCGAACGGCTGCGTCCCGCCGTGCAGGAACGGGGCGGCGACGTGGAGTGGGCCGGGGTCGAAGGGCAGACCGCCCGGGTCCGTCTGACGACGGGCGGCGGCGGATGCGGGTCCGGCTGCGGTGGCGGAGGCTCGGAGGTCACCGACGCGGTCAGCGCGGCGGTGCTCGCCGCGGCGCCCGAACTGACGGCGGTGGAGCCGCTGACCGAGACGGCCCCCGCCTTCGTCCCCCTGACCACACTGACGCACCGGGGCGCACCGTGACCACCGACGGGGCACTGGCCCGCCTCATCCGCTCCTCGGCCGACCGTACGGCGGCGGCCGAGCGGGAGGTGTGCGACCTGTGCGCCGCACCGGTCGCCGACGAGCACGCCCACCTGTACGACACCGGACGGCAGGAGGTGCGCTGCGCCTGCGGCCCCTGCTCCGTGCTGTTCGCCGACGCGGCGGCGGGGGACGGCCAGTACCGGCTCGTGCCCCGGCGGCGGGTGCGGCTGCCCGAGGTCGACACGACGGTTCTGGGCGTACCGGTCGGCCTGGTCTTCTTCGTGCCCCGGGCCGACGGCACCGTCACCGCCGAGGGCCCGAGCCCCGCGGGAGCCATGCGATGGGAGGTGGACGCGGCGGCCTGGCAGGAGCTGGCCGGGACGTGTCCACCGCTCGCGACCGTGGAACCCGAGGTGGAGGCGCTGCTCGTGAACACCGTCCACGGCCTCGACCACCACTGGATCGTGCCGATCGACGACTGCTACCGGATGGTCGCCGTGGTACGCCGGGAGTGGCGCGGCCTGTCCGGCGGCGGGCGGATCTGGCCGGCCGTCGAGCAGTTCTTCGAGGGCCTCACCGAGCGGCCGTAGCCACGCACTCCGCAGGTCGGAGGCGAGGAAGGAGAGCATCATGGGCAGCATCAGAGTGGGCCGGCCCCAGGCGAAGCCCGACACGCCCGGGCACGTCGCCGGCATGCACCAGGGCAACAAGGGACCGCGCGAGCGGCAGAAGGGTCACCACGAGGACGGCACCGCCGACGCGCGCCGCTCCACGGGGATCCACTGGAAGCGGCATGACACCCTCGCGGAGACCATGCCGAACATCTCGCCGGGATGAACACCGTGACGCGAACGAGCAGGGAGTCGCCGCAATGAAACGAGCATGCAGACCCGCCGCGCGCAGGCGGGGCGGGGTGAGCGGGCAGCGGGTGCTGAAGGCCGAGGCCGTCCTGGTGGGCGGTGCGGTCCTGGCCCTGCTGTGCTGGGAGTTTCCCAGCCTGAGGCGGGAGATGCGGATCTGGCGGATGGCCGGCGGATTCCGCGCCGGCCGCCGCTACCCGTGAGCCGGCCGTGCACGAACTGTCGATCGCGACCGCGATCATCGAGCGGGCCGACGAGCTGGCCCGGGCGGACGGGACGGACGCCGTCTCGAAGGTGACCGTCCGGGTCGGCGAGCTGGCGGGCGTCGTTCCCGACGCCCTGGACTTCGCCTTCGAGGTGGCCCGTGACGGCACCTCCCTCGCAGGGGCATGCCTCGTCGTCGAGCAGGTCCCCGCGCAGGCCTGGTGCGGCCCGTGCGCCGAGGAGTTCGCGGTGGGCATGCCCCCGTTCTTCTGGTGCCCGCGCTGCGACCGGCCCTCCAGCGACCTGCGCAGCGGCCGGGAGCTGGAGATCGCCGGGATCGAGCCGGTCCCGGCATAGACACCGGTCCCGGCATGGACAAAGGAGGGCCCCGCCGACGGACCGGCGGGGCCCTCCTCCTGTCCGGTGGTCAGCAGATACGCGGCAGCTGCTCTCCGAGGGGGAGGTCCACCACCCGCGTACCGCCGAGTCCGGTGGCGACCACCACCATGCCCGGATGCTCGGCGACGCACTCGCCGATCCGTGCCGCCCCGGCACCTTGCGGATGGGCCCGCATGGCCGCAAGCACCTCCTCGGCCTCCGCAGGGGGAACGAAGGCGACCAGCCGCCCCTCGTTGGCGACGTACAGCGGATCGAGCCCGAGGAAACCGCAGGCGTTCGCCACCGCGTCCGGCACCGGGATCGCCCGCTCCTGAAGCCGGACACCGGTCCCGGAGGCGCGGGCGATCTCGTTCAGCGAGGCACCCAGGCCGCCCCTGGTGGGATCGCGCAGCACATGGACGTCCGGCGTGACGGCCAGCACGGCCGCCACCAGATCCGCCAGCGGCGCGGTGTCGCTTGCGACCTCCACCCCGAACTCCAGGCCCTCCCGGACGCTCATGATCGCCACGCCGTGCAGCCCGATGGGCCCGCTGACGATGACCGCGTCCCCGGGCCGGGCACGCTGGGGCCGGATGTCCACCCCGTCCGGCACGAGCCCGACCCCGGCGGTGGTGACGTAGACCCCGTCGCCGTGCCCGGACTCCACCACCTTGGTGTCGCCCGTCGCGATGGTGACCCCGGCGGTCCGGGCGGCCGCCCCCATCGAGCGTGCGATCCGCTCGACGACCGTCAGCTCCACGCCCTCTTCCAGGACGAAGGCGGCGGACAGGTACGCGGGCCGGGCGCCGCTCATCGCCAGGTCGTTGACGGTGCCGTTGACCGCGAGGTCGCCGAGGCAGCCGCCCGGGAAGAACAGCGGCCGGACCACATAGGAGTCGGTGGAGAAGGCCAGCCGCGCTCCGCCCAGTTCGAGGACGGCCGAGTCGGCCAGGCCGGACAGGGTGGCGTTGCCGTAGGCGGGCGTGAAGATCCGCTCCATCAGCTCGGCCGACAGCGCACCCCCTCCGCCGTGCCCCATGACCACCACGCCCTGGTCGCGCAGGGGTGCGGGGCAGGTCCAGGCGGCCGGGTCGACCACATCGGCGAGTCGCTCAGACAACGGGGGTCACCTCCTGCCGCGCGGCCCCGCCGGCCTGCTGTGCCGGGGCGTTCATCCGTCGGTAGAGGTAGTACGCCGCGCAGGCGCCCTCGCTGGAGACCATGGTGGCGCCGAGCGGGGTGCGCGGGGTGCAGGTGGTGCCGAACGCGGCGCACTCGGTCGGCTTGATCAGGCCCTGGAGCACCTCGCCGGCCCGGCATTCGGCGGGCTCCTCGGTGCGGATCCCGCCGACGTCGAAGCGGTGCTCCGCGTCGTACGCCCGGAAGGCGTCGGTCAGGCGCCAGCCGCTGGCGGGGATCCGTCCGATGCCCCGCCAGGACCGGTCGGTGACCTCGAAGACCTCCTCGATCATGCGCACCGCGGCCGGGTTGCCCGCTTCGCGTACGGCGCGCGGGTAGGCGTTCTCCACCCGATGCTCCCCGCGCTCCAGCTGGCGGACAGCCCGGCGGATGCCCTCCAGGATGTCCAGCGGCTCGAACCCGGTCACCACCATCGGCACGCGGAACCGCTCGGCGAGCTCCGGGTACTCGGCCGTCCCCATCACGCTGCACACGTGCCCGGCGGCCAGGAAGCCCTGCACGCGGCACTCGGGCGCCGACATGATCGCTTCCACGGCCGGGGGCACCCGCACGTGCGACACCAGCAGGCTGAAGTTGGTCAGGCCCAGGCGGCGCGCCTGGTGCACGGCCATCGCGTTGGCCGGGGCGGTGGTCTCGAAGCCGATCGCGAAGAACACCACCTCCCGGTCCGGGTTGCGGCGGGCCAGCTCCAGGGCGTCCAGCGGCGAGTACACCACCCGTACGTCGCCGCCCTCGCCCTTGACCCGGAACAGGTCGCGGTCGGTGCCGGGCACCCGCAGCATGTCGCCGAAGGAGCAGAAGATCACTCCGGGTCGTGAGGCGATCTCCAGTGCCTGGTCGATGACCTCCAGCGGTGTGACACAGACCGGGCAGCCGGGACCGTGGATCAACTCGACCTGTTCGGGAAGCAGTTGGTCGATGCCGTGCCGGATGATCGAGTGGGTCTGCCCGCCGCACACCTCCATGAGGGCCCAGGGCCGGGTGGCGGTGGCACGGATCTCGTCCAGCAGGCGCCGCGCCAGCTGAGGGTCGTTGAACTCGTCGATGTACTTCACCGGGCCTCGCTCCCGCTGTCCTGGGGCTCCGTCACCGCGGCGGTGCCCGCCTCCTTGGCCGCCTGCTCCCAGGCGTCCCCGAACTCCTCCTCCAGCAGCCCCAGTTCCTCGAACAGCTGCAAGGACGCCAGGGCCGACTCCTCGTCCAGGCGCTGGAGCGCGAAACCGACGTGCACGATGACGTACTCACCCACCTCCACGTCGGACACGTACTCCAGACACGCCTGTTTCTGCACACCGCCGAAGTCGATCAGCCCGGTGAGCGGGTCGGCGCTGTCGTCGATGGACACGACCTTGCCGGGCACTGCCAAACACATGGGTCACTCCTCCTGTCGTAGGTGCGCCGCGACCACCAGCTGGCCGAGGGCCAGCCCGCCGTCGTTCGGCGGGACTTCGCCGTGCCGGAGCACCGCGAAACCGTCTTCGGACAGCAGCCGCGCGCACTCCTCCTCCAGCAGCGCGTTGGCGAACACCCCGCCGCTGAGGGCGACGGTGGCCAGACCGGTGTCCTGACGCGCGCGTCGGCAGATCCCCGCCACCGTCCGCGCCACGCCGCGGTGGAAGCGGGCCGCGAGGACGGCGGCCGGTGTGCCGCGCCGCAGGCCGGCGATCAGCGCGCCGAGTACGGGTGCCGGGTCGAGATCCCCGGCGAAGGTGTACGCCGACCCGTCGGCGTCCCACGCCGAGGCGGCCGCCGCCTCCAGCTCCAGCGCGGCCTGAGCCTCGTACCCGGCGCGGTGGCACACGCCCACGAGCGAGGACACGGCGTCGAAGAGCCGGCCCATGCTGGAGGTCGCCACACAGGCCAGGCCTCCGGACAACTGCCTTTCGAGCAGCGTGAGCTCGTCCGGTGCGCAGGCGGTCACGCACGGCAGGTCCGCGTCCCACGGCAGTCCCGCCGCCCACAGCCGGGCCAGGGCCAGACGGCAGGGGTTGGCGACCCCCGCGTCGCCACCGGGCAGCGGGGCGGGGGAGAGGCGGGCGTAGCGGCGGAAGCCGGTGTAGTCGGCGAGGAGGACCTCGCCGCCCCAGACGGTGCCGTCGTCGCCGTAGCCCGTGCCGTCGAAGGCGACGCCGATCACGGGGGTGGTGCCGTCGAGACCGTGCTCGGCCATCGCGGAGGCGATGTGCGCGTGATGGTGCTGGACCAGTACGGGGGCGTGCCCGGCGAGCCGGGCGGCCCACCGGGTCGAGTGGTACCCGGGGTGCCGGTCGGCGGCGACCAGTTCGGGGCTCACGCCGGTGAGGGCCCGCAGGTGCGCCTCCGCCCTCCGGGCCGCCTCCAGGGTGGCCATGTCGCCCATGTCGCCGATGTGCGGGCCGAACCAGGCCTGGTCGCCTGCTGCGAGGCACAGGGCGTTCTTCAGGTCACCGCCCACGGCGAGGGCGGGCCGCACCGGCACCGGAAGCCGCAGCGGACG
This sequence comes from Streptomyces sp. NPDC101110, assembly GCF_044759525.1. Lineage (NCBI taxonomy): Bacteria > Bacillati > Actinomycetota > Actinomycetes > Kitasatosporales > Streptomycetaceae > Streptomyces > Streptomyces sp. NPDC101110. The sequence goes on along the minus strand of NZ_JBIVZM010000002.1, from coordinate 262,318 downwards.
GGGCACGAAGCCCCGCGAGCGGCGCAGCACCTGTTCGGTGCCCTCGGGGCGCACCCGCAGCAGGGAGTCGTCGCACGGGGAGGCGATGGGCCGGTCGTGGGCCAGCCAGGCGTCCGCCAGCCCGGCCAGCCGGTCCAGCGCCTCGTCGTCGTCCGTGACGATCGGCTCCCCGGAACGGTTGCCGCTGGTCATGACCAGCACGCGCGGGCCGGGCGGGTCACCGGGCAGGCCGAACAGCAGGGTGTGCAGGGGTGTGTAGGGCAGCATCACGCCGAGATGCGGGCTGCCGGGGCAGACGCCGGGCGCGAGGCCGTTCGCCTGGGGACGCCGGCGCAGCAGGACGATGGGACGGCGGGGGCCGGTGAGCGCGGCCCGTTCGGACGAGGAGAGCAGGGCGACGCGCCGTACCTCGCCGAGGTCCGCGCACATCACCGCGAACGGTTTGCCACCGCGTGCCTTGCGCGTGCGCAGGGTGTCGACGGCTCGTGCGTCGGCCGCGTCGCAGGCCAGGTGGTAGCCGCCCAGGCCTTTCACGGCGACGATCCGCCCGGCTGCCAGCAACGCCCGTGCCGACGCCAGGGCTTCGGCATCCCGGGCCGGACGGACCCCGTTCCCGGGCGCGGGCACCAGACTGAGCCGGGGGCCGCAGTCGGGGCAGGCCACGGGCTGGGCGTGGAAGCGGCGGTCGAGGGGGTCGCCGTACTCACGTGCGCACCCCGCGCACATCGGGAAGCCGGACATGGTCGTGACCGCCCGGTCGTACGGCATGCCCGTGGCGATGGTGAAGCGGGGGCCGCAGTGCGTGCAGGTGACGAACGGGTGCCGGTGCCGGCGGTCGGACGGATCGCCCAGCTCCCGCAGGCAGTCCGGACAGGTCGCCGTGTCGGGCGGGAGCAGGGTGCTGCCGGGGGAGCGGTCGGTGGAGCGGATGTCGAACGTGCCGCCGGTGCCCGTCGCGGGCAGGTCCTCGAAGCCCAGGCCGGTGACGGTGGCCAGCGGCGGCGGCTGCTCGGCCAGCCGGTCGCAGAAGTCGGCGACGCCGTCCGGCGGGCCCTCCACCTCGATGAGGACGCCGCTCGCCGTATTGCCCACGAAACCGGTGAGCGCGAGCTCCGAGGCGAGGCGGTGCACGAACGGGCGGAACCCCACACCCTGCACGGTCCCCCGCACGGTGACGCGACGGCGCACCGCCCGGGCGGCGGGCGCCGTCACGATACGAGGCCGGCTTCGGCGCCCCCGTGGCTGTGACTGTGGGTGTGCGGGCGGGGCGCCAGGGGCGGCCGGTGGGCGGGGGACCCGTCCCGGACGCCGAGCACCCGCTCCAGAAGGGCGTCGACGCCGGTGCCGGTGCGGGCGCAGGACCGCACCACCTCCACCCCCGGGTTGACCCGCTGGACGTTCGTCACGAACGCCGCCTCGTCGAATCCGGCCGGTCCGGCCAGATCGGTCTTCGTCAGCACCACCAGGTGGGCGGACCCGAAGGCCGTGGGGTACTTGAGGGGCTTGTCCTCGCCCTCCGTCACCGCCATGAGCACGATCCGCAGGCTCTCGCCGAGGTCGTAGGACGCGGGGCAGACGAGGTTGCCGACGTTCTCGACGAACAGCAGCGAGGTCCCCTCGGGCAGCCAGCTCTCCACGTGACCGCGCAACTGCCGCGCCTCCAGGTGGCACAGCCCGTCCGTCAGGAGCTGTTTCACCGGGGCTCCCGAACGGGCCAGCCGGTCGGCGTCGTTCTCGGTCGCCAGATCGGCGGTGAGCGCGGCCACCGGAAGGCTCCGCTCCACCGCCCTGGCCAGCACCCGCCCGAGCAGTTCCGTCTTGCCGCTGCCGGGGCTGGACAGCAGGTTGACCACGCTCACTTCGCGCCGGGCGAGCTCCTCGCGCAGGCCCGCGGCCAGCCCGTCGTTCTTGGCCAGGACGGCCTGGGTGACCTCGTCCACGGAATCGCACATGGGCGCCGCTCCTCGCGCGTCGGTAGGGAAATCGTTCCTACCGATCCTCCGCGCCGCCGCTCACCGAGTCCGGCAGCCCGGCCGGGGACAGCACAGTGGATTCGTCCGGGCGGCTCAACGGGGGCGTGGCCGCCGGGTCCGCGAGCAGCACGGGCACCAGCGTGTGCAGCGCCGTCACGGCCCGCCCCACCGCCTCCCGCACCGTCGCGCTGATGCCGGGGGCGATGTCCTCGTCGGCGGGGGCCCGCAGCTCGGGCTCGCAGGCCAGCACCAGGACGCGGGGGAGCGGCTCGTCGCCCAGGTGGGCGGCCAGGGCCAGGACTTTCGCCGGGTCCATGCCGTGCGCCTCCGGCGGGTCGCCCGCGGTGGGGGACCGGGGCAGGTCCGGCTCGATCAGCGACAGGGTGCCCGCCCTGTGCCCCCGCACGGCAGCGTCGACCAGGACGGCCGTGTCGTAGCCGTCGAGCAGCTCGTAGGCCAGGTCCATGCCGCGGATGCCGAAATCCCGCACCCGTACCTCCGGCGGCAACGGGTGCCGGTCCAGCGCGCGGACGACCTCGGGGCCGAAGGCGTCGTCCGCGAGGAAGATGTTGCCGACACCCGCCACGAGCAGCCGCGCGCTCACTTCGCTCCTCCCGTGGCCTGCGGCCGGGCGGAGCTGCTCGGGAGCTTGCGGACGAACGCGGACCGCAGCGCGTGATACGGCGCCCCGGGGTCGTCGAAGACGGCGCGCATGCGGGCCAGCTCGGCCCGCCGGTACTCGGCGAGGGGCCGGTGAAGCTCGTCCGCGTGACGCGCCGTGGCCTTGGCGGTGATCCGGCGCGGCAGATCCGGGTCGTCGGCCAGGTCGCCGGCCAGCCGCTCGACCTCGGCGGCGAACTCCTGTGGCCCCGCGGGCACCAGGCGGTCCACCAGACCGATCCGCTCGGCGGACGCGGCGCTCACCGGCAAGGCCTCGGACGTCAGCCGCTCGGCCGTCTCCGCACCCACCCGGCGGGGCAGCGAGTACGTCCAGTATTCCGACCCGTACAGGCCCATGTTCCGGTAGTGCGGGTTGAGGACGCTGCCCGTGCGGCACCACACCTCGTCGGCGGCCAGGGCGAGCATGACGCCGCCGGCGGCCGCGTTGCCGCCGAGGGCCGCCACCACCAGCCGGTCCGTGGTCCGCAGCACCGCCTTGACCAGGTCGTTCATGGCGTTGAGGTTGGACCAGGACTCGACCGCCGGATCACTCGACGCCTCGATGACGTGGAGATGGATGCCGTTGGAGAAGAAGTCGCGCGCACCGCCGAGCACCAGCACCGAGGTGGGGCGGGTGAGCGCGTAGCGCCAGGCGGCGAGCAGCCTGCGGCAGTGGGTGGTGCTCATCGCCCCGCCGGGGAACGAGAAGCTCAGGAAGCCGACGGGGCCGCGCTGCCGGTAGCGGATGTCGGTCCAGGTGGTGCGGGCCGGGGGCAGTTCGAGCGGGGCGGCGATCTCCGGCAGCCAGTACGGGCGGTCCTGCGTGCCGGGCATGCCCGGGCCGCTGCCGGGCGGGGCGGGAAAGCCGGCGAGCACCGAGGCCGCGGGGCGGCGGAAGGGGGCCGGGTCACCGGAGCTCTTGCGGGGGCGCAGTTCCGGGATCCACACCGCGCCGTCCCGGGTGGCCCGGCAGAGCGCGCCGGCCCGGGTCGCGAGCAGCTCCCCGGGCTCCCCGCGCAGCCGGTCCTCGGGGTGCCCGCCGTGCAGGAACACCTCCCGGCCGCAGATCTCGTCCCGGACACCCGGCTGCGAGTCGGCCCCGCGGAGCTTGCGCAGCACCGTCGCCGTGTCGTCGTTCTCCCAGTCGATGCGCCGCTGCTCCTGGCGGAAGAAGTCCCGCCACACCACGTGGATCCCGGGCTCGCTCTGCGGGCGCGGTTTGTAGGACCCGTCGGCGTAGCGCCGCACGGCCAGCAGCACGGCGGCCGTGGCGGCGTCCGCGACCTCGTTGCGGTACAGGTCGCTCTTGCCCGTCGGCGGCACCGTGAAGGAGGCGTCCGCCCACACGTCCCCGGCGTCCATGGCGGCCTCGGCCTGAAGCACCGTGACGCCCCACTCCGTCGCGTCCTCGGCGATCGCCCAGTCCAGCGACGAGGGGCCCCGGTCGCCGGGTGGCCCCGGGTGCACGATCAGACAGGTGTGCTCCCGCCACACGTCCTCCGGCAGGGCCGACTTCAGCATCGGGGCGACGATGAGCTCCGGGCCCGTCTCGCGTACGGCGGCCCGGACGGCGTCGGGGCCGTGCGAGGCGAGCACGACGTCCACGTGGTGCCCCTCGTCCGACAGTTCGGCGAACACACGTTGGGACAGGCTGTTGAACGCGCTGGCGACGAGCAAGATGTCCATGACCCGGCATGGTCGTACCTCCCGGGAGGGCCGTGAAGGACCACGGCGGCGTTTCGCTGTGGTCGTCCGCTTCCGGCCGAACGGATACGCGAGACTTCCGTCCGAGTCCGAGTCCGAGTCCGAGTCGGGGTCCGAGTCCGAGTCGGGGTCCGAATCCGAGCCCGAGCCCGAGTCCGGGTCCGTCGGCCGCCGCCCGGGACGCCGGTTCGCGCTGCGGGTCGTCCTGCGAGGGCAGCCGGTCCCAGCCGGTCCGTCGGCCTCCCCTTGCCCGGGACGTACGCCTGACGCACGCTGTTCCTATGGGTGCGCAAGACGGCCCTACGCTCATCAACTCCGTCCAGCGGGCCATGCGGCTGCTGGAGGCGGTGAGCGCGCACGACAACGGCGCGCCGGCCAAGCAGCTGGCGCGCGAGACGGACCTGCCCCTGGCCACCACCTACCACCTGCTGCGGACCCTGGTGCACGACGGGTACGTGCGGAAGCTGGACGACGGCGGCTTCGTCCTCGGCGACAAACTGCAGACGCTGCAGTCCACGGGCCGTGCGCAGGCGCTGCTCAGCCGGGTCCGGCCCACCCTCGCCGCGCTGCGGGACGAACTCGCCACCGCCGCCTACCTCACCTTCTACGAGGACGGCGAGATCAGGGTCGCCGAAATCGTCGACGGACCGGGGACGCCCCGGGTCGACCTCTGGGTGGGCTTCGAGGACGCGGGGCACGCCACCGCACTGGGCAAGTCCGTCCTGCGGGAACTGGACGAGGACGCCCGGCAGGACTACCTCTCCCGGCACCACCTCGCCGACCTCACCCCACGGACGATCACCAGCCTCCCGGAGCTCCTGCGCCGGCTGGAGGCCCCGCCCCTGGCACCGGCCATCACCGACATGGAGGAGTACGCCCTCGGCACGGTCTGCGTCGCCGTCCCGGTGTACAGCGGGGACGTGCTGGGCTCCCTCGGCGTCTCCCTGCCGTCCCACCGGCTCTCCCGGCTGCCGGAGATCCGCGAGCGCCTGCTCCCGACCGCGAGCCGCGTGACCAGGACTCTCTCGCTCACGACGTGATCAGGACCCCCTCGTTCACTATCTGAAAATCCGCTCCTTGCCGATGCCACCGCTCACCCCGTTCTCTGGATGAAACCGACATTTCAGAGTCGTGCCCCGCGCACAGGTGAGGACTGCGGACCCAGACATGAGTCAAGCCCGTAACCATGGCGTCGACCACCGGCCGGTACGGCCGTCCGGCAACCGAGTGGCCGGTCCCGGGGCTTCGGCCCGCAGGCGCGTCGTCTCGCGCCTGGCCGTCGGCGTGCCCGTCCTGCCCGTCCTGGTCGTCGCCGCCGTCGTGTCCGCCGACCTCGTCGGCGGGGCGGGGATGATCTGGCTGCCCCTGCTCGCGGCCGGGCCCGCCCTCGCGGCCACGACCAACGGGCCGCGCGGGGTCTGCTGCGTCGGCGTGCTCGCCGTGGTGGTCGGCGCGACGCTCGGGGTCCGCGACGGAGTGCCGGGCCGGGAACTGGCGGCCGTGCTGTCGGCCCTGGTCGCCGTCACGCTCGCGAGTGGCCTGGCCGGTGTGCTGCGCGGACGCCGGGAGCGGGTGCTGGCCGCCGTCCGGTCCGTCGCCGAGACGGCACAGCACGCTCTGCTCAAGCCGGTGCCGGCGATCGTGGGGCCGTTCCAGGCGGCCGTCCGCTACAGCGCCGCGGCGGCCGAGGCCCGAATCGGCGGTGACCTCTACGCCCTGATACCCACCCCGCACGGGGTGCGGCTGATCGTCGGCGACGTACGCGGCAAGGGGCTGCCCGCCGTCGGGACCGCCGCGCTGGTGCTCGGGGTCTTCCGTGAGGCCGCCCATGACGAGCCCGATCTCCTCGACGTGGTCGACCGCATCGAGCGGAGCCTCGCCCGCAACCTCGGTCGCGACGACTTCGTCACCGCCGTGGTCGCAGGCTACCCGCGGGAAGGGCAGCTGGAAGTGGTGAACTGCGGGCACGCGCCCCCGCTGCTGGTGCGCGCCTCGGGGAGCATCACCGCGGTGGAGCCCGCGCACCCGGCCCCGCCCCTGGGCCTGCGCGACCTCACGGGACACACTCCGGGACTCCAGACGCTGCCCTTCGCCGACGGGGACCAGCTGCTGCTCTACACCGACGGGGTCACCGAGGCCCGCGACGGCGGCCGCGCCTTCTACCCCCTCGCCGAGGGTCTGGAGCGGCACGTCTCCCCGGAGCCGGCCCACACCCTCGACGCGCTCCACGAGGAACTGCTGGCCCACGTGGGCGGCCGGCTGCACGACGACGCGGCCCTGCTCCTCATCCGCAAACCGGCCGTGTCGGGCGCGCAGCCGGAGGTTTCCGGGGCGAGCGGCACCGGCCCGGGCGCTCCCGCCCCGGTGCCCGAGGCGAAGTGCTGCTCCTGAGGGGCCCGGCGGCCGCACCGGCTCAGCTCTCGCGCAGGTCCTTCACCCGGCGCAGCTTGCCGAGGGAACGCTCCAGCGTCTCCGGTTCGACGATCTCGACCTCGGCGGTGATCCCGATGCCGTCCTTGACGGCCCCGGCGATCGCCGCGGCCGCGGCCGTGCGCTGCTCGGGGCCGGTGCCGGGGCGGCTCTCGACGCGGACGGTCATGTGGTCCAGGCGGCCGCGCCGGGTCAGCCGGATCTGGAAGTGCGGGGCGACACCGGGCGTGCGCAGCACGATCTCCTCGATCTGGCTGGGGAAGACGTTGACCCCGCGCAGGATGATCATGTCGTCGCAACGGCCGGTGATCTTCTCGATGCGGCGGAACGCGGGCCGGGCCGTGCCGGGCAGCAGCCGCGTCAGATCACGGGTGCGGTAGCGGACGACCGGCAGGGCCTCCTTGGTCAGGGACGTGAAGACCAGTTCGCCCTCCTCGCCCTCGGGCAGCACCTCGCCGGTGACCGGATCGACGACCTCGGGGTAGAAGTGGTCCTCCCACACGTGCAGGCCGTCCTTGGTCTCCACGCACTCCTGGGCGACACCCGGGCCGATCACCTCGGACAGGCCGTATATGTCGACGGCGTGGATGTCCGTGCGCTCCTCGATCTCGCGGCGCATCTCCTCCGTCCACGGCTCGGCACCGAAGATGCCCACCCGCAGACTGCTCGCGCGCGGGTCGAGGCCCTGGCGCTCGAACTCGTCGAGCAGCGTGAGCATGTAGGACGGGGTGACCATGATGACCTCGGGCCGGAAGTCCTGGATGATCTGCACCTGGCGCGCGGTCATGCCCCCGGAGGCCGGGATCACCAGACACCCGGCGCGCTCCGCCCCGTAGTGCGCGCCGAGGCCGCCGGTGAACAGCCCGTACCCGTAGGAGACGTGCACCTTGTGGCCCGGCCGCGCGCCCGCGGCACGGATCGAGCGGGCGACGAGGTCCGCCCACATCGACAGGTCGTTCTCCGTGTAGCCGACCACCGTGGGGCGGCCGGTGGTGCCGCTGGAGGCGTGCACACGCCGCACCCGGTCCATGGGCACGGCGAACATGCCGAAGGGGTAGGTGTCCCGCAGGTCGGCCTTCGTGGTGAAGGGGAAGCGGGCCAGGTCCTCCAGCGAGCGGCAGTCCTCGGGACAGACCCCGGCCGCGTCGAACTTCTTCCGGTACGCCTCCACGTTGTCGTAGGCGTGCCGGAGGCCGCCGCGCAGGCGGTCGAGCTGGAGCTCGCGCAGCTGCTCACGGGTCAACCGCTCACCGTCGTCGAGAAGGTCGTGGGGCAGGGGTTCACCGAGCCGCCGCGGCGTCGGCTCAGGGGCCCGGGTGGCCGCCGTCTCGCTGGTCATTCAGGACTCCTCCGGCCTCGTGCTCCTGATGCTCCGGCTGCGGCCCCGGAACTCGGCGATCACCTCGTCGCCCCGCCGGACGCTCACGTCGTACAGGCCGCTGCGTCCGAACCGGGTGCGTTCCTCGGCCCGGGCCACGAGCACGTCGCCCCGGTGTGCCGGGGCCACGAAGGTGATGTCGGCCCCGGCAGCGACGGTCACCGGGCCGTGGCTGTTGCAGGCGCAGGCGAAGGCGGTGTCGGCGAGCAGGAAGACATACCCGCCGTGCGCGATGCCGTGCCCGTTCACCATCGCGCCGGTCACGGTCATGCGCAGGACGGCGGTCCCCTCGCCCTGTTCCAGCAGCTCGATGCCGAGCCCGCGGGAGGCCTCGTCCGCGGCGAACATCGCCTCCGCCGCGGGTGTCGCGTCAGCCGTATGACTCACTTCTCGCACCACCTTGTAGCCCGACCGAACATTCGGTTAGCTTCGGTGCCGCCAAGTAATCAACTCGCCTCGGCGCCTGTCAAGGGCCGGGGTCTTACCAAGGCGCGGCGCCTTGTCATACGATGTACCGAACGAATGGTCGGTTGGGAAGTGGGACGGATGGACACGACACACTCCAGCCCCCCGGGGGCGGACGGCGCCGAGCCGGATCTCCAGCAGCACTTCGACGCGACGATCGCGCGGGACCAGCGGATCGAGCCGCGCGACTGGATGCCTGAGGGCTACCGGAAGACGCTGATCCGGCAGATCGCGCAGCACGCGCACTCGGAGATCATCGGCATGCAGCCCGAGGGTGAGTGGATCACCCGCGCCCCCTCGCTGCGCCGCAAGGCCATTCTGTTCGCCAAGGTCCAGGACGAGGCCGGGCACGGGCTGTACCTGTACTCGGCGGCGGAGACGCTGGGCGCCGACCGCGCGGACCTCACCGAGCGGCTCATCGAGGGCCGCCAGAAGTACTCGTCGATCTTCAACTACCCGACGCTGAGCTTCGCCGACGTCGGCGTGATCGGCTGGTTCGTGGACGGCGCCGCGATCTGCAACCAGGTCCCGCTGTGCCGTTCCTCCTACGGGCCGTACGCGCGCGCCATGGTCCGGATCTGCAAGGAGGAGTCGTTCCACCAGCGGCAGGGCTACGAGCTGCTGATGACGATGATGCGCGGCACCCCGGAGCAGCGCGAGATGGTGCAGGACGCCGTGAACCGCTGGTGGTGGCCGTCACTGATGATGTTCGGCCCGCCCGACGACGCCTCGCCCAACTCCGCGCAGTCCATGGCCTGGAAGATCAAGCGGCACAGCAACGACGAACTGCGCCGGCGCTTCGTCGACATGACCGTCCCGCAGGCCGAGAAGCTCGGCGTGACGCTCCCCGACCCGGAGCTTCGCTGGAACGAGGAGCGGGGACACCACGACTTCGGCACGCCCGACTGGGACGAGCTGATGCGGGTCATCAAGGGCGACGGCCCGTGCAACGACCAGCGGATGCAACGGCGCCGCACGGCCCACGAGGAGGGCGCCTGGGTGCGCGAGGCGGCCACCGCCCACGCCGCCAAGCAGGCGTCCCGGACGCGGAAGGGAGCGGTGGCATGACCGCCGACAAGCAGGACTGGCCGCTGTACGAGGTGTTCGTGCGCGGCAAGCGCGGACTGAACCACGTCCACGTGGGATCGCTGCACGCCGCCGACGACCGCATGGCCCTCACCCACGCCCGCGACCTGTACACCCGCCGCAACGAGGGCGTGTCCATCTGGGTCGTGCGCTCGGAGCACATCGCCGCCTCCACCCGCGACGAGAAGGACCCCTTCTTCGAACCCAGCGCCGACAAGGTCTACCGCCACCCGACCTTCTACGACATCCCCGAAGACGTCCCCCACATCTGAAGGAGAGGGCATGAGCGACGACCACGTCTACCTGACCCTCGCCGAGGGACACGACGACGACACCCGCTGGGCCTACGGCACCGGCTTCGAGGACCCCCTGCACGGCGTCGACACCACCGTGCCCGACGACTTGGACGCCGGCGAACTCGCCGCCGTCTGTGTCACCCTGGCCGACGACGCCCTGGTCTGCGCCCAGCGGCTCGCCGAGTGGACCACCCGCGCCCCCGAGCTGGAGGAGGAGGTGGCGCTCGCCAACATCGGGCTCGACCTGCTCGGGCAGGCCCGCCTGCTCTACTCCCGCGCGGGCCAGGCCGACGGCACCGGCCGCGACGAGGACGCCTACGCCTACTTCCGCGACGCCGGCGACTTCCGCAACGTCCGCCTGGCCGAACTGCCCAACGGCGACTTCGCGTTCTCGATCGTGCGGCTGCTGGTGTTCAGCAGCTGGCGCCTCGCGCACTTCGAGCGGCTCACCTCACACCGTGACCCGGTGCTCGCGGCTATCGCGGCCAAGGGCGTGAAGGAACTGGCCTACCACCGCCAGTACGCGGCCGAGTGGGCCGTGCGCCTCGGCGACGGCACCGAGGAGTCCCACCGCCGGATGCGCAGGGCGCAGGAGCAGGTGGCGCCCTACCTGGGCGAGCTGTTCACGGCGTACGACGTCCGCGACGAGGTCGTCGCGGTCCTCCGCCAGGTCACCGAGGCGGCGGGGCTGCCCATGCCGGTCTACCGGCCGCTGCCCGGCTCGGGCCGCACCGGGGACCACACCGAGCATCTCGCCCCGCTGCTCGCCGAGTTGCAAGGCGTGGCCCGCGCCCACCCGGACGCGACATGGTGACGGCACTCCTGGACGAGCGGCGGGCCCGGCGCATCGCCGAGCAGGTGCCCGACCCCGAACTTCCCATGCTCACCCTGGCCGACCTCGGTGTCCTGCGCGAAGTGAGCCTGGCCCCGGACGGCACGGTGGTCGCCAGCCTCACCCCGACCTACTCGGGCTGCCCGGCGATGGCCGAGATGCGCGCGGGCGTCGCCGCCCGGCTGCGTGCGGCGGGATACGCGCGCGTGGAGATCCGCACCGTCCTCGACCCGCCGTGGAGCAGCGACTGGATCACGGCGGAGGGCAGGCGCAAGCTCGCCGAGCACGGCATCGCCCCGCCCGGCGCCGCGCCCGCCCGCCCCGCCGGACCGGTCCCGCTCGTGCTGTCGCCGCCCCGCCGCTCGGTGCCCTGCCCGCGCTGCGGTCACCCCGACACCGAGGAGACCTCCCGCTTCGGCGCCACGTCCTGCAAGTCCCTGTGGCGCTGCCTCGCCTGCCGCGAGCCGTTCGAGTACGTCAAGGAGATCTGATGGAGGACCTGATGGAGCCGGCCCCCGCCCCGGCGGCACGCCCCCGTGCCCGCCGACGTCCGGTCTTCCACCCGCTGCGGATCGCGGCCGTGCAACCGCTGTGCGAGGACGCGGCAGCCGTGAGTTTCGACATCCCGGACGAACTGGCCGAGGAGTTCGCCTTCGCGCCCGGCCAGTCGCTCACCCTGCGCCGCGACGTCGAGGGCCGGGACGAGCGCCGCTCGTACTCGATCTGCGCCCCGGCCGGCACGGCGCCGCGCATCGGTGTCCGGGTGGTGCCGGGCGGCCTGTTCTCCTCCTGGCTGGTGCGGGACGTCCGCCCCGGCGACACGGTGGAGGTCATGGCGCCCACCGGCGCCTTCACCCCCGATCTCACCGCACCCGGCCACCACGTCCTGATCGCCGCCGGCTCCGGCATCACCCCCATGGTCTCCATCGCCGAGTCCGTCCTGGCCGCCGACTCCCGCTCACGCGTCACCCTCCTCTACGGCAACCGCCGCACCGGCACGGTGATGTTCGCCGACGAACTCGCCGACCTGAAGGACCTCTACCCGACGCGGTTCCAGCTCGCCCACGTCCTCTCCCGCGAGCCCCGCGAGGCCGAGGTGCTCTCCGGCCGGCTCGACGCCGAGCGGCTCTCCGCCCTCGTCGACGCGCTGGTCGACGTGGACTCGGCCGACCACTGGTGGCTGTGCGGCCCGCACGGCATGGTCCGCGCCGCCCAGCAGGTCCTCACCGGCCTCGGCGTCCCCGCCGACCGCGTCCACCAGGAGCTGTTCTACGCCGACGACGAACCCGTACGCGAGGTCCGCCACGCCGAGACCGGCCCCTCCGGCCCGGTCAGCCAGGTCACCGTCACCCTCGACGGCCGCTCCACCACGGCCCCGCTGCCCCGCGACCGCACCCTCCTCGAAGGCGCCCAGCAGACCCGCCCCGACCTGCCCTTCGCCTGCAAGGGCGGGGTCTGCGGCACCTGCCGGGCCCAGATCACCGACGGCAAGGCCGACATGCGCCGCAACTTCGCCCTGGAACCGTCCGAGGTCGACGCCGGCTACGTCCTCACCTGCCAGACGTTCCCGGTGTCCGAGACGCTGACGGTCGACTTCGACACCTGATCCCCCCGGGGACGGGACGCGAACCGCGTCACGGCGGGTGCGGTCCCCGGTCGGTGCGCAGGACTCGCAACGCCGTGAGCGCCACGTGGAGTTCCGTGCGGTGGGCGCCGGATTCGAGGTCGGTGCCGAGGAGACGTTCGACGGTACGCAGACGCTGGTACACGGTCTCCCTCGACAGACCGCCGCGCCGGGCCGCCGTGGTCTTGTTGCCGGCGGCGTCGAGGTAGTGGCCCAGGGTCGTCAGCAGCTCGGTGCCGTGCCGGTCGTCGTGCTCGACGATCCGGCCCAGCCGGCGTTCCGTGTAGTCCTGGATCCTGGTGTCCTCGCGCAGCGCGTACAGCAGCCGGCGCAGGTCGACGTCCGGCAGCTCGTGGAAGGAACGGCCCGCGGGCAGGGCCTCGCCGGGCGGCGTGGCCTCCATGACCCGGGCCGCCTCGCGGAAGGAGCGGGCGGCGTCGGCGAGATCCGCCACCTCCGAGCCGACGCCGACGATCGCTCCCGGCGCCAGGGCCAGTGCCGTGCGGCTCAGCCGTTCGGCCACCGGCCGCCAGGGCTGGGCGTGGCGCAGCGCCAGCAGCACACCGAGGCGGCCGGGGGACAGCTCGCCGACCAGCGCCGGGACACCGGCCGACCGCAGCTCCCGGTGCAGCCGGCTCTCCCGCTCGGAACCCTCCCCGCCGGGCCCCAGGCCCACGAGGACCGCCAGGAACACGGCGGTCTCCCCGGGCAGGCCCAGCGCGGCACAGCGGGCGCGGGCGTCCTCGGGGGAGTGGTGGCGCTGCTCGGCCAGCTCCCGCAGGGCGTTGCGGTGGGCCGTGTGCTCCCACGGCGTGGCGTGGATGAGCCGGGCCACGGTCAGGGCCATCGCGGTCCGCTCCAGGACGGTGGTGTGCTCCGGCCCGAAGAGCGGCCCGTCGGCAGGCAGCATGACCAGCCGTCCCCAGCGTTCGCCCTGGTAGGAGACCGGCGTGGTGAGCCAGCCCTCCGGGCCGCCCACCTCGGTGTGATCGCCGGGCCCGGTCGCCCGGGAGCGCCGCTCCCAGTCCCCGAGCGCCTCCCGCAGAGTGCTCCCCGAGGGCTCGCAGATCAGCGCCTGGTGCACCAGGTTCTCCAGCACGACCGTCCGGCCGCTCATCTCCGCCGCCGCGCGCAGCACGTCCTCCGGACCCGCCCCGCGCAACGTCAGGGCCGTGAACGCCTCGTGGATCCGCTGGGTCCGCCGCATCGCCTCCGCCTGGCTGCCGAGGATCAGCGCGTGCACGACCTGCGTGACCTCCAGGAAGTTGACGTCCCGGGCGAGGGTGACCAAGGGGAGCCGCCGGGCCCGGCAGGCCTGCACGAGGGCGTCGGGCGGCCGGTGGTAGCGCCGTACGAGCTCGATGACCAGGGCGGCCGCCCCCACCTCGGTGAGCTCCTCGACGTACCGGCGGACACCCGCGGCGTCCTCGGGCAGGGGCATACCCGTGGTCAGGACCAGCTCCCCGCCCTTGAGGAAGGAGGCGGGGTCCGTCAGCTCGGTGATGTGCACCCAGCGCACCGGCCGGTCCAGCTGCGCCAGCCCCGTGACGACCTGGGGCAGCCCGGCGGCCAGGACCGGCAGGGCGAGGACGTCGGCGAGGGTCGGCGCGCGCCCGGCCGGGGCTAATTCACGGCCGGCTGCCGGGGGGTGAGCGTTCACGGTGCCTCCCTGCGTGCCCGGCCACTGTGACAAGCGGGGCTGACCTGCGCAAGAGCTGTCCACGCGCGGGGCGGGCGGTGCGGTGGGGGTTCGGCGGTTGACACAACGTCCGAACACCGGGCTCCGGCTGGACAGATCACGCGTTGTCCCGTTTCGCGACGGCCTGGATGCTCGGGAACCGGAGCTGAGCCATGCAACCAGACCTCGACGTACGGCCGGGAGACCACATGACCGCACTGTCGCCGCACCTTCGCCAGGCCACCCCCGTCGTGGCGGCCCGGGGCGAGGGCGTCCACCTCTACGGTGAGGACGGCCGCCGTTACCTCGACTTCACCGCCGGCATCGGCGTCACCAGCACCGGGCACTGCCACCCCGAGGTCGTGGCGGCGGCGCAGGAGCAGGTGGGCACGCTGATCCACGGCCAGTACACGACCGTCATGCACCAGCCGCTGCGCCGCCTCGTCGACAAGCTGGGCGAGGTGCTGCCGCCCGGCCTGGACAGCCTGTTCTTCACCAACTCCGGCAGCGAGGCCGTCGAGGCCGCTCTGCGCCTGGCCCGCCAGGCCACCGGCCGGCCCAACGTCCTGGTCTGCCACGGCGGCTTCCACGGCCGTACCGTCGCCGCCGCCTCCATGACCACGTCCGGCATCCGCTTCCGGTCCGGCTTCTCGCCCCTGATGAGCGGCGTGGTCGTCACCCCGTTCCCGACGGCCTTCCGGTACGGCTGGGACGAGGAGACCGCCACCCGCTTCGCGCTCGAGGAACTCGACTACACCCTCCAGACGATCTCGTCGCCCGCCGACACGGCGGCGATCATCGTCGAGCCGGTCCTCGGCGAGGGCGGCTACGTCCCCGCCAACCGCGCCTTCCTCGAAGGCCTGCGGGAGCGGGCGGACCGGCACGGCTTCCTGCTGATCCTCGACGAGGTACAGACGGGTGTCGGTCGCACCGGCCGCTTCTGGGGCCACGACCACTTCGGCGTCACCCCCGACATCCTGGTCACCGCCAAGGGCCTCGCCAGCGGCTTCCCCCTGTCCGGCATCGCCGCCTCCGGGGAACTCATGACGAAGGCCTGGCCCGGTTCGCAGGGCGGCACCTACGGGGCCAACGCCGTCGCCTGCGCCGCCGCCTGCGCGACACTCGACGTCGTACGCGACGAGAAGCTCGTGGAGAACGCCGAAGCCATGGGCAAGCGGCTCCGCCGGGGCCTGGAGGCTGTGGCCGGCCGAACCCCCGGCATCGGGGACGTCCGCGGCCTCGGTCTCATGCTCGCCAGCGAGTTCGTCACCGAGGACGGCAGCCCCGATCCGGAGACCGCCGCCCGCGTCCAGCGGGCCGCCGTCGACGAGGGCCTGCTCCTGCTGCTGTGCGGCGCCTGGAACCAGGTCGTCCGCATGATCCCGGCGCTCGTGATCGACGAGACCGGCGTCGACGAGGGTCTCCGGGCCTGGGCGAACGCCGTCGACACCGGAACCTCGGGAGCGTCGGGCCGATGACCACCGCCACCCGCGACCTGGAGGGGCTGACGGCCCGCATCGCCGAGCTCGCGCCCGGTCTGCGGGTGGAGACCGGACCGGGGGCCACCGGCGCCTACGCCCAGGACGCGTCCCACTGCCTCGGCACCGAGGCCGCCCGGCGCGTGGCCGACCGCGTGCAGACCTTCACCGGGGCACTGACCGACCTCGCCGAGAAGGGCTGGACCGCACCGCCCCTGCCCGAGAACGACACCTCCGTCGCCGTCGCCGACCTCGCTCTGAAGCCCCGCCTGGACCGCCTCGACGGACGACCCGTCGTCGCCGACGGCTTCAGCTGCGCCACTCAGATCGACCACCTCGCCGGCGAGCGGGGCGTCCGCGCCCGGCACCTCGCCGAACTCCTCGACCCCGCCGCCGATCAGCCAGGAGAGACGACATGACCGAGGTTCTGACGCAGTTGTTCATCGGCGGTGCGTGGGTGGACGCCACCGACGGTGCCACCATGCCCGTCGACGATCCGGCGACCGGCGGGATCCTCCGCCACGTCGCCGACGCCGGCCCGAAGGACGCCCGGCTGGCCGAGGAGGCCGCCGTCGGTGCCCAGGCCGCCTGGGCCCGTACCGCGCCCCGGGCCCGCAGCGAGATCCTGCGCCGTGCCTACGAGCTCATCCTGGAGCGCACCGACGAGCTCGCCCGGCTGATGACGTCCGAGATGGGCAAGCCGCTCGCCGAGGCCCGGGGAGAGGTGGCGTACGCGGCCGAGTTCTTCCGCTGGTTCTCCGAGGAGGCCGTCCGGGTCGACGGCGGCTGCGGCATCCTGCCCGACGGCCGCAACCGCATGCTGCTCTCCCGGCGCCCGGTCGGGCCCTGCCTGCTGATCACGCCGTGGAACTTCCCGCTGGCCATGGGCACCCGCAAGATCGGCCCGGCGATCGCGGCGGGCTGCACGATGATCCTCAAGCCCGCGCCGCAGACCCCCCTGTCCAGCCTGGCGCTCGCCGGGATCCTGACGGAGGCGGGCCTGCCGGACGGCGTGCTGAACGTCGTCACCACCTCCCGTGCCGGTGACGTGTGCGAGCCGCTGCTGCGCGGCGGGAGGATCCGCAAGCTTTCCTTCACCGGGTCCACCGCCGTCGGCCGGCTGCTGCTCGCGCAGTGCGCCGACACCGTCGTGCGCACCTCGATGGAGCTGGGCGGGAACGCGCCCTTCATCGTCTTCGACGACGCCGACCTGGACGTGGCCGTGGACGGGGCGATGATCGCCAAGATGCGGAACATGGGGGAGGCCTGCACGGCGGCGAACCGCTTCTTCGTGCACCGGCCGGTGGCCGACGAGTTCGGGCGGCGGCTCACCGAGCGGATGGGCGCCCTCGTGGTCGGGCCCGGGACCCGGGACGGCGTCGACGTCGGCCCGCTGATCGACGCCGCCGGACGCGCCAAGGTCGCGGAGCTGGTCGCCGACGCGGTGGAGCGTGGCGCACGGGTGCTCGCCGGGGGCCGCACGCCGGAGGGGCCGGGCCATTTCTACCCGCCGACCGTGCTGGCCGGTGTCGACCCCGGCAGCCGTCTGATGGACACGGAGATCTTCGGCCCCGTCGCCGCCATCCTCACCTTCGACGACGAGGACGAGGTCCTGCGCCGTGCCAACGACACGCCCTGGGGCCTGGTCGGTTACGTCTTCACCCAGGGGCTGGACCGCGGGCTGCGCGTCAGCGAGGGCCTGGAGGTCGGCATGGTCGGCCTGAACACGGGCCTGGTCTCCAACCCGGCGGCTCCGTTCGGCGGGGTCAAGCAGTCCGGGCTCGGGCGAGAGGGCGGCCGGGTCGGGATCGACGAGTTCCTGGAGTACCAGTACCTCGCGGTGCCCGTGCGGTGACGTCTGCGCGGCGACGAGGCGGTCGCGGCGCTCCGGCCGTTCCTGCTCGGGGCGCCGTCGGTTGCTCGGTCCCCTCGTCGGGGCCAACCGGCCACTGGCGAGTCGCTCCCGGTTCGGGCCCTCCAGCCGGACCGCTACGGCGGCCGGCCCATCCAGGTTCACGCTCCCCAGCTTCTCCCCGCGCGTCGCTCGGGCTGATCCCCTCCGCTTGCCGCCCGGTCCGTCCGCGGACGGCACACTGACCTCGTTCACACCGGCGGGTGGGCCGATGAAGGGGCCCACCCGCCTCGTCACCTCCCGTCGCTGCTGCCTTCCGTCAGTCAGACCGCCGCCTGTCGTACTGCCGGGCGAGCCGGGCGAGGGCCACCGCGCCGAGCAGCAGGCCGAAGTCGCGCAGCGCGACGTCGTAGTAATCGGGGATGGTCAGCAGATTGACGATGATCCCGGCGAGCCATCCGGCCACCAGCCAACCGCCGAAGCGCGGAGCGAGCGCGACGACGAGGCCCGCAACGATCTCGATCACTCCGACTGCGTACATGGCCGCCTGGGCGCTCCCCGGAACGATGTCGTCGATCCACGGCGCGAGGTAGGTGGGCCAGTCCACGAGCAGGTTGGCGAACTTGTCCAGCCCGAACAGGATCGGCGCCACGGTGAACCCGACGCGCAGGATGACGAACGCCTGGTAGCCGGGATCGCTGAGCGCGGGCCGCCGGGAGGCGGCGGATGTGGTGGTTGTGGTTGCGGACGACATGACGCCCTTCCTTCTATCGACAACTCTCATTAACGATAGAAGCGCGGAAGCCTTCTTTAGTCAATCGCTGTGGGTTTTACACTGGTGTTCGTGGATTCCTCGAAGGAAGTAGCCCGCCCCGGCGTCTCCGCCGTCGCCGCACTCGACGAGCCGACTCGCAGGAGGCTCTACGACCACGTCGTGCGCCAGCCGGAACCGGTCAGCCGCGACGAAGCGGCCGAGGCCCTCGGTCTCGCCCGGCAGACGGCGGCCTTCCATCTGGACCGGCTGGCCGGCGAAGCGCTGCTCGACGTCGTGTACGAACGGCGCAGCGGCCGTACCGGACCCGGAGCCGGCCGCCCTGCGAAGCTCTACCGGCGGTCCGCCCAAGAGGTCACGGTCAGCCTCCCGGAGCGGCATTACGAGCTGGCCGGACGTCTGCTGGCCCAGGCGTTGGAGGAGTCGGAATCCACAGGTGAACCGGTTCGTTCGGTTCTGCATCGAAAGGCCTACGGGCTGGGAGCCCGACTCGCCGGACCGGGCCGGGCGGCAGAGGTGTTCGCCGTGCTCGAAGAGCAAGGCTTCGAACCCCGATCCGACGGTGAGGCCATCGTCCTGGGAAACTGTCCTTTCCATGCGCTTGCCCGCGAGCACACCCAGACGGTGTGCGGCATGAACCTCCACCTGCTCCGCGGTCTGCTGGACGGGCTCGCCGAAAGCGGCCTCCGGGCACGCCTGGCGCCCAGCCCCGGTCACTGCTGTGTCCGTCTGGAGCCGGATCCCTCACCGTCCACCGGCGGGCGCCCGTCCTGACGGCACCACCCGCCACTCGTGGCCCCTGACCAGCAGGGGGGTGGGGGCGGGCCCGCGAGGGGATCTGCGGCCGCATCGGGATTCACCTTGGCGACAACCGCATCGCCGCCTTCGGGGCCGCCACCTCCCCGGCCCGCGAGGCCTTCCGGCGGCCGGGTATCAGGATCGCTGCATTGCTCACATGAAGGTATGAATGAGTCTTCATGTGTTCCTGTATGGTGAGGTAGCCACGCGACCCCGCCAGAAGGACCCCTGATGACCTCCACGCTCGCGCCTCAGCCGGTCGAACGGGCGAAGCCCGCACGCACCGGAGAGGTGGCCCGGCGGCGCACCCGTGTCCTCGCGCTCCCCGAGGCGCGCTGGGCCGCCGCGGCCACCGTGCTCTTCCTGCTCGCGCTGCCCGTGCAGTTGACCGGCGCCCCCGCCTGGACCTGGGGCACCCTGTACGCCCTGTCGTACGCCACCGGCGGGTGGGAGCCGGGGTGGGAGGGGCTCAAGGCGCTGAAGGACCGCACCCTCGACGTGGACCTGTTGATGGTCGTCGCCGCACTGGGCGCGGCAGCGATCGGGCAGGTCATGGACGGCGCCCTGCTCATCGTCATCTTCGCCGTCTCGGGTGCCCTGGAGGCCCTGGCCGCGGCCCGCACCGCCGACTCCGTCCGCGGCCTGCTCGGCCTGGCCCCCGCCACCGCCACCCGGCTGGGCCCGGCAGGTGGGGAACAGGCCGTGCCGGTCGAGGACTTGGAGGTCGGGGACACCGTACTCGTACGGCCCGGCGAGCGAGTCGGAGCCGACGGTCGTGTGCTGGACGGGGCGAGCGAGGTGGATCAGGCGACCATCACCGGTGAGCCGCTGCCCGTGCCGAAGGGGCGGGGCGACGAGGTCTTCGCGGGCACCCTCAACGGCACCGGCGCGCTGCGGATCCGGGTAGAACGGGACGCGTCCGACTCGGTGATCGCCCGGATCGTGCGCATGGTGCAGGAGGCGTCCGAGACCAAGGCGCCCACGCAACTGTTCATCGAGAAGGTCGAACAGCGCTACTCGCTGGGCATGGTGGCCGCGACCCTGGCCGTCTTCCTGGTGCCGCTCGCCTTCGGGGCGCAGCTGACCGACTCACTGTTGCGCGCCATGACCTTCATGATCGTGGCCTCGCCGTGCGCGGTGGTGCTGGCCACCATGCCGCCCCTGCTGTCGGCCATCGCCAACGCCGGACGTCACGGCGTGTTGGTGAAGTCGGCCGTGGTGATGGAACGGCTCGGCCAGGTGGACGCGGTCGCCCTGGACAAGACCGGCACCCTCACCGAGGGCGGACCCCGGGTCACCGACGTCCGGCCGCTGCCCGGATCCGGCCTGGACGAGGAGGAGTTGCTGACACTGGCGGCGGCCGCCGAACGGCCCAGTGAGCATCCGCTGGCCCGGGCGGTCGTGGACGCGGCCCGCGAACGCGGTCTCCACTTGCCCGACGCGCGGGACTTCACCTCCGCGCCCGGTGTGGGGGTCACCGCCGTCGTCGGCGGCCGTAAGGTCGCGGTCGGCGCGCCCGCCCGGCTCGCGGACGACACCGTCGGCACCGCCGTGGAACTGGAGGAATCCGGCCGCACCGCCGTCCTGGTCGTGGTCGACGGCACCCCCGCAGGACTGCTCGGCGTCGCCGACCGGCTGCGTCCGGACGCCACCGCCACGGTCGCCTCCCTCACCCGACTCACCGGCACCGCCCCCGTGCTCCTCACCGGCGACAACCCCCGCGCCGCCGCGCGCCTCGCCGCCGAGGCAGGCATCGACGACGTGCGCGCCGGTCTGCTGCCGCAGGACAAACTGACGGCCGTCCAGGAGATGGAGAGCACGGGCCGCAAGGTGCTGGTCGTCGGGGACGGCGTCAACGACGCACCCGCCCTGGCCGCCGCGCACACCGGCGTCGCCATGGGGCGGGCCGGCTCCGACCTGGCCCTGGAGACCGCGGACGCCGTCATCGTGCGCGACGAACTCGCCGCCGTCCCCGCCACCGTCGCCCTGTCCCGCCGCGCCCGCAGGCTGGTCGTGCAGAACCTCGTGATCGCCGGGGTATTCATCGCCGGTCTCGTCGTCTGGGACCTGGCCGGTGACCTGCCGCTGCCGCTGGGCGTCGCGGGCCACGAGGGCTCCACGGTCCTGGTCGGCCTGAACGGGCTGCGGCTGTTGCGGGAAGCTGCCTGGCAGCGGGCCATGGCGGGGGGAGAGGGCTGACGAACACCGGCCGGCGCACCGGGACCGTGGCCCGGGCAGACGGCTGACAACGCCGGTCGGGGTGGAGGGGCCGTGGCCCGGGCGTACGGCTGACAACGCCGGTCGGCGGGCCGGGGCCGTGGCAGGGGAGGTCGGCTGGCGAGCGCCGCTCAGCGAGCCGCAGGCGCAGCGCTGCTCGCCCGCACCACCAGGTCCACCGGCACCAGGGTGTCGGCGCGGGGCCGCTCGCCCGGGCCGTCGATGCGGTCGACGAGGAGCCGCAGCGCACGGGTGCCGATCTCCGCGAAGTCGGTGCGGACGGTGGTCAGCGGCGGCAGGAAGTGCGCGGCCTCGGGGATGTCGTCGTAGCCCACGACGCTGATGTCCCCCGGGACGGACCGCCCGCCCTCGTGCAGCGCGTGCAGCAGGCCGAGCGCCATCTGGTCGTTGGAGGCGAACACCGCCGTCACCTCCGGGCGCCGGGCCAGCCGGCGGCCGAGGTCGTAGCCGGAGTCGGCGCTCCAGTCCCCGACGAGGGGGTCCGGAACGGCGGCACCGGCGGCCCGCAGCGTCGACTGCCAGCCCGTCAGCCGGTGGTCGGCGGAGGTCCAGCCCGTCGGGCCCGCGATGTGCCACACCGTGGTGTGCCCGAGACCGAGGAGATACTCGGTGGCCTTGCGGGCGCCGGTGCGGGAATCACCGGTGACCAGGGCCGTTTCGTCGTCCAGGGCGTTCTCCAGGACGACCAGGGGCGTGCCCAGGCCGGTCGCCTCCGCCAGGGTCCGGCCCACCCACAGCTGGGGCGCGATGGCGAGCACCCCGTCCGCGCCCTCGGCCGACAGCCGGTTCACGGCCTCGACGACGGTGTCGTGGTCGGCCGTCTCCAGGGCGATGGAGCTGACGAGGTAACCGGCCTCCAGGGCAGCCCTGTTGATCGCGGTGAGGATCGAGGCGGGCCCGTACCGGGCGGCGTCGAAGGAGATGACGCCGAGCATCCGGGTCCGGCCGCTGGCCAGGGACCGTGCGCTGCGGCTGGGCCGGTAGCCGAGGGTGTGCATGGCCGCCAGGACCGCCTCACGCGTCTGTGCACGGACGGCCGGATGGTCGTTGAGCACCCGCGAGACGGTCTGCTTGGAAACCCCGGCCATCCGGGCTACATCGGCCATCACCGGCCGCGTCCCCGCGAAGTTGCGCCGGCTGCGGCCCCTGGGGGCCGGGCCGTCGCCGGCGCTCGGTGTCATGGCGGATGATTCCTCGGTGTCGGGTGCGGCGGCCTGAACCCGCCCGGCAGGAGCACAGCATAGACAGGGCACCGCCCGTGAGCTCCTCAGCCGGCCCGGACCCTCCAGCGGCGCGTGACCACCCGGGCCGCGTCCAGCACCCGGGCCGCCCGCAGGCCGTCACCCGGCTGTCCGGGCACATACACGGGTGCGTCGGGGGACAGCGGCAGCACCTTCAGCCGCAGTCCCCGCGTGCGCAGCGCCCCGGCCGGCAGCCGGCCCAGGGCGGGGCGGCGGGCGGGGGAACCCGCAGGTGATGTCTCACCAGGTGTTCTCCGGCCCGAGGTCGGGGGCGTCGGTGAGCAGGGCCTGGGCGGCGGTGGCGCCGTGCAGCTCCAGCAGGACCAGTTCGTTGGTGCCCGGGCGCAGCACCGGCGCGGGAACGTACAGCGTGCGCTGCGGGCCGCGATTCCAGTAGCGGCCCAGATGGAAGCCGTTGACCCAGGCCTGGCCCTTCGACCAGCCCGGCAGCGAGAGGAAGGCGTCGGCGGGGGTGTCGACCTCGAAGGTGCCGCGGTGGAAGGCGGGCACGGCGACCGGCGCCTCACCGGCCGGTGCGAACGGCACCGTGTCCATGTCGTCCAAGGGCAGCGGGCGGCACTCCCAGCCCGTGAGGACCGCTCCGTCGAGGGAAACAGGACCCAGCAGTCCCTTGGGCGCGCCGATACGGGGACCGTAGTTGACGCCGCCCATGTTCTCGACGAGCACCTCCAGCGTCGCGCCGGGACGCGGTACGCGCACGCTCAGTGTCTCGTCGTGGCGTTCACGCTCCAGCACGCCGACGGGTGCGCCGTCGACGAAGACCTGGGCGCGGTCGCCGACCCCGCCGGAGAAGTGCAGCAGGCCGTCGCCGTCGGCCGGGAGGGCGGTGCGGTAGAGCGCGTAGCCGGTGCGCTGCCCGAGTTCGTCCATGGTCACGGGCACGTCGGCGCGCACGGCCCCGGGAAGCGAGGCGGCGAACGGCAGCAGGGACGCCCGGCCGTCCAACTCGACTCGCATGGGGGTAAGTTTGGGCCCCGGGGCGGGTGCGGGCCCTTCGGGAACGGTGGCGTGACGGGCGATGACCTCGCGGAAGGCGTGGTACTTCGGGCCCGGGTCGCCGCACTCGGTGAGCGCGGCGTCGTAGTCGTAGGAGGTGACGGTGGGCGTGTAGGCGTGCTTGTGGTTGGCGCCGTTGCCGAAGCCGAAGTTGGTCCCGCCATGGAACATGTAGATGCTCACGGACGCCCCGGCGGACAGCAGCCGGTCCAGGTCGGCCGCGGCGTCGGCCGCGTCCCGCACGTGGTGGGGGCCGCCCCAGTGGTCGAACCAGCCGATCCAGAACTCCGCGCAGAACAGCGGGCCTTCGGGCCGGTGCTCGCGCAGCCGGGCCAGGGACTGCTCGACGCGGCCGCCGAAGGTGCCGGCGGCGAGGACGCCCGGCAGACTCCCCGCCGCCAGGTGCCCGGGATCGGCCTGGTCGCAGGTGAACAGCAGCTCCTCGACACCGCGGAAGCGGAACGCGCCGGCGAGGTGCTTCAGATAGGCGCTGTCGCCGCCGTAGGCCCCGTACTCGTTCTCGACCTGCACGGCGATGACCGGACCGCCCGCCGCCGCCAGGTACGGCCGGAGCGCGGGCAGCAGCAGGTCGAGGTAACGGTCGACGGCCCCGGTGAAGCGGGGATCGCTGGTCCGCAGCCCGATGTCCGGGTCTAAGGTCAGCCAGTCGGGCAGGCCGCCGCCGTCCCACTCGGCGCAGATGAACGGCCCCGGGCGCAGCAGCACTAACAGCCCCTGCTCCTGCGCGAGCCGGAGGAACCGGGGCAGGTCGAGGAGGCCGTCGAGGACGAGAGAGCCCCCGGGGTCGGGCTGGTGGCGGTTCCACGGGATGTACGTCTCCACCGCGTTGAGGCCCATCAGGCGCGCCTTGCGCAGTCGGTCGGACCACAGCCCGGGGTGGACGCGGAAGTAGTGCAGCGCGCCGGAGATGATCCGGAACGGCTCGCCGTGCAGCAGGAATCCGTCGGACGTGGTCGTCAGGGCGGGCATGCGGAGGCTTCCCTTCGGGAGGCAGAGGCAGAGGCAGAGGCAGAGGCAGAGGCAGAGGTAGAGACAGAGACAGAGACAGAGACAGCGGCGGGAGACGGAGGCAGAGGCAGAGACAGACCGCGGCGGAGGCGGAGACGGACGCAGAGGCAGAGGCAGAGGCGGTCAGTGGGAGCGGGTGGCGCGGATCAGCCAGAGCGTGGCGGTCAGACAGAGCGCCGAGGTGCCGCAGAGCAGGAGCGGCACGGCGCGCACCCCGGACCACTCGATGGCCTTGCCCAGGGCGGGCCCCGCGGCCACCCCGCCGGCCATGGAGGCCGCGATGACCAGCGCACCGGCCCGCCGGGCCCGCGGCGCGGCGCGGTTCAGCCACGGCAGCCCCGTGGGGAAGACCGGCGCGATGAACAGACCCACACCGGCGTACGCGTAGGGCGCGAGGGCCGGGACCGTCGCCGCCAGCAGACACAACGTCATGCCCGCGCACGAGACGGTGATGATGGCCTGGGCGGAGAAGCGCAGTGCGAGCGGGGCGACCAGGAATCGGCCGACGGTCATCATGAGCCAGTACACGGACGTGGCGGTGGCGGCGGCCCCCGCGCCGTAACCCACGGTCTCCAGATGGGTGGGCTCCCAGCCGCCGACCCCGGCCTCGATGCCGACGTGCAGCACGTAGAGGACGACGAACACGGCGAGTACGGAGCCGAGGCTGCGCCCGAGGACGGCTCCGCCGCCGGCCCGTTCACCGCCCGCGGCGGGCACCTGGTTCCGCACCCCCCTCAGGCACAGCAGCAGCGGCAGGTTGGCGGCGGCGAAGACGAGAAACACGGCCGGGTACTGCTCGGAGCCGACCGCGCCGATCACGGCCGGGCCGAGGATGGCGCCGACGCCGAAGTGCGCGTTGAGGATGTTCAGCATGGCGGTCGAGCGGTGGCCGAAGCCCACGGCGAACAACTGGTTGAGGCCGTAGTCGATCCCGCCGAAGCCGAACCCGGCGAGCAGGGCGGCCGCCAGCGCGGTCGGCCAGTCGGGCGCCAGCGCGAAACCGGCCGCGCCGACGGCCATCAGCAGGTACGAGCTGCCGAGGACGTGCCGGTTGCCGATCCGCCCGTAGAGCCGGTCGAACAGCAGCACACCGGCCACGCCGCCGACGAAGTGGGCGCTGAGTCCGAGGCCGGCGGCGGACGGCGACAGCCCGAACTCCGTGCGCAGGGCGGGAATCGCCGGTCCGTAGAGAGCCTGCAACGCCCCGATGAGGACGAATCCGGCACAGGAGGCCACCACGGCGGCCCTGCTGAAGAGCGGGCCGGGCGGTGCGGGGGAGAGACGGGCAACGCGCTCTTCGATCACGCGGACTCCGGGAGACGGGCCACCGAGGGGTGGACGGAGGGCAGCACGGTCGCGCAGGTCTGGATCAGAGGAGTGATGTTACCGGTAACACCCTGGGCGTCAACATCCCCCGGTGGGGCCCGGACATCACCCTGGCCCGGCCACAAGATCTCCCCGCGGCTCCCACGAACCCTGAAGATCCACCAGGATTGCCCCGGTGCCGTTCGGGTACGCGAGCAGGACCGTACCCGGGGCGGATCTTGCCCCGGGCTGGCCGCACGACTGCCGCTACCAGGGAATGTGCCATGGAGACACCTGCAAACGACCCCACGCCCACGCCCGCCCAGCGGGCACTGGACGTCCTCGCCGAGAACACCGAGGACGCGGCGGCTCTGGACGCGCTCGCCAACAGCGACGTGCTCATCCCCGTGCCCGACGACGCGGCCGACGCCGACGCCGCCAACCCCTCGGCGGTGGCGCTGCCGGTGCTGGAGCAGCCGGGCGGCGAACCGGTGGTGCCCGTGTTCACCTCCGAGGTGGAGATGGCCGGGCTGCTGCCGTTCGTCTCCCGCTACCGCATGGTGCCGCTCGGTGCCCTCGCCGCCCAGTGGCCGGCCGACGACCTGTCGCTCACCATCGACGGCAGCTCGGAGCACCGGCTGACGCTCACCTCGGAGGGAGTCCGCACCCTGCTGGCCCGCTGAGCCGTGTCCGCACAGTCCCGCCTGCCGCGCGGCGTCCGGCACGCCCTCTCGCCGCACCGGGCGACGCCCCGAGTACGTCCAGTACGAGGGTCTCCGCCCGGCACGCCGAGAGCACGCACCAGACGCCGCGCGGCCCGCCCTCCGGGCGGACGACGGGACTCTGTGGACACGACCTATGGCCCGTCGTGAAAGTGGCGTCGTCGACGGCAGGCGCCGCCTTCGCGGCACGTCCTACTGAGGGAGCCGGCCCGATCCCGGCCTGGGCGGCTGTCCGCCCAGCGCCCGGGTCAGCGCCGCCCGCTGCAACGGCAGCACCTCGGCGTGCAGGTCACGGCCTTTTGGCGTCAGGGCGACCCACACGCCCCGCCGGTCCTCCGCGCAGACGGACCGCGTCACCAGGCCGTCCTTCTCCAGCCGGGCGATCAGCCGGGACAGCGCGCTCTGGCTGAGGTGGACCCGCCCCACGAGATTCTGCACCCGGCACTGCTCGCCCTCCTCGGGCGCGGCGGTCGCGAGCATGTCCAGGACCTCGAAGTCGGACGCCCCGAGCCCGTGGGGATGCAGGGCCCGGTCGATCTCGCACATCGTGCGGGCATGCGCAGACAGGATGTCCCGCCACCGTTCCTCGAGCTGTCCGCCAGCCGTACTCGCCGCCATAGGGGAACGGTAACACCGGTGCAGGGTTCAATGACCGTGCATGGATCATCGCCTCGGCGCCTACGCCGACTCCCGTTTCACCAGTTCCGTCGGCAGGATCACCGCCGCCGGATCCTCGCCCCGATCTGTGCGAGCAGCACCCGCACCATCTACGGCTACTGGCACGGAACCCTCGCCGGCTTCCGGACGACCCTCGACGACGCGGCCGCCCGCTGGGGCAAGCCGGTCTTCGTCGCCGAGACCGCCTACCCGTTCCGGCTGGACAGTGAGGACTCCCACGAGAACATCAGCAACACCTCGGACGAGCTTGTCTCCGGCTATCCGGCGAGCGTGGCCGGCCGGACACGGTGGACCACATGACCAGCATCGTCGAGCCGTCCCGAACGGCCCCGGCCCGGGCGTCTTCTACTGGGAGGCGACCTGGACCGTGGCGGGCGGCAACGGCTGGGACCCGACCGACGCGGCCTCCGGCAACGCCTGGGAGAACCAGGCACTGTTCGGCCACGACGATCGCGCGCTGTCGTCGATGTCCTGGTTCCGGCGCCGCTGAGCGCACGGGGAAGGGCCCGCCGGCCGGGCCCTTACCGCTGCCGGGTCGCGCTACCCGAAGTCCCGCGTGGAGTAAGGCGGCTCGGTATCGGTCAAGCGTGCCGAGTGCCGGACACGGCGGCCTTCGCTGCGAGACAGTGGGAGGACGCGGTGAGGGCGGAGCCGCGAGGCAGGGGCACGACATGCTGAGGACTCCCACGGACGAGACGCGGCTGCGCATCCTGGCCTGGCTGGAGGAACCCGGGGCCGCGCAGGACGGTGTCACCGCGGACGCCGTCGCCGAGCGGTTCTCGTTGGCACGCCCGGTCGCCGTCACCCATCTCCGGCTTCTCGAGGCCACCGGCATGCTGCGCACCAGCAGGTCCTCGGGCCGGGTCCGCTACCACCGCGACGACATACGGATCGCCGAAGTCGCCCGCATGTTTGAAAAGGGCTGGTAGGCGACCCGGCAGGCGGTATCGCTCCCGACGGTGAAGGACACGCACGCGATGGACCGACCCACGGCACTCGTCCCCCGCCACTACGTCGCCGTGGGCCCCGGCCCCGAGGACGTGGTCGCCGACCCACGCGGCCGCGTCCTCACCGGCGTCGCGGACGGCCGCATCCTGCGGCTCGACGCCCTCGGCGATCGGGTCGCGGCCCGCGTCGAGGTGATCGCCGAGACCGGTGGCAGGCCGCTCGGGCTCGAACTCCTTCCGGACGGCGACCTGTTGGTGTGCGACGCGACACGCGGACTGCTGCGCGTCGGCACCGGCGACGGCACCGTCCGTGTCCTCGCCGACTCGGTGGCCGGGGAACCGCTGCACTTCTGCAGCAACGTCGTGTCCCTCTCCGACGGCAGCGTCTACTTCACCGTCTCCAGCCGCCGCCACCCGCTGGAGCACTGGATCGGCGACATCGTCGAGCACACCGGGACGGGACGGCTGCTGCGGCTCGCCCCCGGCGGTGACCCACCCGAGGTGGTGCTGGACGGACTGCAGTTCGCCAACGGCGTCGCCGTCGGCGCGGACGAGTCCTTCCTCGTCGTCGCCGAGACCGGCGCCCGCCGGATGCTGCGCCTCCGGCTCACCGGGCCCGGGGCCGGCCGGAGCGAGTCGTTCGCCGAGGACCTCCCGGGCATGCCCGACAACCTGTGGCGCGGCGCGCCCGACGGACCGATCTGGGTCGCGCTCGCCGGGCCCCGCGTCCCGGCCCTCGACCTGCTGCACCGCAGCGCTCCCGGCGTCCGGGCCGCCGCCGCGCGCGCCGCCGTACGCGCCCCGTTCCGCCCGGTCGGCACGATCGCCCTCCAGGCCTACGACGACCAGGGCCGCCTCGTCCACCACCTCGTCCGCCGCCACTCCGGCTACCGCATGCCGACCAGCGTCTGCGAGGCGGGCGGGCACCTCATCCTCGGCAGCATCTGGGAACGCGGCGTCGCCGTCTGCGAGCCGCCCGCCCGGAAGTGACCCGCCCGCCTGCTCCGGAGCCGCCCGTGCCGCCTGCACCGCCTGCTCGGGAGCGACCTGCACCGCCCGCCGTGCGGTGACCCTCACCGCCGCCTCCGCCGCCGCGTAGTGACCCTCACCGTCGCCTCGGAGTGACCCCGTTCGGCCCCCGGGGTTAACCTGAACTCCGGCCGCGGCTGACGTCGCGGCGCGGCGGTGGGGCCCGCCGTACCCGAACCGCGGCAAGGACGCCGCCAACGGTCCCTACTTGCGACGGCACGCGCCCGCACGACCCCGGGCTCCCGGCGAGTAGGAGACGCACCCCCATGACATCCCCCGAGAGCCTCCATGTGCGAGCCTCCACCCCACGGCGGTGCTCCTGGCGCGCCCAGGCGCCCGTCGTCACCGTCGTCGCGCTCGGCGGGGGAGCGGGGGCTACCGCCCGCTATGCCGCCTCCCTCTGGTGGCCCACGCCCGCGGGCGGCTTCCCCTGGACGACTCTGGTCGTCAACATCGCCGGCTGCGCGGTGATCGGCGTGTTCATGGTGATCATCACCGAGGTGCGGACCCCCCATCCCCTCGTCCGCCCCTTCTTCGGCACCGGCGTCCTCGGCGGCTTCACCACCTTCTCGACGTACGCCGTGGACATCCGAAGGCTCGTCGACGGCGGACAGGCCGGCCCCGGTCTGGCCTACCTGGTCGCGACCCCGCTCGCGGCTCTCACGGCGGTGTGGCTCGCGGCCGGGACGACCCGCCGCGTCCTGCGGAGGAGGCAACGATGACGAGACCGACCGGCAGGGCCCTGCGCCTGACCG
Organism: Streptomyces sp. NPDC101110; assembly: GCF_044759525.1. Taxonomy (NCBI): domain Bacteria; kingdom Bacillati; phylum Actinomycetota; class Actinomycetes; order Kitasatosporales; family Streptomycetaceae; genus Streptomyces; species Streptomyces sp. NPDC101110. The sequence continues at coordinate 232,331 of NZ_JBIVZM010000002.1, read as the reverse complement.
TCTTCGTCGGCGAGAGCGACACCTGGCACCACAGGCCCCTCTACTCGGAGATCGTCCACCGGGCCCACGCGGCCGGCCTGGCGGGCGCCAGCGTCTTCCGCGGCATCGAGGGGTTCGGCGCCTCCTCCCTGATCCACACCTCGCGGCTGCTGTCCCTGAGCGAGGACCTGCCGGTGGCCGTGGTGATCGTCGACACCGAGCCGCGTGTCCGCGCGTTCCTCCCGCACCTCGACGACATCGTCACCGAGGGCCTCGTCACCCTCGACGAGTGCGAGGTGATCCGGTACACCGGCCGCGGGGACGATCCCGGCAGCGCCGGCACGAAGGGTAAGAAGTCGTTGTGAACTGGCTGCTGGTCGTCTGCGGCGCGATGGTGGGCGCCCCGCTGCGCTACCTCACCGACCGGGCGGTCCAGGCGCGGCACGACTCGGTCTTCCCCTGGGGCACCTTCACGGTCAACGCCGGCGGGTCGCTGATCCTCGGCCTGCTCACCGGCGCCGCCACCCACCTCCAGCTGCTGCTCGGCACCGGCCTGTGCGGGGCCCTGACGACCTACTCGACGTTCTCCTACGAGACGCTGCGGCTGGCGGAGACCGGGGCACGGCTGCAGGCCGCCCTCAACGTCGTGCTCAGTGTGACCGCGGGCCTCGCCGCGGCCGTCGCGGGGGCCGCACTGGCGCGCATGTGAGGTGCGTCCATGAACCGCGTTCTCGTCCGGATGTAGTAAGACGGTCCCCTCCGCTCCCGCCCCCGAGCAGAACTGGATCCCATGAGCGTCATCAGCGTCGGTCAGGCCGTCGTCCTCGGAGCCGTCGAGGGGGTGACCGAGTTCCTGCCCGTCTCCTCCACCGGCCATCTGAAGATCGTCGAGGGGCTGATGGACATCCCTGTCGACGACCACGCCGTGGTCGGCTTCTCGGCCGTCATCCAGGTCGGCGCGATCGCCGCGGTGCTCGTGTACTTCTTCCAGGACATCGTCCGGATCGTCTCCGCCTGGGGGAGGGGTCTGCGCCACCGGGAGGAGCGTTACCACCACGACTACAGGTTCGCCTGGTGGGTCATCTGCGCGACCATCCCGATCGTCGTGGTCGGGCTCGCCGCCAAGCCGCTCATCGAAGGCCCGCTCGCCTCGCTGTGGGTGGTCGCCGGCTCGCTGATCGTCGGCAGCGGCGTGATGTGGGCGGCGGACCGGATGGGCCGGCACAAGCGCGGTGAGGACGACACGTCGTTCAAGGACGCGATGCTCGTCGGCAGCTCCCAGATCCTCGCCCTGCTCTTCCCCGGCTTCTCCCGCTCCGGCGCCACCATGTCCACCGCGCTGATGCTCGACCTGGACCGCGTCGCCGCCACCCGGCTCTCCTTCTTCCTCGGTATCCCCGCGCTGACCGGCGCCGGCCTGTACGAGCTCAAGGACGCCCTGGGCACGGGGGTGGGCGCCGCGCCGCTCGCCGTGGGCACGGTCGTCTCGTTCGTCGTGGCGTACGCCTCCATCGCCTGGCTGCTGAAGTTCGTCGCCAAGCACTCGTTCAACGCGTTCGTGATCTACCGGATCGTGGTGGGTGCGCTGCTGTTCGGGCTGCTCGGAGCGGGTGTGCTCAGCAGTTGACCGTGCCGTCTGGGGCTTCCGCGGCGCCATCGTGGCGTGTCGCGCAGTTCCCCGCGTCTCTCGGGGGCACCCTCTTGACAGCCGCCTTCCGCCGGCCGGAGTATCTCTCCCGTGAACCTGTCAGACAGCCGGACAGCCGGACAGCCCGTGCGTCGCGTCAGTGCCATGGAAGCGGTGCTGGCGTACCTGCGCGGTGCCATCGAGCGCGGCGAGTACGCCATCGGCGACAAGCTCCCCTCCGAGGCGGAGCTCTGCCGCACCCTGGAGGTCTCCCGGCCCGTGCTGCGCGAGGCGCTGCGGGCCCTGCAGACCATGGGCCTGACCGTGTCCCGAACCGGCAAGGGCACCTTCGTCGTCGCCAGCACCGTCGAGGACCCCACCTTCGGCGACTACGCGGCCAGCGACCTGCTGGAGGTGCGCCGTCACGTCGAGATCCCGGTCGCCGGGTACGCGGCCCGGCGCCGCACCCCGGAGAACCTCGACCATCTGGCGCACCTGCTGGACCGGATGGAGCGGGAGACGGACACCACCGCGTGGGTCGCCATGGACACGCTGTTCCATCTCGCCGTGGCCGAGGCCGCCCAGAACCCGGTGTTCCGCCGGGTCATCGAGGAGATCCGGGACGCCCTGGCCCGCCAGTCCGCCTTCCTCAACGAGCTGGGCGGCCGCCGCGAGCAGTCCAATCGCGAGCACCGGGCGATCGTCGAGGCACTGACCGACGGTTCCGAGAACGACGCGGTGGAGGCCATGGCCCACCACCTCGACCGCGTCGAGACGACCCTCACCGACATCGTGCGTTCCTCGCGCACGGACACCCCCATGGAAGGCGGAACCGAGGCGTGAGCGAGCAGTCCCTGCACGACGATGTGCAGAAACGTTCCATCCATGTCGATGCCGGAGACGCGGGCTACAGCAAGTCCCTGAAGTCCCGGCACGTCAACATGATCGCCATCGGCGGGGCCATCGGCACCGGCCTGTTCCTCGGCGCCGGAGGCCGTCTCGCCGACGCCGGCCCCTCCCTCTTCATCGCCTACGCGGTCTGCGGCCTCTTCGCCTTCCTCGTCGTGCGCGCCCTCGGCGAACTCGTGCTGTACCGGCCCTCCTCGGGTGCCTTCGTCTCCTACGCCCGCGAGTTCATGGGCGAGAAGGGCGCCTACACCGCCGGCTGGATGTACTTCCTCAACTGGGCGACCACCGGCATCGCCGACATCACCGCCGTCGCCACCTACACCCACTTCTGGGGCATGTTCTCCGACATACCGCAATGGGTGATCGCGCTGATCGCGCTGGCCGTGGTGCTCACCGTGAACCTGATCTCGGTGAAGATCTTCGGCGAACTGGAGTTCTGGTTCGCGATCGTCAAGGTCGGCGCCCTCGTCGTCTTCATGTGCATCGGCATCTTCCTGCTGGTCACCCAGCACCCCGTCGACGGCCACACCCCCGGCCCGTCCCTCATCGGCGACAACGGCGGCGTCTTCCCGCAGGGCCTCCTGCCCATGCTGCTGATCATCCAGGGCGTCGTCTTCGCCTACGCCTCCGTCGAGCTGGTCGGCGTGGCGGCGGGCGAGACCGAGAACCCCGAGAAGATCATGCCGAAGGCGATCAACTCGATCATGTGGCGCGTCGGCGTCTTCTACGTCGGCTCGGTCGTGCTGCTGTCGATGCTGCTGCCGTGGAACAAGTACACGGCGGGGGAGAGCCCCTTCGTGACGGTGCTGTCCAACATCGGCGTCCCGGCGGCGGGCGGCGTGATGAACCTCGTCGTCCTCACCGCCGCCATGTCCTCCCTCAACTCCGGCCTCTACTCCACCGGCCGCATCCTGCGCTCCATGGCCATGGCCGGATCCGCGCCGAAGTTCACCGCCGTGATGAGCCGCAGCCAAGTCCCCTACGGCGGCATCCTGCTCACCAGCGGCGTCTGCGTCCTGGGCGTCGGCCTCAACTTCGTCGTGCCCGCCGAGGCGTTCGAGATCGTGCTGAACTTCGCCGCGATCGGCATCCTCGCCACCTGGGGCATGATCATGATCTGTCACCTCCTCTTCTGGCAGAAGACCCAGAAGGGCGAGCTGACCCGCCCGGGCTACCGGCTCCCGGGCTCTCCCTGGACCGAGATCGTGACGCTGGCCTTCCTCGCCTCCGTCCTGGTCCTCATGTACGCCGACGGCGGCGCGGGACGCACCACCGTGCTGTGCCTGCCGCTGATCGTCGGTGCCCTGGTCGCCGGATGGTTCGGCATCCGCGGCCGTATCGCACACGAGTCCACCAGCGGGGCCGACGCGTGAGGAACGCGCCGCTCCCCGAGAAGCAGGCACTGATGTACAGCAGTTCTCTCGCGGACGCACCCCTTGTCCGTGAACCTCTCCACGCCCCCGTCGCCCACCTCGTCCGCGGCGGAATCACCGAAGGCATCCACTACGGCTCCGTCGTCGTCCTCGACGCCGACGGAAGGGTCCGGCTCCAGATCGGGGACATCGAGGCCGCCTTCTATCCGCGCTCCGCGATCAAGCCCGTCCAGGCCGTGGCCATGGCCCGGGCCGGGCTGCCCCTCGACGGCGAACTGCTGTCGCTGACCGCCGCCAGCCACTCCGGCGAGGAACGCCACCTCGCCGGAGCCCGGCGCATCCTCGAACTCGCGGGGCTCACCGAGGACCACCTGCGCAACGTCCCGGACCTGCCGTTCGACCCGGTCGTCCGGGACGCCTGGGTGCGCGAGGGCCGGCTGCCCTCCCGGCTCGCCCAGAACTGCTCCGGCAAGCACGCGGCCATGCTCTACACCTGCACCCTCAACGGCTGGCCCCTGGAGAGCTACCTCGACCCCGGCCACCCGCTCCAGCAGGCCATCGCCGAGATCGTCGAGGACCTCACCGGGCAGCGCATCGCCCGGGTCACCGTCGACGGCTGCGGCGCGCCCCTGTTCTCCCTCTCCCTGCACGGACTGGCGCGGGCCACCGCCCGGATCGTCACCGCCGCGCAGGGCACGCCCGAGGCCCGGGTCGCCGACGCGATGCGCGAACACGCCGAGATGGCCTCCGGCTCCGGGCGGGACGTCGCCGCGCTGATGCGGGCCGTGCCCGGGCTGCTCACCAAGGACGGCTTCGAGGGCGTGCAGGTCGCCGCGCTGGCCGACGGGCGGGCCGTCGCGGTGAAGATCGCGGATGGTGCGAACCGGGCCCGGGTGCCCGTGACCGCCGGGGCGCTGGCCCGGGCGGGCGTCGACCCGGAACTGCTCACCGAGTTCCGGGGCGAGCCGCTGCTGGGCGGTGGCCGGGAGGTCGGGCGGGTGCGGCCCGTTCGTTCGCTGCAGCCGCTCGCCGGTGCTGCCCGCGCCTGACGACGTGCCGGTTACACCCAGCCGGGCGGCTGCGGACCCCCGTGGCTGATCGCGCAGTCCCCGCGCCCCCCGAAGGGGCGCAGACCCCACCTCACTTCCCTCAGAAAGAGGACCCTCACCGTCATGACCGCCGCCACCCGCTCCGAGCACGATCTGCTCGGCGACCGTGACGTTCCCGCCGAGGCGTACTGGGGTGTGCACACCCTGCGGGCCACGGAGAACTTCCCCATCACGGGCATGCCCATCTCCGCCTACCCGCACCTGATCGACGCCCTCGCAGCCGTCAAGGAGGCCGCCGCCCTCGCCAACGAGGAACTCGGCCTGCTGGAGCCGAGGAAGGCCGCCGCCATCGTCGAGGCCTGCCGGGAGATCCGCGACGGCAAGCTGCACGACCAGTTCGTCGTGGACGTCGTGCAGGGCGGCGCCGGCACCTCCACCAACATGAACGCCAACGAGGTCGTGGCGAACCGGGCGCTGGAACTGCTGGGCCACGCCAAGGGCGAGTACGGGTTCCTGCACCCCAACGAGGACGTCAACCTCGGCCAGTCCACCAACGACGTCTACCCGACCGCCGTCAAGATCGCGACGGTGTTCGCGGTGCGCGGGCTGCTCGACGCGATGTCCGTCCTCCAGGACTCCTTCGCCCACAAGGCCGTCGAGTTCCGCGACGTGCTCAAGATGGGCCGCACCCAGTTGCAGGACGCCGTCCCCATGACCCTGGGCCAGGAGTTCTCCGCCTACGCCGTCATGCTGGACGAGGACCGGGCCCGGCTCGCCGAGGCCGTCCGGCTGATCCACGAGATCAACCTCGGCGCCACCGCGATCGGCACCGGCCTCAACGCACCCGCCGGCTACGCCGAGGCCGCCCGCCGCCACCTCGCGGCCATCACCGGACTGCCCCTGGTCACCGCGGCCAACCTGGTCGAGGCGACCCAGGACTGCGGCGCCTTCGTGCAGATGTCCGGCGTGCTCAAGCGCATCGCGGTCAAGCTGTCCAAGAGCTGCAACGACCTGCGGCTGCTCTCCTCCGGCCCGCGCGCCGGCCTGGGCGAGATCAACCTGCCGCCCGTGCAGGCCGGTTCGTCCATCATGCCCGGCAAGGTCAACCCGGTCATACCCGAGGTCGTCAACCAGGTCGCCTTCGAGGTCATCGGCAACGACGTCACCATCACCATGGCCGCCGAGGCCGGACAGCTCCAGCTCAACGCCTTCGAGCCGATCATCCTGCACTCCCTGTCGGAGTCCATCACACATCTGCAGAGCGCCTGCCTGACCCTGGCCGAGCGCTGCGTGTCCGGCATCACCGCCAACACCGAAGCGCTGCGCGCGAGCGTCGAGAACTCCATCGGCCTGGTCACCGCCCTCAACCCGCACATCGGCTACACGGCCGCCACCGGCATCGCCAAGGAGGCCCTCGCCACCGGCCGGGGCGTGGCCGAACTCGTCCTGGAGAAGGGGCTGCTCCCCGCCGAGACCCTCGCCGGCCTGCTGCGCCCCGAGGTCCTCGCCGGCAGCGGCCGGACCCCGGCCTGACCTGCCGGAGCGCACCGGGACCGGTGGAGGGACAATAGCGATCATGACGTCGTCGACGACCTTCCAGCCGGTCCTGGAGCGCATCGCCGAGGAGATCGAGCGGACCCCCGGCCGCGGCCGGCCCGCCGACTACATCCCGGCGCTCGCCGCCCGTGACCCGCGCAGCTTCGGCATGGCCGTCGCCGAGCCGGACGGCACGGTGTACGGGGTGGGGGACTGGCGGGAGCCGTTCTCCGCCCAGTCCCTCACCAAGGTCTTCACCCTCGCCCTCGACCTGGCCCGCGAGGGCGACGTCCTGTGGGAGCACGTGGGACGCGAGCCCTCCGGCAACCCCTTCAACTCCCTGGTCCAGCTGGAGTACGAGAACGGCATCCCGCGCAACCCGTTCATCAACGCGGGCGCCCTCGTCGTCACCGACCGGCTGCACACCCGTACCGGGGACGCGTCGGGTGAACTGCTGGCGTTCCTGCGGGCCGAGAGCGGCAACCCCGACCTGGGCTTCGACCAGGAGGTCGCCGCGTCCGAGACCGCCCACGGCGACCGCAACGCCGCGCTCGGCCACTTCATGGCGTCCTACGGCAACATCGACAACCCCGTGCCGACGCTCCTGGAACAGTACTTCCGGCAGTGCTCGATCGCCGCGTCCTGCGCCGACCTGGCCCTCGCCACGGGCTTCCTGGCCCGGCACGGCATCCGCGCCGACGGCACCCGTCTGCTCACCCGCAGCCAGGCCAAGCAGATCAACGCGATCATGCTGACCTGCGGCACGTACGACGCGGCCGGTGACTTCGCCTACCGGGTGGGTCTGCCCGGCAAGAGCGGAGTGGGCGGCGGCATCATCGCGGTCGTGCCCGGCCGCTGCACCCTGTGCGTGTGGAGCCCCGGCCTGGACGAGCGGGGCAACTCGGTGGCGGGCGTGGCGGCGCTCGACCGGTTCACGACCCTGACCGGCCTGTCGGTGTTCTGACCGCAGATCTCATCCCGCCCGGGGCCCGGGACGCTCAGCCGAGGAACTCCTCCGGCATCGGCAGCAGCAGTGCCGTGAGCCGCATGAGCGCCATGTGGGTGGTGTCCGGGAGCACCGCCGGCCGGGCGTCGGCAACCAGATCACGCATCTCGGCGGCGTGTTCGACACGCAGGAAGTCCGTGTCGCCGAGCACCAGGAGCGTGGGGGCCGCCGGACCGCGCAGGTCGTCCGAGGCCCAGGGCAGCGGGGCGTGCGCCGCGGTCCCGTACTTGGCCAGGTCCGCGAAGTGCCCGAGGTCCGGCGCGACGGCATCCTGCGGCTGCTCGCCGGACCGGACTGGCGGCGCCACGCGCCCTCGCGGCCCGGGTGGACCCGGACGCCTCGCGCTTCTACTGGACAGGCGCTGTGGGACCCCGACCGCGTGGGACGCCTCGGGTACGTCTCGAACCAGTCGGCGCAGGGCATCCTGGCCGGGCTCGGCGAACCGGACCGTGTGGTGTGGGCCCCGGCGGTGCTGCTGGTCCTCGGTGTGGGGCGGTGCGGGCCCGCCGGGCGGTTGCGGCGGGGGACTGGACGGCGGTGTTCACCCTGACGGATATCGCCGCCTGTCTCGTCAGCCCGATCACCTGGGTGCACCATTTGGTGTGGCTGCTGCCTTGCTTCGCCGTGCTGGTCCGCGCGGGCGCTGCCGGGTGGCGGGCGCCCTGTACGCCGTGCAGTGCACGAGCGTGGTGTGGCTGTGGTTCGACGACGCGTCCGGCGTCGACGGGTTCCTGGGCGGCAACATCTACGCCCGGATCACTCCGGGCCCGCTGCTGTGGCTGCCGGCGGGTCAGCTCCGCCGGGGCCTGCGGACCGGAAGCCGCAGCACCAGCACCACGACGGCCGCGCCCGTTCCGGCGGCGCCCGCGATCATCCCCGCCTCCGTCCAGACCGACCCGTGCTCCTGCGGCGCGGCCGCCGCCACCGCGGGCGGTGTCGTCGCGGACGTGCCCGGCGCACCGAGCGAGCCCACCGCCTCGACCTTCCCGGCCGACCTGAAGCCCCAGTCGAGCAGCGAACGGGCCTCCTCGTACACGGCGGACCCGCCGCCCTCCTGAGGGTTCATCACCGTCACGACCAGGGTCCGTCCGTCCCGGCGGGCCGCCGCGACGAGCGTGCTGCCCGCCTTGGAGGTGTAGCCGTTCTTGATGCCGATCAGGCCCCGGTACGGCTTCACCCCCTTGGCGCCGCTCAGCAGCCGGTTGGTGTTGAGGATCGGGTACGACCCGTTGCCGCCGTCGGGGAACGTGGCCTCGACGGTGGCGCAGTACCGGGCGAAGTCCGGGTTGTGCAGCCCCACCCGGCCGAACACGGCCAGGTCGTACGCCGACGACACCTGCCCCGGTGCGTCGTAGCCGTCGGGTGACACCACGTGGGTGTCACGGGCGCCGAGGGACCTGGCCTTGGCCTGCATCCGCCGGGCGGTGACCCGCCAGCCGCCGTTGAGCTCGGCCAGGACGTGCACGGCGTCGTTACCCGAGTTGAGGAAGACACCGCGCCACAGGTCGGCGATCCGGTACGTATGGCCCTCGGCGACCCCGACCAGGCTGCTGCCCGCGCCGATGCCCCGCAGCTCCTGCTCGCGGACCGTGTGCCGGACGCCCGCCGGCAGCCCGGGCAGCACGGTGAGGGCGAACAGGGTCTTCAGGGTGCTGGCCGGGGGCAGCTTGCGGTGTGCGTTGTGGGCGGCCAGCACCTCTCCGGTGCCGGCGTCGGCCACCAGCCAGGACAGTGCGGAGACCTTCGGGAGGCGCGCGGCTCCGGTACGCGGTCGGACCTGGGTGCCGGGGCGGTACAGCAGCGAGGGGTGCGGGCCCCCGGCCCTCGGGCCGCCCGGTGGAGTGGGCTCCGCCCCGCCGGGGTCGGCCACCGCCGCGGGCGTCAGCGCCAGAAGCCCTGCCACGCAGAGCGCACCGGCCGACACGGCCACCCGGGAAGAGAATCCGTTGATCATACGGTCAACGTAGAAACGCAGATGCTTCGCGCGGCGACGACGGGGCCGCACTGCCCGCGCTAGCACCCGGATGGATGATCCCCCGTGCCCGGCTCCCCGACCTCCGCCGCGTCCTCGGCGACCGGCCCCGGTGACGCCCTGGGAAGGGCACGGTCGGGTCAGTCCGAGGGCAGGGTCGGCTGGATGCGCCGCAGGAACGTCGCATTGTCCGGCGTCTGGCGCATCCGTTCCAGGAGGGTCTCCAGGCCGCCCTGCCCGTCCCGGCCCTGCAGCACGCGCCTCAGGCCGTGGACGGCCGTCAACTCGGCCGGTCGCAGCAGGAGTTCCTCGCGACGGGTGCCGGAGAGGGCGATGTCGACGGCCGGGAACACCCGGCGGGACGCCGGGTCCCGGCTCAGCCGGAGTTCCATGTTGCCGGTGGACTTCAACTCCTCGAAGTAGAAGTCGTCGGCCCGCGAACCGGTCTCCACCAGGGCGGTCGCGAGGACCGTGAGCGAGCCTCCCTCCTCGGCCGACCGGGCGGCGCCGAAGAACCGCTTGGGGCCGGTCAGCGCGGACGCGTCGACGCCCCCGGTGAGGATGCGGCCACCGGAGGCGGCGGCGTTGTTGTGAGCCCGGCACAGCCGCGTCAGCGAGTCGAGGAGGACGACGACGTCCTCACCGGCCTCCACGAGCCGCTTGGCACGCTCGATCACCAGGTCGGCGAGCGCGATGTGCTGCTTGGCACTGCGGTCGAAGGTCGAGGCGTACACCTCGCCCCGCACGCAGCGCCGCATGTCGGTGACCTCCTCGGGCCGCTCGTCGAGCAGCAGCATCATCAGCCGGCACTCGGGGTGGTTGCCGGTGACGGCGGCGGCGAGCTGCTGGAGGAGGACCGTCTTGCCGGTCTTGGGCGGGGCCACGAGGAGCCCGCGCTGGCCCTTGCCGACGGGTGCGATCAGGTCGACGACGCGCCCGGCGAGGCCGGCCGCCGGGTGTTCGAGCCGCAGCCGTTCGTGCGGGTGCAGTGGTGTCAGGTCCCGGAAGTGGCGCCGTCCGTGCGGGCCGCCGGGCGCACGGCCGCCGACGCGTGCGACGTCGGTCAGGGCGCGCCGGTCGCCGGTCACGCCCTCGACGAGGTCGCCCCTGCGCAGGCCGTACCGGCGGATCAGCGCGGGGGAGACCACGGCGTCGGCGGGCGAGGGCAGGCAGTTCTCGCCACGCAGGTGTCCCTTGCCGTTCGTGTCGACGTCGAGGACACCGGACACGGTCCGTTCCGGGGACTGCTGCTGGACGGACGGGTTGTCGAGTGTGGTGGTCATGGTGGTGTGTGTCCTTTCACGGACGGCAGGCATGGGACATGCGAGGTAGGGGAGAGAGCCGCGAGGGGAGGGCCGGTGGCACGCCTCCGGGCGGCGGGGAACAGCACCTCGGATACGACGAACACGTCGTGGTGCCGGAAAGAAGGAGAGAGTGAAGAAAACAGCACCGGCGCCCGTCAACAGGGGCGTACACACGTGCTGTTCGCACTGTACCACCGAACGCGGTGGAGGCAAGCCGTTACCTCAACGCGTGGCCAGCAGCCCGTACAGCAGCGGAATGCGCGGCTCGGGCAGCCGCCACCAGCCGGACGCCGTGCGGACCATCCGCGGCCAGCGCGGCCAGGGGAGCTCGTCACCCTCCCGCAGTCGCCGCACGGTGAGTCCCGCACCCGACAACGCGTTGACGACCTCGCCCATTCCGTGCGGCCACTCGTAACTGTCCGTCGCACCCTCGAGGGCCGGGCCGTCGGTGTAGGTGTGGGTCCCGTCGCGGTGCACCGGGCCGGCACCGCCCAGATAGTCGTGGCGCAACAGCAGCTCGGGCCCCTCGCCCGGACCGGGCTTCGGCCCGAGCGCGTTGAGCAGGGGGTGGAACTCGACGACGTACAACAGGCCGCCGGGACGCAGGAGCCGGGCGATGATCTCCGCCCACCGGCCGAGGTCGGGGAGGTAGCACAGGGCGCCCTTGCCGGTGTAGACGACGTCGAACCGCCGCCCGCCCAGCGCCTCGACCGCGTCGTACACGTTCGCCCGGACGTACGTCACGTCCGCTCCGGCCTGCGCCGCGATGTCCCGGGCGGCCGACACCGACGCCTCGGAGAAGTCGAGGCCGACGGCCCGGGCGCCGCGCCGCGCGAACGCGATCGTCTCCGTCCCGAGGTGACACTGGAGGTGCAGCACGTCACGTCCGGCGAGCTCGCCGAGGTCCTCCCACTCGAACGGGGCGAACCAGCGCCCGGGGTCGAGGTCCTGGTCGAGACCGTAGAAGCGGCTGGCGAGATGGACGGGCGTGCGGGCGTCCCAGTTCGCCTGGTTGGCCCGCATCAGCCGCTCGTGCTCGACGGACGTCATGGGGACATCCAACCGCGAACCGGTCGCCCGTACCGGGAGAACGCGGGAACGGAATCGGGACGTGGCGCTCAGAGCGAGCGGGAGCGCGCCTCCTCGGTGATCCGTTCGAACTGCTCGCCCATGGCCGCAGCGAGAGCCTGGGCCGCCGACAACGGGCGGACCATGACCGTGAATTCGTCGATGAGTCCGTCCTCGTCGACATGGATGAAGTCGCAGCCGTTGATCTCCCGGTCGCCCACGCGTGCGGTGAAGACCAGGGCGGAGTCGCGGCCGCCCGCGTCGTTGATCTCGCGTACATAGCGGAAGTCCTGGAAGACCCCGGAGACGGCGCGCAGGATCGCCGCCGTGATCGCCTTGCCGCTGTACGGCTTGAACACGACGGGACTGGTGAAGACGACGTCCGGCGCCAGCAGCGCCTCGGCGGCATCGAGGTCGAGCTTCTCGATCGCCTCACGGAATGCACGCATCGAAACCGCCTTGGTCAATTTGTTGAGTAGGTGCGGAGTAGAATAATCATCTGTTGGTACGGTGTCCACATGTCTCTCAAGTACGCCGTGCTGGCGGCCCTCCTGGAGGGCGAGGCCTCGGGGTACGAGCTGTCCAAGGTGTTCGACGTGTCACTGGCCAACTTCTGGGCCTCGACCCCCCAGCAGCTCTACCGCGAACTGGAGCGCCTCGCGCAGGACGGACTGATCGAGGCGAGGGTGGTCCGCCAGGAACGACGGCCCGACAAACGGATGTTCACGCTGACCGAAGCCGGCCGCCGGGACCTGGACGCGTTCGCCGCCACGCCGCCGCGGCGGCCCACCGCCATCCGCGACGAACTCCTCATCAAGATCCAGGCGATGGACGGCGTGGACCCGGACGCCACGCGTGTGCTGGTCGAGGAGCGCGAGGCGTGGGCCCGCGGGAAGCTCGCCCGCTACCGGCGGGTGCGCGAACGCCTCCTGGCCGGACGCACCGAGGCGGAGTACCTCCGGGAGGCCGACCGCATCGGCCCGTACCTCACGCTGCTGGGCGGCATCTCCTTCGAGGAGGAGAACGTCCGCTGGTGCGAGCGCGTACTCACCGTCCTGCGGCAGCGGGCTCCCCTAGGCTGAGCCGATGTTCAGCCCCGAAGGCCCCAGTGTGCGCGAACTCGCCGTCCAGGCGCTGTCGTCCGTCGAGCACGGCTACGACCTCCTCGCGCCGAAGTTCGACCACACGCCGTTCCGGACACCCGACGCGATCCTCGACGCCGTCGGCTCGGTACTGCGAAGGACCGGGCCCTTCGACGCCGGACTCGATCTGTGCTGCGGTACCGGGGCGGGCGTCGGTGTGCTGGCGCGGGTGTGCCGGGAGAGGGTCACCGGTGTCGACTTCAGCGCGGGCATGCTCGACGTCGCGCGCGAGCGGGTCGGGCCGCCGGGCCCGCCGGTCTCGTGGGTCCGGGCCGACGCCCGGGCGCTGCCCTTCGGGCCCGCCTTCGACCTGGTGGTCAGTTTCGGGGCCTTCGGGCATTTCCTGCCCCGCGAACTGCCCGGGCTGTTCGCCCAGGTCCGTTCCGTCCTGCGGCCGGGCGGCTGCTTCGCCTTCCCGCTGGTCGCCCCGCCCCGCCCGGGCTCGCCCGGCTACTGGGCGCTGCTCGGCTTCGACACCGTGATGCGGGTGCGCAACGCGCTCTGGCGGCCTCCGTTCGTCATGTACTACCGCGCGTTCCGCCTGGCGGACGTGCGGCGCGAACTCACGGAGGCCGGCTTCCGGGTGGAGCTGTGCGCCCTGCCGGAATTCGGCCGTCGGCCCGACGGCAGCCCGCGGGTGCGTCTGGTCATGGCGCGGCTGCCGGACCCGGCCCGGGCGCGGGCGTGAGGATCAGCCGCGCAGGAAGTCCAGCAGGTCGTCGTTGAAGGCCTTCTCGAAGTCGCCGACCAGGCCGTGCGGGGCGCCCGGGTACACCTTCAGTGTCGCGTCCTCGACGAGTTCGGAGGTCCGGTGGGCCGAGGCGGCGATGGGCACGATCTGGTCGTCGTCCCCGTGCGCGACGAGCGTCGGCACGTCGATGCGCCGCAGGTCCTGCGTGAAGTCGGTCTCGGAGAACTGCTCGACGCAGTCGTGGGCACCCTTCAGGCCGGCCTGCATGCCCCACCGCCAGAAGGCCCGCCGCATGCCCTCCGAGACGGCCGCACCGGGCCGGTTGAAGCCGTAGAAGCTCTCGCTCAGCTCCCAGTAGAACTGCGAGCGGTCCGCCGCCACGCCGCCGCGGATCCCGTCGAAGACCTCCTTCGGCGTGCCCTGCGGATTGGCGTCCGTGCGCAGCATCAGCGGCGGCACCGCCCCCAGCAGCACGGCCTTGGCGACCCGCGCGGTCCCGTGCCGCCCGAGGTAGCGGACCACCTCGCCGCCGCCGGTGGAATGCCCCACCAGGACCGCGTCGTGGAGGTCCAGGGCCTCGATCAGCTCGGCCAGGTCGTCGGCGTACCGGTCCATGTGGTTGCCCTGCCAGGGCTGGCCCGAGCGGCCGTGCCCGCGGCGGTCGTGGGCGATCGCCCGGAAGCCGTGCTCGGCGACCAGCCGGGCCTGCCCGTCCCACGCGTCCGCGTTGAGGGGCCAGCCGTGGCTGAACACCACGGGCTGCCCCTCGCCCCAGTCCTTGTAGTAGAGCTCGGTGCCGTCGGAGGTCGTGAACATGGTCATGGGGATCCTCTCGGGTCTCGCCGGGGGAAGCCGTGCCGTCTCTCGATGATCTCCGTCATCTCCGCCGGCCCGCGTCGGCAGTCCGCCGAACGGGTGAGCGACGACTGCCGGCCGCGAGCGGCGACTTCTGCCCGGCAGGGGGCGTCCGGAACCGGCGCCCCCCCGGGGCCCACCCTCACAGCACCCTGTACAGGGCGTCGATCAGCGCCGTCTTGCGCGGGTCGTCGGCGATGCGGGGCCCCATCCGGTTCATGACATAGCCCAGGGACACCCCCGCTTCCGGGTCCGCGAGCCCGCAGGAGCCGCCGAAGCCGTCGTGTCCGAAAGCGCGCGGGTTGGGTCCGTAGGAGCCCGCGGGGCCGCTGAGCCAGAGCCCGAGGCCGGCCTCCGTCTCGTGCTCGAAACCGGCGCCGAGCACCAGGTCCCGGCAGCCGCCCTGTCCCTCGCGCACCCGCTCGGCGGCCTCGGGCGACAGCAGGCGGTGGCCCTCGTGGGCGCCGAGACCCGCGAAGACGCCGTACAGCCCGGCGACCCCGCGCGCGGTGCCGTGGCCGTTCGCCGCCGGGATCTCCGCGGCCCGCCACTGCGGGGTGTTCGCCGTGGCGGCGGACACCGCCGGATTGGTCAGCGCGGCGACGGCCGCCGGCGCCAGCCGGGCGAAGACCGCGGCCTGTTCACTGCCGCCCGTGGCCGGTGCCTGAACCAGCTCGGCCGCCCGGCCGTACTCCCCCTCCGGCAGGCCGATGCGGAAGTCCAGGCCGAGCGGGCCGGTCACCTCCCGCTCCAGGAACGCTCCCGGCCCGAGTCCCGACACCCGACGTACGACCTCGCCCACCAGATGGCCGTAGGTCAGCGCGTGGTAGCCGGACCGGGTGCCCGGTTCCCACCAGGGCTCGGTCGCCGCGAGCCGCTGCGTGGTCAGCTCCCAGTCGCACAGCTGCTCCAGCGAGTGCGGCTCCCGCAGACCCGCGAGACCGGCGCGGTGGGACAGCAGATGCCGGACGAGGACCTTCTCCTTGCCCGCCGCCGCGAACTCGGACCAGTACCGGGCCACCGGCGCGTCCAGGTCCAGCAGCCCCCGGTCGGCGAGGATGTGCGCGCACAGCGCCACCGGCCCCTTGGTGGTGGACCACACGTTGACCAGGGTGTCCCGCTCCCACGGGCGGGAGCACGCCGCGTCCGCCCAGCCGCCCCACAGGTCCACCACCGTCCGGCCGCCGACGGTGACGGCCACCGCGGCGCCCAGCTCACCGCGCTCCCGGAAGTTCTCCTCGAACGCCTCGCGTACCGCCGTGAAGCGCGCGTCGCAGTGACCGCGCACCTGTGTCCCGAACTCGGACATGAGCCCCCTCCGCCGACCGTCCCGGGCCCGGTACGCCGCGTCGCGGGCCGGGCGCGATGAACGTACCGACTGGTCGGACCGCGCGGAAGTGCGGCGGTGGGAAACCGGCTGGATCAGATGTACGAGCGCATCCAGCGCAGTTTGACCGCCTCCTGGAAGGGGCCGCCGCCCTCGTGGTCGTTGAAGTCGTAGACCTCGATCGCCTTGTCGTCGTGGGCCCAGGCGTTGAAGGCCGCGAAAACGGTCGACGGCGGGCAGGTCTGGTCCTCCAAGGCGGCCGAGAACAGCGCGGGCGCCCGGCCGCGGGCGGCGAAGTGGACGCCGTCGAAGTACGACACCGTGCGCAGGGCGTCCTCGGTACGGCCGCGGTGAGTCTTGAGGTAGAGGCCGATCTCCCGGTACGGGTGCCGCTCCGTGAGCGTCGCCGCGCGCGGGAAGTCGCACAGGAACGGCACGTCGGGCGCGATGCCCGCCAGATCCGGGACCAGACCGCCGACCGCGATCGTGATGCCGCCGCCCTGGCTCGTACCGACCGCCACCGTGCGCGTCGGGTCGGTCAGGGGGTGGGAGCGGGCCGCCTCCACGGCACGCACCGCGTCCGTGTACACCCGGCGGTAGTAGTAGTTCTCCGGGGCGTCGATGCCGCGGGTCATGAAACCGGGGTACGCGGGCGCGCCGCCCACCGGGTCCGCCGTGCCGCCGCCCCCGCCCCAGGCGCTGCCCTGCCCACGGGTGTCCATCACGAAGTGCGCCCGGCCCGAGGACGCCCACAGCAGGTGCTCGTGGGGGAGCCCGCGCCCGCCGCCGTAGCCCAGGAACTCCACGACCAGCGGCAGCGGGCCGTCCGCGCCGGCCGGGAGCGTCAGCCAGCCCTTGACCGGATGACCGCCGAAGCCCGCGAACGTCACGTCGAAAACCTGCACCGTGGTCAGGCCCGTGTCGACCGGTTCGAAGCGGGCGTCCAGGTCGTGCAGACGCGCCTCTTGGAGGGTCTTTGACCAGAAGGCGTCGAAGTCCTCGGGCTCGTCGGCCGCGCTGCGGTATTCACGGAGCTCGTCGAGCGGAAGGTCGAACAGGGCCATACGGGACCGCCTTGGGTGGGAAGCAGCTACGGGGCCGTGCGGATGATCACCCTACGGGCGGGGTCGGAGGGCGGGCCAGGCGTTCGTCCGGACCGTTCCGGGGCCCGGAACGTCACGCGTTGCGACGCGTCCACTCCGGCTCCGTACGGGACCACGCGCGGTCCCATTCGGCCATCCGCCGGCGCCACGCCACCCGGCGCACCAGGGAATGACCGAAGAGCACCACGAACACGGTCCCGCCCGTGGCGCACGTCCCGACGGTGAGGGTGTGCTGCCACACCGCCGAGCCGTCCACCGGCGGCGCGACACTGCGCCCCCGATCGTCGAACCAGACCTCCACGGTCTCGCCCTGCCGGGTGTCCGCGGGGACCCGGGCCGTCGCGGTGCGCTTGGCTCCGCCCGGCTCCGTCCAGCGCACGTTTGCCCGGTAGGCGTGCTGTCCGCCGGCCTGCACCGACGGCAGCGAGTCGTTCCTCTCGACCACCTCGGCCCGGACCGAGTGCCGCTCGGCCCGTTGCTCCGCCGCAAGCGACCGCGCCTCGCCGTGTGCCCACCGGGCGGCGGCCGTCCCCGCCAGGGGCGCGCCCACGAGGAGGAGGACGGCGACCGCCGGCACCGTCCACGCCTCGACGACGTCCGACCGGCGCCGCAGCGGACTGCGCCGCCAGCGCCGGCTTCGCTTCAGGGTCCGCACATGCCCACCTCCTCGCCGTCATCGCGGCCGGATGGCCGGACCGGCCGTGCGGTGCGCCGCCGTTCCTCCGCGTCACGTCACGCGTGCGATGTGCCCCCACCGACCGGATACCCCGTCCGGCACCGTCGATCGCCCTGCGGCCACCTGCGGGGCAGGAGCGGCCGGCCGGAATCCACGGCTGGGTGCCCGGCGCGAGCGCGGCGAAACACCGCGGTCAGCCGAACCGTTCGATGCGGATCCGATCGACCGGCTGACCGGCCGTCACCAGCAACCGTGAGGCGTGCTCGGCGAAGGAGTTGGAGCCGCACACATAGGCCTCCCACCCACCGGAAGGCTGCTCGGCCAGGAGAGGTGCCACATGTGCGGTCGCCATACGTCCGATGGCCGTGCCCTCCGGCGCGCTCCTGGTGAAGACCGTGGTGGTCTCCGCACCCAACTCCCGGGCGTAGACGAGCTCCTCAGGACTGCGCGCCGACACCACCATCCGCAGCGGCACCGTCAGGTGCCGTGCCCGGTGGTGCCGGACCATCGACATCAGCGGCACGACCCCGGAGCCGGCGCCGATGAGCAGGGCGGGCCGGTCGCCCGGCCACGCGAAGAAGCCGCTCACCGGGCCCCGCACCTCGATCCGGTCACCGGGCCGGGCGACCGCGTGGAACCAGCCCGAGACCTCTCCGCCCTCGACGTGGTCCAGGGTGAGCTCGACGTGCCCGGAATCGTCCGGCGCGGACGCGAGCGAGTAGTGCCGCTGGGCGGTGTAGCCGTCCTCGGCGGTCAGCCGCACCATCAGGTGCTGGCCCGGCAGATGGCCCGGCCAGCCGGGCACGGCGAGCCGGAAGGTGGCCACGCGCGGGGTCTCGCGGCGGATCTCGACGAGGGTGGCGGTCTGCCACTCGGACGCGGCCTGCTCGTGCACGGCGATGCGCCCGGGCACGGCGAACCGCGTGGGCGGCACGAAGCGCTCCGTCACGGCGGTCTCAGTCACCGGAGTACCTCTGCTCCTCCCAGGGGTTGCCCCGCTCGTGATACCCGTTGCGTTCCCAGAAGCCGGGCTCGTCGTGGTCGAGGACCCGCAGGCCCGCCACCCACTTGACGCTCTTCCAGAAGTACAGGTGCGGCACGAGCAGCCGGGCGGGGCCGCCGTGCTCGGGGGCGAGCGGCCGCCCGTCGTACTCCCAGGCGATCCAGGCGCGGCCGCCGGTCAGGTCGGCGAGCGGCAGGTTCGCGGTGTAACCGGTGTGCGAGTAGGCGACGGCATGGGTGGCCGACCCATGGGGCCGGACCACATCCAGGAACGCGTCCAGGGACACGCCCGCGAAGCGCACCCCGAACTTCGACCAGCTCGTCACGCAGTGGATGGCACCCTCGTACGCCGACGGTTCCAGCCGGTGCGCCGCCTCCCAGTCCCAGGAGCGGGGCTCGGTCACCAGCCCGTCGACGCGGAAGGTCCACTCGGCGGCCGCCAGCTCGGGAGTGACCTCGGCCGACAGGACGGGCCAGTCGTCGCCCGCGTCGTACTGGCCGGGCGGCAGTCCGGGGTCGGCGACGCGGGGACGCCCGGTGAAGCCTCGGGTGATGTGCATGCGGTGGTGCCTCCGGGCCGGGCCGACGGTGCCCCGCCGGACCGGAGTGCTCGGTGTGTGCGTACTCAACCGTACGTGCCGGGTGTGCTAGTCCTGCCGGCCGGGACCCGGCGAGGCGTTGTAGCGCACGAGGTAGTCCGCGAACCGGCTCAGGTCCTCCACGGGCCAGTCCGCCAGACGCTCCCGGAAGGCCGCCCGGCGGCTCTCGGTGACCTGGGCCAGGATGTGCCGCCCGGCTCCGGTCAGGTGCAGCACCTGGACGCGGTGGTCCGCCGGGTCGGGGCGGCGCTCGATGAGACCGGCGCGCTCCAGTCCCGTCACCTGGCGGCTGACGGTGGACTTGTCGAGGGCGTAGTGGGCGGCCAGGTCGGTGGCCCGGCACCCACCGCTCTCCTCCAGGTGCCCGAGCAGCGTGTACGACACCAGTGACAGCTCGGGGTGCATCCGGCCCGCCGCCGCCCGGGCCCGGCGGGCGAAGACGGTCATCTCCCGCTGGATGGTCTCCACGGCGTCTGCGGTGTGCACGGGACCTCCTCACCGGCGGTGGTTCTCGACTTCCTCCATGGTTGCACGACCCAACCACCCGGCCGGACGCCGTCCCGAGGGCCGTACCGGGCCGCGGGCCCGTCGGGTAGGGTTGCCGTCCGGCCCGGGGAGGACCCGGCCGTCGGAAGCCGAGGAGGTGAGACCCATTACCGCTGTGTCAGCTCGGGTGCTCTCCTCTCGATGTCACGCCGATCGCCGGTCGTAGGCGATCACCGGAGCGCCCTTCGGTTCCCGAAAGGCTCTGGGCTTCCATGCCGTCTGTGTCCGCAGTCCCCCCTTCCACGCCGTCGTCCCGTGACTCCGTCGTCGCCGCCCTGCGCGCCGCGGGCTGCGTCTTCGCCGAGGACGAGGCCGCGATGATCCTCGACGCCGCGCGCACCCCGGCCGAGACCGCCGCCATGGTCGAGCGTCGTGTCGCGGGCCTGCCACTCGAACTCGTCGTCGGCTGGGCCGAGTTCCGTGGCCTGCGCATCGCCGTCGCCCCGGGCGTCTTCGTGCCGCGGCGGCGCACCGAGTTCCTGGTGGAGCAGGCCCTGCGGCGGGCCTTTGGCGCCGCCGTGGTCGTGGACCTGTGCTGCGGATCGGGCGCCGTGGGAGCGGCCCTGGCCGCCGGGCTCGGCGACGTGGAACTGCACGCCGCCGACATCGACCCGGCCGCCGTGCGCTGTGCCCGCGGCAACGTCGCCGCCGTCGGCGGACGTGTCCACCGGGGCGATCTGTTCGAGGCGCTGCCGGTCGCCCTGCGGGGCCGCGTCGGCATCCTCGCGGCCAACGTGCCGTACGTGCCGAGCGACGAGATCGGGCTGCTGCCGCAGGAGGCCCGTGATCACGAGCCGCTGGCCGCCCTCGACGGCGGCACGGACGGCCTCGACGTCCTGCGCCGGGTCGCGGCCGGGGCGCCCCACTGGCTCGCCCCCGGCGGCTGCGTCCTGGTGGAGACGAGCCGGCACCAGGCCCCGGCCGCCGTCGAGGCGTTCGAGCGCAACGGACTCACGACCCATCTGGCCGTGTCGGAGGAGCGGTACGCCCACGTGGTGGTCGGCGTCCGGCCGTGAGGTCGCTCAGTCCGGTGTGGTCGCCCGCGCGATGAGCAGGGCCACGTCGTCGAAGTTGTCCGGCTCGTGCAGGGTGCGCAGCAGCAGGTCGCAGACGTCCTCCAGCGGCAGGTCGGGCCCGTCGAGCAGGGACAGCAGCCTCTCGAGCCGTTCGTCGATCGGGTCGCGGCGGGTCTCGACGAGACCGTCGGTGTAGAACACCAGCCGGTCGCCGGGCTCGAGGTCGACGGTGGTCGTGGAGAAGGCGACACCGCCCACGCCGAGCGGCACCCCGGTCGGCAGACCGAGCAGCTCCGGCGGCCGGCCGGCCCGGACGCGCACTGGCGGCAGATGCCCGGCGTTGGCGATCCGGCACTGCCGCAGATGCGGGTCGTGGACGGCGTAGACACAGGTGGCGATGGCCTGCTCGAGACCCGCGGTGATCTTGTCGAGATGTTCCAGGAGCACGTTCGGTTCGAGACCGAGGGAGGCGAGGGTGTGGGTCGCCGTGCGCAGCCGCCCCATCGCCGCGGCCGCGGGGATGCCGCTGCCCATCACATCGCCCACGACGAGCGCCGTCCTGCCGCCGTCCAGTGGGATCACGTCGAACCAGTCGCCGCCCACCTCGCTGGTGGCGCCCGCCGGCTGGTACCGGGAGGCGACCTCCAGCCCGCCCGTCACCGGCGGATGAGTGGGCAGCAGACTGCGCTGCAGGGTCAGCGCGGTCTCACGGGCGCCCTGGTACCAGCGGGCGTTGTCGATCTGCACGGCGGCCCGGGCGGCCAGCTCGCGCGCCAGCAGCAGGTCGTCCTCGCTGAACGGCAGCGGATTGCGGGTGCGCTTGAGGTCCAGTGCGCCGAGCACCTCACCGCGCGCGATCAGCGGTACCGCCAGATAGGAGTGCACCCCGGCCCGGCCCAGCAGCTCGGCCGCCTCCGGGGAGCGGGCGATGTGCACCAGGTCCTCGTCCTTGACCTCCGGCAGCATCACCGGGCTCGCCGTGCGCACGCACTGCGTGACCAGCCGGTCGGGGGCGTACCGCGCCACGTGGCCGGGAGCGTCGGCCGCCTCCAGGGCCTCGGCGGAGTCGTACCCCTGGACCGCCAGCGCACGGATCACGGCCGACTCGGCGGGCCCCAGACTCGTGCGCCGGCCCTGCACCACCGCGTCCAGCAGATCGACCGCCGCGATGTCGGCGAGCTCCGGCACGGCCACGTCGGCCAGCTCGCGGGCCGTACGGTCCAGGTCCAGCGTGGTGCCGATCCGGCCCGAGGCGTCGGCGATCAGGGCCAGACGCCGGCGCGCCGCCTCCGCCTCGATGCCCGCCCGGTACTGCTCGGTGACGTCGACGATCGACACGGCGACGCCCAGTACGGTCCCGAAGGCGTTCTCCAGCCGGTACAGCGAGACCGACCAGGCGTGGTCGTGGTGGGGGTCGGCCGGGGTGCGGCCGATCGTGGACCGGTCGACGACCGGCGTGCCCGTCTCCAGCACTTGGCGCGTGGCGGCTTCCAGCGCGTCCACGTCCATCCCGGGCACCACCTCGCGCGGAGTGCGGCCCAGGTGCTCCTCCGCCGGTACCCCGTTGATCTCCTCCAGCGCCTTGTTGACCGAGACGTAGCGCAGCTCGGTGTCCAGCACGGCCAGCCCGCTCGGGGACTGCGCGATCATCCGCGTCGACAGCGCCACCTCGCGCTCCAGCCGGTGCACGGTCCGCTGGTCGGCGCACAGTCCCAGCGCGTAGACGTCGCCCTGGTCGTCCAGCAGCCGCATGTTGCGGAACTCCACGAGCCGGGTGGCGCCGTCCTTGCGGCGGATGGGGAAGGCTCCCGCCCAGCTCTGGCCGGTGCCCATGACGTCGGCGAACAACTTGACGACGAGGTCGACGTGTTCTTCGTGGACCATGATCCGGGCGGCGTACTGCCCGAGGGCCTCCCGCGCCTCGTACCCGAACAGTTCCTCGGCCTGCGGGCTCCACAGCACGATGCGGCCCTCGGCGTCCAGGACGACCGAGGCCACGCGCAGCACGTCGAGCAATCCGCTCGGGCGCGCCGATCCGCGCACCGGACCGTCGCCTGCGGATTCGGGAGACCCGGCTGCACTCATCCCACGCCCCGCCTTCGCCGTCCTCGCGGCACGCCGTCGTGTGCCGACACCCCATGTTCTACCGCGCGGAGCCGTTCCCGAAGGCCCCTTCCGTCACCTTCCACCATCTCCCAACACGGCCCGGACCGCCCCGCAAAATCCGTCACCCGGAGAAGGGCACCGCCGGTAGTGCTCGCCGGAAGGTGGTGCTTTGCTGGGGTAGGGGCGGATACGGCAGCGGGTTGTCACGTAAGGAGCGATCACGATGGTGATGAACCACGAGCGACCGCACCCCCACTCCGTCTCGGTGGAGATCAGCGGGTGCAGCAAGCACGACGCCCGGACCGTGTTCGACGCACTGTGCTCCTGCTTCGAGTCCGACCGGTGTGCCGACGACGTGCCGGAGGAACTGCACGAGACCCGCCCGACCGTGTGGCTCGGCACGTTCGACGTCGCCGACGAGCACGAGGGCGCGCGGCCGGTTCACCTGTCGTCCTCCGTCGACGCCGACCTGCACGGCGGCTACTGGGCGATCGAAAGGTTCCGCACCACCCTGGAATCGCTGTTCGACGTGCACGACCTGAGCACGGTCTCCGGCGACCAGGAGAAGGAGCTGCACGTGCGTCTGCAGAGCCGGTGACCGCCTCCTGGGTCGTGTCCGCCAAGCCCCGCCTGCCGCGCGGCGACTGGCACGACCTGGCGCCTCATCCCGTGAGAAGGCCGAGGACCGCCCGCCGGTAGACGGCGTGCACCACGGGCAGGTCGGCCAGGTGCACGAGTTCGTCCACGCCGTGCAGCCCCTCGTGGGGCAGGCCGAATCCGGCCGTCGCCGGGATGCCCTCGGCCGCCAGGAGATTGCCGATGTTCGACGGGCCCGCCGTCTTGGCCCGCACCCGCAGCCCCTGCCCGGCCGCCGCGTCCAGGAGCGCCGCGGCCGGCTGCTCGTCCGCGGCCAGCCGGTACGGCGGCCAGGACGCCACCGCGGTGACCTCGGTCGGCCGCGGGGCGGGCAGAGCCGCGTCCAGCCCTGCCGCCGCCGTACGCACCAGGTCCTCGGCGTCCCTGGCGCCGAACCCGGGTGTGGTGCGCACGTCGACGCCGATCTCGCACCGGCCGGGGACGGCGGAGAAACCCTCACCGCCGTGGCAGTAGGTCACCGTCAGCCTCGGCGGCAGCGGGAAGTCCCCGCGCGCCCCGGGGAGCGGGGACGCCTCCAGCAGCCGCACGAGATGCGCCGCCCGCGACACGGCACCCACCGCCGTCCGGCGCGCCCCGGAGTGCCCCGGCATGCCGTGCACGGCGATTCCGGCCCGCCAGAGCCCGCGTCCGCCGACCACGACCTCCTCCAGGCCCGGGTAGCCGATCATCACCCCGGCCGGGCGGGCCGCGTCCGGGTCGGTGAGGTAGGCCCGGGCGCCCCCGAAGCCGCCGGTGTGTTCGTCGGCGTCGAGCAGCACCGCGAGCCCGCCGCGCAGCTCGTCCGTCCGGCCGTGCAGCTCGGCCGCGATGCGGCAGAACAGCGCGGCGGCGAGCTTGGAGTCCGCGGCGCCCCGGCCGCGCAGCCGGCCGTCGACGACGTCCCCGGCGGCGGGCGGGAACGACCACGCCGTCTCGTCGCCGTACGGCGCGGTGTCCACGCAGGCGTCCAGCGCCCACCAGGGCCCGGGCCGTCCGCCGGCGATCTCCACCAGCAGCGCGACCGGGCTGCCCGTGTCGCCGTACAGACGGCGGTACGGCAGCCCGTGCCCGGAGAGCCAGTCCTCCAGGACCCCCAGGACGGGTGCGGGGTCGTCGAGCCCCGCCCGGCTCGGCCGGCGGATCAGCTCGCCCGCGAGGTCCACCACGTCGGTCAGCGGGTCAAGGTCCCTGGTCATGGCTCCACTGTGCCCTCCATCACCTTGTGCAACTAGTTGCATAAACGGTCGGTAGTCCTCTACAACTACAGGCACGACACCGCGCACGGAGGGCCCGATGAGCCGTTACCCGCACCTGCTGACCCCCCTCGACCTGGGCTTCACCACCCTGCCCAACCGGGTCCTCATGGGCTCCATGCACGTCGGCCTGGAGGAGGCCGAGGGCGGCTTCGCGCGCATGGCCGCCTTCTACGCCGCCCGCGCCCGTGGGGGAGTGGGCCTGATCGTCACCGGCGGTATAGCCCCCAACGACGAGGGACGGCCCTACGAGGGCGGCGCCAAGCTCACCACCGAGGAGGAGGCCGGGCAGCACCGGGTCATCACCGACGCCGTGCACCGCGAGGGCGGGCGGATCGCGATGCAGATCCTGCACTTCGGCCGGTACGCCTACCACAAGGACCTCGTCGCGCCGAGCCCGGTCCAGGCGCCGATCAGCCCCTTCCCGCCCCGCGAGCTCACCGACGCGGACATCGAGCGGACGATCGACGACTACGCCCGCGCCGCCCGCCTCGCCCGGCAGGCCGGCTACGACGGCGTCGAGATCATGGGCTCCGAGGGCTACCTCATCAACGAGTTCATCGCCCTGCAGACCAACCACCGCACCGACGGCTGGGGCGGCTCCTACGAGAACCGCATGCGCTTCCCGCTGGAGATCGTGCGCCGGGTGCGCGAGGCGGTCGGTGAGGACTTCATCGTCATCTACCGGCTGTCCATGCTCGACCTCGTCCCGGGCGGCTCGACGCTGGACGAGGTCGTCACCCTCGCCAAGGCCGTGGAGGCCGCCGGGGCGACGATCATCAACACCGGCATCGGCTGGCACGAGGCCCGCATCCCCACCATCGCGACCTCCGTGCCGCGCGGCGCGTACACCTGGGTGACCAAGCGGCTCATGGGCGAGGTGTCCGTCCCGCTCGTCACCACCAACCGCATCAACACCCCCGAACTCGCCGAGGAACTGCTCGCCGAGGGCGCCGCCGACATGGTGTCGATGGCCCGCCCGATGCTCGCCGACCCCGACTTCGTCACCAAGGCCGCGGCCGGGCGCCCCGAGGCGATCAACACCTGCATCGGCTGCAACCAGGCCTGCCTCGACCACACGTTCAGCGGCCTGATCACCTCCTGCCTGGTCAATCCGCGCGCCTGCCACGAGACGGAACTCGTGCTCTCCCCGACCCGGCTGCGCAAGCGCGTCGCGGTCGTCGGTGCCGGACCGGCCGGCCTCGCCTGCGCGGTCTCCGCCGCCGAACGCGGCCACGACGTGACGCTGTTCGACGCGGCGAGCGAGATCGGCGGCCAGCTCAACGTCGCCCGCAAGGTTCCCGGCAAGCAGGAGTTCGACGAGACGCTCCGCTACTTCCGCACCCAGCTCGACTGGCACGGCGTCGACGTCCGGCTCGACACGCCCGTCACGGCCGCGGACGTCGACGACTACGACGAGGTCGTCGTCGCCACCGGTGTCACCCCGCGCACCCCGGAGATCCCCGGTGCCGACCACCCGAGCGTCGTCGGCTACCTCGACGTCCTGCGCGACGGCGCACCCGTCGGCGACCGGGTCGCGATCCTCGGTGCGGGCGGCATCGGCTTCGACGTCGCCGAGTTCCTCACCGACGGCGGGGACAAGGCCCACGAGGACCCGGCGACCTACTTCCGCCAGTGGGGCGTCGACATGGACTACAGCGGCCCCGGAGGTCTCGCCGCGCCGGAGCGGCCCGCCCCGCCGCGCACCGTCCACCTGCTCCAGCGCAAGACCTCGAAGGTCGGCGCCGGCCTCGGCAAGACCACCGGCTGGATCCACCGCACCGAGCTCAAGCTCCGCGGCGTCACCATGGTCCCGGGCGTGCGCTACGACCGGATCGACGACGCCGGTCTGCACATCACCGTCGGTGAGGAGAGCACGGTCCTCGAGGTGGACACGATCGTGCTGTGCACGGGCCAGGAGCCGCGCCGGGGCCTGTACGAGGAACTGATCGCCGCCGGCCGGAGCGCGCACCTCATCGGCGGCGCCGACGTGGCCGCCGAGCTGGACGCCAAGCGCGCCATCAAGCAGGGAACGGAGCTCGCAGCCGCCCTGTAGTGCGGATACGCGTCCCTAGGATGAGGCCATGTCACTCCCGCACGCGATCCTCACCGCCCTGCTCGAGAAGCCGTCGTCGGGCCTGGAGCTGACCCGCCGGTTCGACCGGTCGATCGGCTACTTCTGGTCGGCGACGCACCAGCAGATCTATCGCGAGCTCGGGAAACTGGAGGCCGACGGCCTCATCAGGGCCCTGCCGTCCGAGCAGCCGGCCCGAGGGCAGAAGAAGGCCTACGAGGTCCTGCCCGCGGGCCGTGCCGAACTCGCCCGGTGGACCGCCGCCTCCCAGGACCCCCGGCCGCACCGCGACCCGCTGCTGCTGCGGCTCAGGGCGGCGGCCGTGGTCGGCACGGAGGGCCTGGAGGACGATCTGCGCCGCCACCTGGAGCTGCACGAGCGGCAGCTCGCGGAGTACGAGGAGATCGAGAAGCGCGACTTCCCGCCTGGCCGGGACGGCGCCGAGGTCCGGCTGCGGCACCTCGTGCTGCGGGCCGGGATCGACCTGGAGACCTTCTGGACCCGGTGGCTCAGGCAGGCCCTGGCGGACTTCGCCGAACTCCCTGACGAGGCAACCTGACCGATTGACCGATTGACCGGCTGACCGGCTCACCGGCTGACCGGTTGACCGGCTGAACCAGCTGTCCGGCCGGCCGACCCGGTCGGGGCATGACGTCGGCCCGCCCGCCCGGAGCGCTTCGGGGGAGCGGGCCGACGTACGTACCGGGTCAGAGCCGGTACGGCTTGTTGCGCCTGCGCAGGTACCAGGCCGTCCCCAGGAGGCCGGCCCCGACCAGCGCGCCGCCCGCCACCAGTGTGACGGTCCCGTAGTCCGTCGTGCTGCCGCCGACCCCGCCCATGACGCCACGGGACGGCGACGCGGAAGGGGACGCGGACCGCGAGGGGGAGGGGGCGGTGGAGACCACGACGGACTGCGTGCCCGCGGTGGTGCCGTCCGAGCAGACGACGATGACCGTGTACGTGCCCGGGGAGACGTTCGACCAGGCCGCCGACTGACTCGCGGACGTCCCCGACAGCGTCACCTGGCGGCCCTGGGCGAAGCTGCCCTGGCTGCTGGTGAGGAGCGAGGCGGTGCCCCAGCTGCCGTTGATCTGGGTGCACGAGCTGGTCGTGACCGACACCGTGGAGCCCGTCGTGCTGACGGAGATGCCCGGGCCCGCGACGGCGGGTACCGCGGCCAGGGCGAGGGGCAGCGCGGCGACTGCCACGGTCAGGCCGGAGCGGAGAACTGACGATGAGTTGCGCATGTGGACTGCCCTCCGGCGGCACGGTCGGCGGTACATCCCTTGCGCCGCCGAGGGTCGGGGAACGCCCGTGCTGCCTCGGGGTCAGCCAAAGCGACCACGGCCCCGGCCGCACTTCGAGCGCCCCCGTGCAGGTGACGGCCACCTCCTGCCGGCCGATGACCGCCGATGACATGGAGCCGTCAGCTCCCCGTCGTCACCACGCGCTCCGCGGAGAGACCTCCCCAGGTGCCGTCCGGCAGCATCGCCCGGACGCGGACCCGGTGCGTGACACCGGCCGTGCGCCCCACGTAGAAGCTGTACGTCGCCCGCTCGCGCGGGGCGCTGCCGCCGTACACGAGGGACGTCGCCGCCCGGCCGTCGAGCTGGATCCGGTACTCGGTCACCTCACCGTCCACCCGGGGCGGCACCCAGCTCAGGTCGAGATGGTAGGCCCCGTCCTCGCGGTGGCTCGTCGCCCGGAACTCCGTGGGGGCGGTGGCGCGGCCGTCGTCGGTGCCCGCGGTGGTGAGGTGGACGGCGGGCCCGGCGGGGGAGACGTTCCCGGCCGCGTCCCTGGCCCGGACGGTGAACGCGTAGCGCGTGCCGGGCCGCAGCCCCGTCAGTACGGCGGCCGTCTGCTGCCCGCCCACACTGTGGATCTTCGTGTCACCCTGATGGATGTCGTACGACGCCACCCCCCGGTCGTCCGTCGAGGCGGACCAGGACAGCTGGACCGTTCGGCTCCCCGCCGCCCGCCCCTTTGACGACGACGGCCGGCTCGGTGCGGAGCGGTCGTCCGCGACGGCCGGGGACGTCCTGGCCCGCACCTCGCGGCTGGGCGGCCCGATCCGCCCACCGGCGTCCCGCGCACGCACGGAGAAGACGTACGGCGTGGCGGGACGAAGGCCGGTGACATCCACCATGTGCTGCGAACCCGCTACCTCCTCGACCTTCGTGGCGCCCCGGTACACCTCGTAGGCCTCGGCCAGGGCGACCGTGTTCCACATGACGTGCACGCTCCTCGCGCTGCCCGCCACCGCGGTGACACCCGTCGGCGCGCCGGGCACACGGCCGCCGTCACCCTCCTGCGCCCCGGCCCCGCCGCAGGCCGTCACCAGCGTGAGGGTTCCGCAGACCGCCAGGCGGCGGAGGAGGAACGAGGGAGTGGGACGTCCTCGCACGGCACTGCCTCCCGGGGGTGGTCGGCCGACAGAGACACCGGAATGGTCCGTACCAATATGACGGCCTTGGCGGGAGCACATCAAGAGGGCATCCGGGTGAACCGGCATGACCCTGACCGGATCGGCGTCAGCCCCGGCTGTGCCCGACCGCCCGGGAGTGCTGTGCATGCTGGGGGTGACACGGCCGAACCCCCCCTGTACAGCGGGTGATTGGGACCCGTCACCCGGACCGCTGTCATGACGGTTCCCGCCCGGGGCCGTGGGGTCGGGGCGGCCGGATCCTTACGCGGACTCAGGTCTCCGGCCCCCGTCGGACGTTGGAGGCATGCACCGTCCGGCCCCCCAGCGGTAGCCGGGTGATCACCCGGGGGACAGATTGGGCTGAGTGCCCGTCAGGTCCCCAGCGAGAGGCTCCCGTATCGTGCGTGTCCATTCGCTCACTCTGGCCGCCGCCAGTGCCGCCCTGCTCGCCTCGACGACGCCCCACGCCGCCCACCCCCGGCCCGCGGCATGGCGCGAGAGCACGGTGAGCGCCGCCGACCTGCTGGCCCAGGTGCGCGACTGCGACCCCGTCTCCCGCGGCCGCTACCGCAGCGACGCCGGCGCTTCCGCCAAGATCCCGGTCTGCGGCACCCGCGACGTCGTGTTCTGGAAGGCCGACATGGACATCGACTGCGACGGCCGGCCGGGGCCGCGCTGCAACTCCCGGACCGACCCGTACTTCGCGGCGAGCACGGCCTACCCCCAGTCGGACGGCCGCCCGTTGAGCGCCGAACGCCTGCCCTTCGTCGTCGTACCCGCCCCGAGCGCCCGTTGGGACTACCGGGCCCACGGCATCGGCGGCGGCTCGCTCGTGGCCGTCGTGTACCGCGACCGCGTGCAGTACGCGGTGGTGGGCGACGCGGGCCCGCAGGACGTCATCGGGGAGGCTTCCTACGCGACCGCCAAGGCCCTCGGCATCCGCGCCGACCCGCACGGCGGCGGCGCACCCTCCGGAGTCACCTACATCGCCTTCAAGAACACCAAGGTGTCGCCCATCGAGGACCACACCGCCGCCGTGGCAAAGGGGGAGCGGGTCGCGAAGCAGTTCGTCGCCGGGAAACGGGCGAACGAAGGCGGAACATCTGACGACACCTCACCGGCGGGCCTGCGGCAGGGCGGACCGCCGACGGGCTCGGGGGCGGGTGCACCGCTCGCGGGTCTGTGGCCGGGCGGATCTCCGGTGGGCCCGTGGCCGGGTGCACCGCTCGCGGGCCGGCGACCGGGCGGATCTCCGGCGGGCCCGCGGTGGCCCGGGCATCTCACGGGCGGGCCTGTTGCCGGCCCTGCGGCCGGGCGCGCCACGGGCGGCCCCGGGGTCGGGTGCGTCACCGGCAGACCTGCGGCCGGGCCCGGCACCGCCCGGGTGTGCCCGGCCGCATCCGCCGCTCACACCTTCCGGTAGGTGTACGCCTCCGTGGCGGCCGCCTCCACCGCCGCCAGGTCCGCCCCCGTGGACGCCGTGACGACCGCGGCCACGGCACCCTCCAGGAAGGGCGCGTCCACCAGGCGTGTGCGCTCGGGGAGTTCGTCGCCCTCCGCGAGCAGCGCCTTCACCGTGAGCACCGCGCTGCCCAGGTCGGTCAGGACGGCCACACCGGCACCGCGGTCGACGGAAGCGGCCGCCGCGGCGATCAGTTCGGAGCTGGTGCCCAGTCCGCCGCCCTCGGTGCCGCCCGCCGGAGCGACCTGCACCGCCGGAGCGCCACCGGCCAGGCCTTTCGCCAGCTCGGCGACCGAAGCGGCCACCTCCGCGCTGTGCGACACCAGTACGATCCCCACCAGCTGCTCGTCACTCACCGGCGGCCTCCACGAGGCCGGCGATCAGCAGGGCCGCCGACGTGGCCCCGGGGTCCTGGTGGCCGATGCTGCGCTCGCCCACATAGCTCGCCCGGCCCTTGCGCGCCTGCAGGGGCGTCGTCGCCACGGCGCCCTCCTCCGCGGCGGTCCGGGCCGCGGTGAACGAGTCGCCGAGCGCGTCCACCGCGGGCACCAACGCGTCGATCATGGTCGCGTCACCCGGGGCGGCGCCGCCGAGCGTCATGACCGCGTCCACTCCCGCCCGCAAGGCCTCGGCCAGCTGCTCCGCACTGACCTCGCCGGCATCGCCCAGGGCCTTGCCGGTACGGCGCAGCAGCGTGCCGTACAGCGGTCCCGCGGCGCCGCCGACCGTCGAGATCAACTGGCGTCCGGCGAGGGTCAGCACCCCGCCGGGCGTGCCGGGGGGCTCCTTCTCCAGGGCGGCCGCGACGGCCCTGAACCCGCGCTGGAGGTTGGTGCCGTGATCGGCGTCCCCGATGGGGGAGTCGAGGGCGGTGAGCCGTTCCGCCTCGCGGTCGACGGACGCGGCGGTCACCGTCATCCAGCGGCGGAAGAATGCGGCGTCGAGCACTGGGTCTCCTTGCCTGGTAGGTACGTGGTGATCCTCTGCCCTGTGCGCGTCACATGCCCCAGCGCAGACCCGGGGTACTCACCGGCGCGTCGTACAACCGCAGCAGTTCCTCGTCGACCTGGCACAGGGTGAGCGAGGCGCCCGCCATGTCCAGGGAGGTGACGTAGTTGCCGACGAGGACGCGGGCCACGGGGACGCCGCGCTGCGCGAGCACCCGGTGCACCTCGGCGTTGAAGCCGTACAGCTCCAGCAGCGGCGTCGCGCCCATGCCGTTGACCAGGACCAGCACCGGATTGCGCGGTTGGAGGTCCTCCACCACCGCTTCCACGGCGGCCTCGGCGATCTCCCCGGAGGTCATCATGGCGCGCCGCTCCCGGCCTGGTTCGCCGTGGATGCCGATGCCCAACTCCAGCTCACCGGGCGGCAGATCGAAGGTCGGGCTGCCCTTGGCCGGGGTGCTGCAGGCGCTCAGCGCGATCCCGAAACTGCGGGAGCTCTCGTTGACCTGCCGGGCGATGGCCTCGACCCGCTCCAGGGGCATGCCCTCGGCTGCGGCGGCGCCCGCGATCTTCTCCACGAACAGGGTCGCGCCGGTCCCGCGCCGGCCCGCCGTGTACAGACTGTCGGTCACCGCCACGTCGTCGTTGACCAGCACCTTCGCCACCTGGATGCCCTCGTCCTCGGCCATCTCGGCGGCCATGTCGAAGTTGAGCACGTCACCGGTGTAGTTCTTCACGATGAACAGCACGCCGGCGCCGCTGTCGACGGCGGCGGCCGCGCGCAGCATCTGGTCGGGCACGGGGGAGGTGAACACCTCGCCCGGGCAGGCCGCCGACAGCATGCCGGGACCCACGAAACCCCCGTGCAACGGCTCGTGCCCCGAGCCTCCGCCCGACACCAGCCCCACCTGTCCGGCGACGGGAGCGTCCCGCCGCACGATCACCCGGTTCTCCACGTCCACGGTCAGCTCCGGGTGGGCAGCCGCCAGACCGCGCAGTGCATCCGCGACCACGTTCTCCGGGACGTTGATCAGCATCTTCACGGGTACCTCCTAGACAACCTAGTAGATGAGCCCTCGAACTCCAGCTTCGCAGCCCAGATGACGTTTGACCAGTTGTCGATCTTGGCTGCTCCCCGTCGGTCCGCGGCGGGCGGTGGTGCAGTCACCGAGGCCGTCGGCCGCATCAAGGACCTCGTAGATCAGGGAGGCCCGGCGCACCGGGGCCGGGGCCGTCCGCGTCCTTCACGGGTGCGGTCGGCCCCGGCCCGCGGGGCGTTGCGGTGCGAGAGCAGGGAGTCCGGGAAGCGCCCGAACCGCCGGGATCAGTAGCCGTGGATCATCTTGTAGGCGACCTCGGGGAGGAACTGCCCGGCCGTGGAGCCGCCTCCCACACCGCAGTTGCCGTCGGACTCCCCGGGAACCTTGATCCACAACAGCATTTCGGCGCCTCCGCCCAGCCGCGTGGGCGTGCCGATACGGCGGCCCGCCGGGTTGCACCACTGGCCGTTCGAGCCGTTGCCGTTGCGGCTGGTGTCCACGACGAACGGCTTGGTGTAGCCGTAACGGGCGCCGAGTTCCCTGTTGACGGCGTCGCCGTAGGCCTTGTTCTCCGCCGTGGTGAGGTAGTTGGAGACGTTGAGCGAGAAGCCGTGAGCCTGCCGGACACCGGCTTCGTGGAGCCGCCGGGCCATGGTCGCCGCGTCCGTCCAGGCCGGGTTGCCGGCGTCGAGGTAGACCCAGGTGTTGGGTGCCCGGCGGCTGAACTCGGTGAGCGCACCGGTCAGCATGCTCTCGCGTTCGTCGATCTGCGCCTGGCTCATGCAGCCGTAGTCCCCGAGGGAGTCCGGTTCGAGGACGACGACCGCCGGGCGGCCACCGATCCCGCCCGCGAACTGGGCGATCCAGCTCGCGTAGGCGGACGGCGAGGAGGCTCCGCCCGCGGAGTGCCCGCCGCAGTAGTCACGGTTGTAGATGTTGTAGGCGACGAGGAGGGGCAGCTTGTCGCGGGCGTCGGCGGCGCCCGTGTAGGCGCCGGTGGCGGTGCCGATGCCGCCGCTCCAGGAGCCGAACCAGCGGGCCGTCGGCGTCTGGGCGATGGCGGCGTTGATCGCGGGGGCCCGGCCGTCGCCGGGGTTGGCGGCGACCCACCGTTTCGCGCTGGAGTCGGGGTCCACGTAGAACCCGTTGGTCATGGTCGTCGGGTCGGCCGCCTGAGCGGCCGGGGCGGCGGCGAGCGCCAGCGGCAGTGAGGAGAGCGCTGCCACCAGGGCGAGGAGACTGCGGCGCATGACGGTACCTCGGTTTCCGGCAGGGAGCGTGCGGAGGTCGGCGGCGAGCCGGGGAGGGGGAGCGCTCCCATGAGGCGGCGCTCCCCACGGCTCGGCCGGTCAGCAGGACGAGTTCGTCTGGGCGAGCAGGGCGAGCCGCCACGGGAGCAGGTTGTAGTCGCCGCCCGCGTTGGGGTTCATGCCTTGGTAGAGGTACTGGAACCGGCAGGCGGGGATGGTCAGCGTCTGGTCGTAGCCGGCCCGGATCATCTCGCCGTGGCTGATGTCCCGCGTCCAGGCGCCCGCCGGGAAGGAGACGTTGCCGGCCCGTGCGAAGGGGTTGCTCTCGGACGCGGCCAGAGGCGTCCAGGAGCCGGCCAGGCTGCCCGAGGTCCAGGACCGGAAGTAGCGCCGGCCGTCCGATCCGATGGCTTCGACCAGTAGCAGGTACTGGTTACTGCCCTGCACCTTGTACACGTTGCTCGCCTCGAACAGCGCGTACTTGGAGTCCTGGGCCGCGATGACGGTGTTGGTGAACCCGTTCGGGAACTGACCGGTGGTCGTCTGCGAGCGGTACAGGTGTCCGTTGTCGTCGGAGGAGAACAGGTAGCAGTTGCCGCTGTCGCAGATCACCCACATGTCGACCCAGTGGCCGTTGCCGATGTTCTGCCTGATGATGTCCGGCATCGACGAGTAGAAGTTGCGCGGCGCGCTCCATCCGTTCGGGTTGCTGATGTCGGGGTTGGTGGAGTACGACGCGTTGCCGGTCTGGTACACGAGGTACCACAGGCGTTGCGGCGCGTAGTAGAACACCTGCGGCGCGGCCCGGTAGCCGCGGCCGATGGCGGTGCGGTCGAGGTAGTGGTGCGTGGCCGAGCCGGCCTGGGACCAGTCGCTGAAGTTCAGGTAGACCAGGTTGTAGCCGGAGGAACCGGCGGTGCTGGCGAACACGTGGTACTTGCCGTTGTACTGCACGACCGTGGGGTCCTTGATCCCGGCGATGTTGTGGGCCGAGTCGGACTTCGGCGAGATCAGCGGGCCGCTCGAACTCCACGAGTAGCGGTTGGGCAGTGCGGTGACCTCGGCGGCGCCGCGTGCGCCGGCGGGCGTGCCGACGGTGACCGGATTCCTGCCGCGGAACGCCGCGGGCGTGCCGACGGTGACCGGATTCCTGCCGCTGGCCGCTGCGGGCGTGCCGCCCATCGTCGTCAGGGTCGCGTTGTAGGCCGGCTTCTTGTTGCCGTTGCGGTCGAAGAGCAGCGGGTTCTCGCCGCTGCGCCAGGAGTCGCTGTCGCGGATGCCCCAGACCGTGATGCCGGTGCAGCGCGCGACGTTCATGCAGGCCCGTACCGTGTTCGCGTAAGCCGTCGTCGATGCCTGCGCGATGTCCAGCTCGGTGATCTGGACGTCCACCCCGAGGGCGGCGAAGCTCGACAGCGTCGTCTGGAAGCTGCCGGGCGGGCCGCCGGCACCGAAGTGGGCCTGGAGGCCGACGCAGTCGATGGGCACCCCGCGCGCCTTGAAGTCGCGCACCATGCGGTAGACGCCCTGGGTCTTGGCGTCGTTCCAGTTCTCGATGTTGTAGTCGTTGTAGCAGAGCTTGGCCGCCGGGTCCGCCGATCGTGCCGTGCGGAAGGCCTGCTCGACGAAGCCGGTGCCCAGCACGTCCCGGAAGACCGAGCTGCGCATCTGGCCGCTGCCGCCGTCGGCGAAGGCCTCGTTGACCACGTCCCAGGAGTGGATGCGGCCCTTGTAGCGGTTCATCACGGTGGTGATGTGGTGGTTCATCACCCCGCGCAGTGTGTTCGCGTCCCTGATGGAGCCGACCCAGCCGGGCAGTTGGGAGTGCCAGACCAGTGTGTGTCCGCGCAGGCGCTGGCCGCGGGCCTGTGCGCGCTGGGCGATCTGGTCGGCGCGGGCGAAGGTGAACGAGCCGCGGGAGGGTTCGGTCGCGTCCCACTTCATCTCGTTCTCGGGAGTGACCGAGTTGAACTCGCGGTCCAGGATGCCGGTGTACGTACCGTCGCCGAGCCGTCCGGCGGCCACGGCGGTGCCGAAGTACCGCCCTGACTGGGCCGCCTGGGCGCCCAGGGTGGAGGCCTGCACGGCGTCGGGCGCACCGGTCGCCGTCCCCGGTGTCACCAGGACCGTCGCGGCCAGCAGGCCGAGGACCGCGGCACGGCGACCGCCGAGCCGTTTCAGTGGGTTCATGGTTCTCCTCGTGGAGGGTGGGGGGTCGCGCAGTGCGATCGGTCGCCTCCGGGGGCGCGGCCGGCTCGATCCGTGTGCGTGCCGCGGACCGAGCCGCCGAGCGGCTGCATGGCGTGGTGAAGAAGAGCGAACGGTTGGCCCATGACCCTGGAGGTGCCTTGCCTCGTACAGGTGGAGCACTACGCCTGTTCGGTATGTCGAATGCTCATCGACATGTCGAGCACCCTGGATGATAGGAGGCCCGCCGGTCACGTCAATCCCTCTCGCATTATTCGATTTCATTACCGAAACATTCGATGGGCCGGGTGCCAAATTGCCGCTGGTCAGTCGCTTGCCGTATGCGGATGCTCGTACTGTTGACATGCTCCGGCCTCCGTCTACCATCTCTGGCAACGCGAGTTTCGGAATGGCGTACGAAATTTCGAACTGGTCAGGCTGTCATGTACGTGGCATACCTGATCGCCGCCCATGTGACGCCGGCGACACCGAGCCACCATCCCGGGCCCGCAACGGGCAGTCCCACCAGAAATGGAGCCGCGCGTGAACCGCGGTTCCGGTAGGGGAGTTTCACGATGACGAGGACCGGATCCCTCTTATGGAGCGCCGTGCTGGCGGTGCTGGTCGTCCTGAGCACGGGAGGCACGGTGCTGGGCCACGGCCGGGGCGGGGGCACCCCGCTCACGGCGTCCACGGCCGCCGCCCCGAGCTCGGGGTGTGGCAAGGCCCCCACCCTGACGAGCGGAACGCACACGATCCGCAGCGGCGGCAAGAACCGGACCTTCATCCTGCGCGTCCCCGACGGCTACGACCGCAACCGTGCGCACCGGCTGGTCATCGGCTTCCACTGGCTGGGCGGCACCTCCACCGACGTCGCCACCGGCCGCACGGTGGAAACGGGCTCCTGGGCCTACTACGGACTCCAGCGCCTGGCGAACAACAGCACCGTCTTCCTGGCGCCCCAGGGCCTCAACAACGGCTGGGCCAACAGCGGCGGAGAGGACGTCACGTTCGTCGACGACATGCTCAAGCGCGTCGAGACGGACCTGTGCGTCGAGACGACACAGCGCTTCGCTCTCGGGTTCAGTTACGGAGGCGCCATGTCGTACGCCCTCGCGTGCTCCCGCGCGACGGTCTTCCGCGCGGTCGCGGTGCAGAGCGGCGGGCAGCTCAGCGGATGCAGCGACGGTACCCGGCCGATCGCCTACCTGGGAATGCACGGCCTCAGGGACAACGTCCTCGGTATCGCCGGCGGACGCGCGATGCGGGACAGGTTCGTCAGGAACAACGGCTGCACTCCCCAGAACCCGCCCGAGCCGGCGCAGGGCAGCCTGACGCACCGGGTCACCACCTACTCGGGCTGCTCGACCGGGCATCCGGTCGCCTGGGCCGCGTTCGACGAAGGGCACATCGCGGCACCGCAGGACGGGGCACCCGGGGACAGCGGCAGGAGCTGGCTGCCGGGAGAGGTCTGGAAGTTCTTCACGCAGTTCCGGAGCTGAACGCCTCCCCCGGCAGCACCATCGCTCCGCCGATCCGCCGGGGGATTCGGCGACCCGGCTCGCGGCGCGCCCTCCCGCCGGGTCAGCCGCGGCGCGCGAGGATGCTCGACACGTTGGCCAGCACCACCGCCGCGATTCCGGCCCACTCGGCCCGTCCGAGGTGCTGGCCGAGGCCCAGCAGGCCCACCACCGCGGCGAGGACGGGGTTGACGCTCATGAACAGCCCGAAGGCCTGAGCCGGTACGGTGCGCAGCGTGAACAGGTCCGCCAGGTACGGCACGGCGGACGACAGGACCCCCGCGGCGACGGCACAGCCGACGGCCTGCGCGGTCGGCGGCTGGCGGACGACGAGGACGGCACCGACGGGCAGGAACATCAGGGCCGACAGCCCCGCCGCCGCCGCTGAACCCTGCGCACCCGGGATGCGCTGTCCGACCGTGCGGTTGAGCAGGATGTACGACGCCCAGCACGCGGCGGCCAGCAGGCCCAGCCCCATGCCCGCGTAGTCGGCGGACGGCTGAGGCCGCATCAGAACGGCCACCCCCGCCGCCGCCGTCACCGCGCAGCACGCGTCCACCCGGCGCCGCGCGGCGGCGAGCGCGATGGTGAGCGGGCCGAGGAACTCCAGTGTCACGGCGAGGCCGAGACCGATGCGTTCGACGGCGCTGTACAAGGACAGGTTCATCGTCCCGAAGACGACGGCCAGCGACAGGACCGGCCACCACTGCCGCCGGGTGAAGGACCGCAGCCGGGGCGGGCTCACCGCGCACAGCACGGCGGCGGCCACGTACTGACGGACCGCGACGACGCCGACCGGCCCGATGACGGGGAAGGCGAGGGAGCCGATCGCCGCGCCCGTCTGGTTGGACAGTCCGCTGCCCACCATCGTGGCCACGCCGGCGAGACGGTGCGGGCCATGCACGGCGGCCTTCGCCGCAGCCGGGAGCGCGGGCGCGGCGGGAGGGCCGGACGCGGCGGCGGAGGCGGCAGGGGCGGAGGGGGCGGGGCCGGAAGCGGCAGAGGCGGCTCGCATGCGCTGATCGTGCGACGAGCCGGTCCTTGCGCCAAATGCGTCCCGAGTTCGATCTATACGATGCAGTCATGGATGTGGAGTTCCGGCAGTTGCGCTGTCTCGTCGCGATCATCGACGAGGGCACGTTCACGGACGCGGCCAACGCGCTGGGCGTCTCCCAGGCGGCGGTCTCCCGAACCCTCGCCTCGCTCGAACGGGCCCTGGGTGCCAAGCTGTTGCGCCGCACCTCCCGGGAGGTCACCCCAACCACGACCGGGCTGCGGGTGGCGGCCCGGGCCCGCAGGGTGCTCGGGGAGGCCGACGACCTGGTCCGGGAGGCCACGTCGGGTCACGCAGTCCTGCGCATCGGCTACGCCTGGTCGGCGCTGGGCCGCCATACTTCGGCCTTTCAGCGCCGCTGGGCTCTGGACCGTCCGGAGACCGAACTGCACCTGGTCCGCGTCAACTCGGCCACGGCCGGCCTGGCCGAGGGGGCATGCGACCTGGCCGTGCTGCGCAGACCCACGGAGGACCGGCGGCTCGACTCGGCCATCGTGGGACTGGAACGACGCATGGTCGCCCTGTCCGCCGACGACCCCTTGGCCGGACGCCGCTCGGTACGGCTCGCCGACCTGAGCGGACGCACCCTGCTGATCGACCGCCGGACCGGCACCACCACCCCCGACCTGTGGCCACCCCACTCCCGCCCGGCGACCGAGGAGACGCACGACGTCGACGACTGGCTCACGGTCATCGCCACCGGCCGCTGCGTCGGCATGACCGCGCAGTCCACCGCCCACCAGTACCGGCGCCCCGGTGTCGTCTACCGCCCCGTACGCGATGCCGAACCCATCGCCGTACGCCTCGCGTGGTGGCACGACGAGCCCCACCCGGCCACGCAGTCGGCGATCGAACTCCTCACCGCTCTGTACCGCAACGATTGAGCGTCCCCCTGCGGAAACCCGGCCGGGAGGGCCCGGCCGTGATGAGAGAGTCGACATCATGTCCACCTCAACGCCGGTCCGCCCGCTCCGCCTCGTCGCCGTGACTCTCGCCGTCGTTGCGGCTGTCGGGGCCTGCGGTGACCTCCACGCCCCGGACTCCCGGACCGGGGCGGCCCCCTCTCCGCCGGGCGCCTCCTCCCCGTCGGGCACCTCCTCGCCCAGCACGCCCGGAGCGTCGCCCTACGTGGAGCCCGGCGCCGGCGACGGTGCCCCGCACTACGGTGAGAACAACGCCTACCGCCGAGAGGGCGACATGGCCCCGGCCCATGCGAAGGACGCCGAGCGGGAGGCCGCCCGCATCCGGCCGGTGATCGAGCGGCTGTGGAAGCAGCGGAAGTGGGACCCCGCGGTCGTACGGACGGCACTGCTCCGGCTGGGCTACGAGGAGGAGCGCGTCACGCAGGACGGCAGACGCCTCGGCGGCACGCTCACCGTCACGCAGATGTCGCCGCGCTGGAAGGACGACGGCTACGTCACGCCCGAGGGGACGCGGCTCGCCCTGCGCGTGCGCGACCACGCCTGCGTGTCGGGCTTCGTGCAGAAGTCGAACGTCGAGGTGCGGGTCAACGGTCCCTACCCGGAGACCGGCTGTCTGGAGCCGCCCTACGGCCACTGAAGCCACCAGTCCGTGCGGGGTGAGCGCCGGCGTCAGCGTGTAGGCGGCACCGCATGACCGGGCGGCATCGCGGCAGGGGCTGGTAGCCGGAGCCGCCGGGCCGCAGCGACGGCCGGGGGAAGGTCCTGGCCCGGGCGGCGAGCGCCGTCCGCCGCCCGGGCCGCCGTGGGCTCCGGCGGCGTGCTGTCACGGCTCTGGCCCGCGTAAGCGGTTGCTGTATCTGTGTCATGTTTTGTCCCGGCCGGAGCGCGGCACTCGGGAGTCCACGAGCGTGCCCCGAGAGGTGGCCTCCGCTGCGTGAGGTGCGCCCGGAGCGCGCCGGAATCCGGCCGGCCGCCGGGCGGAACAAAAGGATGGTCGATGACGACGATCGGCGTGGAAGAGGAGTACCTGCTGCTCGACCCGGTCACGGGCCTGCCGGTACCTCAGGCGGACAAGGTGCGCGCGGCGGCGGGTGTGGGGCATCTCGTGGCCGACCAGGAGGTGCAGTACGAACTGCTCCAGGCCCAGGTCGAGGTGGCCACACCGGTCTGCGACACCCTGGAGGAGGTCGGAGGCCATCTCCTGCGGCTGCGGCACGCCGTCGGCGTGGCCGCCGAGGAGCACGGCTGCAGGATCGGGGTGTGCGGCACCCCGCCGGTGCGGCACGGCCGCCCCATCGCCGTGACCGACCAGGCCCGCTACCGTGCCATGGTCACGCAGGCCCCCCAGCTGGTGGCGGAACAACTGGTCAACGGCACGCACGTGCACGTCGGCGTGCCCGACCGGGAAGCGGGTGTGCAGGTCCTGAACCGGATCCGTTCCCGGCTGCCGACACTGACGGCCATGGCCGCGAACTCCCCGCTCTGGGACGGCCACGACACGGGCTTCGCCAGCTGGCGCACCGTGATCTTCAGCCGGTGGCCGGTCAGCGGCATGCCCCCGCACTTCCAGGACGCCTCCGACTACGACCGGCGGGTGGACCGGCTGCTGGAGTCCGGCCTGATCTCCGACACCGGTCAGCTCTACTGGCAGGCCCGCCTCTCGGCCACGTATCCCACGGTCGAGGTGCGGTGCCTGGACGTCCAGCTGCGCGCCGACGAGGCGGTCATGCTCGCCGCGATCGTCCGGGCCCTCGTGGAGACCGCGCTGGCGGAAGCGACCGCCGGCGTGGAGCTGCCCGACAGCCCGCCGGAGCTGTTGCAGGCCGCCATGTGGCACGCCGCCCGGCACGGGCTCGGCGACACCCTGGTCGACCCGGGCGGCGCACCTCACCGGGCCGGCGATGTGCTCTACGAGTTCCTGCGGCACGTCGCACCCGCCCTCGACGCGTCCGGCGACTCCCGGCAGGTCACGTCCCTGGTCCACCGGCTGCTCCAGGACGGGACCGGCGCCGACCGGCAGCGCGCCGCCCTGGCCCACGGGGGTCTGCGCGCGGTCACCGAGCTGATCAGCGCCCAGAGCACGATGCCGTGAGGCCCCGGAACCGCTTCTCGTCGCCACGGCCGGTCGGCGTCAGGGGGCGGGCCGGGCTGCGGGATCCCCGGCGCGCCGGTCGTACGCCGGATGGTAGGCGGTGATGTCGTAGCGGGCCTCGTCGTCGACCGCGTTCTCCTGCCGGTCGAGGACGATGCGTACGGGGTGCCCGTCGGCCGCGTACCGCGCCTCGGCCCTGTCCGCGTCGTCCCGGCGCGCCTGCTCCAGTTCGGCGAGGAGTTCGCCGAGCGTGGGCACGGTGCCGGGTGCGCTCTCGACCACCCTGCGCGCGGAGTCGTCCAGGCCCACCGCCTTCACCACGGTGCCCTCGCGGACCGAGATCCGGAAGGTGCCGAGCAGGCTCCGTTCCCCCTCGCTCGACCGGAGCGTGTAGGTGTAGGAGGCGGGCTCCTGCCAGCCGCCCCGGATGCGACCCGGTGCGTTCTCCGCCTCAGGTGACGTCGGCGTCGTGGTGCCGCAGGAGGCGAGCACGCCGGCGACGCCTCCGATCAGCACGGCAGCGGAGACGGCTCGGGCGGCGCGGGGCACGGCGGTCATGACGGAGGTCCCTTCGACGGCGGATACCGCTATGACGCCGCCCACCGGCGCAACGTTCGGCGGCCCTTCGTCGGTCTTCGCGTGGTCAGACGGGGAGGACGAACGGGGGGTGCGCACCATTGAGGAAGTAGTCCCCTACGTCCCGGAGCCGGTCGCCGACGGGTTCGTACAGGGTGTGCGTCCGGGCGTTGCGCCAGAACCGGTCGAAGCCGAGCCGCGCGGAGGCGGAACGGGCGCCGATGATGTCCAGGGCCCGGGCGGTGGACTCCTGGGCGGCCCTGGACGCGGCGGCTTCGGCCATGGCCACCAGGACGGAGATCTCCGCGTGGTCCTCGTAGGTGAGGTCCTCGCCGTGGGCCAGCCCGCCCTGCACGGCCCGGCGCGCCTCGTCGGCGAGTGCGGACGCCGAGCGGGTGAGCACGGTGAGCTCGCCGTACGCCGTCAGCACCTGTGGATCCTGCGGAGAGCCGACGGGCCAGTCGGGGTGCCGGCGCGAGTGGCCGGTCCTGCTGTACTCCCGGGCCTCGGCGAGCACACCCTCCGCCATGCCGAGCCGGAGCTGCGCCGACAGCAGCCGGCCGACCGGTGACACCAGGGCCGTCAGCGGCGACAGGACGTCCTCGTCCGCCGCGAGGGACCCCAGCACGTCGTCGGCGGGGACCGGCACCGCGTCGAACTCCACGCTGCCGCCGGCCGCCAGGCGCTGGCCGAAGGGATCGGCGTCACCGTCGACGGCCACGCCCGGGAGGGCGGGATCGACCACGACGGCGACGGGCTCGCCGGTGCCGGCCCGCACC
The DNA here is from genome assembly GCF_044759525.1 of Streptomyces sp. NPDC101110. Taxonomy (NCBI): domain Bacteria; kingdom Bacillati; phylum Actinomycetota; class Actinomycetes; order Kitasatosporales; family Streptomycetaceae; genus Streptomyces; species Streptomyces sp. NPDC101110. The sequence goes on along the minus strand of NZ_JBIVZM010000002.1, from coordinate 189,224 downwards.
GCGCGGACGGCGAGGCGGTCGGCGACCAGAACCCCGGCGGCGTAGCTCTGCCGGCCGTTCAGTACGTATCCCCGTGTGTGCCGCGTGAGGGTCAGCTCCGGTTCCTGGCGGGCCAGGCCGCCGCCCCAGCACCACCCCTCCGCCGTGGATCGCCGCTCCAGCCGGGCACCGAGGGCCGGGCGGGCGAGGAACCGGGCGCTCCACGACATGAAGTAGTGACAGCCGAGGAGCTGGCCGATGGCGCCGTCGGCCGCCGCGATCTCCCGGACCACCGCGTACGCCCGGGACCAGTCCGCGCCGCCGCCTCCGAGTTCGGCGGGGACGAGCAGGAGCAGCAGCCCCGACTCACGCAGCCGCGACACCTCGTCGAAGGGGGGCTTGCCCGCCTGGTCCCGGGCGACCGCGTCCGTGGCCAGGTCCTCCGCCGTCTCGCGGGCCACCCGCAGCCAGTGCCCGCTGCCGGACCCGGGGCGTTCGAACTCCATGGCGGGGCCGGACTGCGCCGGGGCAACGCCCATGGCGGGAATCTCCTCAAGTTCGTGTGCAGAGCGGGGAGTTGTGCCTCACGGACGGGAAGGTGCGGGGACCATGCGCATCATCCTGCGCAAGAGCACAACGCCCCGTCAATACTTTCCTAGTAATTCGATAGGGAAAGTAGGGAACATGGGAAACGGCGGTTCGGGGCGGACCGGAGCCGCGGTGCCGGACCGGATGGCCGACACACACGCCGTCGCCGGATGCGGTCACGAACCGACCGCGTCCCGTGCGACCGTGAGCGCGCAAGCCGCCCGGACACCTGGACCACGGGTCGGCCCACGACCCGAAGGCCGAGGTGCTGCCGATGAGCGTTCTCGACGCCCGCGCGCTCAACCGCGCCACCCTGGCACGGCAGTTGCTCCTCGAGCGTGCCGACCTGCCGGTCCTCGACGCCGTCGGCCACCTGTGCGGCCTGCAGGCGCAGGAGCCGCAGGAGCCCTTCGCCGGGCTCTGGTCGCGGCTGCGGGCCTTCGACCCGGCGGAGCTGTCCGGCCTGCTGACCGGGCGGCGGGTCGTGCGCACCCACCTCATGCGCCGCACCGTCCATCTCGTGACCGCCGACGACGTCGTGGCCTGGCGCTCCCGCCACGACGGCATGCTCCGTCAACGGGTCCTCGGCGTCCACCGGCGCGAGCTCGCCGGGATCGATCTCGGTGCGCTCGCGGCGGCGGGGCGCGCGGTCATGGCCGACGGCGAAGCCCGCTCCATGCCCGAACTCGCCCGGGCCGTCGCCGAACACCTGCCCGCCGCGGAGCCGCGTCCTCTGGGCGAGATGCTGGTCGCCGCCCTCCTGCCCACGGTCCAGGTGCCGCCGCGCGGCCTGTGGCGCACCACCGGCGGAGCGCGCTACGCGCAGCTCCCCTCCTGGCTCGGGCGCGAGATCGACCCGCTCTCCCCGGACGTCTCCGACCCCGTGGGCCAAGCGCTGGTACGGCGTTACCTGACCGCGTTCGGCCCCGCCGCCCCCGCCGACCTGCGTGCCTGGTGCGGGCTTGCCGGACTGCCCGCCGCGGTCTCCGCCCTCCGCGGCGAACTGGTCGCCTTCCGCGACGAACGGGGCCGCGAACTGCTCGACCTCCCCGACGCACCCCGCCCCCACCCCGACACCCCGGCACCGGTGAGGTTCCTGCCCGCGTTCGACAACGCGATCCTGGGCTACCACGACCGCAGCCGGATCATCGACGACACACACCGCCCGTTGTCCGTCGCCGGTGCCCGGGTGGTCCTGGTCGACGGGCGGGTCGCCGCGACCTGGACCGTCGAGGCGGACACGGTGCTCGTCACCCCGCTGCGCCGCTTCTCCCGGGCCGACCGCACGGCTGTCGCCGAGGAAGGACGGGCGATGGCCTGCTTCCTCTCCGACGACCGGAGCGACCGGGTACGCGTCGCGGCCTCACCCGGCTGAACCACGCCCCCGTCCTCCGGGACGGGACGCCCGCAGTGATCGGCGGGCGTTCCGGGCCGACAGGCGCACACTGGAAGGGTGCTGCCGGTGCTCACGAGGGGGTGTCGGCCGATGGAAGCGTCAGAACGCGTGACCGTGCGGTGGTGGCGGTGGCGACGCAACGCGCTCCGACGGCGCGTCGACGTCGTCGAGGCCTGGGTCGTGCTCGCCGGCTGGCTGCTCGCCCTGCTGGGCGGGCTGCTCGCGGGGCTGCTGGCGGCGGGCACGGTCGAGCAGGCCGTCGAACGGCAGCGGGCCGAGAGCCGCCAGGTCCGGGCCGTGCTCGTCGAGGACGCACCCGGCCCGTCACAGACCCGAACGGCGAGCGACCACCGGGTGTGGGGCAAGGTGCGGTGGACCGCGCCCGACGGTTCGACCCACCGGGAGGAGGCCCGGGTACCTGCGAGAGCACCCGCCGGGAGCACCCTCCCCGTGTGGGTGAACCGCAGCGGTGACCTCACGAGCCCACCCGTGTCCGGCGGCGAGGCCTGGCTGCACACCGCCATGGGCGGCGCGCTCGCGGGGATCTTCACCGGCGGTGCGGCACTGGGAGCCACCTGGCTGATCCGGATGGTCCTCGACCGGCGCCGCATGAAGCAGTGGGACGCGGAGTGGGAGCGGATCGACACGCGCAGGGGCTGGAAGACGGGCTGAAACGGGCACCCCTCGGCTGTTCCGCCGACGCTCACCGGCCGGCGTTCGCGGCCGCTCCGTCCAGCGGGCGGTCAAGGGGGACGAAGAGGACCAGGATCAGTACGTACGCCGTGGCCGGGGGCGGGTTCGATCCCGCACCCGTCGCGCGTGGGCTATCGGGACGGCCGTACGAAGGGGGACGCGGAGGGGAGAGGGGTGGCCGTGGACAGGTGCGCGGTCGCGCCCTCGACCTGCCGCACCGGGCTCTCGCCGGGCCGGTGGTCCGCGCCCGCGCCGGTGGACAACTGGGACCAGGCGCCCAGGGCGATCGCGACGGCGGCCGCGGTGGCGGACACCCGCCCCGCGCGCCGGACCTTGGCGCGGCGGTCCAGGTCCCGCCACGGGACGCGCACCCACGGGTCGTCCGGCTGCCACAGGTCGCCCACGGCGTGCGGAGGCTGGAGCTGCCGTCCCGCCGCGCGCTCCGTGGCGGAGGGCTCCCGGGGAGCCGTGACACGTATGGCGGACTCGCTGTCCGTGAGGAACCTCAGCCACACGTCGTCGGGGACCGGAGGAACGCCGGGCGGCTCGTGGGGGATTCTCCGCCCGTCCGGCTCTTCGGAGGTCACGTCCCGTCATCCCCTTCCCGACTGTCGGCCCGATCCGCACGTCGTGCAAGATCAGTATGCCGCCCGTTTCCCGGAGCCGCGCCCCCGTCGGGTCCCGGTCCGTGCCCGCGAGACCGACTCGGTACCTGCTGTGGGGGGGAGCGGCCGGCCGCTCCCCCCCACGCGGGTCAGACCGTGGCGGGCAGGACGTGGTCGCCGGCCTTGTCGGTGCTCAGGCACAGCGAACAGACGACCGCGTCGTGGGTCGGGCAGGCGGCCACGTCGGGCCGCTCGAACCGCTGCCGGCACACATGGCACGCGTAGGTGACGGCGCTGGGGTTGCCGTCCTCGTCCAGCAGGGGTTCGGCGATGCCGTCGCCCGTGCGCCGCAGGTAGTAGCGGCCCTTGGTGACCACGGCCATCAGTGGCGTGACGACGAAGGCGATGACGGCCGCGGCGACGGGGGAGTAGGGCTGGAGCGTGTCCCCGAGGACGTGGAAGTACATCGCGATGGACAGCCCCGAGGCGGCGACGAACGCCACGACACCGACGGGGTTGACCGCGTAGAGCATGCCGCGGCGGAACTCCGGGGCATGCGGTGACAGCTTCAGCACGTACTTGTTGATGCCGATGTCGGTGGCCACGGTGACCACCCAGGCGATCGCGCAGTTCGAGTAGAAGCCCAGGATGCTGTTGAGGAAGCTGAACATGTCCGCCTCCATCAGGGCGAGGGCGAAGCCCAGGTTGGCCAGGACGAAGACCATCCGGCCCGGGTAGCGCCGGGTGACCCGCGTGAAGGAGTTGGTCCAGGCGAGGGAACCGGAGTACGCGTTCGTCACGTTGATCTTGATCTGGCTGATGACGACCAGCACCACCGCCAGCGGCACGACGAGCCATGACGGCATCATCGCGTCGAAGGCGCCCTTGAACTGCTGGATCGGCTCGGGCGCGGCGGAGGCGCCGACCTCGGCGATGACGTACACCGCGAGGAACACACCGATGGCCTGTTTCAGTGCCCCAAGCACAACCCATCCCGGGCCGGCCATCACCACGGCCGCCCACCAACCGCGCTTGTTCGCCTCGGTCTTGGGCGGCATGAAGCGCAGGTAGTCGATCTGCTCGCCGATCTGCGCGATCAGCGACAGGCACACGCCCGCGCCGAGCAGCACGGAGGCGGTGTCGATGCCGCCGTCCCCGTCGGTGCCCGCGTAGGCGAGGAAGCGGTCGACGGTGCCCGGGTCGGTGGCGACCAGGTAGAGCAGCGGGCCGACCATCAGCAGCAGCCAGATCGGTGTCGTCCACACCTGGAGCTTGCTCAGTGCCGTCATGCCGTAGACCACCAGGGGGATCACCATCAGCGTGGAGACCAAGTAGCCCAGCCAGAGCGGCAGTTGGAGGCCCATTTTCAGCCCCTGCGCCATGATCGAGCCTTCCAGGGCGAAGAAGATGAAGGTGAAGCTGGCGAAGATGACGCTGGTGAGGACCGAGCCGAAGTAACCGAAGCCGGAGCCTCGGGTGATCAGGTCCAGGTCGATGTTGTAGCGGGCCCCGTAGTAGGCCAGCGGGAAGCCGGTCACGAAGATGACGACCGCGGCGACGGCGATCGCGAGAAGCGCGTTGCCGGTGCCGTGGGCCAGGCCGATGCCGGCCCCGATGGAGAAGTCGGCCATGTAGGCGATGCCGCCGAGCGCGGTCGTCGCCACGACCATCGGGGTCCAGCGCCGGTAACTGCGGGGCGCGAAGCGGAGCGTGTAGTCCTCGAGGGTCTCCCTGACGGCCTGGTCCGTGCCCGGTACTGCCTGTGGTGCGGGTTCCGGCTCGGCCACTGCGGCCAGTCGCGGCTCGGCACTCATGCCACGCCTCCTTGCTGCGCGTCGGGTACTGACAAGGCAGGCACGGTAGGCAGCGGCCGTTACCCCTGAATGCTTCCTGGGTGATGGGAGTGTTTCGGGGCCTTCTCACCCGGTACCAGCGGCCTCTACGGCACTCCCAGCACGAACAGCACGTATCCCGCGTACGACCCGGAGGTCAGTGCGGCCGTGCCGAGCACGGCGGCCAGGGACGGCCGGCGGAGCCGGCGCATCGCCAGAGCCAGGGGCACGAACAGCGGGAAGAGCGGCAGCAGATAGCGTGAGACGTTGCCGAAGTACTGCTGGGTGGTCATCACCATGAGGTACGAGAGGACCGTGTACACCACGAGCACGGCGGGCGGTCGCAGACGCGCCAGCAACACGGTCAGCACCGGCACCGACAGCACCACGCAGAGGCCGATCACGTCCTCGAAGGGCATCGCGAAGAGGTAGTCGAAGTGGCCGACGGGGATGGATGTCAGCACGTTGAACGAGTGGACTCCCCAGTCGAACTTGTGCCCCCAGGCGCCGTCCTGGAGCTTGGAGTATCCGTTGATGTCGCCCATGCGGTAGTTGACCCAGGCGAGATAGCCGAACAGGCCCAGGGGCGCGATCGCCACGGCGGCCAGGGGGCGGCGGACCCCGTCCGCACGTCGGCGCAGGGACAGCACCGCCGCGACGGCCAGGGCGGCGACCAGCGCCACGGCGGTGGGCCGGCAGAGCCCGGCCGCGCAGGTCAGCAGACCGGCCGTGAGCCAGCGGCGGGTCATGACGGCGTGGCAGGCCCACGCGGCGAGAGCCGTGTACAGGGACTCCGAGTAGCCCGACCACTCCGTGCCCGAGCCGGGCCAGACCGCCCACAACCCCGCCGCGACCAGCCCTCCCCGGTGGCCGCCGAGACGCGCGGTGACGGCGTACACGCCGAGCGCGGCGGCGAACGAGGCGATGACGGACACCGTCAGGCCGGCGCCGTACAGGCCGAGTCCCGTGCACTCCGAGACCAGCCGCATCAGGGCCGGGTACAGCGGGAAGAACGCCGCCGAGTTGCCCTCCAGCGTGATCATGCCCGTCGCGCCCGGGACCGGTTTCAGGGCCGGGTCGTACCCGTGCGCCGCGATCTGCTGGTACCACCAGCCGTCCCAGCTGGCCAGGACGTCCCAGGGGTGCTCACCGCCTCCGAAGCGCGGGTTCTTCTTCCGGAAGTCGCCGGCCGCGTCCAGCAGATACATGAAGACGGCGAAGCCGGCCAGCTTCAGCACGCCGTACGTCAGCAGCACGGGCCCGTAGCGCGCGGCGGCGGCGCGCAGCCGCGGCCGGAACTCCCGGGAGCCGCGGGGGACTCGGTGCTCTTCGGCGCGTGAGGGCGGGCGGCGCAGCTGGACGGTGCTCATGGGGCGGAGGGTCCTGTCGTGCGGCGGGCCGGGAAGACCCAGGCCCGGAAGAGGAGGAAACGCAGCAGCGTCGCGGCCAGGTTGGCGGCGATCAGAGTCACGAGCTCGACCCGGTGGCCGGCGCCCGGCGCGCTGTGGTGGAGGACGGCCAGCGAACCGCTCGTCAGGGCCAGCCCGACCAGGAACGTGGCGAGGCCCTTGAGGTGGTGGCGCAGTGCGCCGCCACGGCCCCGCACACCGAAGGTGAGCCGGCGGTTGGCCGCCGTGTTGGCGAGCGCGCTGGCGAGCAGGGCGAGCGCGTTGGCGGCCTGCGCCCCCGCCGCCGGTCTGAGCAGGCTGTACAGCAGCACGTAGCACAAGGTGCTGGCGGCACCGACGGCGCCGAAACGCACCACCTGCCGGGCCAGCCCCGTGGGCAGGTCCCCGGCGAGGCCGCCGCCGCTGCGGCGCAGCGCGGACAGCGGCAGCCTGCCGCGGGCCAGGGCCCCGCCGAGCCTGGCCATGCCGCGCAGATCCGCCAGCGCCGTGGAGAGGATGTGGACCCGGCTGTCGGGGTCGTCCACCCAGTCCACCGGCACCTCATGGATCCGCAGGCCCGCGCGCTCCGCGATGACCAGCAACTCGGTGTCGAAGAACCACTCGCGGTCCTCCACCAGCGGCAGCAGCCGCTCGGCGACGTCCCGCCGCACCGCCTTGAATCCGCACTGAGCGTCGGAGAAGCCCACGGCGAGCGTGCCGCGCAGCAGCCCGTTGTAGCAGCGGGAGATGATCTCCCGCTTCGGCCCGCGCACCACCCGTGAACCCCGGGCCAGCCGGGTGCCGATGGCGATGTCGGAGTGGCCCGAGATCAGCGGCGCGACCAGCGGCAGCAGCGCGGCGAGGTCGGTCGACAGGTCGACGTCCAGATACGCGAGCACCGGGGCGGGGGAGCGGGACCACGCGGTGTGCAGCGCCCGGCCCCGGCCCTTCTCCGCGAGCCGGATCCAGCCGGTGCCGGGCAGTTCCGCGGCCAGCCGCGCGGCGATCTGCGGGGTCCGGTCGGTGCTGGCGTTGTCGGCGATGGTGATGCGGAAGGCGTAGGGGAAGGTCTCGCCGAGATGCGCGTGCAGGCGCCGGACGCAGGGTTCCAGGTCGTTCTCCTCGTTGTACACGGGAACGACCACGTCCAGGACGGGGTCCGGATGGTGCGCGGGCAGCGGCGCCCGGCGGGGCAGCGCGGACGGTTCGGGTACGGGGCGGTCGACCAGGGCCGACCGCCGTGCGGTTCTCATGGCGTCTCACGGTCTCTTTCTGGTGCGCGGGCAGGCCGGCGCGCCGGTTCCGGGCATGCCGAAGGTGCCCGTGGCGGGTGGTGCGGTGAAGGATGCGGGGCGGGGAGCCCCTGACGTGGAGGGCCGCTCAGGCGGCTACTCGGTGGAGGCCGACGCGGAGGGTTCCTCGGAGTCCAGCGCCGACGGAGGGACCGCCGTCGGTGTCGGGGAGGGCGGCGGCGCGGGGGGCGTCGTGCCGGTCCGGCTCTCCGAGGCCGTGGCTGTCGGCGTGGGGTCGGGCGGCCGGGTGGTCGTCCCGGACGGTGTGATGCCGCCGGTGGTGGTCGCGGGCAGGGACGTCTCGGGCTGCAGGGTCGGGGTGGGACTCGTCGCCGACGGGTCGGGCGTCGGCGTGCCGTCCGGTGAGGCCGTCGGGCTCGTCGCCGGCTGCGGGCGGGGATCGGCGGGCTGCGCGCGGGTGAGCACGCCGGGCAGAAAGGCCAGTCCGACGCTGAGCCCGGCCACCGCCACCGCGGAGCCGCCCGCCTTCCACAGCATCCGCGACCGGCGGCGGGCCCGGATGCCCGCGTGCAGCCGCTGCCGGTGCGCGGGCTCGTAGGGGGTGTGCTCCCGGGTGTCGTGCATGAGCCGCGACAGGTCCCGCTCGAAGTCGTCCATCGGTTCTCCTTTCACCCCACGGGCCTGACGGTGTCGGACAGGATCTGGCGGAGCCGGGCGACTCCGCGTGACGCATGGGACCGGGCGGTGCCCACCGGACAGCCCAGGGCCTGGGCGACCTGGGCCTCGGGCAGGTCCTCGCAATAGCGCAGCACCACCGCGGCGCGCTGCTTCGGCGACAGCTGGGCCAGCGCCGCCTCCAGCCGGGAACGCTCGGCGACGTCGGAGGACACGTCGCCCGGGTCGGCCCGGTCGGGCAGCTGGTCCACGGGGCGCTCGCCCCACCAGCGCCGCCGCGCCGAGCGGGCCGCCAGCCGCACCAGCACCGTCCGGACGTACGCCTCCGGAGCCTGCTCGGCGACCTTCGGCCACGCGAACCACAACTTGACCAAGGCCTCCTGCACCAGATCCTCGGCCCGCTGCCGATCGCCCCCCGTGAGCAGACGCCCGACATGGAGCAGCGCCGACCAACGGGCGGCCGCGAAATCGTCGAAGCCGTCCGCCCGAAACTGCTCCATCCTCACCGTCCTGCGTCTCAGTGGCCCCCTACACCTCTCAAAAGACGCTGGCCCCCGCCCCACGATGCACTCAAAACCTGTGATCCACATCACCTCGGGCAGGGCGGGTCAGAGCATGGGAAAGGGGCCCGTGCACCGGCACGGGCCCCTTTGCGGGTTCGCGGTCCTCCCAGGCTCAGCGGGCTCCGGGGCCGCCGCTGCCGAAGCCGCCGCTGCCGCCCTCGTTCCACCGCGGACGCTCCTGCGACGCGCTCGTGCGGTCGCTCATGTTGCCGTGTCCCTTGAGCTGGTGCGGGGTCAGGCGCTCCTCGCTTCTCGGGACCTCCTCGGGCTCACGGCGCTCACTGGTCTCACGGACCGGGCCCCCGTCGGGCAGCCGCGGCTGCTCGTCCGGCCGTGGTGCGGGCAGTTCCCTGCGCTTGAGGCGAACGCCGAGGACGAAGGCCCCCAGCAGCAGGGCCACGACCACCACACCCGCCACGATCAGCCCGATGCCGACGGCGCCACGGCCCGCGGCCATCTCCATCCATGCGCTATTCATGGCACGCGGGTACCCCTGGTCCCCTGCGTGAACCCGCTGGACACGGGGGGCGCCGCACCGGGGGGAACACAGGAGAACACCGGGTTTGACAAGCGCCGGCCGGGGCTACCCGCGCGGTGTGACTTCGACGACATCCCAGGAGGAGCTGTTCCGGTTCCTGGAGGACCGTTTCGCCTGTGCGCAGGCGTGCACGGAGTGCGCGCGGGCGTGCGCGCTGCGCGCCAGCCTCGTGGATCCCGACGGCACCGAGAACCAGGAACTCGTACGACGCAAGGGCATCATGTGCGCGGAGGTCTGCGACGCGACCTGCCGAGTGCTGTCCGAGCAGAACCAGGTGGATGAGAGCACCATCCGCGTCCAAGTGGAGTGGTGCCGGACCGTGTGCCTGGAGGCCGCCCACGTCTTCGACCGGCAACCGGGAGCGGAGGACTCGGCGGCGGCGTGCCGCGCCTGCGCGCGGGCGTGCACGGATTTCCTCGCCACGCTCGAATGACCGACACCATTCCCAATTTCTGAAACACGTTCTACGGTGTGCGCCGACAGGACCGGTCTGGGGAGCCTGGAGGCGCCGTGCACCTCGAATACACGCCCGAGCAGCAGCGGTTGCGCACCGAACTGCGGTCCTACTTCGCCGAACTGGTCCCGGACCACGCCTACGCCCGGCACGGCGACCCGGCCGCCCAGAAGCGGTTCTACCGCGAGACCATCCGGCGGCTCGGTGCGGACGGCTGGCTGGGTGTGGGCTGGCCGAAGGAGTACGGCGGGCGCGGCCTGACGGCCATGGAGCAGTTCATCTTCTTCGACGAGGCCGCCCAGGCCGGTGTCCCGCTGCCGCTCATGGCGCTGAACACCGTCGGGCCGACGATCATGCAGTACGGCACCGAGGAGCAGAAGGCCCGCTTCCTGCCGAAGATCCTCGCCGGCGAGATCGACTTCGCCATCGGCTACAGCGAGCCCGGCGCGGGAACCGACCTCGCGTCCCTGCGCACGCGGGCCGTGCGGGACGGCGACCACTACGTCGTCGACGGCCAGAAGATCTGGACGACCAACGGCGACACGGCCGACTGGGTGTGGCTGGCCGTGCGCACCGACCCGCAGGCCCCGCCGCACAAGGGCATCACCATGCTCCTGGTGCCGACCACCGACCCGGGCTACTCCTGCACCCTGATCAACACCCTCGCCTCGCACGACACCACCGCCAGCTACTACGAGAACGTACGCGTCCCCGTCTCGCACCGGGTCGGCGCCGAGAACCAGGGCTGGCGGCTGATCACCAACCAGCTCAACCACGAACGCGTGACCCTGGCAGCCCACGGCACCATGGCGATCCGCGCCCTGCACGACGTGCGGCGCTGGGCGCAGGAGACCAAGCTCGTCGACGGCCGCCGCGTCGCCGACCTGCCCTGGGTGCGCCGCCTGCTGGCCCGCACCCACGTCCGGCTGGAGGCGCTGAAACTGCTCAACTGGCAAATGGTCGGCGCGGTCCAGGACGGCACCCTCACCCCTCAGGACGCCTCGGCGGTGAAGGTCTACGGCTCGGAGGCCCGGCGCGAGGCCTACGCCTGGCTCATGGAGATCGTCGCGGCTCCGGGTGCCCTGAAGGAGGGCTCGGCCGGTGCGGTCCTGCACGGCGAACTCGAACGGGGCTACCGCTCGGCCGTCATCTTCACCTTCGGCGGCGGCAACAACGAGATCCAGCGCGAGATCATCTCGTGGATCGGGCTGGGGATGCCGCGGGTGCGGCGCTGAGGGGTGTCAGGGCCGTCAAGCTCTGCCGGCCCCGCAGGTGGACGCGGCACCCGAGGGCGGCGCCGGTCAGACCGTGACGGCCGGGCGTGCGGGTGCGGTCTCGGTGTCGTCGGAGGGAGCCGTGTCGGTGGCAGGCGAGGGGGACCTGCGACGGATCGCCAGGCCGACCATGGCCACACCGATGACCAGCAGGAATGCCATGCCGGCGAGGGCGAAGCTCAGGGTGTACTGGCTCTCGGCGGGCAGGGCGGGGACTCCGGCGGGCAGGTTGTCGAGCGTCCGGGAGGCGAGGAGCGAGGTGACGACCGCGCTGCCGATCGCACTGCCGGTGGAGCGGGAGATGGAGTTGATGCCGTTGGCGATGCCGGTCTGATGGTGCGGGACACCGGCCACGATCAGGGCGGGCATCGCGGCGTAGCCGAAGCTGACGGCGACGCCGACGACCATGCCCGCCAGGATCACCGACGCGGTGGTGTCGTGGGCGAGGGTCAGCCAGGCGAAACCGATCACGCCGAAGGCGGCGCCGACGGCGAGGGTGAGGCGCGCGCCGATACGGCGTACCAGCATGCCTCCGAACTGGGCGGCCGCGAGCGAGACGAGGGCGGAGGGCAGCAGGTAGACGACGGAGGCGCGCAGGACGGAGGCGCCGAAGCCGTAGCCGGCGATGTCGGAGGGCGTCTGGACGAGGTAGGAGACGCCGATGAACTGCGCGAACATGGCGAATCCGACGAGCAGTCCGGCGGCGTTGGTGAACAGCACCGGCCGGTGGACGAACATCTTCATGTCGACCAGGGGGTCGCGGACCCTGCGCTCGATCACGACCCAGAGGGCGGTCATGACGGCGGCGCCGATGAAGAGGCCGAGCGTGCGGGCAGAGGTCCAGCCCCAGGTGTGGCCCTGTGAGATGGGCAGCAGAAGCAGGACGAGCACCAGGGCGAGACCGGTGGCGCCGAGCCAGTCGGTCCGGCCGCCGGTCCGGGTGCGGGGTGCGGGGACGGCGACCGCGACCGCGACGAGGGCCGCGGTGGCCAGTGCGGCGGCCAGCCAGAAGACCTGGTGGTAGTCGGGGTGGGCACCCTTGGAGAGGAGTCCGGCGCTCACCAGGGCGAGGCCGCTGCCGAACCCGAGTGTTCCGCTGACCAGGGCCATGGCGCCGGGCAGCCGGGCGGGCTGGACCTCGGCGCGCAGCACGGACAGCGCGAGCGGGAAGATCGCGGTGGCGGCACCCTGCATCACCCGGGCCACGATGAGCCACAGCATGGAGCTCGTGGTCGCGGCGAGCACGGATCCGGCGACCATCACCACCAGCACGCCGAGCAGAGTCGGCTTGGTGCCGTGCTGGTCGCCGAGGCGGCCGAGGAGCGGGGTGAAGACCGCGGCCGACAGCAGCGTGGCGGTGGTGACCCAGCTGACCTGGGCGGTGGTGGCGCCGAGGTCGTTCTGGATGATGCCGAGGATCGGGATGACCAGGGTCTGCATCATCGACACGACCATGGCGGCGAGGCCCAGTACCAGGACGAGGCTGAGACTGCCGGTGCGGCGCTCCGGCGTGGCGGCAAGGGAGGACTTCACGGTCTTCTTTCCGGTGGAGGGGGTGCCCGAAGGATGGATGCATCGATGGTCGAGGACAGAGACCATTGAGGTACTATATGCTTGAGGACATCAAACGATAAGAGCTTGGTGAATGTCAAAGGTTGGGAGGTTCAAGCTTTTCGCGGTACCCTCGGGACATGTCCCCGATCCCGTCCAAGGCGCAGCTCATGGAGCTGCTCGCCCATTCGGTCAGTACGCACTACGCCGACTTCACGGCTGCCGCCGCCGACACGGGCCTCACGTCCAGCCAGGCGAAGACCCTCTCGGTGCTGCGTCGCGCGCCCGCCTCGATGCGCTCGCTCGCACAGACCCTCGCCTGCGACGCCTCGAACATGACCGGAATCATCGACCGGCTCGAAAAGCGGGACCTGGTCCGCCGCGAGGTCAGCCCCACCGACCGCCGCGTGAAGAACGTCGCCCTCACCGAGGTGGGCGAGAAGGCGATCGACACGATCCGCGAGCGGATGGAGCAGACGCAGACCGGCCTGGACCAGCTGTCCGACGAGGAGCGCGCCGAACTGTTCCGTCTCCTGACGGCCGTCTTCCCGCGCTGATGCGCGCTGGGTGAGTGCTGGCCCGCCGAGCACTCGAACGGTGACGTGGCGGGTCGACGGGGCCCGTGGGCCCGGGGCGTCCGGGCGGGCCCGACTCCAGATGGAGCAGTGCCGCGGGCTCCTGCCCTAACGCCCTCCGGCCGGCTCACCGTCCATGGCGGCAGGAAGTCCCTGGACGCCTAGGGTGAAGCCGCGAGTAGCGCCACCGAGGCCGACACCCGCGACTGCGACGGGCAGGGCAGCCTGGAGCTGCCCTGCCCGTCCACACTGATCAACCGGAGGATCAGCCCACCGGGTCGGTCACCGTGACAGAGCCCGTCCGGAGGGCCGGCGCGGTGATCTCCCTCTTGAGGATCTTGCCGCTGGGGCCCGTGGGCAGTGTGTCCACGAGCCACACCCGGCGCGGGTACTTGTACGCCGCCACGCGCTCCTTGACGAACTGCTGGAGCTCGTCCGGAGTGACCTGCGCCTTCGGGCGCAGCACCACCGCGGCCGCGATCTCCTCGCCCAGATGCGCGTCGGCCACGCCCACCACCGCGGCCAGGGCGACGGCCGGGTGCTCGTGGAGCACCTCCTCGATCTCGCGCGGGTAGACGTTGTAGCCGCCGCGGATGATCATGTCCTTCTTGCGGTCGACGATGTACAGGTAGCCGTCCTCGTCCTGGCGCGCGAGGTCGCCCGAGCGCAGCCATCCGTCCTGGATGGTGGCCGCTGTCTCCTCCGGACGGTTCCAGTATCCCTTCATCACGTTCGGCCCGCGGACGGCCAGTTCGCCGATCTCGCCCTGGGCCACCTCCTGGCCCCTGTCGTCGAGGAGCCGCACCTCCACGTCCTTGATCGGGGTGCCGACGGACCCGGCCTTCCGCGGCCGGTCGGGGTGGTTGAACGTGACCACCGGACTGGTCTCGGACATGCCGAAGCCCTCCAGCACCACACAGCCGAAGCGACGCTCGAAGCCGTGCAGGACCTCCACCGGCAGCGAGGCTCCGCCGGAGACGCACATCCGCAGCGTCGACACGTCCGCCTCCGGGGGGTGCTGGAGCAGCGCCGCGTACATGGTCGGCACGCCCTCGAAGATCGTCGCCCGGTCGCGGGCGATGGCGTCCAGTACGGTCTGCGGGTCGAAGCGGGGGATCAAGGTGAGGGAGGCACCGGCGCGGAGGGTCACGCTCATCGTGCAGATCTGGCCGAAGATGTGGAACAGCGGCAGACAGCCCACGACCACGTCGTCCGCCGTCATCTGCTGCACATGAACCGTGTTGACCTCGGTGTTGTGCCGCAGTCCGGCGTGGGTGAGGGTGGCGCCCTTGGGGCGGCCGGTGGTGCCGGACGTGTACAGCAGCACGGCCACGTCCTCGCCGTCCGGCTCACTCACCTCCGGCAGCGGCTCGTGACCAGCCAGTAGGCCCGCGAAGGCGACGGACTCGACGGCCATGTGCCGTACTCCGGCGGCGGCCGCCCCCTGCGCGCCCTCGCCGGGCGCCTGGTGCCACTCGCAGAGCAGCACCGCGCCGGAGTCGCGCAGGTGGTACTCGGTCTCCCGGGTCTTCAGCAGCGGGTTCATCGGGACGACGACCGCGCCGGCGCGCAGCACCCCGTAATACAGGACCACGAACTCGGGAACGTTGGGCAGCATCAGGGCGACCCGGTCTCCCGGTCGTACGCCCTCGGCCCGAAGCAGAGCGGCGGCGCGGGCGCTGCGCTCGTCGAGCTCCGCGTAGCTGGTGACCTGGTCCCCGAGTCGCAGCGCGGGGCGTTCCGGTTGCAGCCGTGCCGTCTCCACCAGGAACTCCGCCAGATTGGCCATGACCCGCCTCCAGGAACGTCACCGTTGAAATCCGTTGTTCACGTTGTCGACATGGTGCTGGCATGCGTGGCGACGGCCTATGTGCGGTACGACAGCGCGTGCCCTCCCGGATTGTCCGTGATGACAAAACAGGGGCATTAAGCTGCTGGAATGGACATCTCGGGGGTTGTCTCGGCGCTTCATGCGAGGCTGCCGGAACTGGGCGAGCGGATGGCGCAGCGCATCCGCTCGGACGTCGACGCCTACAAGGACGAGGCGCTGATCCCCTTCGACTCGCTGCGCCGCTCGTGCACCGCCAACGCGGACCTGCTCCTGGGCCAGCTCGGCCGCGCAGGCGCACAGGACCCGAGCCCGGCCCGGGAGACCGGCCGCCTGCGCGCAGAGCAGGGCGTGCCGCTGGCGGACACCCTGCACGCGTACCGGATCGGCTTCGAACTCCTGTGGACGGACATCCTTGCCGAGGCACGCACCCATCCCGAGGTCACCGACGCCCAGTTGGTGTCCCAGTCGGCGGAGGTCTGGGCCCTGTTCGGCCGCTACGCGGAGGCGGTGGCGGCGGCCTACCGGGAGACCACAGCCGAACTGACCTCGCGGCGTCAGGCCCGCCGCTCGGCACTGGTGGAGGCGCTGTTCACCGGCGTCATCGCCGACCGCACGCTGTGGGAGGCGGCCCGCGAGCTGGGACTGCCCGACCGCGGACCCTACGTGGTCGTCGCGGCGGCAGCCGACGCCCCCGGTGAGGAGCCGCTGGCCGGGACGGAAACGGCGCTGCGTCAGGCCCAGATCCGCTTCGCCTGGCGGCTGCTGCCCGACCAGCAGATCGGTCTGGCCGCGCTGCCCACCACGACCGCGGAGGGCACCTGCCTGCGCATCCTGCGCCGCGCGGGCGCCCGCGTGGGCGTCAGCCCGTGCTTCCCTTCGCTGCGGGACACCCCACAGGCCCTGCGCTTCGCCCGTCTTGCTCTGGCCGGCATCCCGGGCACCGGCCCCGGCGTCGCGCGCTTCGACGACGACCCGCTGGCGATGGTGGTTGCCGCCGCCCCGGCCGAGGCGGCGCACTTGGTGGAGGTGGTCCTGCAACCCCTGCTCGATCTCCCGGCCGCCGAGCGTGCCCGGCTCCTGGAGACCGTGGAGCACTGGTTCGCCGCCGCCGGCTCCGCCACGGAAGCGGCGCGCAGCCTGTTCGTCCACCCCAACACCGTCCGCTACCGGCTGCGGCGCGTCGAGGAGCTCACGGCCCGCTCGCTGTCCGATCCACGGGCGGTGGCGGACATCCGCGTCGCGCTCCTGGCGGCACGCCGGGCGAGCGCGTCGTTCAGTGACGTCATCCGGTGACTCGGCTGTGTACTGATGCCGCACATGCCGCACACGGCGTGTCGTGATGCCCGGAGCCCCGGGCCGCGCCGGCGATGGTGGGCGACATCTGCGCCGGGCGGGTGCGTGAGAGGAGAAGGGGCGAGGTGCTCATGCGTCGCTGCCGGGTGGTCGCGTCGTCTTGGTGGGAGGGCAGGGGTACAGCGAGTTAAGACATCCCTCTGCGAGCGGGCGGCGGTCTGGGCCGAATGGCCCAGAACCAGTGGGCCACTCAGGGGCCGGGTTCCCTCGGCTTCGCCGGCTGCATGAATTATGAACGCCGGATCGCCTGAGGCGGGCCGTCCGGAACCGCTTTGCCGAACCGGCAACAAGACTCGTACGCCCGCGCCGTTACTCGCATGATCGGGTACTGATCTCGGCGCATGGCAGATCAAGGATCCCGGAGGAGCCATGTCGAAGCAGGCCACAGCAGTGACGCCCCGGCTGGTCCCCTCGCCCGCGGGCCGGATCCACCTGGTGGAGCAGGGCACCGGGCCGCTGGTGCTGCTGGTGCACGGCTTCCCGGAAGTGGACGCCTCCACGACGTGGATGGCCGACGCGATCAAGGCTTACCCTCACACCCTGCCCGGTCTGGTCTCTTCCCGCATCCTCGACGGCTGCGGCCACTGGATCCAGCAGGAGCGCCCCGCCGAGATCAACCGGCTCCTTGTCGACTGGCTCGCCTCCCTGCCCGCCTGAAGGCTCTCCGAGTGCTGCTCGTTGCCGCGACCGGAGCCACCGACACTCCAGTCGCCGACTCCGGTCGCCGAATTACCCCTCCCCGGTAGATTGACGACGGCGGGCCGATTCAGCTCAAGCGCGGATGGAACCCATGACGACAGTCGCTCACCGAGGAGGCACGGCCCACGGTGCCGTGCTCCGGTGGACACGCGCTGCCGTGATCGCGACGGTGACGGTGCTCGCCGTTCTCATCCACCACGAAACGGTCGCCGCCATCACCCACGTGCCGCCGACGGGAACGGCGGGCGGAAGCGGCTCCAGAGGGGTGCACCACCCGCCCCCACCGAGCACACCTCCGCACCCGCACGGGCACACCGCGCCGACCGATGCCGCGGCCGAGACTGCGGCCGACGACGACGGGGCCTGCTCCGGCACGGCGATGCAGCACTGCACCGCCGCCGACATCGACATCGAGAAGCCGGCGCCTGCCCACCAGCCCTCCACAGGCCGGCCTCGGGCCGTCCACCACGGAGCGGCCGGCGGCCGGGACGTCCCGGGAACGACGGGAAGGGCACCACCCGATCTTTCGGCTCTCTCTCGCTTGCTGCTGTAGGCCGCATCCGCGGCCGAGCGCGGCCATACCTGCGCTCGGCCACGCCGGTATGCGGTCCCACCACAGCGACATCGAGACAAGGAACCTCCTCGTGAACAGCATGAACCGCCGCTCCGTCCTGCTGGCCGGCCTCGGCGCCGCAGGCGCCGGCGCGCTCGCCGCGTGCGGCAGCTCCGGCGACACGCTCGCCCTGACCGGCCCCTCCGGACCCGCCGTCACCGCCGCGGAAAAGAAGCGCACCAGAACCGGCAGGACGCACCAGGTGACCCTGACAGCGGCCCGGGCCAAGGTTGACCTGGGCGCCGGGATCACGACCAGCACCTGGGCGTTCAGCGGCCGCACGCCGGGCACGGAACTCCGGGTCTCGGCCGGTGACACGCTCGACGCCACGCTGTCCAACCAGCTGCCGGACGGGGCCACCACCTCCGTCCACTGGCACGGCATCGCCCTGCGCAACGACATGGACGGCGCGCCGCCCGCCACCCAGACCGCCGTCCGGGCGGGACACAACTTCACGTACCGGTTCACGGCGAACGCCCCCGGCACCTACTTCTTCCACCCGCACGTCGGTGTACAGCTCGACCGGGGGCTGTACGCACCGTTGATCGTTCAGGACCCGAGGGAACCTCTGTCGTACGACGAGGAGTGGGTGATCGTCCTCGACGACTGGCTCGACGGCGTCACCGGCACCCCGGACGAGGCCTTCGCCGAGTTGAGGCAGGGCATGGGCGGGATGCACATGGGCCACGATTCCGGCAGACCGTCCGGCTCAACCGCCCCCTCGGGCCACGAGGGCCATGACATGGGCGGCATGGACATGGGTACCGGCGCGGGCGCGGCGAGCAGCTCACCGTCCCCCTCCTCCAGCGGCCGCAAGGGGTCGGAGTTCATGCTCATGGGCGCCCGGAGCTCCCTGCTCGGGGGTGACGCAGGCGACGTGAAGTACCCCTACCACCTGGTCAACGGGCGTGTCCCTGCTGACCCGGACGTCTTCCGCACCAGGCCCGGCAAGCGGGTCCGGCTGCGCCTGATCAACGCCGGCGGCGACACCGCCTATCGCGTCGCCCTCGGCGGCCACAGGCTCACCCTCACCCACACCGACGGATTCCCGATCCGGCATCAGCAGGTCGACGCCGTACTGATCGGCATGGGCGAGCGCTACGACGCCCTCGTCACCCTGGACGACGGCGTCTTCCCGCTCGTCGCACTGGCGGAAGGCAAGAACGCCGGCGGCATGGCTCTGGTCCGCACGGGCTCGGGCGGTGCGCCGAAGCCGACGGCCCGCCCGAGAGAACTGGACGGAATGATCACGACCGCGGCGAGGCTGCGCGCGGCGGACGACGTGCGGCTGCAGCCGAGGAAGGCGGACCGCGTCCACCGCATCGAGCTGACCGGCGGCATGATGACGTACGACTGGGCCATCAACGGCGAACGATTCGACATGAACAACCCGGCCGCGAACCCGATCACGGTCGAAGAAGGCCAGCGGGTACGGCTGGACTTCGTCAACACCACCACCATGTGGCACCCGATGCACCTGCACGGCCACACGTACCAGATCGGCAGCGGCGGCCCGCGCAAGGACACCGCGATCGTCCTGCCGAAGAAGACACTGTCGGTGTACTTCGACGCGGACAACCCGGGGCAGTGGATGCTGCACTGCCACAACGCCTACCACGGTGAAGCCGGAATGATGGCGCTGGTGGGCTACGAGGGCTGATCCAGCGGTCTTGCCGCCGTCACCGCCCGGTCGTGGGCCGCCGGCCGTCCCTGCGGAGGCCCGCGCGGCCGTCCGGTGAGGGGGAGTACGGGGCCCACGATCAGCCGGCGGGATCCTTCTCCTGACGGACCACCACCACCGGGCAGGCCGCGTGCTGGGCACATCGCTGGCTGACGGACCCCAGCATCGCCCGGGCGAAGCCGCCGATTCCCCTGCGGCCCACGACGAGAAGCTCGGCCCCCTCGGAGGCCTGGATCAGCGCCTCAGAAGGGTCGCCCTGGACAAGGTGTTCCTGCAGCCGGGGCGGACGCTCGCCCGGAAGGACGGCGCGCAACTCCTGCGCGAACCGCTCCCGTGCCTGCTCCAGATCGAAGTCCGGGTCGGCCGCCGGTCCGCTCCAGCCCCGGGCGGACGGCGTGTCCCAGACATAGATCGCCTCCACGGACCCGCCGACCATCTGTGCGTGATGCACCGCCCACCGCAACGCGGCATGGGAGGCGGGAGATCCGTCCACGCCCACGACCAGCCGTGGAATAGGTTCAGAGGATTGCATGGTGACCTCACTCGGCAGTGGCTGTCCCCGTACTCCACGCTGCCCGGATCCGTGCGCCGGAGGAAGGGCCGACCGGCCCTGGCCGGGGCATCGGGGCCGGCGGCGGGCAGGGCCGTTCGGCCCATGACGTCCCGGGGGGTATGGGCGAGCCTGGAATCGTCGGGAGACACTTCCCAGGCAGTGGAGGACGTCATGCACGGCTCTGTGTACACAGTGGGCGATGTGATGACCTGCACCGTTGTCGCTCTGTCCGCTGGGGCGACCTTCAAGGAGATCGTGCGGACCGTGGAAGGGCGGCGGATCAGCGCACTGCCCGTCGTCGACACCCGGAAGCGGGTCGTCGGCGTCGTCTCGGAGGCAGATCTGCTGCGCAAGGAGGAGTTCCGCGACAGCGCCCCCGACCGGGGACCTCGGGCCCGGCCCCCGGAAGGGCTCGAGAAGGCGCAGGCGATCACCGCGGCCGACCTGATGACCTTCCCGGCCGTCACCGTCCACCCCGACGCGACCCTCGCCCGGGCCGCCCGTGTCATGGCCCGGCACAAGATCAAACGGCTGCCGGTGGTCGACGACGACGGTGTGCTGCGCGGAATCGTGAGCCGTTCGGATCTGCTGCGGGTGTTTCTGCGGCCCGATCACGACATCGCACAGGAGATCCGGCACGAGGTCCTGGCCGGCCGGCTGCCCGACGGAATCGATGCGGTCCGCGTCGAAGTGAACGAGGGCGTCGTCACGCTCACCGGCCGCGTGCCCGACACCTCCGTCGTACCGCTGGCCGTGCGTCTCGTGCGGGCCGTCGAGGGAGTGGTGGACGTACGCCCCGAGTTCACCGGGCCCCCGCACCGTCCCGCCCTCGAACCGGACCTGGCGCAGGAGGAAGGGCGGCGGACCACGCCACGGCCGAGGGCATGAGCGTCCCGCGAGCGACGGGCCGCGCAGCCCGGCGGGGCAGGGCCGTTCGGCCCTCGTCACCCGCACCCGGCAGGCGGAGACTGGACCTGTGGGAAGGAGGGCGACATGACCGGCATGCTGGAGCGAGTGCCGGGCCGGCCCGACCTGTTCGACCGGGTGGAGACGGGGCTCCCGGCGGCGCACGTCGCCCCAGGGCTGCACGGCATCCGCATCGAGGAACACCTCGGGAAGGGCACGTACGTCGTGCGGGCCGAACTTCCCGGTGTCGACCCCGGCAACGTCGAGATCACCGTCGAGGACGGGCTGCTGATGCTGCGCGCCGAGCGCACCGAGCAGACCACCGAGAAGCACCGCACCGAGTTCCGCCACGGCACCATCGCCCGTGCCGTCAGGCTTCCCGCCGGAGCGCGGGGCGACGACACGACCGCCGAGTACGAGGACGGTGTCCTGACCATCACGGTCCCGGTCCCGGAGGAGAAGACGGGAACCAGGGGCCATCCCGGTGCGGCACGCCTGAGAGCGGCGGGCGTCCGCACCACAACCGTGTGCGCGGCCGGTGTCACACCGGCCGCGCACACGCCGTCCGGGCCCCGGACGCCCCTGATGTCTCAGCAGATGCGCGGAAGTTGCTCGCCCAGGGGCATGTCCACCACGCGCCGCGCGCCGACCAGTGTGTGCAGAACGACCCAGCCCTCCGGCCCCCGGGGCGACACCTCTCCGATGCGCACCGCCTGCCGACCCTCGGAAAGGGAGCGCAGACCCGCGAGCGCCTCGTCCGCCGCCGTCGGGGCGACGAAAGCCACCAGACAGCCCTCGTTGGCGACGGTCAGGGGATCGAGGCCGAGCAGATCGCAGGCGGCGCCGACGGCCTGAGGCACCGGGACGGCACTCTCGTCGACGTGGACGGTCACGTTCGAGTCGCGGGCGATCTCGTTGAGGGCCGCGGCCAGTCCGCCGCGGGTCGGGTCGCGCAGGCTGTGCACGTGGTCGCCGAGGGGCGCGAGGGCGTCGACCAAATGGTGCAGCGGGCGGCTGTCCGAGGCGATGTCGCTTTCGAAGCCGAGCCCTTCGCGCGTGGACAGGACGGTCGTGCCGTGCAGCCCGATCGGGCCGGACAGGAGTACGGCGTCCCCGGGCCGCGCGAGCGCGGCGGACGGGCGCAGCCCCAGGTGCCGGTGTCCCACACCCGTGGTGTTGACGAAGATCTTGTCCACCGCGCCACGGCCCACGACCTTGGTGTCGCCGGTGACGACGGGGACCCCGGCGTCACGAGCCGCCTCGCCCAATGACTCGACCACACCGCGCAGTTCGGCGAGCGGCAGACCCTCCTCGACGATCAGGGCCACGGACAGCGCGATCGGCCGCGCTCCCCGCATGGCCAGGTCGTTGACCGTGCCGTGCACGGCCAGGGAGCCGATGTCGCCGCCGGGGAAGAACAGCGGGCTGACGACGAAGCTGTCGGTGCTGATCACGAGGTCCGGGCGGCCGGGCAGCAGCGCGGCGTCCTCCAGAGGTCCTTGGTGCCCGTCGAGGGCGGGCAGCACCAGCGTGTCGAGGAGCTCGGCGGTCAACCGCCCTCCCGCGCCGTGACCGAGCAGGACGACGTCGTCCTCGTGGTGGGGGACGGGGCAGTCGGGGGTCATGGCGCATGCACTTCCGTCGTGCGGCCGGCGGCGTGGAAGGCCGCGCAGGTGCCTTCGGCGGACACCATCGGTGCGCCGAGCGGATGGCGGGGCGTGCAGCGGGTGCCGTATGCCGGGCAGTCCGTGGGCAGCCGGGCACCGGTGAGTACGGCGCCGGCGATGCACTCGGGGTCCTCGACGGTGCGAAGACCGCCGACGTCGAACCGCAGCGCGGCGTCGAAACGCGCGTACGTCCCGGTGAGTTCCAGGCCGCTGCCGGGCAGCTCGCCGATGCCGCGCCAGGCACGGTCGGTGACACGGAACACGGTGCGGACCGCGTCCTGCGCCTCGGTGTTGCCCGAGCGGCGCACGGCCCGCACGTACTGGTTCTCGACCTCGCAGCGGCCCTGTTCCAGCTGGCGTACCGCCATGAGGACGCCCTCCAGCAGATCGAGCGGTTCGAAGCCGGTGACCACGATGGGCACGCGGTAGTGGGCGGCGATCGGTTCGTACTCGCGCCAGCCCATCACCGCGCACACGTGCCCCGCCGCGAGGAAGGCCTGGACCTCGCAGTCCGGGTCCTCCAGCAGGGCGGTCATGGCGGGCGGCACCAGAACGTGACTGACCAGCATCGAGAAGTTGGCCAGCCCCAGACGTGCGGCGTGCAGCACCGCCATGGCGTTGGCCGGCGCGGTCGTCTCGAACCCGACGGCGAGGAAGACGACCTGGCGCTCCGGGCACTCCATGGCGATGCGCACCGCGTCCATCGGCGTGTACACGACCCGTACATCCGCGCCGCGCGCCCGCAGCGACAGCAGGTCGGTGTCCGTGCCGGGCACCCGCAGCATGTCGCCGAAGCTGGTGAGGATCGTGCCGGGGCGGCCGGCGATGGCCATCGCCCGGTCCAGGGTCTCCAGCGGGGTGACGCACACCGGGCAGCCCGGGCCGTGGATCATGCGCATGCCGGCGGGCAGCAGTTCGTCGATGCCCTGGCGGACGAGGGTGTGGGTCTGGCCGCCGCAGACCTCCATGATCCGCCAGGGCGTGGACGCGGTGCGGCGCAGTTCGTCCAGCAGCCTCCGGGCGAGTGCCGGGTCACGGTATTCGTCGAGGTACTTCATCCGGGTTCCCTCACTCGTGCTCCGCCGGACAGGGCCAGGTCGACGTCGACGACGCCTTCGACGGAGCGCACGATGCGGGCGACGATCGGTACCAAGGAGGCGTCCCCGACCCGGCCGGTGAGGGTGACGACGCCGTCGGTGACGTCCACCAGGACCGGCTCGGGTGTGGTGGGGAAGAGGGGCAGGAGGATCTCGTGGCGGATCTCCTCGGCGATCTCGTCGTCGGTCCGCAGGAAGACCTTGAGGAGGTCGGCGCGGCTGACGACGCCTTCGAGGAGGCCTTCGTCGTTGACGACGGGCAGTCGTTTGACCTTGCGCTGGGCCATGACGCGGGCTGCCTGGGCGAGGGTGGCGTCCGGGTGGACGGTGACGGCGGGGGTGCTCATGACGTCGGCGGCGGTCATGCCTCCCGCTTTGGACAGGTCGGACAGACGGTCCATCTGGGTGAACCGGTCGGGGTCGCTGTCGCGGAACTCCTCCTTGGGCAGCAGGTCGGCTTCGGACACGACACCGATCACCCGGCCCTCGCCCTCCAGTACGGGCAGGGCGCTGACCTTCCATTCCTGCATGAGGGTGACGATGTCCTTGAACGGGGCGTCACGGCCCACCGCCACCACGGTGTGGGTCATGACGTCGCTGACGAGGTGCGGACTGATGCGCATGGTGTTCCTCCTGAGGGCATCAGGTGCGGTCGACGGTCAGGTCCAGGAAGTGCGTGGAGCACGAGATGCACGGGTCGTGGTTGCGGATGGCCCGTTCGCACAGGCGCGTCAGTTCCTCGTCGGACGGATCGCTCTCGGCGAGGACCTGCTCGACGGTCCGGACCAGGTCGTCCTCGATGGCGCCCTGGTTCTGCGCGGTGGGCGGCACCAGGCACGCGTCCGTGACGGTCCCCTCGGTGTCCAGCTCGTAGCGGTGGTAGAGCAGTCCGCGAGGTGCCTCGGTGGCGCCATGGCCGGTGCCCGCGACGGGGGGAACGTCGACGTGGGGACGGTCCGGAGGCTCATACGCCTCGATGATCCGCAGCGCCTCGTCGATCGCGTGGACCACCTCCACGGCCCGCACCAGCACCGACCGGTACGGGTTGCGGCACACCGCTCCCCGGGCGGGATCACCCAGCCCCGCCTCGAGTGCGGCCTCCCGCGCCGTGGACGAGAGCCCGGCGCCGCCGACCGCGAACCGGGCGAGCGGCCCGGTGAGATGGCGCCGGCCGTCGAGCCGGGAGTGCAGTGCGGTCGAGTGGGGCACCTGCTCCTCGCGCACATGATCGAGGAAGGCGCGGACCGGGAACTTCGCCCGTCCACCGTCGCCGCGCAGCACGGTCGGGACGCCGTCCTCGACGGCGTACGTCGCCGGAGAGGCGAGGGCCAGCAGGTCGGCGTCGAGTGCGGCGTCCGGAAGGTCGAAGCCCGCGACCCAGCGGACCGTGTCCCACGCGTCGTCGGCGGCCCGCCGCAGACGCTCCCGCAACGGCCGCAGCTCGGCTCGGGCGGGCGCCCGGTGAAAGCCGCCGATCCGGACGTTGACCGGATGGATCGCACGGCCACCGAGCTGTTCGAGAATCGCGTTGCCCGCCTGTTTCAGCCGCAGTCCCCGCTCCACGTCGGCGCGCCGGGTGCGGGCGAGGCCGACGGCACTGTCGCAGCCGAGGAAGTCCGGGGCGTGCAGGAGGTAGATGTGCAGGGCATGGCTTTCGATCCACTCTCCGCAGTACAGCAACCGGCGCAGTTCGCGGATCGGGCGTCCGACCTCGACCCCGCAGGCGTCCTCGATCGCCCGGCAGGCGCTCATCTGGTACGCCACGGGGCAGATCCCGCACACCCGGGCGGTGATGTCGGGCGGCTCGGTGTACGAGCGGCCGCGCAGGAAGGCCTCGAAGAAGCGCGGCGGTTCGTAGATCCGCAGGCGCGCCTCCTCGACCCTGCGGCCGGCTACGCGCAGGTGCAGGGCTCCCTCCCCTTCCACGCGGGCGAGGGAGCCGACCCGCAGGACGCGGGAGCCACGGTGGGTCATGACCGTGCCTCCTTGTCGAAATCGGGTGCGTTGAAGGTGTGCAGGAGGCGTTCGACGTCGCGGTCGTCCAGGCCGTCGCGGTGCAGCAGCGGGATCAGTGCCCGCAGGTTCGGCGAGCCCGACGGGCCGAAGCAGCCGTAGCAGCCGCGCCCGTACGCCGGGCAGATGGCCCCGCACCCGGCGTGCGTGACGGGGCCGAGGCAGGGGGTGCCGTGTGCCACGGTGACGCACACCGTGCCGCGGCGTTTGCAGGCGAAGCACACGCTGTGGTTCGGGACGTCCGGTTTGCGGCCGGCCAGACGGGCGGTGATCACCTCGATCAGCTGCCCGCGGTCGATGGGGCAGCCGCGCAGCTCGAAGTCCACGTCCACGTGGTCGGAGACGGGGGTCGAGGTGGCGAGGGTGTCGATGTAGTCGGGCCGTGCGTACACGGTGCGGGTGAACTCCTCGACGTCGGCGAAGTTCCGCAGCGCCTGGATGCCCCCGGCGGTGGCGCAGGCGCCGATGGTCACGAGGTAGCGGGACTGCGCGCGGATCTCCCGGACCCGCTCGGCGTCGGCGGGTGTGGTGACCGAGCCCTCGACGAGCGTGAGGTCGTACGGGCCGGGCTCCACCGCGCTGGACGCCTCCAGGAAGTGGACGATGCGCACCTTCCCGGCGAGTGCGAGGAGCTCGTCCTCGCAGTCCAGGAGCGTGAGCTGGCAGCCGTCGCAGGAGGCGAGCTTGAACACCGCGAGCGTGGGGACGGTCATCTCACAACTCCCTCACCGAGAGCAGGGATTCGGCCCGGTCCCAGCCGATCACGGGGCCGTCGCGGCACAGCAGCACACCACCGAGCTGGCAGTGGCCGCAGTGCCCGGTGGCGCAGCGCATGTTCCGCTCCAGCGAGACCCGGATCCGGTGCGCGGGCACGTCCCGGTGGAGCAGGTCGCGGGCGGTGGCCCGGATCATGACCTCGGGGCCGCACACGAACGCCGTGGTGTTCTCCGCCGTGAAACGCACGGTGTTCAGCAGTGTGGTGACCAGCCCGACATGCCCCCACCAGGCCGGGGACGGCCGGTCGGCCGTGACCCGGCAGTGCGGCGGGCCGGACGAGGCGGCCCAGGTGCGTATCCGCTCGGCGAACAGGAGATCGTCGGGACAGCGCGTGCCGACGAGCACGTTCAGCCGCCCGTAGGCCGGCCGAGCCGCCAGTGCGGCCAGTACCAGAGGCCGCAGCGGCGCGAGACCGATCCCGCCCGCCACGACCACGACGTCCCGGCCGGCCGCGCGCTCCAGTTCCCAGCCGGTGCCGAACGGGCCGCGCACGCCGACCTCGTCGCCCGGCCGGAGCGCGCACAGCGCGGCCGAGACGGCGCCCACCGAACGGATCGTGTGGACCAGCTCCCGCTGCCCGATCCGGGACACCGACACAGGGATCTCCCCGACTCCGAAGGCATACACCATGGCGAACTGCCCGGGGGCGAAGGGCCCGAGCGCCTCGTCGCCGGCGGGCGCGAGCGTGAGACTGACCGTGTCGGCCGTCTCGCGCCGCACGTGGTTCACCCTGTAGGGCACGGGGAGATCCGTCATCGCTCGCTCCCGCCGCCGTAGGGCGCGTACAGGTCCAGCAGGCGGATGCGCGTCGCCTGCAGCCGGTGAGCCACGACCCGCCCCACCCAGGTCGCGATCGCCCTGCCGAACTCGGGATCCTGCGCACCCGCCGCCCGTACGGCCCCCGCGTCGAATTCCCAGGCACGTACGGGGCTGAGTGCCTCGGCGCCCAGCTGCCACACGAACGGTGCGTAGTGCCAGGACCAGCCGAGCAGCTCGCCATGTCCCAGGGACTCGATGACGGCGGCGCGCCGGCCGGGTACGTGCAGGTCCAGGAGGACCGTTCCGGTCCGGATGATCCAGAACCGGTCGGCCTTGCGGCCCTCTTCGAAGAGCCGTTTCCCGGCTTCGAAGGAGACCTCGCGGGCGAGGCCCATCAGCCGATCGCGGTGCTCGACCGGGAGAGCCATGGAAAGAGTGGTGGTGGAGGTCATCGTTCCGTCTCCCTCTGCTTCTCGCGCCGCAGACGGCCGGTGAGTTCGTCGTGCAACGCCGTGGCTTCCTCGGTGATGTCGATGCCGGCCGGGCACCAGGTGACGCAGCGTCCGCAGCCCACGCAGCCGGAGCTGCCGAACTGCTCGTACCAGGTGGAGAGTTTGTGGGTGAGCCACTGGCGGTAGCGACTGCGTGCCGAGGACCGCACGGGCCCGCCGTGGAGGTGGGAGAAGTCGACGTCGAAGCAGGAGTCCCAGCGCAGCCACCGCTCGGCGTGGTCGCCGGAGAGGTCGGTGACCTCCTCCGTGGTGGTGCAGAAGCAGGTGGGGCACACCATGGTGCAGTTGCCGCAGGTCAGGCAGCGGGCCGCGACGTCGTCCCAGCGGTCGGCCTCCAGGCTCTCGCCCATCAGCGTCCTCAGGTCCACGGGCGGCATGGTCCGTCCCATCCGGTCACGGGCGGCGTCGACCGCGGCATGGGCCGCGTACTCCGTCGCGGGGTCGGCGGGTTGATGACAGACATGCGCCAGGACGTCCTGCCCGGCCTCGCTGCCCGTGCGAACGAGGAAGCGGTGACCGGTCTCGTCCAGGACCTCGGTCAGCGCGAGGTCGAACCCGGCGTCCGCCGCCGGGCCGCCGCCCATGGAGACGCAGAAGCACGTGGCACCCGGTTCGGTGCACTCGGCGGCGATCAGGAAGGCTCCCGTCCGCCGTTCCTCGTAGCCCCTGTCCCGGTACCGGCCGCCGGCCAGGACCCGGTCCTGGATCGCGATCGCCCGCAGATCGCAGGGTCGTACGCCCAGAAAGGCGTACGACGGCTGCGTGGGGTGCTCCTCGGTGACCGACAGGCGGCCGTCCGGCGTCCGCTCGGCGCTCCAGAGCTTCTCGCGCTGCGGGTGCAGGAACGTCTTCCACGACTGAGGGCCGGCCGTGTGGGCGAACACGGCACCGTCAGCACGTGGCACGAGGCCGTAACGACCGGCCTCGACCTCCGTGCCCCATCCGAAGGGCAGGTCGTCGGCCGACGCTATCGCGTCGAGGACGACCGCACCGTCCCGGACCGTGGGGCCGATGACCGTGCGCCCCCGCGCATCCAGGAGCCGGACCAGAGCGCTCAACCCGTCCCGGTCCAGGACGCCGTTCGTCGGGCTGTTCGTCATCGTCGCCCTCCGCATCCCGTGCGGGTCCCTGCTGTCAGCCTCTTCCTCCGGGCGGTGCGACACCACGGGCCGCCCGGGCACCGTCATGGGGACCTTCGGCCTCCATGACGCGGTCGGTCGCGACGGGCCCGGCGCGGGGCGGCTCGGCGCACACAACGGGCAGGACGTCCCAAGGCTCCGGCCGGTGCGGAGGGACCCCATCGGGTCTCCTGCCCGAGATGGGCCGAACGTCCCCGGCCGGGGACCGGCCGTCCCTGCCCCCGAGGGAGCCGGAGTGGGACCGTTGGAGGGAGACCCCTTGCTGTACGTGATGGCAACCCGAGAAACAGGCGGTGGGGATCATGGAACTGCCCTTGATCGTGGGCGTCGACGGATCGGACGGCAGCATCCTGGCCATCGACTGGGCGGTGGACGAGGCCGTCCGTCACGGTCTGCCGTTGCGGCTGGTCCACGGCTCCCTGTGGGAGCGCTACGAAGGCGCGTTGCCGTCGCTGGGCCGGGAGCGTCCCTCGGAGCGCGTGATGGCGGACCACATAGTGGCTTCCGCCGTGGAACGCGTTCGACGCCTCAGCCCCGACCTCAAGGTGACGGGCGAGGCGGTGGCCGCGGAAGCGGTGTCCGCCCTCCTGCGCGAGGGAGACAACGCCTCCGCCCTGGTGACCGGGTCGCGCGGTCGTGGAGAGCTGAAGGGGGCGCTGCTGGGCTCGGTGAGCCTCGCTGTCGCGGCCCGTGCGTACTGCCCGGTCGTCGTGGTCCGGGGCGACAGGGCAGGTCTGGCCGGTACGCACGGCCGGATCCTGCTCGGTGCGGGGGAGCCCGACACGAGCGGCGAAGCCGTCCGGTTCGCGTTCCGTGAGGCCGAGGCCCGTCGGTGCGAGCTCGACGTCGTCCGCGCGTGGCGCCTTCCGCTGAACGAGGGCACCGACCCCCCGGCACCGGCTGAGGCCCCCGTGTACGAGCACGAGAAGCGGGCGACGGACCTGGTGGACGAGCTGGTGGCCGACGTCATGGCCGACCACCCGGCCGTGCGGGTGCGCCGCGCCGCGGTCGAGGGACCGGCGCGCAGGGTGCTGGTGAACCGCTCGGCCGCCGCCGACCTCGTGATCGTGGGCGCGCGACGCCGGGCGGGCCACTTCGGCCTCCAGCTGGGCCGGGTGAGCCACACCCTGCTGCACCACGCGGACTGCCCCGTCGCGGTCGTGCCTCAGCGGACATGACCGTCCGACGGCCCGCACCCCGCCGAACAGCCGGCACTTCCGCGGCACTCACGGCGCCAAGGAGAAGTAGCTCTCCTCTTCCTGCGTGAAGTGCAGGCGCAGCACGGTGTGCAGGCCGTACAGACAGGAGCGGAGGTCGTCGAGCTGCTCCGGGGCCAGGCCACCCGCGGCATGGGCGAGGCGCAGATGGGTGGCGACACGGCGGGAGAGACGCTCGATCTCCGTGTGGGCACGGCTCATGGTGGCGGTGGCCTCGGGGCCGCCGAGAGCGGGAGCCAGGGCGGGGTAGAGCCGGTGTTCCTCGGCGTCCTCGTGCGGCAGCAGCCGCTCCGTGAGCAGCCGGTGCGCCTCCTCGACTGTCGCGAGGGCCTCGGGGCCCGGGGCGTCGGACAGCCGGTCGGCGGCGGCGCGTACGGCTTCGAGGACATCCTGGAGGTCGTCGTGTTCGGCGGCGAAACGATGGATCAGCGCCTCGGTGTCCGGCGTGAGGGCGGGACGCATCGCCCGGTCCACGCGCAGGGCGCGCAGCGCGTTGAGGATGACGGCGGCGTCGATGCCCTCCTGGAGCAGCGCGCCGACGGCCGGCGGGAGCAGCCCGGCCGCCGCCGCTGCCATCGCGGCGAGAGACAGCAGCATGCCGCCGAGGGCGCTCTGCACAGCGATGCGCCGGGCGCGTACGGCGATGGTGACGGCGTCGGCCAGCCGGTCGACGCGGTCGGCGGTGAGGACGATGTCGGCCGCTTCGGAGGTGGCGGTGGAGCCCCGGGCGCCCATGGCCACGCCGACGTCGGCGGCGGCGAGGGCGGGGGCGTCGTTCACGCCGTCGCCGACCATCACGGTGACCGCACGGTCCCGCTCGGCACGCACGGCCTCGACCTTCTCCGCCGGCCCGAGCTCGGCGCGTACGTCGTCCAGGCCCAGGACGGCGGCGACCTCGCGGGCGGGTTCGGCGCGGTCCCCGGTGAGCATCAGCACCCGGTCGATGCCCGCCGCACGCAGGTGGCGCAGGGTACGCGGTGCGTCATGGCGCAAGGGGTCGCGCAGGAGGACGGCGCCGGCCGGCTTCCCGTCGACGGTGAGCCAGGCGACGGCCGCCCCGTCGAGGAGGGCACGGTTGTCGACCGCCCCGGCCCAGGCGGGACGGGACCGGCCGAAGTCGGTGCGGCCGACGGCGACGCGGTGTCCGTCCACCGTCCCGGTGGCGCCCCGGCCTGGTTCCTCGGTGACGTCGGCGGGAACCGACAGATCCAGCTCGCGTTCGCGTGCGGTGGCTGCGATCGCCCGGGCGAGCACGTGGGGCGAGTACTGGTCGACCGACGCGGCCAGGCGGAGCACTTCCGAGGGTGTCCAGCCGGGCGCGGCGGTGACGTCGACGACGCGGGGACGGCCGCGGGTGAGGGTGCCGGTCTTGTCCAGCAGCAGGGTGCGGGACCGGCCGAGATTCTCCAGAGCGCCACCGTCCCTGATGACCACACCCAGGCGTGAGGCACGGGAGAGACCGGAGACGATGGCGACCGGCGCGGCGAGCAGCAGCGGGCACGGAGTGGCGACGACGAGGACCGCCACCGCCCGCACCGCGGAGCCACTGATCAGCCAGGCCAGACCCGCGACGGCGAGGGACAGCGGCAGGAACCAGGCCGCGTAGCGGTCGGCCAGCCGCACGACGGGCGCGTTCTCCGCGCCCGCCTGTCTGGCCAGCCGCACGATCCCGGCGTACGTGCTGTCCTGCTCGGTCGCGGTCGCTCGCAGTTCGAAGGCGCGCCCGGCGTTCACGACGCCGCTGCGCGCTGCGGTGCCTCGGGGCCGTTCGGTCTGGAGGGGCTCGCCGGTGAGGACGGACTCGTCGAGGACGGCCGCCGAGCTCTCCACGGTGCCGTCCACGGGGACCACCTCGCCGGGGCCGACCACGAGCAGGTCGCCGACGGCGATCTCGGAAAGCGGCACGATGAGCACCCCGTTCTCCGTGCGGCGACGAGCCGAGCGCGGGGCGTGTTCCAGCAGGGCACGCAGGTCGTGGGAGGCGCGCCTGCGGGCGGCCGCCTCCAGGGTGCGGCCGGTGGCGAGCATCAGGCCGATCAGGGCACCGGCCAGGTACTCGCCGACGGCCAGGGTGCCCGCGAGGGCCAGCACGGCGATCACGTCCACGCCGGCATGCCCATGCCGCAGCGCCGACCACACCCACCCCACCGCGGGTACGACGGCGGACACCGTGCCCAGGCCCCACAGAAGGTCGGCGAGACCGCCGGCACCGAGGAGCCATGCGATGCCGCCGGCGGTCACCGCCGCCGTGGTGACGACCAGAAGAGCAGGTTCCAGCGAGGCCGCCGACGCCAGGCGGCCGAGCCGGGCTTTGCGGATGGCGGGATTCATGGCTCACCTCGGTCCGTCCGAAGCGGCGGCCGTCTCACAGGTCCCCGACCAGGACATCGCGGCTCACGGTGCCGGCGGCAGGGGACGAACGGCCCTGTGCGGGGGCCGCCCGGCCGCGCGGCGTCACGACGAAGGCCGATCGGCCCGCGCAGACCCGGCGGGGGCCGGCCGGCGCACGTTCTCACAACTTGCGCAGCCAGTTCCCGGTGATCCCCTGCGGGGCCGGATCGTCGGGCCGGCGCCAGGAGTCGTCGAAACGGTGGGTGAGGTGGTCGACGACCGCGACCACGCCGTCCGTCCGGCGGCACATCTCCACCGCCGTGGCGCACTCGCTGCGCCGCTCCAACTGCCCGGTGAGCGTGACCACGCCCTCGTGCACGTCCACGTCGACGGAGTAGGGGGTGAGCCACAGGGCTCGGACGAGGACGTCGTCGCGGATGCTCGAGCGGATCTCCGGGTCGGGGCGCAGGAAGACCTGGAGGAGATCGCGGCGGGTGACGATGCCGACGAGCCGCTCCTCGTCGTCGACGACCGGGAGCCTTTCGACGCGTCGGCGTGCCATGACACGGGCCGCCTCGGCGACGGTCGCGTCACTGTGGACGGTGATGGCCGGGCTGGACATGAGCTGTCCGGCCGTACGCGCCCGTGCCTTGGTACGACGAGCGCGCGATCCCGGCGTCCACCCGAGCGGCGTCCACCCGGGCCGGTGGAACCGATGGTGCGGCTCCGGTGGGCCGGGAGCGTCGGCCTGCCTCGCCATCAGATCCGTCTCGGAGATCACGCCGAGGACCTTCTCGTCGTCGTCCACCACCGGCAGGCCGCTGATCCGGTGCTCGGCGAGCAGCCGGGCCACCTCCTTGAACGGCGTGCCGTACTCGGCGCGGACGACGTCGGACGTCATCAGGGCACCGACCTTGCCGTGTTTCATGGTGTCCCGCCTTTCTTCCGTGCTGCGCGCGTTCATCGCAGGCGGCGCAGATAAGGATCGTGTGTACGGCGTGGGAGCAGCCGGATCCGGGCGTCGAGGGCGGTGACGCGCTCGGGCAGGGCGAGCACCGGATTGAAGTCCGCCTCCGCCACCTGCGGCAGGTCACCGGCCATCTGCGACAGCCGCACCAGGAACTGCTCCAGCCCCGCGAGATCGACCGGGCCGGTGCCGTCACCCCCGAGAAGGAGCGGCGCGCAGCGCGGCGCGGTGATCAGATCGTGCACGTCCTGGTCGGTGAGCGGGGCCAGCCGGGCCGCATGGTCGGCCAGAACCTCGGTCGCCGTACCGCCCAGCCCGAACAGGATCAGCGGCCCGAAGACCTCGTCCTGCACCACACCCGCGAACAACTCGATGCCGCGCGGGGCGAGCGGCTGGACCACGGCCCCCGTCATGAGGTGACCGAAGCGGGCATCGAAGTCCCGGAAGGCCGCGCGCACCTGTGCGTCGCCGCGCAGGTCCAGGTGGATCGCGCGCCGGGCGGTCTTGTGCACGAGCCCCGGCCAGTGGGCCTTGAGCACCACACGCCCGTCCGGCCCCTTCAGCCGGTCGGCGGCCCACACCGCCTCGTCCTCGGTCTCCACCCAGGCCCACGGCGACTGGGGGATGCCATAGCAGTCGAGAAGCTCGGCGCAGGTCCGCGGGTCGAGCCACCCTCCGCCGGGATGCCGCGTGAGGAACCGCTCGGTCACGGCCCGGCCGCGCGCGGTGTCGATGCCGTCCGCAGCCGGGACGGTGCCGGGCGGACGGGCCAGCCAACGGGCGCGCTCGGCGGCATGGGCGAGTGCCCGGGCCGCGGCCTGCGGGTCCGCGTACGCCGGTACCCGGCCGGTGTCCGAGGGCAGCAGCCGCACCGGCACGTCCTGGTCCAGGAGGACGGCGGCGAGGGTGCGGGAGCGGCGTTCCGGGGCGTGGGTCAGGGCCTTGACCAGGACGTCGCCGGTCGCGGCCGCGACGGCGGTGGGCACCAGTGCGACGAGTACCGCGTCGATGCCGTCATGGGCGGCGAGCCGGTCCAGACAGGCACGCAGCTGCTCCTCGGAGACCGCCGCCGTAGCGTCGACGGGGTTGGCGGTGCTCGCGCCCCGCGGCAGCACGGCCAGCAGATCCTCGGCGACGCCCGGTGGCAGCGCGGGCAGGGCCAGCCCGGCCTCCGCGCAGGCGTCCGCGGCCAGCACACCGGCGCCACCCGCGTTGGTCACCACGACGACCCGGCTTGCCGCGGGCAGCGGCTGGGAGTGCAACAGGGCCGCCGTCTCCAGCAGTTCGGGGATCGTGCGGGTGGCGGTGATCCCGGCCTGGGCGAAGAGCGCGCGCCGGGTCATGGTCGTCGTGGCGGCAGCGGCGGTGTGCGAGGCGGCGGCACGACGGCCCGCCTCCGTACGGCCCGCGTCGACGGTCAGGATGGGCATGCGGCGGGTGACCCGGCGCGCGGTACGGGAGAAGGCGCGCGGATTGCCGAACGACTCCAGGTGCAGCAGCGCCAGGTCGGTGCGCCCGTCGGACTCCCACCACTGGAGCATGTCGTTACCGCTGACGTCGTACTTGTCGCCGAGCGAGACGAAGCCGGACACGCCGATACCGAGCCGCTCCAGACCGCCGAGCAGTGCGATACCGACCCCGCCGGACTGCACGGCGACGCCCGCGCTGCCCGGCGCGGGGTGCGCGGCGGCGAAGGTGGCGTCGAGGCGGATGCGGTCCTCGGTGTTGGCCAAGCCCAGGCAGTTGGGGCCGACGAGGCGCATGTCGTGATCACGGCAGGCTGCCAGCAGGGCCCCGGACTGCCCGGCGTCGAGCCCGGCGGAGACGACCAGCAGGGCACGGACACCGAACTGACCGCATTCCTGTGCCACTTGTGCGACACCCTCGGCCGGTACGGCGATCACGGCCAGGTCGGGGACCCGGGGCAGGGCATGCACGGCCGGGTAGGAGCGGATGCCGAGAATCGACCGCGCCGCCGGGTTGACCGCGTAAAGATGGCCCGTGAACCGGCCCGTGGCCACGTTGTGCAGCAGGGCCCGGCCCACCGAGCCGGGCCTGCGTCCGGCGCCGATGACGGCGACGCACCGGGGCCGCAGCAGCGGCGTCAGACTGGCCACATCCGCGGCCTGCCCGCGGTGCTCGACGCTCGTGCGGTAGTCCTCCGTGTCGTCCAGCGGGATCACACAGCGCACCTCCGGCCCCTCGAAGTGCCGTTCGGCGCGCAGCCCCAGGTCGGCGAAGACCTTGAGCACCGCGTGATTCTCGGCGAGCGCGTCCGCGGTGAAGGTCGTGATGCCTCGTGCGCGGGCCGCGGAGACCAGGTGCTCCAGCAGCAGGGTGCCCACTCCGCGGTGGTGGCGGGCGTCGCTGACGGCGAGCGCGATCTCGGCACTGCCGGGCGTCTTCGCGTCGTCGACCTCGTACTCGGCGATTCCGATGATCCGGCCGCCGTGCTCGGCGACGAGCGTGCGGTTGCCGGAGCCGGCCGGCCGGGCGAGGCGGGCGGCTGCCTGCTCGGCGGAGCGCCGGCTCACGGAGAAGAAGCGCAGCCGCAGGTTCGCGTCCGACATCTCCGTGTAGAACCGCAGGACGGCCTCCTGGTCGTCCGGTCCCGCGGGCCGTACGCACACCGTCGTGCCGTCGGTGAGGAGGGCGTGCACCCGTTCGCCGGATGCCGGGATGGCGGTCATGATGTGCCTCTCGTCGGCAGGTCTGCACTTTCAGCCTCGTCCTCGCGCAGCGGTGGGCCGATGGGCCGATCGGGCACGGCGGCAGGCCCGACGGTCCCGGACCGGCCCTCACGGCAGTGGCTCGCCGAGCTCCGTCTCCACGGCGTCCGCCATCGCCCGCAGGACGTCGAGCGTGCGCCGCGCCTCGGCTTCGTCGACCTCGGTGATCGCGAAACCGACATGCACGATGACGTACGCCCCGACACCCGCACCGGGGGTGCAGGCGAGGCAGACCTCGCGCCGCACACCCCCGAAGTCGACGGTGGCCATGCGCAGCCCGGCGTCGTCACGGATCTCCAGGACCCGTCCCGGAATGCCCAGGCACATGACCGCTCACCTCTCCTTCGCGACCCGGGCGGCGGCCACCGCGGCCTGGCCGTAACTGATGCCGCCGTCACCGACCGGGACCTCGCCTCCCACGAGGACCCGCAGCCCCTGAGCGCGCAGCCGCCTCCGCACCTCGACGAGCAGCCGGCCGTTGACGAAACAGCCCCCGCCCAGGCAGACGGTGCGTGGAGCACCCTCCTCGACGGCCCGTGCGACGAGGTCGGAGGTGGCGTGCGCGAGGGTCAGATGGAACGCGGCCGCGAGGTCCGGCACCGGCTCCCCCCTCGCCCGCCGCTCCAGCAGGTCGGTCACCGTGGGCGTCGAGTCGTACACCCACAGACCGCCCACCCGGACGACCCGGTGGGCGAGGGGGACGGAGTGCGTCGTCCCGGCCGCGGCCTCCAGGCGCACGGCCGCCTCACCCTCGTAGCCGGCAGTGTCCGCCAGCCCGAGCAGTGCGGCGGCGGTGTCGAACAGACGTCCCGCACTCGAGGCACGGGGACAGTTCACGCGGCGCGTGACCATCGCGCGCACGGCCGAGACCTCGGCCGGGTCGAGGAGATCGGTGAAGCGCCCGACGAGCCCGGGGGAGGGGCGGGGCGTGCCCAGGGCCTCGGCGTCCAGCAGATGACCGAGGGCCGTGCGGGAAGGATGGCGTACCGCGGCGTCGCCGCCGGGCAGGGGCGCCGTCGCGAACCTGCCCACCCGGCGGTAGCCGCTCAGATCGGCGACGAGGATCTCGCCGCCCCACAGGGTGCCGTCGTCCCCGAGGCCCAGGCCGTCGTAGGCGATGCCGAGGAAGGGGCCCCGCACCCCGTGCTCCGCGGCGACCGCGGCCACGTGCGCGTGGTGGTGCTGGACGGCGATCCGGCGCAGGGGCCGGTCCAGCGCCCATCGCGTGGACAGGTAGCCGGGATGGAGATCGTGCGCGAGGATCTCCGGTTCGATGCCGGTGAGCCGTCTCAGGTCGTCGTAGGAACGGCGGAAGGCGTCGTACGTCGCCACGTCGGACAGATCGCCGGTGTGCGCGCCCAGGTACGCCCGGCCGCCCCCGGCGAGTGTGAACGCGTGCTTGAGCTGGGCTCCGACTCCGGCCATGGGCACCGTGACCGCGAGCGGCAAGGGCGCGGGGGCCAGGCCGCGTGCCCGGCGGACGGTGATCCGGGTCCGGTCCGTGATCCGGACCACCGAGTCGTCGTAGCGGGCCCGGATCGGCCGGTCGTGGGTGAGGAATCCGTCCGCGACGCGAGCGAGATCGCGCTGTGCCCTGTCGTCCGCGATGGCGATCGGTTCGTCGCTGGGGTTGCCGCTGGTGACGACCAACGGCCGGGCCGTTTCGTCCAGCAGCAGATGGTGCAGGCCGGTCGTGGGCAGGAAGAGGCCGATCCGTGGGACTCCGGGAGCGACCTGCGGGGCGAGGGAGTGCCGTCGACGTGCCGCCAGCAGCGTCACGGGACGGACCGGTGAGGTGAGCACCGCGCGTTCCGTGCCGCCGACCCGTGCCAGGTGCGCAGCCGTTTCGATGTCCCTGACCATGACCGCGAACGGTTTGGCAGGACGGTGCTTGCGCAGCCGCAGCCCGGACACGGCGTCATCGTTGTCCGCGTCGCACACCAGCTGGTAGCCGCCCAGTCCCTTCACGGCGACGATGCCGCCGTCGGCGATCGTCTTCGCCGCCGCCCGCAGCGCGTCCTCGCCCCGCAGACCGGCCCAGGCCAATCGGGGGCCGCAGTCGGGACAGGCGACGGGCTCGGCGTGGAAGCGGCGGTTTCCCGGGTCGACGTACTCGGACGCGCATGCCGGGCAGAGCGGGAAGCGACGCATGGTGGTGCGTTCGCGGTCGTAGGGGAGGCCCTCGATGATCGTGGCCCTCGGTCCGCAGTCGGTGCAGTTGATGAACGGGTAGCGGTGGCGCCGGTCGGAGGGGTCGTACAGCTCCCGCAGGCAGGCGTCACAGACGGCAGCGTCGGGCGGGACGTCGCGGGGTGCCGCCCGTGCGTGTCCCGGGGAGCTGCGCCGTACGTGGAACCCCTTGCGGGGGACGGCGTACGCGGTGGACAGGCCGACCTGCCGCACCTGGGCCAGGGGCGGCGCCCCGGTGCGGATGCGGGCGGCGAACTCGTCGATGGCCCGGAGGTCACCCGCGACCTCGCCCTCGACGTGACCGTCCACGTTCGCCACCCAGCCGTCCAGCCCCAGGCCGACGGCGGTGCGGTACACGAAGGGCCGGAAGCCGACACCCTGCACCGTCCCGAGCACCAGGAAGCGCCGGACGCTCATGACGGACCCCTCGCCCCGGCGACGCGATGGCGGACGATCTCGTCCTCGACCGAGGCCACGAGCGGTTCCACTACGCCCTCGACGGCAGGCGACAGACCGGCACCCACAGAGGTGTCGGCTCCCTCGACCGCGTACACGACGAGGTGCCCGGGCAGCCGGCCCAGCACTCTGGCGAGCTCGACGGCCTCACCGAGCCCGAGGCCGTGCGAGCTGGTGGTCGGCTGCCGGGCGAGACGCTCGGCGCCGAGCTCGATCCGGTGGACCAGCCCGGGATGCCCGGGCTCCGCGTGTGCCGCGTCCACGACCACGGCCAGACCGGCGCCTTCCCACAGCCCGATCAGGCGGGCAGGATCACCGTCGCAGGTCGCGACCACGGTTCCGGGTGGGAGCGCACGGCTCTCGGCCCGCTCGAGCAGCCGGGCGGCGACGGAACAGCCCACGCCGTCGTCCCGCCGGAACTCGTTTCCGACGCCGATGACAGCGATCCGCGTATGCGTCCCCATGAGTCCACGCTGCGCCCGTCCCGGTCCCCGTGCCCAGGGCCGAACGGCCCCCATCGGCGGTTCGGACCGCCCGCGTGCCCGAGAGGGCAGGCCGAGACCGGACGTATGCGCGGGTCGGCTGCGGCGGGGGCATCAGCGGCTCAGCGCGGCGAGCGTGGCGTCCAGGTCGGATGCCTTGGGCCTGTTGTGAGGAAGCCTGGCGAGCACGCGGGCCAT
This sequence comes from Streptomyces sp. NPDC101110, assembly GCF_044759525.1. Taxonomy (NCBI): domain Bacteria; kingdom Bacillati; phylum Actinomycetota; class Actinomycetes; order Kitasatosporales; family Streptomycetaceae; genus Streptomyces; species Streptomyces sp. NPDC101110. Next base: position 149,690 of record NZ_JBIVZM010000002.1, on the reverse strand, counting down.
GCCGCAGGTGTCGGTGAGCGCGGAGAAGACCAGGCCGCCGGCGACAGCGGCGGAGAGCCGGCGCGCCCCCGGCCGGAGCCGCCCGGCGAACAGGCCCGCAAGCACGAGGGACCCTGCGGTCAGGCGGACCTGGCGATCCATCGGCCAGGGCGCGCGGGTGCCGGTGGGGCGGTGGACGTCGTGACCGAGCTGGGTCCAGGTGGTGATGCCGCCGGTGAGGGTGGCGGCTGCGACGCCGGCCTCCGCCAGCCGCCGACAGGCTTCGGCGGAACGGGCACCCGAAGCGCACACGACCAGGAGGTCGCCGCGCTGGGCGGACGTCCTGAGAGCGGGCAGGGCCGCGTCGAGGTGGTCGAGGGGGATGTTGTGGGCGTCCGGCAGGTGGCCGGTCGCGTATTCGCCGGGGGTGCGAACGTCGATGACGGTCAGCTCGTGCAGGCGGGCGCCGGCCTGGTCGGCCGTGAGGGCGCTGTGTGCCATGGGAATTTCCTTTGCTCTCTGTGCGTCACCCCTTCGGTACGATACCCGCGGGGGTATCCGAAGGAGTGTGGATCGTGGAACTGGCGATGGCAGCTGAGGAACTGAAGACGGTGGTCAACCGGTTGCGCCGGGCGCAGGGTCAGATCGCCGGTGTGATCAAGATGATCGAGGAGGGGCGGGACTGCGAGGACGTGGTGACGCAACTCGCGGCGGCGTCCAAAGCACTGGACAAGGCGGGCTTCGCGATCATCGCCACCGGCCTCCAGCAGTGCCTCACCAGCGAGGACATGGCAGTCTCCGAGGATCGTGAGGAGATGCGGACCCGGCTGGAGAAGCTCTTCCTGTCGCTGGCCTGAGGGGGTGTGCCGCAACCGGGTCCGGTCATGTCAGGGCGTCGGCGAGCATGAGCGCGGCCACGGCCAGCAGGACAACCGCGAACGTGCGTTGCAGCAGGGAGCCGGAGATCCTGGCCGCCAGCCTCTTGCCGTCCCGGGCGCCCAGGATCGCGGCCCCGGTGAACGGCCCCAGCACCGTCCAGTCGACGCCCGCGGTAGTGGCCCCCCGGGTGGCCAGCGAGGCCAGTGAGTTCGCCGAGATGACCAGCAGGCTCGTGCCGATCGCGGCCTGCATCTCGAACGCCAGCACCGTGACCAGGGCGGGCACGGCCAGAAAGCCCCCGCCGACGCCGAGCAGTCCGGTCAGGGCTCCCAGTCCCGCCCCCGTGCCGGCGGCCCGCGCCGGGCGCGACCCCCGGTGGCCCGCGGGGACGTCCCGGACGGGGCGCAGCATACGGACGGCCGCGACAGCGGCCACGGTGGCGAACGCGGCGGTCAGCAGCGGCTGCGGCAGGCGTACCGACAGTGCCCCGGCCGCGGCGGCGGGCAGCAGCCCCGCCGCCGCGAAGAGGGCACCTGTCCGCCACCGCACGTTCCGGGCGCGGGCGTGGCCGTACAGGGCGGTCAGCGAGGTGGCGAGGACGATGAGCAGGGCGGCCGTGGAGGCCGCGGCGGGGGTGAACCCCAGCAGGTAGACGAGGGCGGGCACCGCCAGGACGCTGCCACCGCCACCCAGTGCGCCGAGGGCCAGGCCCACCACACCTCCGGCGATCAGGGCCGGGATCAGCTCGCTCACCCTGTGACACCGCCGCTTGCGTTCACACCGCTGACCGGCAGTCCTGCTCGGACCCAGGCGGTCATGCCCCCGGTGACGTCGGTGGCGTCCAGGCCGGCGGCGGTCAGGAGGTCCACGGCAGCGCGGGAGCGGTTCCCGGAGCGGCACACGGCCACCACCCGTCTGCCGTCGGCACCGGCGGGCAGCGGAGCGCGCGCCATGAGGCGGGAGAGAGGCAGGTGCAGCGCCCCGGGCGCGTGGCCGGCTTCCCACTCCGGTGTCTCACGGACGTCGAGCAGGACGGCCCGCCCGTCGGCGAACTGCCGATGGGCCTGTTCTGGGGTGAGGCGGCCGGGGCCGCGAGGAAAGAGGGGCGGCATGGTGGGTGTCTCCCTACGGAAGGCGCGGTGTGGATCAGGCGGTGGCGACGGGTCCCGTGACGGGCAGCCCGGCCTCGCCGGCGGCGGTGAAGGCGTCGTCGACGGCGACGACTTCGCGGCCGGCGGCGTCGAGGAGGGAAGCGGCGATCGCGGCGCGCATCCCACCGGCGCAGTGCACCCACACCACCCCGGCGGGCACCTCGCCGAGACGGCCGTGCAGCTCGTGTACGGGGATGTGCAGCGACCCTTCGACGTGGCCTGAGGCGCGCTCGGAGTCGCGGCGCACGTCCAGCACCACCGCCTGCTCGCCGCGCCCGTGGACCTCGGCGAGATCGGCGAAGCGGGCGCGCGGGAACGAGGCCGGACGCTCGCCGTCGCGTATCCAGGCCCGCGGCTCGCCGGTTGCGGCGGCGGCAGGGCGGTCGATGCCCACCCGGGTCAGCTCCCGCTGCGCCATGGCGATCTGCTCCGGTGTGGAAGCCAGCAGGGTCACGGGCTTGCCCCAGGGGATCAGCCACGCCAGATAGGTGGCGAGTTTCCCCTCCCCCTCGACATTGAACGAACCGGCGACATGGCTCTCGGCGAAGGCGACACGGTTGCGCAGGTCCACCACCCACTCGCCGGCAGCCAGCCGGGAAGCGATCTCCTCGGCATCGGCTGATCGCGGCGGGGTGAGGTCGACAGGCGCGGGGCCCGCGGCGTTGGCCGGACCCATGTGCGCGTAGTAGGCGGGCACATCGTCCAGGCCGGCGAGCAGTCGCGCGACGAAGGAGTCCACGTCGGTGGTCAGGGCCTCGTTGTTCTCGCGCTCCGCACCGATCGTCGTCGCGTCCCCCGCTGCCTGTGAGGAGGAACAGAAGCTGCCGAAGCCGTGTGTGGGCAGCACGCGCACCTCGTCGTCGAGGGAGTCGGCCAGCCGGTGCACGGAGGCGTGCTGGGCACGGGCCAGCCGTTCGGTCAGCCGCGGTTCCACCAGGTCGGGCCGCCCTACGCTGCCGATCAGCAGCGATCCACCGGTGAAGGCCGCCACCGGCTGCCCGTCCTCCTCCAGGACGTAGGACGTGTGGTGCGGTGTGTGACCGGGGGTCGCGACGGCGCGCAGCAGCAGTCCCTCGTCCACCGCGATCGCGTCGCCGTCGGTGACCGCGGTGCGCTCGAAGGACACCGAGGCCCCGGCCGGTACCAGATATCGGGCGCCGGTCGTGCGGGCCAGCTCCAGGCCGCCGCTGATGTAGTCGTTGTGCAGGTGAGTCTCGGCCACGTAGGCGATGCGTACCCCGCGACGGGCGGCTGCGGCGATGATCCGGTCCACGTCGCGCGGGGGATCCACCACGACTGCGGCATCCGGTCCGCCGGACAGATAGCTGCGGTTTCCCAGACCCTCGAATTCCAGGGTGTCGACGAAGAACACGACTACGACTCCTCTAGGGACGGTTTACCCCGGGGGGTATCTGTCCTCACCGTAACAGAGATACCCCGGGGGGTATTGCGGCGGTGTGTTGACCCTGGATGGGGCGTCGCCGCGGGGCCCCTTCGGGGCTGACGGGTCGGCGGGATCAGTCGGCGGTTCGGCCCCACTGGGACCCGAGCCTCCGCCATTCCGCGTCCCACGCGCGGCTGCGGCGCCGGTCCAGGGCCAAGCGCGCGCCGTGGACACCCGCGGCGGCCGCGACGGCGACGGCGCCGAAGGAGGCGGCACCCATGAAGGCCGCCTCGACGTTCGCATCGCCCGGAGTCTGCGGTTCTCCGGTGAGCCGGTCCTTCTGGTCCAGCCACACCACGACCCGCTCACCGGCCTTCCGGCCGGCGTCCACCTGCGCACTGCCCGTGTGCGAGGTGCCGTCCGCAGCGGTCCAGCGCACCGGCGCTGTCACGCGCTCGATCGTGATCTCACCGTTGACGGTTCTCCGGGGCGAGTCGCCGAGCAGGGTCGCCGTGACGGGGTGCCGCTCCACACGTCGTTGCGCGTGCCGGTCCACCGTGGCCTGCGCGCCGAGCACACCCGCGACAGGGCCGGCCACGACGACGACGAACCAGGCGACCAGCAGGATCCAGGCCTCCCATACGTCTTCACGGCGGCGCAGCGGGTTACGGCGCCAGCGCCACAGGGGCGAGCGCCGGCCGGCCGCGCTCGAGCCCATCGTGCTTCGCCTCCGTCTTCCGCTGCCGCTGTCCCGCCTCAGCCGGGAAGCCCGGCTTCGGGCGGGCCGTCGACACCGCAGGTCAGATCCGATTCCACCGACACGACCCCGTCGACCCCGCGGCACAGCCGCTCGATGACCGGGACGAGCCGGCCGGACTCCACCCGGCCCTTCAGCCGCACCCGGCCCTGCCGCACTTCCACGGTCACGTCGGCGGGGGCGAGACCGAGAGTCCGGGCCAGGACGTCAAGGGTGATCTCGTCGCGCAGCGCCTCGTCCCGGCGCAGGAAGACCCGGAGAAGATCACCACGGCTGACGATGCCGATCAGCGCGCCCGCCTCATCGGTCACGGGAAGTCGTTTGACGCCTTCGCCGTCCATCAGGCGTGCGGCCTCGACGACCGTCCACTCCGGGCGCGCGCAGACCGCGGGAACCGTCATCAGCTCCCCGGCCGTGCTGCCCTCGCCCACGGGGTGTGCCCCGTTCGAGCGGCCCTTCGACGGCGGCAGTCCGCCGGGATCCGGCTGGGCCGCGACGGTGCGGAGCAGGTCGGCTTCCGACACCACCCCCACCGGCTGATCCAGTTCGTCGACCACGGGCAGGGCCGTCACACCGTGGTCGGCCAGCAGCCCGACGACCTCCTTGAACGACGTGTCCGGTCGCACCCGTACGACGTCACGGGTCATGAGGTCTCCGATCGTGCGGTGCTGCATGACGCGCCTCCCTTCGGTCCGCGAGCGACCGCTGTGGGTGTCGGCCCGGCGGTCGACCGCATGGCCACTCACCTTCAGCCTGCTCCCCGGACGAGGTGACGGGCTTGGGCCGTCGCGCAGAGGGAGGGGGGCTGCACGTCCCTGAACCGAGGGACCTTCGGCTCACCCGGGGCCGGTCGCCCGCATGCCGCCGGACAGGGCCCGGCCGACGTCGACGACGCCTTCGACGGAGCGCACGACGCAGGCGACGATCGGTACCGAGGAGGTGTCCCTTACCTGGCCGGTGAGGGTGACGACGCCGCCGGTGACGTCCACCGGGACCGGCTCGGGTGTGGGCCCTGAGGGCATGGGGTGCGATCGATGCGGCGCCTCCCGGGCCGGGCAACACTGGTCATGCGGGAGTCTCAACCGGAGCACCCGGCCTCCCGTCCGTGAAAGGGGCAGCCGCATGACGGCCCGAACCTGGGATTACGAGGGGTACGACCCCGCGGACGAGCGGCTGAGGGAGGCGCTCTGCACGCTGGGCAACGGGCGCTTCGCCACGCGCGGCGCCCTGCCGGAGTGCGCGGCCGACGACGTGCACTATCCGGGCTGCTACGTGGCCGGCTGCTACAACCGGATCACCTCCCTGGTCGCGGGACGCCGGGTCGAGAACGAGGACATGGTCAACCTGCCGAACTGGCTGCCGCTGCGCTTCCGGCGCCCGGGCGGTGCGTGGCTCACCCCGGACACCGCGCCGGTGCTCACCCACCGGCAGTCCGTGGACCTGGACGCGGGTCTCCTCGAACGCGTGACCGACTACCGCTTGGACACGGGACAAGTGCTGTCCGTACGCCAGCTGCGGCTCGTCCACATGGCCGACCCCTGTCTGGCGGCCCTGCGCACCGAGTTCACCCTGGCGGGGGCCCCGGCGGAGCTGGAGGTGGAGGCGGCGCTGGACGGGGGAGTGACCAACAGCGGGGTGCAGCGCTACAGCGGCCTGGAGGGCCGCCACCTGACCCATGTGCACACCGGTACCGCCGGGCCCGGCACGGTGTGGCTGCGCTGCCGGACCCGCACGTCGGACATCCGGATCGCCATGGCGGCCCGGCTGACGGCCCCGGAGCCCGTCTCGGAGGCGCACGAACCCGCACGCGCCGTCCAGCGTGTGACGCTCTCCCTGGCCCCCGGGCGTACCGTCACCGTCGACAAGACCATCGCCCTGCACACCTCTCACGATCCGGCGATCAGCGACCCGCTGCAGGCAGCCGTGGACCGGGTGAGCGGGGCCCCGGGCTTCGACGGCCTGCTGGCACCGCACCGAACCGCCTGGGAGCAGCTGTGGCGCCGGGCCGGGATCGACGTCCCCGGAGAGGCGGGCGCCATCCTGCGCCTGCACCTCTTCCACGTCCTGCAGACCCTGTCCCCGCACACCGCCGAACTGGACGTGGGCGTGCCGGCCCGTGGGCTGCACGGCGAGGCCTACCGCGGGCACGTCTTCTGGGACGAACTGTTCGTCCTGCCGTACCTGAATCTGCACTTCCCGGAGGTGTCCCGGGCCCTGCTCCACTACCGCCACCGACGTCTGGACCGGGCCCGCGCCGCCGCACGCGCCGCCGGCCGCCGGGGCGCGCTGTACCCGTGGCAGAGCGGAAGCGACGGACGCGAGGAGACCCAGCGGCTGCATCTCAATCCCCGCTCGGGCCGCTGGCTGCCCGACCACACCCATCTCCAGCACCACGTCGGTTCGGCGATCGCGCACAACGTATGGCAGTACTGCGAGGCCAGTGGGGACGCGGAGTTCCTGCACACCAAGGGTGCCGAGATGCTGGTGCAGATCGCGCGTTTCTGGGCGGACTCGGCCACCTGGGACGACCATCTGGAGCGGCACCGCATCCGGGGCGTGGTCGGCCCCGACGAGTATCACGACGCCTACCCGGGTGCCGAGCGTCCGGGCCTGGACGACAACGCGTACACCAACGTCTCGGCGGCCTGGGTGCTCGCCCGGACCCTGGAGGTGCTGCGCGATCTCCCGGCCCCCCGCCGCCGTGAACTCGCGGAACGTGCCGAGTTGGGCGCCGCGGAGCTGCAACGGTGGGAGGAGGTCTCCCGCACACTCCACGTCCCCTACCACGACGGCGTCATCAGCCAGTTCGAGGGGTACGGCGACCTCGCCGAACTCGACTGGCACGGCTACCGGAAGCGGTACGACGACATCCGGCGCCTGGACCGGATCCTGGAGGCGGAGGGCGACAGCGTCAACCGCTACAAGGCCTCCAAGCAGGCGGACGTGCTGATGCTCGGCTACCTCTTCTCGCCCGGCGAACTCCGCGACGTCTTCGGGCGCCTGGGCCACCGCCTGGACGAGGAGAGCTGGGCGCGGACGGTCGACTACTACCTGGCCCGCACCAGCCACGGCTCCACCCTCAGCGGTCTCGTCCACGGCTGGATCCTCGCACGCGCCCGGCGCGGCGAGGCATGGTCGTTCTGCCAGGAAGCCCTCAGGGGCGACGTGGCCGACCTCCAGGGCGGAACCACCGGCGAGGGCATCCACCTCGGCGCGATGGCGGGCACCCTCGACCTGGTCCAGCGCGGGCTGACCGGCCTGGAGACGCGTCAAGGGGCGCTGTGGCTCGACCCGGTGCCGCTGCCGGAGCTGTCGTCGTACGGCTTCTCCCTTCAGTACCAGGGGCATTGGGGAGTGCGGGTCCGGCTGGAGAGCGGCCGGCTGGAGATCGCCGTCCCGTCCTCCGGGGGCCCGCCGATCGTCGTGCGGCTCCCCGACCGGACCGTCTGCGTCGGCCCCGGGGAGACGAGCCGGCTGCTGCTGGCCGACGGCCGTGCGTGAGGCACTCGTCCCCGCGTGACGAGCCGCGGAGCGGGGACGCACGGCTCTGCCCCGGGGACGTCCGGACCAAGCGAAGGCCACCACTCTGGCCGAAGATGGAACCGAGGGGCATCTCCGATGCGCTCCGTGCCCGCCCCGGCGATCCGCCACCACGAAACGATGGGCCGGAGACCGAGGAGGAACGGCCATGAAAGGCTTCGTTTTCCACGGACCCGGGCAGTCCGCCTGGGAGGACGTCCCGGATCCCGCCGTCAAGGACCCCACCGACGCCATCGTCCGGGTCGATGCCGTCACCATCTGCGGAACGGACCTGCACATCCTCAAGGGCGACGTCCCGGAGGTGCCCTCCGGGACGGTGCTGGGACATGAAGCGGTCGGAGAGATCGTCGAGACCGGCAGCGACGTGCGCACCGTCCGGCCCGGCGACCGGGTCCTGGCCTCCTGCATCACCGCCTGCGGCCGCTGCCGCTTCTGCCGGGACGGCTCCTACGGTCAGTGCCGGGGCGACGGAGGCTGGATCCTCGGCCATCTGATCGACGGCACGCAGGCGGAGTACGTGCGTGTGCCGCACGCCGACCTGTCCGTGCATCCGCTGCCGGGCGGGCTGGCGAGCAAGGACGCCGTGCTGTTCGCCGACATCTTCCCGACCGCCTACGAGGTGGGCGTGCTCAACGGAGGCGTGCGGCCCGGTGACACCGTCGCCGTCGTCGGCGCCGGCCCGATCGGTCTCGCCGCGATCCTCACCGCACGGCTGTACTCACCGGAGCGGATCATCGCCGTGGATCTCGCCGACTCCCGGCTCGAGGCCGCCAGGCGGTTCGGTGCCGACGCCGTCGCTTCCGTGCGCGACCAGCCGGAGCAGCTCGTCGACGATCTCACCGGCGGTATGGGCGCCGACGTCGTCGTCGAGGCGGTGGGAGTGCCGGAGAGCTTCGAGATGTGCACCCGCATGGTGCGGCCCGGCGGCCGGGTGGCCAACGTCGGCGTCCACGGCAGGCCCGCGACCCTGCACCTCGAAGATCTGTGGATCAAGAACGTGACCATCACCACCGGCCTGGTCGACACGTCCTCGACGCCCATGCTGCTGAGGATGGCGGCCTGCGGCCGGGTGCCGACCGAGGCACTGGTCACCCACACCTTCGCCCTGGACCGGATGGAGGAGGCGTACGAGGTCTTCGCGCACGCCGCCGACACCGGCGCGCTCAAGGTCGTACTGGGCGGACAGCCCCACGACGAACTGGCCGTCCCGGCCCCGTGACGGCCAGGGCCGAACGGCCCCGATCCAGGACCTGCGGCCCCTGCATGGTGGCCGCTGCCCGGCGCGAACCTGGAGACGGATACCGATTCGGGAGGTGGACGGCATGACGCGTTCCGTCCTGGTGGGCCTCGACGGCTCCTCCGAGAGCCGTGCGGCCGCGGAGTGGGCGGCCCGTGAGGCGAGGTTGCGTGGGCTGCCCGTGCGGCTGGTGCACGTGTGGGAGCCCGTCCCGGAGCCGATGGCGCAGGCACCGATGCTCGGCACGGAGACCCTGAGGCACTGGAGCGAGCGGATCCCGCGCGGAGCCGCCGAGGGGTTGAGGGCGCGTCACCCGGGGGTGGAGGTGACAGCGGTCCAGCTGACCGGCGTTCCGGCCCAGGAGCTGGTGGACGCCGCCGGGGACGCCGAACTCGTGGTCCTGGGCTCCCGGGGACTGAGCGGGATCGCAGGCTTCATGGTCGGTTCCGTGGGCCAGGCCGTCATCGCGCGTACCGAGGCACCGGTGGTCGTGGTGCGGTCCGGAGAGCAGGCGGCGGACGAGCACGCCATGGACCCGGCCGGCGTACCGTCCGCGGCGACGCGGTTCCGTCCGGTGCTGCTCGGGCTCGACACCCGCAGCCCCGACGACGCGGTCATCGCGTTCGCGTTCGAGGAGGCTGCCCGCCGTGGCACCTCCCTGCGCGTCCTGCACGCCTGGACCCCTCCGCCCTACAAGATCTACGGCCTGTCCGACCACGTGAGCGTGTACGACGAACTCGCCGGGCAGAACGCCGCCGAACTCACCGAGGCGCTGCGCCCCTGGCGGGACAAGCATCCGGCCGTCGAGGTCATCGAGGCCTCCCGCGCCGGCAGCGCCGCGGACCAGATCGTGAGCTCCTCCCGCTATGCGTCGCTCGTCGTCGTGGGCCGGCGGATACGGCGCAGCCGGTTCGGCGCGCACATCGGCCCCGTCACCCATGCCGTACTGCACCACGCCGTCGCTCCCGTGGCCGTGGTGGCGCACACCTGACGCCCCCGCCGCCGCCGACGGACCCCCGGACGCGGCGACGTGGGCCGGAGTGGGGCCGGTGGCCGGCGAACGCCTCCACGATCGGCCGGGCCACCCGTGCCCGACGCCCCGAGGGGATGAGGACGATGGACCAGCCGCTGGCTGTCGGCGTGGACGGTTCCGAGGCGAGCATGCGCGCCGTGGACTGGGCGGCGGACGAGGCCGCGCTGCGCGGGGTCCCGTTGCACGTGGTGCACGCCTCCCTGTGGGAGCGATACGAACACGCGGTCTTCCCCACCGGACGGGAGCCGGCGTCGGAACGGCTGCTCGCCGACGTCCTCGCGGTGACCGCGGCCAAGCGGGCCCGGGCGCGCGTTCCCGGCCTGGAGGTCACCACCGAGGTCGTTGCCGAGGGGCCCGTGCCCGTACTCCGCCGGCTGGCAGGCAAGGCCGCAGCGCTCGTCGTCGGCTCGCGTGGCCGCGGCAGCGCGGCCGAGGCACTGCTCGGTTCGGTCGGCCTCGCCGTCGCCGGGCGGGCCGACGGCCCGGTGATCGTGGTGCGCGGTGACCACGACAACCGGCCCGGGCCCGGGCGGGGCCGCCCCGTCGTGGTCGGGGCCCCCGACAAGCCGGCGGATTCGGAGGCGGTGCGCTTCGCCGTCGGGGAAGCGGCCCGTCGCGGGGCGCCGGTCGAGGCCGTACGGGCCTGGCATCGCCCGGCGTACGAAGTCACCGGCCAGTCCCGGTCCACCGGCGAAACCGCGCGGGTGCACCGGCAGCGGGCCGTCGAAGCCCTGGACACCGGGCTGCGCACACCGTCCGAGGAACACCCGGACGTCGAGATACGCCGGCGGATCGTCGAAGGACAGGCCCGGGCCGTGCTGCTCGATGCCTCGGCCGGTGCCGCCTTGCTCGTGATAGGCGCCAGACAGCCCCACGGACGCCTCGGCCTCCACATCGGCCGCGTCACGCATGCCGTGCTGCACCACGCGGCCTGCCCCGTCGCGGTCGTCCCCGAGCAGGCGTGATTCCGGCCCCGGGCCGGTCGGGCCCGCGCCTGCCCCGGACGGCCCATGCGCCGGCCCTCTCGTCCGGCGGATGCTTGAAGAAGGAGGCCCGGTGAGACCGACGGGACGACTCGTGCCCGCGGGCGGACGGACAACTGATGCACGACGTGGCCGACTACCGGCTGCGCGAAGGGTGAGAGAAGGCGGACCATCATGCCGACGAACGTGCTCGTCGCCTATGGAACGACGAACGGATCGACCGAGGAGATCGCCGAGACGATCGCACGGGTCCTGCGCAAGGAGGGGCTGACCGCCGAGGCCCTCCCGGCCGGTGTCCCGCCGAGCGTGGCGGAGTACGACGCCGTCGTGGTCGGTGGCGGTCTGTACGCCGGTCACTGGCACAAGGACGCCCGCCGCTTCGTCCGCCGCCACCGCACGGCGCTGGCCGAGCGCCCGCTGTGGTTCTTCAGCAGCGGCCCGCTCGACCCCTCGGCCTCGGAGCGGGACATCCCGCCCGTGCCCTGGGTGAAGCGGGCCATGATCCGGCTCGACGTGAGGGAACACGTCACCTTCGGCGGCTGCCTGCGGGAGGGAGCGAAGGGCTGGGTCGCCCGGATGATCCTCCGCAACGGCAAGGGCGGGGACTTCCGCGACTTCGAGCGGATCGAGGCATGGGCGGCGAAGATCGGAAACGAGCTGGCTCCCGAGTGACGCGGCCGGTTCCTGTCACCCGTCAGTTCGCCCGAACCTGCCGGGGGTTCGTGTGACCCCGTCACCTCGCCACACTGTCGACAGGTTCTGCGGCGGGCACCCCCGGCACGCCCGCCGGCATGCCGGGAAGCACCTCGAAGACCCCGGCCAGACCGGAGTGCCGGAGGAGGCGCGGGAGGGAAGTGCCACCGATGACCAGGCGAAGCCGGCCGCGGCGCGCCCGCACGCGGTTCCGCACCCGGCACAGGACTCCGAGCCCCGCGCAGTCGATGAACGACACCGGACGCAGATCGAGCACCAGGTCGGGACAGGGATCGGCGGTCGCCCTGTCGAGGTCGGCCCGCAGGACGGGTGCCGTGAGCAGGTCGAGTTCGCCATGCAGCGTCACGACGCGCGTCGTGTGCTTCCGAGGCGGCGGTGCGGACGTGCCGGGGTCGTCGTGCATGGACCGAGCAAAGCCTGGCGGGCGGGGCACGCGGTAGGGCCGATCGGCCCCCGTCGACGTGGGCCGGAAGGACTCGCGGGGTGCGCAGTCCCGGTCGTACGCCCCTCGGCACCCCCTCGGTCCGGTGCCCGGGGCCGACCGGCCCAAGCGCGTCCGGACGATTCGCGCGAAGCTGGAAATGGTGTGCACACCGGCACATCGCCCGCCCGGTGACGTGCCGGGCGTGGAGCGGCATACAGACGTCGTCCCCGACCGGGCGGCCCGACGATCGAGAGAGGTGACGCGCCATGACCGAACGTGCCTCGTCGCACGCCGCGGAAGGCAGCCCGAAGGGCGACCTCGGGCGGCGGATCACCCAGCGGCGTACCGAACTCGGCCTGAGCCGGCAGGAGACGGCCGCACGGGCGGGCATGTCACCCGCCTACCTGCAGTACCTGGAGGAGCGGCCGCCGGCCGACCCCGGCGCGGGCACCCTCCTGCGGCTGGCCGGGGCACTGAAGACCACGGTGTGGCACCTGACCGGTGGGGACACCGAACTGCCCCCCGGCCTCGGCCGGGCCGCCCGCACACCCCGGTTCCGGGAACTCACCGAAGCGGAATGCCGCTCCCTGCTCTCCACACACGGGGTGGGACGCCTCGCCGTGCCCGCGGACTCCGGGCCGGTCGTCGTCCCGGTCAACTACAGCGTCGTCGACGGCGGGATCGTCTTCCGCACGGAGCCCGGAACGGCCCCCGCCCAGGCGGACGGCCAACGGGTCGCCTTCGAGGCCGACCGCATCGACGAGGCGTTCAGCGAGGGCTGGAGCGTACTGGTGCGAGGGCCCGCGACGACCGTGACGGACCCGGACGAGGTCGCCCGTCTCGCGGAGCAGGCGTACAGCACACCCTGGGCGGGAGGCCCGCGCGACCTGTGGCTGCGTATCGAACCCGTCACCGTCACCGGGCGCAGGATCACCGTGGTCTGAACGCCCGCGCGCCCCGGCCGCTCACAGCCCGCCGCCGCTGCCGTAGGGGGCGTACAGGTCGAGCAGCCGGACCCGGGTCGCGTGCAGCCGGTGGGCGACCACCCGGCCGAGCCAGTCCGCGATCGCACGGCCGAACTCGGGGTCCCGGAGGCACATCTCCCGCACGGCATCCGCGTCGAACTCGTGGGCACGCACCGGAGTCACCGCTTCCGCGCCCAGATGCCACACGTACGGCGCGAAGTGCCAGGACCAGCCGACCAGCTCGCCGTGTCCCAGGGACTCGACCACGGCCGCGCGCCGGCCCGGGATGTGCAGGTCGAGCGCGACCGTCCCGGTGCGCACGATCCAGAACCGGTCGGCGCGCATCCCTTCGTCGAAGATGCGTGTACCCGTGTCGAAGGACACCTCGCGGGCCGCCCGCATCAGCCGCTCGCGGTGTCCGGCTGTGAGGCCCGCGGCCAGGTTGGTGGTGGAGGTCATCGCTCGGCTCCCTTCAAGCCCGTGGTCTGCCGACTTCAGCCTGGGCCCGCTGCCGGCCGCGCACCACGGGCCGAACGGCCCCGGAAGGGGGCCCGACCGCCCCTCGCGTCCGGCGGCCCCGGATGCGACGGTGAGAGCGGATCGGCACCATGCCGTGAACGAGGCGGTGGGAACGATGACGAGGGAACTTCCCCTGGTGGTGGGTGTCGACGGATCCGACGGATGTCTGCCGGCGGTCGACTGGGCAGTGGACGAGGCGGCCCGTCACGGGCTTGATCTGCGGCTGGTCCACGGCTCCCTGTGGGAACGGTACGAGGGCCGCACTCCGTCGCTCGGCCTTGACCGCCCCGCCGGGCAAGTGAGGGCCGACCACATCGTTGCCTCCGCCGCGGAACGCGCCGTGCGGCGCGACCCCGACGTGAAGGTCTCCACCGACGTTCTCCTCGCCGATGCGACGGACGCCCTCCTGCGGGCGGGCGACGACGCCACCGCGCTGATCACCGGCTCGCGGGGCCGCGGCGAACTGAAGGGGCTGCTGCTCGGTTCCGTCGGCCTGACCGTCGCGGCGCGCGCCCACTGCCCGGTCGTGGTGGTCCGCGGTGACAAGGCCGGCCTGGCGGGCACCCACCAGCGGATCCTCCTCGGCGCCGGTGGCCCGTCCACCAGTGGAGAGGCGGTGCGTTTCGCCTTCCGGGAGGCCGAGGCCCGGGGTGGTGTCCTGGACGTGGTCCGGGCCTGGCGCCGCGCCGCGCACGCGCCCACCGACGCGCCCGACCGGGACCACGAGGAGAAGGCCGGCGCGGAGCTCGAAGAACTGCTCGCCGTCGCCATGTCCGAGCATCCCGGAGTCCGGGTGCACCGCACCGCGGTCGAGGGCCCGGCTCGCAAGGTGCTCGTGCACCGCTCGGCCGCGGCCGACCTGGTCGTCGTCGGGGCACGACGCCGGCAGGGCCACTTCGGGCTCCAGCTGGGCACGGTGGCCCACACGCTGCTGCACCACGCCGCGTGCCCGGTGGCCGTGGTGCCCCAAGGGGCCTCGTGGGAGCCGCTCGTGTGACGGAGGACCGGACGGGCCGCGTCGTTCAGCGTCGGCCGGGGCGGTCCCGTCGAACAGGACGTGCGGGGCGCGGGCGGCGGTGGCCCGGCGCGGGAGGCGCGGCACCGCGAACGGAGGCCGGTGCAGCGCGGGGCAGGTGATGGCCCGGCGACCGGACCTCCGGGTTGCCAAGGGGAGCCTCTCGACCCGCTGTTCGAGCTGTGCCATCGTGTGCGCCGGGCGGAGGTGAGGCGCGTGAACGGCGCGGACCCCGGACTGTTCGGTCCGGAATCGGTGACCTGGCAGCTCCACAGCGACCCCATGATGTGGATCGCGGGCGTCCGGGCGCTCCATCTCCAGGCCCTGCATCCCCGCGCCGTACGCGGCGTCATGCAGAACTCCGACTTCCGGCGCGACGCCTGGGGCCGGCTGATGCGCACCGCGGGCTTCGTCGGAACGACGACGTACGGCACCACCGAGGCGGCCGAGCGCGCCGGTGCCCGGGTCCGGAGGATCCACCGCGCGCTGAGCGCGACCGACCCGGACACCGGCGAGCGCTACGGCCTCGACGAGCCCGCCCTGCTGCTGTGGGTGCACTGCGCCGAGATCGACTCGTATCTGCACGTCGCGCGCCGGTCCGGGTTCCGGCTCACCGACGCGGAGGCCGACCGCTACATCGCCGAACACCGGCAGAGCGCACGCCTGGTGGGCCTCGACCCCGACGCCGTACCGGGCGACCGGGCGGAGCTGGCCGCGTACTTCGAGAAGGTGCGCCCCGACCTGGCCGCGGGACCCGAAGCACGCGAGGTGGACGACTTCCTCCTCCGCCCGCCGACGCACCCCCTCCTCGTACCGGCGCGCGAGGTGCTGTGGCGGCGAGTGGCGCACTTGGCGTACGCCTCCCTGCCGCCGTACGCCCACGAGTTGTACGGCAGACCCGCCCCCGCGCCCGCCACCGTCACCCGCCGGCTGCGCCTCGCGGGCCTCCTGCTGCGCCGCGTTCCCGCACGTGTGCGCTGGCAACTCCCGCCCAAACACATACTTCGGGCCATGGCGAGGCTCGGCCCCGGCGCGCGTCCGGCACCGTGCAAACTCGGACGGTAGGCCGCCATACTGGGTGGGCCGAGGGGCGGGCGGACAGCTACCGGGGGGAGCGTCGCGCAAGATGGGGGACAGCAGGCTCATCCAGGGCCGGTACCGGCTGCTCGATCTGATCGGGCGCGGCGGCATGGGTGAGGTGTGGCGGGCACGGGACGAGTCCCTGGGCCGGCACGTCGCCGTCAAGTGCCTCAAACCGCTGGGCCCGAACCACGACCACGCCTTCACCCGGGTGCTGCGGGAGCGGTTCCGCCGCGAGGCCCGGGTGGCTGCCGCGCTGCAGCACCGGGGCATCACCGTCGTGCACGACTTCGGCGAGTCCGACGGTGTGCTCCACCTCGTGATGGAGCTGCTGGACGGCCGCAACCTCAGCCAGCTCCTGGAGGACAACAAGCAGCACCCGCTGCCGGTCGCGGACGTCGAGGAGATCGCCGAGCAGGTCGCCGCCGCCCTCGCCTACTGCCATGAGCAGGGCATCGTCCACCGGGACCTGAAGCCCGCCAACATCATGCGTCTCGGCGACGGCACCGTTAAGATCTGCGACTTCGGCATAGCCCGACTCGGCCACGACATCGGCTTCACCTCCCGGCTGACCGGCACCGGCATCGCCATGGGCACCCCGCACTACATGTCCCCGGAGCAGATCGGCGGCACCGAGGTCGACCAGCGCAGCGACCTGTACTCGTTCGGCTGCGTGCTGTACGAGATCGCCACCGGCGTACCGCCGTTCGACCTCGGCGACGCCTGGGCCGTCCTCGTCGGCCATCGCGACACCCCGCCCCGCCCGCCGCGCGAGCACCGGGCCGACCTGCCGGAATACCTGGAGCAGGTCATCCTCGGCCTGCTCGCCAAGGACCCCGGGCAACGCCCCGACGACGCCCGCGAGCTGGCCCGGCGGATCAGCGCCCACCGGGCCGCGCCGGCGTATGTGCCCGCCGCGGCGGTCCGCCCGGTACCCGGCGTGCCGGCCGGCGCGGCCCGGCTGCCGTCCTGGACGCACGGCATGACCACCGGCCGCAAGGCCACCGGCACGGCACTGCGCACCGCACCGCCGGACCCCGCGGCGGGACTGTCCGGCGAGTGGATCGCACGGCCCGCCACCGGCCCCGTCGTGGCGGAACCGGCCCCCGCGCGGCGGCCCGCCCCGCCCACGGAGGTCCTGACCGCCCTGGCCGGCCGGCACAACGCGGGCCTGAGCCTCGGACGGCTCGGCCGCTGGACGGAGGCGGGCGAGGTGCACCGGGCCGTCGCCGCCGAGCGCGAGCACCTCCTCGGCCCCGACCACCCCGACACCCTCGCCAGCCGCTACGAGGTCGCCTTCACGCTCAGCCGCACCGGCCGCGCCGCTGACGCCCTGCGCGAGTACAAGCACGTCGCCGGAGCCAGGATCCGCACCCTCGGCGCCGACCACCCCGACACCCTCGCCGCCCGCCAGGAGATGGCGTACGTGCTCGGCCAGCTCGGCCGCCCCTTCGACGCCCACCGCGTCTACACGTCGGTGCTCACCGCCCGCGAGCACCTCATGGGCCCCGACCATCCCGACACCCTGCGCTGCCGCCACAACCTCGCCTTCAACCTCGGCCGTCTCGGCCGCCTGGAGGACTCCTACCGGATGGCCCGCGAGGTGGCCGCCGCCCGTGCCCGCGTGCTCGGCCCGGACCACCCCGACACGCTCGTCACCCGGTACGAAGTCGCCTACACCCTCGGGCAGCTGGGCCGTTGGCCGGAGGCCCTGGAGATCTACCGTGACGTCGCCGAGGCCCGTGGCCGCGCTCTCGGCCCCGACCACCCAGACACGCTCGCCGCCCGGCACGAGACCGGCATCAGCCTGGGCCGCCTCGGCCGCGGCGCGGAAGCGCTCGACCTCTACACCGACCTGGTCGCGGACCGCACCCGCAGCCAGGGCGCCGCTCACCCCGAGACGCTGCGCGCCCGCCACGGGCGCTGCGTCAACCTGGGCCGGCTCGGCCGCTGGGAGGAGGCGCTCGGCGAATCCCGCGACGTGGCCGCGCTCCGCGCACAGGTCCTCGGCCCCGGCCACCCCGACACCCTGGTGAGCCGCCGCGAGGTCGCCGTCGGTCTCGGCTGGCTGGGTCGCTGGCACGACGCGCTCACCGAGTACCGGCAGGTGGCCGCCGCCCGCGAACGCGTCCTCGGCAGCGACCACCCCGACACCCTCGCCAGCCGAGGCGACGAAGCCCACTGTCTGGAACAGCTCGGCCGCGGCGCCGAGGCCATGGCCCTGTACCGGAGAGTCGCGGCCCTGCGGGAACAGCGGGCCGCGGCCGGCCTCTGACTCCGCCGGGACGGGGCGGGCGCCGTCTGGCCGATCCGGATCACCCCGTGTTACCAAGAACCATGACCGCACCCGAGGGACCCCGCGCCAACCGGACGTACGACGCCGTCATCGTCGGGGGCGGCCACAACGGCCTGGTCGCCGCCGCCTACCTGGCCCGGGCCGGGCGCTCCGTGCTGGTCCTGGAACGGCTCGACCACACGGGCGGCGCGGCGGTGTCCACCCGGCCCTTCGCCGGGGTCGACGCCCGGCTGTCCCGCTACTCGTACCTGGTCAGCCTGCTGCCCAGGAAGATCGTCCGGGACCTCGGGCTGGACTTCCGGGTCCGCACCCGCGCCGTCTCCTCCTACACGCCCGCCGAACGCGACGGCCGTGCCACCGGACTCCTCGTCGGCGGCGGGGAACGGCGTACCCGCGAGGCGTTCGCCCGGCTCACCGGCTCCGACCGCGCGTACCGGTCCTGGCAGGAGTTCTACGGCAGGACCGGCCGCGCCGCCCGGCGGATCTTCCCGACCCTCACGGAGCCGCTGCCCGCGCGCGACGAGCTGCGCCGCCGCCTCGACGACGAGGACACCTGGCGGATGCTGTTCGAGGAGCCGATCGGTGCGGCCGTGGAGGAGCACTTCGACGACGACCTGGTGCGCGGCGTCGTCCTCACCGACGCCCTCATCGGCACCTTCGCCGACGCCCACGACCCCTCCCTGAAGCAGAACCGCTGTTTCCTCTACCACGTGATCGGCGGGGGCACCGGCGACTGGGACGTACCGGTCGGCGGCATGGGGGCCCTCACCGACGCCCTCGCGGACGCGGCACGCGCGGCGGGCGCGGTCCTGGCCACCGGCCACGAGGCCGTGCGCGTCGCCACGGACGGCCGGACCGCCGAGGTCACCTGGCGCACGGCGGACGGCGAAGACACCGTCGCCGCCCGGCACGTCCTGGTGAACGCCTCACCCCAGGTCCTGGCGGACCTGACCGGCGACCCCGCCCCCGCGCCCGCCGAGGGCGCCCAGCTCAAGGTGAACATGCTGCTCGAGCGGTTGCCGCGGCTGCGTGACAGCTCCGTCGACCCGCGCGAGGCCTTCGCCGGCACCTTCCACATCGCCGAGGGCTACGAACAACTGGCCACCGCCCACGCCCAGGCGGCCGCCGGCCGCCTGCCCGCCGCGCCGCCCTCCGAGATCTACTGCCACTCACTCACCGACCCGAGCATCCTCGGCCCCGACCTGGCCGAGCGGGGCTACCAGACGCTCACCCTCTTCGGGCTGCACACCCCGGCCCGCTTGTTCGAGCGGGACAACGACTCCGTGCGCGCGGAACTGCTGAAGTCCACACTCGCCCAGCTCGACGCCCATCTGGCCGAGCCCCTGGCCGACTGCCTGGCCACCGATGCCGACGGCCGCCCCTGTATCGAGGCCAGGACGCCGCTGGACCTGGAGCGGGACCTCGGCCTGCCCGGCGGCAACATCTTCCACCGTGAGCTGAGCTGGCCCTACGCCCAGGAGGGCACCGGCCGCTGGGGCGTAGAGACCGGGCACGCGAACGTACTGCTGTGCGGGGCGGGCGCGGTGCGCGGGGGAGGGGTGAGCGGTGTGCCGGGGCACAACGCGGCCATGGCCGTGCTGGAGAACACGGGAGGGTGACCGGTCAGTCGGCCTCGCGCGTCCACCCCACCGCCTTCAGGCGCGCCGCGTCCGACGGGCGCCGCTCGTCGAACAGGACGTCCCCGGCGCTCTCCACCCGCAGTCCGTCGACGTGGCAGCCGCGCCCGACGTACAGCCGGTCCGTCGCGTAGCGCCAGCGCAGGACGAGTTCCCGGGCGGCCGGGAGGTCGGCGGTGAGCCGGTGCCAGACGCGGCCGGAGAAGCCGCTGACCGAGCCCGACGGGTGCTGCTCGGGGGCCTGGCCGCGGCGGGACGTCATGAAGGGCACGGGCCGCCAGTCCGTGCCGCCGTCGGTCGAGGCCTCCAGGGCCAGCAGGTCGGCCGTCGGCTCGGTGTCCCACCACAGTGCGCAGCGCAGCCGCGCCCGGCCGGCGGACGTGCCGAGCGCGGGGAGCGTGAGTGTCGCCGTCGTGGACAGGGCCATGCCGGAGAACCAGGCCGTGCGGCCCCGCACGGGCCGGACCGGCACGGCCCGCGCCATGGCGTTCGCCGCGGCGACCCTGGGCGCCGAACCGGAACGCCAACTCCGCACCGGGTGAACCGAGTTGCCGAGGACGATCAGGAACGAATCGGTCGTCGGGTCGAGCACCAGCGAGGTCCCCGTGAAACCGGTGTGCCCGGCGGTGCGCGGGGTGGCCATCGCGCCCATGTACCAGTGCTGGTAGAGCTCGAAACCGAGACCGTGCTCGTCCCCGGGGAAGGCCGTGTTGAAGTCGGTGAACATCAGCTCCACCGACTCCGGTCTCAGGATCCGGGCCCGTCCGTACGTACCGCCGTTGAGCAGCGTACGGCCGAGGACGGCGAGGTCCCAGGCGTCGGAGAACACACCGGCGTGGCCGGCGACGCCGCCCAGGCTGAAGGCGTTCTCGTCGTGCACCTCGCCCCACACCAGACCGCGGTCGAGCCCGGACCACGGTCGGCGTGCGTCCTCCGTGGCCGCGATCTTCGGCCGCCAGGACGCGGGCGGGTTGTACCGGGTGCGGCGCAGGCCGAGCGGTCCGGTGACCTCGTCGCGCAGCAGGGCGTCGAGGGCGCGGCCGGTGATCCGTTCCAGCACGAGTTGCAGCGAGATGAGGTTCAGGTCCGAGTACAGGTAGGCCGTGCCGGGCGCGCTGAGGGGTTTCTCGTTCCAGATGAGCTGGAGCCTGTCCTCGTGAGTGGGCGCGCTGTAAAGCGGGATCCACGCGCGGAACCCCGAGGTGTGGGTGAGGAGCTGACGGATCGTGATGTCCTGCTTGCCCGCGCGCGCGAAGTCCGGCAGGTACGAGGAGACCCGCGCCTCCAGTTCCAGTGCGCCCCGCTCGATCTGCTGCACGGCGAGGAGGGAGGTGAACAGCTTCGACACCGACGCCAGGTCGAAGACGGTGTCCTCGGCCATGGGGATCTGTTCGCCGGGCGGGAACTCCACGCCCGTGTCGGTCTTCTCGTCGTAGGACCGGTAGCGGACCGCCATGCCGATGGGCCTGTGCAGGGCGACGGTTCCGCCGCGGCCGGCGAGCAGGACGGCGCCCGCGTACCAGGGGTGCTTGGGGGAGGGGCCGAGGAAGGCTTCCGCATCGGCGACGAGCCGGCGCAGGTGGGAGGGGAGCAGCCCGGCGCGTTCCGGGGAGCCGTGCCGCAGGGTGGGGCGGCGGCCGGTCGCCGCCGGGGCCGCCTCGGCGGGTCCGGCGGGCAGCGGTGCGAGGGCCAGAGCACCGCCCAGGGCCAGCCCCGCTCTGCCCAGTTGACGCCGGGTCGGTCCGCTGTTCGCCGCTTCGTCGGTCACCGCGTACCCCTTCGCCTCTGCCGACTCGCATGTCCCGTGCAGTATGTCCGCCACCCGCCTCCGCCCATAGACCGCGCGCAGGGGCCAACCGGCTCTTAGATCTGACGGAGCATCAGAAAACCCCTTCCGTCCTCCGGAGGACTCCGGCATCCTGCGCCCATGCAGACGGAGCTGAGCCAGACCCTGGGAATCGAGCACGCCGTCTTCGGCTTCACGCCGTTCCCCGCCGTCGCCGCGGCCATCAGCCGGGCGGGCGGCTTCGGCGTGCTCGGCGCGGTCCGCTACACCGCCCCCGACGAGCTCAAACGCGACCTGGACTGGATCGAGGCACACGTCGACGGCAGGCCGTACGGGGTGGACGTCGTGATGCCGGCGAAGAAGGTGGAGGGCGTCACCGAGGCGGACGTCGAGGCGATGATCCCCGAGGGACACCGCCGGTTCGTCCGCGACACCCTCGCCCGGCACGGCGTCCCCGAACTCGCCGAGGGCGAGGCGTCCGGCTGGCGCATCACCGGCTGGATGGAGCAGGTCGCCCGCAGCCAGCTGGACGTCGCCTTCGACTATCCGATCCGGCTCCTCGCCAACGCCCTCGGCTCCCCGCCCGCCGACGTCGTCGCCCGCGCCCACGACCGGGACGTCCTCGTCGCCGCCCTCGCGGGCAGCGCCCGGCACGCCGAGAAACACCGGGACGCCGGAATCGACGTCGTCGTGGCGCAGGGCTACGAGGCGGGCGGCCACACCGGCGAGATCGCCTCGATGGTCCTCACCCCCGAAGTCGTCGACGCCGTGGCCCCCCTGCCCGTCCTGGCCGCCGGCGGCATCGGCAGCGGACAGCAGGTGGCCGCCGCGCTCGCCCTCGGCGCTCAAGGCGTGTGGCTCGGCTCCCTGTGGCTGACCACCACGGAAGCGGACCTCAGCTCGCCCGCCCTGACCCGCAAACTGCTCGCGGCCGGCTCCGGCGACACCGTGCGCTCCCGTGCCCTGACCGGCAAGCCCGCACGCCAGTTGCGCACCGAGTGGACCGACGCCTGGGACGATCCGGCCGGGCCCGGCGCCCTGCCCATGCCGCTGCAGGGACTGCTGGTCGCCGAGGCCGTCTCACGCATCCAGAAGTACGAGATCGACCCGCTGCTCGGCACCCCGGTCGGCCAGATCGTCGGCCGGATGAACAGTGAACGCAGCGTCCAAGCCGTCTTCGACGACCTCACCCGCGGCTTCGAGCAGGCCGTGGACCGCGTCAACCGTGTCGCCGGAAGGAGCGGACCGTCATGAGCACACCCCCCGTGGGCTTCTGGGCCCAGGCCGCACAGCACCCCGACCGGAAGGTGCTCGTCGCACCCGACGGCGAACAGTGGACCGCCGGACGCCTGCACGCCGCGGCCAACCGGCTCGTGCACGGCCTGCGCGCTGCCGGTCTCGAACGCGGCGACACCTTCGCCGCGGTCCTGCCCAACGGCGTCGAGTTCCTCACCGCCTATCTCGCCGCCAGCCAGGCCGGTCTCTACCTCGTCCCCGTCAACCACCATCTGGTCGGGCCGGAGATCGCCTGGATCGTCTCCGACTCCGGCGCCAAGGTACTCCTCGCCCACGAGCGCTTCGCCGACGCGGCCCGGGCCGCCGCCGACGAGGCCGGCCTGCCGGGCACCCACCGGTACGCGGTCGGCTCGTTCGAGGGCTTCCGTCCTTACGCCGAACTCCTGGACGGCCAACCGGAGACGGCGCCCGCCGACCGCACGCTCGGCTGGGTCATGAACTACACCTCGGGCACCACCGGCCGACCCCGCGGCATCCGCCGCCCGCTGCCCGGCAAACCGCCGGAGGAGGCATACCTCGGCGGTTTCCTCGGCATCTTCGGCATCCGGCCGTTCGACGACAACGTGCACCTGGTGTGCTCACCGCTCTACCACACGGCCGTCCTGCAGTTCGCCGGCGCGTCCCTGCACATCGGCCACCGGCTGGTCCTCATGGACAAGTGGACGCCCGAGGAGATGCTCCGCCTCATCGACGCCCACCGCTGCACCCACACCCATATGGTCCCCACCCAGTTCCACCGCCTGCTGGCCCTGTCCGACGAGGTGAAGGACCGCTACGACATCTCCTCCATGCGGCACGCCATCCACGGCGCCGCCCCCTGCCCGGACCACGTGAAGCGGGCCATGCTCGACTGGTGGGGTCCCTGCGTGGAGGAGTACTACGCGGCCAGTGAGGGCGGCGGCGCCTTCGCCACCGCCGAGGACTGGCTGAAGAAACCCGGCACCGTCGGCAAGGCCTGGCCCATCAGCGAACTCGCGATCTTCGACGACGACGGCAACCGGCTGCCGCCCGGTGAACTCGGCACCGTCTACATGAAGATGAACACCGGCGGCTTCTCCTATCACAAGGACGAGGCCAAGACCCGCAAGAACCGCATCGGTGACTTCTTCACCGTCGGCGACCTCGGGCACCTGGACGAGGACGGCTACCTCTTCCTGCGCGACCGCAAGATCGACCTCATCATCTCCGGCGGCGTCAACATCTACCCGGCCGAGATCGAGTCGGCCCTGCTCGCCCACCCGGCCGTCGCGGACGCCGCCGTCTTCGGCATCCCGCACGACGACTGGGGCGAAGAGGTCAAGGCGGTCGTGGAACCGGCACCCGGACACCGGGCCGGGCCCGCCCTCGCGGCCGACCTCCTCGACCACTGCGCCCACCGGCTCGCCGGGTACAAACGGCCCAGGACCGTCGACTTCATCACCGAGATGCCCCGCGATCCCAACGGCAAGCTGTACAAGCGGCGGCTGCGCGAGCCGTACTGGGAGGGCCGGACCCGACCGGTGTGAGCCCCCGCCGCCCCGCCGGTGGCGGCAGGGCCGCTCGCGCCCGGACACGAGCGGCCCCGGGCCCCGGCCGCCGGGGGGCCTTGACCTCCCCGGGCGGTGAACCGAGGATCATGTGTCATGACGACGCCCGGACATGGCAGCACGGTCGACGGAGTCCTGCGGCGCAGCGCCCGGCGCACACCGGCGCGCGTCGCCGTGGAGTACGCCGAGCGGGCCTGGACGTACGACGAGCTCGACACCGCCGTCTCCCGCGCGGCGAGCGTCCTCCTCGGCGAGGGCCTGGCCCCCGGGGACCGGGTCGGTGCCTACGGCCACAACTCCGACGCCTATCTGATCGCCTTCCTGGCCTGCGCCCGGGCGGGCCTGGTGCATGTGCCCGTCAACCAGAACCTGACCGGCGACGACCTCGCCTACATCGTCGGCCAGTCCGGATGTGCCCTGGTCCTCGCCGACCCGGACCTGGCCGGCCGACTGCCGGGCGGGGTAAGGACGTTGCCCCTGCGCGACGCCGACGACTCGCTGCTCGCACGGCTGCCCGGGGCACCGGTCCACGACGGACCCCAGCCGCGCACCGACGACCTCGTGCAACTGCTGTACACCTCGGGGACGACCGCCCTGCCCAAGGGCGCGATGATGACGCACCGGGCCCTGGTGCACGAGTACCTCAGCGCGATCACCGCCCTCGACCTCAGCGCGGGGGACCGCCCCGTGCACTCCCTGCCGCTCTACCACTCGGCGCAGATGCACGTCTTCCTGCTGCCCTGCCTCGCCGTCGGCGCGACGAACATCATCCTCGACGCACCGGACGGCGACCGGCTCTTCGACCTGATCGAAGCGGGCCGCGCGGACAGCCTGTTCGCGCCGCCCACCGTCTGGATCGCCCTGGCCGACCGCCCCGACTTCGCCACCCGCGATCTCAGCGGCCTGCGCAAGGCCTACTACGGCGCGTCGATCATGCCGGTCCCGGTACTCGAACGCCTCCGCGAGCGCCTGCCGGAGCTGGCCTTCTACAACTGCTTCGGCCAGAGCGAGATCGGTCCCCTGGCCATGGTTCTCGCGCCCGGCGAACACAAGGGGCGCCTGGACTCCTGCGGCCGGCCCGTCCTGTTCGTCGACGCCCGCGTGGTCGACGAGGACGGCACGGACGTCCCCGACGGCACCCCCGGCGAGATCGTCTACCGCTCTCCCCAACTGTGCGAGGGCTACTGGGACAAGCCCGAGGAGACCGCAGCAGCCTTCCGCGACGGCTGGTTCCGCTCCGGCGACCTCGCCGTACGCGACGCCCACGGCTACTACACGATCGTCGACCGGGTGAAGGACGTCATCAACTCCGGCGGCGTCGTCATCGCCTCACGCCAGGTCGAGGACGCGCTGTACACCCACCCCCGGGTGGCCGAAGCCGCGGTCGTGGGTCTGCCGGACGAACGCTGGATCGAGGCGGTGACGGCCGTCGTCGTCCCCCGCGGCGACGTCTCCGAGGCGGAACTGATCGCCCACGTCCGCGAGCACCTCGCCCCCTTCAAGGCGCCGAAGCGGGTGGTGTTCGTGACGGAACTCCCGCGCAACGCCAGCGGGAAGATCCTCAAGCGGGAACTGCGGAACGACCTGGGGAACGGCTAGCGCACGGGCCGGAAAACCCGGTTGTGCCGGACGGCCCCGGACCCCAGGATCGACGGCATGCCGATCTTCCGCGCGCCGGACGGGACCCGACTCGCCTTCCACCTGCGCGGCGGGGGCGAGCCCCTCGTCGCGTTGCCCGGCGGGCCCATGCGGGCCTCCGCCTATCTGGGCACCCTGGGTGGTCTGGACGCACACCGGCGGCTGGCCCTGCTCGACCTGCGGGGCACAGGGGCCTCCGAGACGCCGGCGGATCCGGCGACCTACCGCTGTGACCGGCTCGTCGACGACGTCGAGGCGCTGCGACTGCATCTGGGCCTGGAGCGGATGGACTTGATCGCGCACTCGGCGGGCGGGAGCCTCGCCATGCTGTACGCGGCGCGGTATCCACGGCGGGTGGGGCGGCTGGCGCTGGTCACCGCCACTCCGTGGGCGCTGGGGTGGCCGGCGACGGCCGAGGACCGGTTGGCGGCCGCCCGGCTGCGGTCGTCGGAACCCTGGTTCGCGGACGCCTTCCCGGCGTTCGAGGCCTGGCTCGACGGCACGGGAGACTTCGACCCGGTGTTCCTGCCGTTCTTCTACGGCCGCTGGGACGACACCGCCCGGGCCCACACCGACCGCGAGGAGGCCGAGACCAACGACGCCGCGGCGGACGCCTACGGTGCCGAGGGCGCCTACGACCCGGAGGCGACGCGCAGCGCGCTGGCCCGGCTGACGGCCCCGGTGCTCGTCCTGGCCGGCGGGGCCGACGGCGGCCCGGCCCCGGCCCTCGCCCGGCGCGTCGCCGACGTCTTCCCGAAGGCCGAGTTCGTGGTGCAGCCGGGTGCGGGGCACTACCCCTGGCTCGACGACCCGGAGTGGTTCACCCACCGAGTCTCCACCTTCTTCGCCTGACGCCCGCGGCCCGC
The DNA here is from genome assembly GCF_044759525.1 of Streptomyces sp. NPDC101110. Classification (NCBI taxonomy): domain Bacteria; kingdom Bacillati; phylum Actinomycetota; class Actinomycetes; order Kitasatosporales; family Streptomycetaceae; genus Streptomyces; species Streptomyces sp. NPDC101110. The sequence goes on along the minus strand of NZ_JBIVZM010000002.1, from coordinate 122,985 downwards.
AGCAGATCGCCGCGCTCGCCGGGCTGCTGCCCGATGCCCGGCACATCACCGTGGACGCCGGGCACCTCGTGCACGAGAGCCGGCCGCGGGAGTTCCTCGCGGCCGTCGAGGAGTTCCTCAGCCCTGCGGCCCGTACGCCGTCATGAAACGGTCGCGGAACCTGTCCATGCCCCACCGGGGTGCGTCCTCGGCCGGCTTGAGGCCGTCCGTCCAGCCCCAGTCGGCGACCCGGTCCAGGACCTTCTTGTCGTGGGCGACGATCGTCACCGGCACGTCCCTGCCGGTGTCCCCGGCGAGGACGGTCGGCACCGGCTGGTGGTCGCCGAGGAACACCAGCACCGTGTCGTCGTCGCCGTAGCGCTCGACCCACTCGGTGAGGCTGCGGATCGAGTACTCGATGGCCTTGCGGTACTCGGCGCGCACCTTCTCCGGGTCCTTCCAGACCTCGGCCGGGTCGGTGCCCTCCTTCTTGATCCGGTGGAACACCGAGCCGTCGCCGAGGTCCTCCCAGTCGATCATGTGGGCGATCGGGGACCAGGGATTGTGGCTGGAGGCGAGGATGATCTCCGCCATGATCGGCTCGCGGTCCTTCCTGCCGTGCTCCAGACGCTGGAAGGCCTCCAGGCTGAACTGGTCGGGCACGGGCGTCCAGCTGAAGTACGGGCCGTGGTAACCGAGGTGCTCGGAGTCGTAGATGTGGTCCAGGCCGAAATACTTCCCCTCCGGCCAGGCGCGGCGCACACCGGGCACGATGCCGACGGTCCGCCAGGCGCCGGTCTTGCCGAAGTAGTTCGTCAGCGTCATCCGGTCGCTCGTGGTCAGACTGCGGTACCGCTGCTGGTTCTTGATCCACAGCCCGGACAGGAACGTCGAGTGGGCGAGCCAACTGCCCGCACCCGTCACCGGCGACTGAAGCCAGCCGCTGCGCGACTCGAATCCGGCCGCCTTCAGCCTGCCGGTGCCCTCCTTCAGCACGGCGTCGGTCTGTTCGGCCATCGCCGGGTCGTCGATCGCGACCCGGCCGTAGCTCTCGATGAACGTGAACAGGACGTCCTTGCCGCGCAGCCCGGTCAGCAGCCGGTCGGGCGGTGTCTTCGCGAACGCGTCCACCGCGGCCTGCTTCTCGAAGACCCGGGCGTCCCGCAGCCCCGCGCGCACCTGGTCCACCCGGTTGCCCACGAACTCGGCGTTGCCCTTGGTGGCGACCGGCACGGTGCCGATCTGCACACCCAGCGTCATGCAGGTGATCCACGCCGTGCCGAGGATCAGGATCGTACGGCCGGCGACGGGCCGGTGCCGCACCATCAGGTTCGTCAGCCGCACCACCGCGAGGGTGGTGAGCACGAGCAGCGCGACGAGCAGCACGATCACCCCGGCCACGGCCAGCACCTGGCCGGTGCGCCCGAACGTCTCCCTCAGGAAGTCCGTGCCGTTCTGGATGAGGATCCAGTCCAGGACCAGGTCGAACGGCCGGGCCAGGATCTGGTAGAAGCCCATGTCGACGAACTTCAGGACCGTGAGCAGCCCGAGGAACGCGCCGGTGACCACCGACGTGATCCGCCGGGGCTTCGGCGGCAGGGCGAGGAGCAGACCCGCGAGCAGCACGCCCTCGGCGGGGATGCGCACGAAGGACGCGAACTCGATGCGCTCGATGCGGTTCGGTACCAGCAGCGCGAACAGCACCAGGGCCCCGGCCAGCACCGTCGTGCCGAGGGAGACGCCCCGTGCGGTACGGGGGTAGCGGTGCCGCCAGCCGAACCAGCCGGGTTTCGTCGCCGGGGGCTGCTCCCCGGGGGACTCCGGCGACGCGGCGGTGCGCCCGGGGTCGTCATCAGAGGCGGTGTTCGCGGGGGCGTCGTCCGACGCGGTGCTCCCGGGCGCGTCAGCCGAAGCGGTGTTCCCCGGGGCGTCGTCGGCTGCGGCAGTGCCCTCCGGATCCGCCGCGCCGGTGTCCTCGTCCGGTTTCGCCCTGCTCTCGGCCGTGTCGTCCGGGAGTTGACGGGAGCGAGTGAAGAGCGACACCCGGTGGTCCTTCCGTGCGGTCTTGCATGCATGACGAACAGAGCCCGGAGACCGGGCCTGCCACCACCAGTACGTCCGCACGTCACCGAGGGTTCAATGATCCGGCCGGAGAATCACCCGTCCGCCGTCACCGCCACCTCCCGCGCCCACCGGTAGTCCGCCTTGCCACTCGGCGACCGCCGGATCGATTCGGTGATCACCAGCTGGCGTGGGATCTTGTAGCCGGCCAGCCGGTCGCGGCAGTGCCTCCGGATGTCCTCCAGCGACGGCCGCACCGCCCCCCGGCGCAACTGCACCACGGCCGCCACGTGGTGACCCCACTGCGGGTCCGGCACCCCGGCCACCAGCGCGTCGTAGACGTCGGGGTGGGACTTGAGAGCCTGCTCGACCTCCTCCGGGTACACTTTCTCGCCGCCGGTGTTGATGCACTGCGAGCCGCGGCCGAGGACGGTGACCACGCCCTCCTCGTCGACGGTGGCCATGTCGCCGAGCAGCACCCACCGCACGCCGTCCCTGACGAAGAAGGTCGCGGCCGTCTTGGCCGGGTCGTTGTAGTAGCCGAGCGGCACGTGTCCGCACTGGGCGATCCGTCCCGCCTCGCCGGGCGCCACCGGCCCGTACGTGACCGGGTCGACCACCTGGGTGCGGGCGTTGACCCGCACCCGGAAGCCCCGCTCGGGCCCGGCGTCCTCGGTCGCCGTGCCGTTGAATCCCGACTCCGAGGAGCCGAAGTTGTTCAGCAGCATGGCGTTCGGCACCAGCTCCCGGAACTGCCGGCGCACCGTGTCCGACATGATCGCACCGGACGAGGACACGCTGAACAGCGACGAGCGGTCGATGTCCCGCAGCGGCCCGCTCAGCGCGTCGACCAGCGGCCGCAGCATGGCGTCCCCCACCAGCGAGATGCTGCTGACCCTCTCCTTCGCCACGGTTCGCAGCACCTCCTCGGGCACGAACTTGCGGTGGATCACCACCCGCTGCCCGAAGTTGAAGCCGATGAAAGCCGTCAGGGTGGACGTGCCGTGCATCAGCGGAGCCGTCGGGAAGAACGTGATCCCCGCCCCGCAGGCTGCGACCCGCTCGGCGAGCTCCTCCGGCTTCTTCACCGGCTCCCCGGTCGGGGCGCCCCCGCCGAGCCCGGCGAAGAACAGGTCCTCCTGCCGCCACATCACGCCCTTGGGCATCCCGGTCGTGCCACCGGTGTAGATGATGAACTGGTCGTCGCCCGAGCGGGCCGGGAAACCCCGCTCGTCCGATCCGGCGGAGTCCACCTGCGCGAACTCCACACAGGGCAGCTCCGCGGCCCCCTGGGCCGGAGTGCCCACCCGGATCAGCCGCCGCAGCTTCTCCGCCCGCGGCCGTGCCGCCGCCACCCGGTCCGTGAACTCGGCGTCGAAGACCAGCGCCGCCAGATCGGCGTCCCGGTAGAGGTACACCAACTCCTCTTCTACGTAACGGTAGTTGACGTTGACGGGCACGATCCGCGCCTTCAGGCACCCCAGTACCGTCTGCAGGTACTCCACTCCGTTGTAGAGGTGCAGCCCGAGGTGCTCCCCGGGGCGTATCCCGCTGTCGAGCAGGTGGTGGCCGACACGGTTGGCCGCGGCGTCCAGCTCGGCGTACGTCAGGCGGCGCTCGGCGCCCGTGCCGGGGTGGTCCACGTACACCAGCGCCTCACGGCCGGGGACGACGTCGACGACCGACTCGAACAGGTCGGCAAGGTTGTACTCCACCGCTCCTCCTGACCCCGGGCGTGCCTGGCATCGGACGGTTCGCCGGTCATCAGAGCAAAGGGCGGTCCAACTGTGAAGGGTCCGCGCGAAAGAATCTGACTGCCTGTCAGAAAACCCTTGAAGTGCCTCCCGCACTACTGCAACCTGTTCTCGTTCCTTGAGAGGGGAGTTCGCCATGGGCGGGACGGAACACCTCACCGTGCAGCGCGAAGGCGCCACACTGGTGCTCACGCTCAACAGGCCCGAAGCCAGGAACGCGCTCTCATTGCCGATGCTCGTCGGCCTCCACGACGGGTGGCTGGAGGCCGACGCGGACGACTCGGTCCGCTCGATCGTCCTCACCGGCGCGGGCGGCTCGTTCTGCTCCGGCATGGACCTCAAGGCGCTCGCCGGCAACGGCATGGCGGGCGAGGGGTACCGGGACCGGCTCAAGGCCGACCCCGACCTGCACTGGAAGGCGATGCTGCGCCACCACCGCCCGCGCAAACCGGTCATAGCCGCCGTCGAGGGGCACTGCGTCGCGGGCGGCACCGAGATGCTCCAGGGCACCGACATCCGCGTCGCCGCCGAGTCCGCGACCTTCGGCCTGTTCGAGGTACGGCGGGGCCTGTTCCCCATCGGCGGCTCCACCGTCCGCCTGCCACGCCAGGTCCCGCGCACCCACGCCCTGGAGATGCTCCTCACCGGCCGCCCCTACAGCGCCCGCGAGGCCCTCGCCATCGGCCTGATCGGCCACGTCGTCCCCGACGGCACGGCACGCGAGAGGGCGCTGGAGATCGCCGAACGGATCAACGCCTGTGGCCCGCTGGCCGTGGAAGCCGTCAAGGCCTCCGTGTACGAGAGCGCCGAGATGACCGAGTCCGACGGCCTCGCCGCCGAACTCACCCGCGGCTGGCCCGTCTTCGACACCGCCGACGCCAAGGAGGGCGCCCGCGCCTTCGCCGAGAAGCGGCCACCCGTCTACCGGCGCGCGTAGCACCGCGCCGGCTTCGGCCGGTTCGGAGCCGCGGGCCGTCGGTGGCTGCGCGCGCACCTTCCCCGCGCCCCTGACGGGGGCGCGCCCCGTGCACGCCGATCTCGAAGGAGGCGGGCCCTCGATGTCCGCAGTTCTCAAGGCGCCACTTGTCGTGGAATTCCCCTTCACCCGCTCCCTCGGGCCCGTCCAGAGTGCCTTTCTGACCGGTCTGCGGGAACGGGTGATCCTCGGGGTGAAGACCCGCGACGGCCGGACCCTGGTCCCGCCCGTCGAGTACGACCCCGTCACCGCCGAGGAGATCAGCGACCTCGTCCACGTCGGTCTCACGGGCACCGTCACCACGTGGGCCTGGAACCACGAACCGCGCCGCGGCCAGCCCCTGGACACGCCCTTCGCCTGGGTCCTGGTGCAACTCGACGGCGCCGACACCGCCCTCCTGCACGCCCTCGACGCCCCCGGCCCCGACGCCGTCCACACCGGCATGCGCGTCCGTGTCCGCTGGGCCGGGGAACGCACCGGTGCCATCACGGACATCGCCTGCTTCGAGCCGTACGACGGAGAGGCCTCCACCGTCACCGTCCACGCGGGCGAGTTCGAGGACCCCGTCACCGGCATCGTCGCCGAGGCCCGCCTCGACTACACCTACTCGCCCGGCCGCGCCCAGACCGCCTACATCAACGCCCTCTCCGGCCGGCGGACCGTCGGTGAGCGCTGCCCGTCCTGCCGCAAGGTGTACGTCCCGCCGAGGGGCGCCTGCCCCACCTGCGGCGTTGCCACGTCCGAACAGGTCGAGGTGGGTCCGCGCGGCACCGTGACCACGTTCTGCATCGTCAACATCAAGGCGAAGAACCTCGACATCGAGGTGCCGTACGTCTACGCCCACATCGCCCTCGACGGCGCCGGTCTGGCCCTGCACGGCCGGATCGGCGGCATCCCGTACGACGAGGTCCGCATGGGGCTGCGGGTCGAGCCCGTGTGGACCGAGGGAACCCGCCATCCCGACCACTACCGGCCCACGGGCGAACCCGACGCGGACTACGACACCTACAAGGAGCTGCTGTGACGAGCCCACCGCGGGACCGCGAGATCGCCGTCGTCGCCTTCGCCCAGACCGACCACCGGCGCACCAGCGACGACCTCTCCGAGGTGGAGATGCTGATGCCGGTGCTGCACGAGGTCCTGGACCGGACCGGTCTGAAGACCGCCGACATCGACTTCACCTGCTCCGGCTCCAGCGACTACCTCGCCGGCCGCGCCTTCTCCTTCACCCTCGCCCTCGACGGCGTGGGCGCCTGGCCCCCGATCTCCGAGTCGCACGTCGAGATGGACGGCGCCTGGGCCCTGTACGAGGCCTGGACGAAACTCCTCACGGGGGACGCCGACACCGCCCTCGTCTACGCGTACGGCAAGTCCTCGCCCGGCTCGGTCCGCGACGTCCTCACCCGCCAGCTCGACCCCTACTACGTGGCACCCCTGTGGCCCGACTCCGTGGCCCTCGCCGCCCTCCAGGCGCAGGCCCTCATCGACGCCGGGGACGCCGACGAGACCGCCCTGGCCGCCGTCGCCTCCCGCAACCGCGAGGCGGCGAGCACCAACCCGCACGCACAGCTGCGCGGCCCCGTGCCGCAGGGCGACTACCTCGTCCGCCCCCTGCGCACCGGCGACTGCCCGCCCATCGGCGACGGGGCCGCCGCCGTGCTCCTCGCGGCGGGGGACCGGGCCCGTGAACTGTGCGCACGCCCGGCCTGGATCCGCGGCATCGACCACCGCATCGAGGCCCACGCCATAGGTGTGCGCGACCTGACCGACTCGCCGTCCGCCCGCCTGGCCGCCGAGCGCGCCGGAGCGTTCGAGCGGCCCGTCGACACGGCGGAACTCCACGCGCCCTTCACCGCGCAGGAGATCGTCCTGCGCAAGGCCCTCCGGCTGGGCGAGGACGTGGACGTGAACCCGTCCGGGGGAGCGCTCGCCGCCCACCCGATCATGGCCGCCGGTCTCATCCGCATCGGCGAGGCCGCCGCCCGCATCCACCGCGGCGCGTCCGGCCGCGCCCTCGCCCACGCCACGTCCGGCCCCTGCCTCCAGCAGAACCTGGTCGCCGTACTCGAAGGGGAACCCCGATGAGCAAGGAGCCCGTGGCCGTCGTCGGCATCGGCCAGACCAGGCACGTCGCGGCACGCCGGGACGTGTCCCTCGCCGGACTGGTCCGGGAGGCGGCGCAACGCGCCCTCCAGGACGCCGAGTCGACCTGGGCCGACATCGACGCCGTCGTGATCGGCAAGGCGCCCGACTTCTTCGAGGGCGTCATGATGCCGGAGCTCTACCTCGCCGACGCCCTCGGCGCCGTCGGCAAACCCATGCTCCGCGTCCACACCGCCGGCTCCGTCGGCGGATCCACCGCGCTCGTCGCGGCGAACCTCGTCGCCGCCCGCGTCCACGGCACCGTCCTCACCCTCGCCTTCGAAAAACAGTCCGAGTCGAACGCCATGTGGGGCCTGTCCCTGCCCATCCCCTTCCAGCAGCCCCTGCTGGCCGGGGCCGGGGGCTTCTTCGCACCGCACATCCGCGCCTACATGCGCCGCAGCGGCGCCCCCGAGACGATCGGTGCCCTCGTCGCCTACAAGGACCGCCGCAACGCGCTCAAGAACCCCTACGCCCACCTGCACGAACACGACATCACCCTCGACAGGGTCATGTCCTCGCCCATGCTGTGGGACCCGATCCGCTACTCGGAGACCTGCCCCTCCTCCGACGGCGCCTGCGCCATGATCCTCACCGATCGCGCCGGCGCGGCCCGGGCACCACGACCGCCCGCCTGGATGCTGGGCGGCGCCATGCGCAGCGAACCGACCCTCTTCGCCGGCAAGGACTTCGTCTCCCCGCAGGCCGGCCGGGACTGCGCGGCCGACGTCTACCGGCAGGCCGGCATCACCGACCCCCGCCGCGAGATCGACGGCGCCGAGATCTACGTGCCGTTCTCCTGGTACGAACCCATGTGGCTGGAGAATCTCGGCTTCGCCGACGAGGGCGAGGGCTGGAAGCTCACCGAGGCGGGCGTGACCGAACTGGACGGGGACCTGCCCGTCAACATGTCGGGCGGTGTGCTGTCCACCAACCCCATCGGCGCCTCGGGCATGATCCGCTTCGCGGAGGCGGCGCTCCAGGTGCGGGGGCAGGCCGGAGAACACCAGGTGGACGGGGCCCGCCGGGTCCTGGGACACGCTTACGGCGGCGGATCGCAGTTCTTCTCGATGTGGCTCGTGGGCGACCGTCCCCCGGAGTCCTGAAAGGTCCCCCTCACATGCCCTGTTGGCCGTGGGACACGATCGCTAGGCTGGCCGCGGACGACGAATCGGGAGGAGCACCGACGTGGCCGAGACCACCACCCAGCAGCGCCCGCTCGCAGGCTGGGACAAGCCGGAGCTTGACCTCACGGACGCACAGTGGCAGTCCAGCAGCCGGGGGCGGGGGGATGTGCAGATCGCCTTCGTGGAGGGCTTCATCGCCATGCGGAACAGTGCCCGCCCGGAGAGCCCATCGCTGATCTTCACCCCCGCCGAGTGGGGCGCGTTCGTGTCAGGAGCGCGGGAAGGGGAGTTCGACCTCACCTGACGACGGGGCGAACCGTTCCGGACGGCCGCGGCCCGACGGCCGATCCGGGGGTGTTCCGCCCGCATTTCCGGACACGCGACCGGAGGCATCTTCCCGGAGCCGCCGCCTCAGTCAGGCTGGCCCCGGGAGGGGACGGTCGGATCCCGGAGGTGAGGAACCCATGAGCACCCTGCCCGTCGTCGCGGCGGTCGACGGTTCGGACGACAGCCTGCGCGCCCTGGAATGGGCCGTCGACGCCGCCCGCCGGCGCGCGGCACCCCTGCGCGTGGTACATGTCCGCCAGCACGCCCGTTGGGCACAGTCCGACATGCTCGCGGCCCTCCAGCAGGCGGACCCGCAGGACGACCCCGTCATCGAGCAGGTCCGCACCCACCTGGCGGGCCGCGCCGATCAGCCGGACACGGAGTACGTCGGCCTGGACGGCGCGGCCGGCGCCGTCCTGCCCGGACTGGGAGCCGGCGCGCAACTGCTGGTGCTCGGTTCCCGCGGCCGGGGCGGCTTCGCCAGCCTGCTGCTCGGCTCCACCAGCATGGCCGCCGCCCGGGACGCCGAATGCCCCGTCGTCGTGGTCCCCCGGCCCGGGCGCGAGGCCCAGGGCGAGGTGCCGGGCGGTCCCGGCTCACGGGTCGTCGTCGGCCTGAAGGCCGACGGCCCCGACGAGGCCACACTCGCCTTCGCCTTCGCCGAGGCCGCCCGGCGCGATGCCCGCCTCCAGGCGGTCGCCGCCTACCCGTGGCCCGCGCAGCCCTGGATGATGCCCGGCGAGATGCCCCCGCCGGTCGTCGACCAGGACGTCATCGAGGACGAGACCCGGGTCCTCGCCGACGGCTTTCTCGCCCCCCACCGCGAGCGGCACCCGGAGGTCCCGGTCGAACTTCTCCCGTCGGCAGGCGACGCGGCGGGCCACCTCGTCGCGGCCTCCGTGGACGCCGACCTCGTCGTGGTGGGACGCCACCAGCGGCGTCTGCTCTCACCCGTCCGCATGATGGGCTCGGTCACCCACGCCGTCCTGCTGCACGCCGTGAGTCCGGTCGCCGTCGTACCGCCCTCGCCCTCGGAGACCTGAGCCCGCGGTAATGGATACGGCCGGGCCTATCATTAGCCACATGCGGGAACCGATCAGCGGGGACGCCCGGCTCGCCCTGGACCTGGCCCTCACCATCCGCCACGACGGCGACGGCGGCGTCGCCGACGACCTGACCGACGTGGCCGGCCTGACCGCGTGGGTCCGGGCCCATCGCGACGCCCTGCCGGACGTCGGCGGCGACGCTGCCGACGGCGGGAGTGCGGCACAGCGGCCGGCCGGCGTCGACGGTGGCGCGTTCACCGCCGACGCCGGGCAACTCGCCGCCGTGCGCGAGCTGCGGGCCGCCGTCCGCGCGCTCTTCGCCCGGGCCGTGCGCCCCGGCGAGCCGAGCCCCGCGGACGCGTCCCGGCTCCTGCCGCTGCCGGAAGCGGTGCGGCGCCTGAACGAGGCGGCCGGCCGCACACCCACCGTGCCGGTGCTGGACTGGCCCGAAGGAGCAGGCCCGCGGGTGCGCCGACGGCCCGCCGGTGCCGGTGACGACCTGACCGCGGCCCTCGCCCACGCCGTGATCGCGTTCCTGGCGAGCCCCGACCGAGACCGGCTGCGGGCCTGCCACGCGCCGCGCTGCGTGCGGTACTTCCTCAAGGAACACCCGCGCCAGGAGTGGTGCAAACCGTCCTGCGGCAACCGCGCCCGGGTGGCCCGGCACCACCGGCGGCACAAGGCGACCACCTAGCCGGGACCGGCGGGCCACCCGTCGGGGTCCGGGCCGGCGCCGCGCCGGTGGCCCGGCCGTACACCCGTACAGGGCGACCACCCGGACCGGCCGGCGCCGCGTGGCCGGCCCCTCACCACCGCCGGCGCGGGGCGACCGCCCGGGCGGGTCCGGACCCCGACGGGTGGCCCGGCACCACACTTCGCACGGGGCGTCCACCCGGCCCCCGGGGCCGCCGCCCGCTCCGCGCTTCGCAGGCCCGGGCACGTACCATGGGCGACATGTCGTTCCTCCGCCGCCGCAGCGCCACTCCCGCCGGGCCCGACTTCGACGTACTGGCCATGGACCCGGGTGACTGGCCCGGCAATCTGGGTGCGGGACTGCTGCCCGCGCCCGACGGCACCTGCCAGGGTGTCTTCCTGCGCTACGACCTGTTCGGCGGCCGCGGCCCCGCGATGATCATCGGCAATCTGCCGGAGGGCTCCCCGGCCCGTGAGGTCCCCGAGGGGGAGGTCCCCTTCGAGGTGGCCCAGCTGCTGCTGGCGCTGGAGAACGACGAGGAGGTCACCGTCGTCGGCACCGAGGACGTCCCGGTGATGCAGGGCGACAACCTGCTGATCGTGCGCCGCGTCAAGCTCTCCGAGAGCCGTATCTCCTGCGTGCAGTTCGACCGCAGCGACAACGTCCTCGTGACCATCGCCGCCTGGGACCGCCCCATCACGGACGACCTCTACGCCCTTCTCAAACCGCTCCCCGCGGAACTCTTCCAGCAGGGCTGAGCCCGACCGACCGCATACGAAGGGGCCGTTGTCCACCCGATCAGGTGGACAACGGCCCCTTCGTCCCCGTCAGCGAGTGCCGACCGCCGCGCGCACGGCACGCCGGGCCAATTGGCAGTCGTCGTGCAGCCGCCGCAGCAGCAGCCTCTGCTCCTCGCCGGTCGGCGCAGCACCCGGGTGGGCCGTGCCCGGTGCCGCCGGGGCCGGATCGTGCATCGAACGCTGCACGGCCGTCTCGTAGGTGCGGATCTCACGGGTCAGCACCAGCATCAGATTCACCAGGAAAGCGTCCCTGGACGCAGGCCCCGCCGACTGCGCGATCTGGCTGATCTGACGACGGGCGACCGGTGCGTCCCCGAGCACCGACCACAGGGTCGCCAGGTCGTATCCCGGCAGGTACCAGCCCGCGTGCTCCCAGTCCACCAGCACTGGACCGGCCGGTGACAGGAGCATGTTCGACAGCAGTGCGTCGCCGTGGCAGAACTGGCCCATGCCCTGCCGTCCGGCGGCCTGCGCGATCCCGTGCAGCAGTTTCTGCAGATCACCCAGGTCGCGGTCGGTGAGCAGACCCAGCTCGTGGTACCGGGAGATCCGGGCCGCGTAGTCGAGCGGCGCGTCGAACGTACCCGCCGGGGGCCGCCAGGCGTTCAACCGGCAGATCGCGCCGAGTGCCGCTCTGATGTCCGCCCGGGGCGGCGCCTCCGCAGGGTGCCGCTGGAGCGCCGCCACCCGGCCCGGCATCCGCTCGATCACCAGGGTGCAGTTGTCCGGGTCCGCCGCGATCAGTCTCGGCGCCCGCACGGGTGGGCGGTGCCGGACGAACGAGCGGTACGCCGCTATCTCGTGGCGGATCCGCTCGGACCAGGCGGGCGAGTGGTCCAGTAAACACTTGGCGACAGCCGTGCTGCGACCGGTCGTGCCGACCAGGAGCACGGACCGTCCGGTGCGGCGCAGCACCTGCACCGGGGCGAACTCCGGGCAGATGCGGTGCACGGACGCGATCGCCGTGCGCAGCTGCGCGCCCTGGGGGCCGGACAAGTCGAGTCTCCCGCTGAGCGGTTGGGTGCCGAGGACCGCGCCGCGCCGAGCCCGCCCCGCACCGAGCACGGGGGCCGCCGGCCGCGCGGGGGCGAGGTAGGGGCCGCTGTCCGTGGGACGCGGGTGCAGCGACCGGGGCGGTGCGGACACGGAGGACGATGCTGCGTACATGGGCGAAACAGATCCCTTCGTGTGCCTGCGACGACAGCGCACCACCCGGCCCGGGTACCCGGGAGGACCCTGGGGAGTGTCCCTGGCGACCGGGGCGGGGTGGCGCGTTCCTACCTGACACCGGATGGCCCCTGGCACACCATCTGGCGCACCCTGGCGAACCCTGGCGAATAGTCGCCCGGCATGTCTGCCCGGGCTACTGTCAACTCAGCCGAGAACCTGGGGGCTTGACGTGAGCGGACAACCCAACACCCGGCTCGCGGACCTGTTCGGCCTGGCCGGCTGGTCCAAGGGCGAACTCGCGAGGCTGGTCAACCGGCAGGCGGCGGCCATGGGCCATCCCCAGCTGTCGACCGACACCTCCCGGGTGCGGCGGTGGATCGACACGGGAGAGATCCCGCGCGATCCGGTGCCGCGGGTGCTGGCGGCTCTGTTCACCGAGCGTCTCGGCCGTGTCGTGACCATCGAGGACCTCGGTCTGGTCCGGCACGGGCGTGCGGGGAAACGGCAGGGCGGCGGGAGCGCCGATGCTCCCGACGGCGTGCCGTGGGCGCCCGAGCGGACGGCTGCGGTCCTCACCGAATTCACGGGAATGGACCTCATGCTCAACCGACGCGGCTTGGTGGGCGCGGGCGCCGCGCTCGCCGCGGGATCCGCACTCAGCAGCGCCATGTACGACTGGCTGCACACCGACCCTTCCCTGGCTGTCGACGCCCCCGGCCCCAACCATCCCCTGCACGCCGACCCCGCTGGGTTCGACCGCTACGAGGCCGCCCCCATCGGGTCGCAGGAGATCGAGGAACTGGAGCGCTCGGTCGAGGTGTTCCGCGCCTGGGACGCGGCCCGCGGCGGCGGGCTCCAGCGCAAGGCCGTGGTGGGCCAGCTCAACGAGGTGGGCGGCATGCTCGCCTACCGTCACCCACCCCACCTCCAGCGGCGCCTGTGGGGCGTCGCCGCCAACCTCGCCGTCCTCGCGGGCTGGATGTCGCACGACGTCGGCCTGGAGCCCACGGCCCAGAAGTACTTCGTCATCGCCGCGCACGCGGCCAGAGAGGGCGGGGACCGGCCCCGCGCGGGCGAGGCCCTGTCCCGCGCGGCCCGCCAGATGGTGCACCTGGGCAGGCCGGACGACGCCCTCGAGCTGATGAAGCTCGCCACCTCCGGCTCGGGTGACGAGGTGCTGCCCCGCACCCGGGCGATGCTCTACACCATCGAGGCCTGGGCGCAGGCGTCGATGGGCAAGGGCCAGGCGATGCGCCGCACCCTGGGGCGGGCGGAGGACCTGTTCGTCTCCGACAGGGCCGACGTCCCGCCGCCGGACTGGATGCAGACCTTCAAGGAGGAGGATCTGTACGGCATGCAGGCCCTGGCGTACCGCACGCTCGCCGAGTTCGAGCCGGGCGCGGCGGCACACGCCCAGCATTACGCGGAGAAGGCCCTCGCCCTGCGGGTCGACGGCAGGCAGCGGTCGAAGATCTTCGACTACCTGTCCATGGCGTCGGCCTGTTTCATCGCGGACGACCCCGAACAGGCCGACCGGTACGCACGCCTGGCCCTGGTGTCGATGGGATCGAACTCCTCCCACCGCACCTGGGACCGGCTGCGCCAGATGTACCGGCTCACGGCCGAGTACTCCGGCTACCCGAGGATCCAGGAGCTGCGGGAGGAGATCAAACTCGCCCTGCCGAAGCCGAAGGGCAGGGGCGGCAACCACGCACAGGCCTGAGTTCCTACGCCGTGACCTTGACCATCAGCACACAGGCGTTGTCCTCGCGCTCACCCCCGCCGAACTCCTCGACCACGCTCCGCAGACACTCCTCCGCGGAGCGGTTCCCGGCCAGACGGGGTGCAAGTCCGAGGAGCAGCCGTGCGGCCTGCGGCCCGGTGCGGCCGGGCACCAGTCCGTCGGTGTGCAGGAGCAGCAGGTCGCCCACTTCGAGTGTCTCCTCGGCCTGCCCGTAGACGGCGCCCGAGGTGGTGCCGAGCAGGACGCCGTCCGGGGCGTTCAGCACCCGCCCCGTCCCGTCGCGGAACAGCAGCGGGGCGGGGTGTCCGGCCTGTGCCCACACCAGGCTCCGGGTCGCGGGCCGGTACCGGCAGCAGACGGCGCTGCCCAGGGCGGGTTGCACGGTGGCGTCGAGTAACTGGTTCAGCCAGGCCATCAACTGCCCCGGCTGAGCGCCGGCCATCGCCATGCCGCGTACCGCGCCGAGCAGCATGGCCATGTCCGATGTGACGCCCGCACCCTGCCCGGTGAGATCGCCGACGCCGAGAAGCGTTTCTCCGTCGGTCAGTTCGAGGGCGTCGTACCAGTCGCCGCCGATGAGCGTGGCCGTGGAGGCCGGGAGGTGGCGGGTGGCGAGGTCGAGGGTACCGGGGCCGCGGTGCGGGAGCCGCAGGGAGCCGCGCCACGGTGGCGGTGCGGCCTCCTGCGGCTCGACCGCGAGCCGCTGCTCGCTCCGCGCGGCCTCCTGCCGGTGGCGCAGCGAGTCACGGGTCTCGCTCACCACCCGCTGGCTGCGCCGCAGTTCGCTGACGTCGCGCAGCACGGCCCACATGGAGGCGGTGCTGCCGTCGGCGTCGAGCACCGGTTCGCCCATCATGTGCAGGGTCCTCACGTCGCCGCCGCGGCGGGCGATGCGGAACTCGCCGTCGATGGGCCTGGCGTCCACGAGGCAACTGGTGACCATCGCCGTCAGCTTCGGCCGGTCCTCTTCCACCACCAGCGACGGCAGCTCGTCGAGCGTGAGTGGGGGAGTGGCCGGGGCGCGGCCCAGGATCTGGTAGAGCTCTCCGGACCAACTCGCCTGGTCCGTCTGCAGGTTCCACTCTGCGCTGCCGACCCGGCTGAGCAGTGAGCCCGGTGGGGCCGCGGCGGGTTCCGGGGCGACGGCCGTGGGCAGGGGGCCGTCCCGCAGCTGGGCCAGGTGCTCGTCGAGATCGTTGAGCTGGTGCAGGGCCAGGTCGCACAGGGCGCGTTGCCAGCGCCCGCGCGGGTGATCGGCTGCCTCCCCCTCGGAATCGCGGCGTACCGCGTCCACGTCGCCCTTGAGCCGCCGCGTCTGCGAGATGAGCGCGTCGACCGAGCCGCGCGGGGGCGGCTGGGCGGCTGGGCGGTCCGCGGAGAGGTGGGACGGCATGACGCACTCCGATGCGGGGACGGTACGACCAAGGCTGACGGAGGGACCGTTACGACTGTTGCACAGCCCGCGACGCCCTGTAAGGGATTCGGCGACACACGATACGGTGGTGCTTCTGGCATATGCCACAGTCTCGCGGAGTTACTCCGAGGTAGGCATCGAGCCCGCCACCCGGAGGTTCAAGTCGTAGCGTACACACGGGATTTGGCGCCCCGGCGCGGCATCGGCACGAGGTCTATTCGGGTGTTCGACGACCCTCTGTTCGAGTCCGCGATGCAGGCCTGCGGGGCGGGTCGTCGGGGTGGGTCTGCGGGGCGGGCCTGCGG
The DNA here is from genome assembly GCF_044759525.1 of Streptomyces sp. NPDC101110. NCBI lineage: Bacteria > Bacillati > Actinomycetota > Actinomycetes > Kitasatosporales > Streptomycetaceae > Streptomyces > Streptomyces sp. NPDC101110. The sequence goes on along the minus strand of NZ_JBIVZM010000002.1, from coordinate 107,446 downwards.
GGTGGGTTCACCGGGCGGGTTCCGGGTCAGTAGCGCAGCACCCCGGCCATGCCGTCCGACTCGGCGAGCGTGCCGTCCGGTAGGAAGCGCACGTCGGCCCCGGTCTCCAGGCACTGCTCGACGATCTCGTCCACGATGTCCTCCCGGGAGTCGAGGTCGCCGGCCTCTGCGGGGAGCAGATGGTCCCCGGCGTCGCGGACCGTCACCCGGTAGTTCTCCTCGACGGCCAGCAGCCGGACGCGGCCCTCCCGGGCGCTCTGCCACAGTTCGTCGACACCGGCCGCGAACTCCCGCCGCCCGCGGGCGGTTTCGAGGGCCCGGGTCACGGCGTCCGTACTTCTGCGGGCCTCCTCCTCGATCACCGGCCGCAGCGCCTGCCACACCGTCTCGGGGGTCCCGTGCGCGAGACCGCCGTGCGGGACGTGCACCGCACCCCGGGCGGTGACGCCGACCTCCTCCAGCAGGGACAGGGCGGCCGGCTCACCGGTGACGTAGAGCCTTCTCGGGTGGTCGCGCAGTACGGCGCCCATCGCGATGTCGGCCTCGCGGAGGAACTGGCGCGTGCGCTCCTCACGGAAGGCGCTCGGGGTGTCGCCGATCCGCTGCTGCCGCTCCGGGTCGAAGTTCTCCACGCGCCGGGTCAGCGGGAAGCCGCCGAGGCGGGCCGCGGAGACCCGGTCGACGCCGCCGTTCCACAGCGTGACGCGGTCCGCGGCGAGCGAGAGGACCCAGAACGGCCGCCCGGCCGTCTGGGCGGAGACGAGATTGCGGGTGAGGAAGGTGTCCGAGAGCACCACCCGTTCGGGGACGGGCCGGGCCAGCGACCACACCTGGTGCTCGCCCGGGGCGGCGAAGATCGCCAGGCCGTCCTCGGCGTGGGTCAGGTCGACCTCGGCCAAAGCCCGGTCGAGGTGCGCGCAGACCTCGGTGCGTCGCTCGCGGGTGACGGCCGGATCGGCCTCCAGCTGCCGCTTGGCCTCGGCGACCACGTTGCGCAGCCGGACCTGGTCCTGGGTGCTGTAGGGATCACGCCGGTGTGTCGGGGTCAGCACGGAGACCGCGGGGTAGGGGCGCGGGCGCCGCAGCTCGGACAGGGTCGCGGGACTCAGAACGTGCTCCATGACAGAACGATAGAGCGAATTCGGCACGGGGGCATTTGGGGTGAAAGATCTCATTCGTCGTCGCGGTCGGAGCCGCATGAACTGCCGTCCGGCGGCAGGGTCCCGTACAGCAGGAAGGCGTCCACCTTGCTGTGCACGCACTTGGACGAGCCGTAGCCGGTGTGGCCCTCCCCCCGGTTGTCGAGCACCACCGCCGACGATCCGAGCCGCCTGGCCGTCTCCACCGTCCAGCGGTACGGCGTGGCCGGGTCGCCCCGGGTGCCGACCAGCAGCATCCGCGGCGTCTCGACGTCCTTGACGTCGTCGCGGATGTAGTCGGTGCCCCTGGGGCGGCCGTAGCACATCAGTACCTGGGTGAGTCGGTACCGGCCGAACACCGGTGAGGCCTGCTCGTAGCGGGCGCGCAGCCGGCCGAGGTCCTCGGTGACCTGAGCGGCGGACGGGCGGTCGGGATCGTCGGCGCAGTTGACCGCCATCAGCGCCGCCGGCAGGTTGTCGAGGGGGATGTCAGCCGGGTCGGTGAGTCCGGCGTGCGGGGTGCGCCGCAGCGGCAGGGTGAAGCCGCCGGACAGAAACGCCTCCAGGCCGCGGGTGTCACCGTCCTCGAGCAGCTGGCCGACGGCCCGCTGCAGCGAGGGCCACAGCTCCCTGCTGTAGAGGCCCTGCCCGAGAGCGCCCGCGAAGTCCTGACCGGTGAACGCCTCACCGAAGTCGGTCGGCAGCGGGTCCTTGTCGAGCGACTCGACCACCTCCACGACGTGTTCCCGGGCCTCTCGGGGATTCCGTCCGAACGGGCACGCGATGTCCTCGGTGCACCAGGTCAGGAAACTCTCCAGTGCCGTCTGCTGCCCCTGGGCGCTCGCCACTCCCTGGTCGGTCAGCGGCTCGGTCAGGGTGTCGACGCCGTCCAGCACCATCCTGCCGACCTTCTCGGGGTACTGGGCCGCGTACACCGCGCCGAGCCGGCTGCCGTAGGAGAAACCCAGGTAGTTGAGCTTGTCGTCACCGAGGGCGTCCCGCATGACGTCCAGGTCGCGGGCGGCGTTGACCGTGCCGATGTGGGGCAGGACCGGACCCGAGTGCTCGGCGCACTCGGTCGCGGCCGCGCGCAGCTCATCGAGCACGGCACCGGGATCGGCCGTGCCGGCGTTGCCGTCCGTGGCGTCCAGGGCGGCGGTGGAGGCGTTCCCGCAGCTGACCGGCGAGGAGCGGCCCACGCCGCGCGGGTCGAAGGAGACGACGTCATAGCCGTTGGTCAGGCCCATGAAGTCCTTGCCGCCCATGGCGAGTTGGGCCACGCCCTGGCCGCCGGGGCCGCCGAAGTTCAGCAGCACCGAGCCCCGGGACCTGCCCGTGGCCCGGTAACGGGCGACGGCGAGGTCGAGGGTGCCCTTCCCTGGTTCGGCGTAGTCGAGCGGGACGGTGACCTTCCCGCACTGGAGGTCCTTCGGCATGTCCATGCCCGTGCAGCGTGACCAGGCGACCTTCTGGTCGTAGAAGCGCGTAAGGCCCGGCGGAGGGTCGTCGGCGGCCGGGAGTGCCGTGCCCAGCAGGGCCAGCCCGGCCGTGCCGGTGACCGCGCAGCGCCGTATCGAGGGGCGCGTGGACAGCTTGGCCAGCATCGATGCCTCCAGGTACGCGGGACGTCCCGCAGCGGACCGGATCGGTGCCCTCGCCCACCATAAGCGCGCCCCACGAGCCTCGCCTCCGGGCGGACGGCCCGTGCGGCGAGTCCGCGCGCCCGGTCCGCCGCCCCTGGGGCGTCCGTGCGCGAAACCCGCGTACGAAGGGCTTTACCGCTAGTTCGACAACCTGCCCGCTCGATGGAGTGAAAGGCGGATAAGCCATAACTCGGACCGGGGGCCCGGCGTTCTCTCCGTTGCGGGTGAGTGCCCGTCGACGATGTCTGGAAGGCAGGGTCCCATGCGAAGGGTTACCCGAAACGGAGTGATCGCCGTCGCCGCCGCCTCGGGCGCGATGGCCGTGACCGTCCCCGCGTACGCCGGTTCCGGTGCGGACGGCTCGGCGGCCGGTTCGCCGGGGGTGGTCTCCGGAAACACCCTCCAGCTGCCGGTGCGCGCCCCGGTGAACGTGTGCGGGAACACCGTGAACGTGGTGGGGCTCCTGAACCCCGCCGCCGGCAACGGCTGCGCCGGCCGGGACGACGGGCGGGCCGGGCGGCCGGGCGGCTCCGGCGGCGCGAACGCCGAGGGCAGCGGAAAGGCTTCCCCCGGTGTGGTCTCCGGCAACGGTGTGCACCTGCCGGTCGACCTCCCCGCCGACGTCACGGGCAACTCGGTGAACGTGGTGGGCATCGGCAACCCGGCTACCGGCGACGCGTCCTCGAAAGGCCCCGGCGACCACGACCGGGTCCGCCCCGAGCACCCGGCGAAGCCGGAGCCGCAGCCGGAGCCGGTCGCGCCGCCCCGGACCCACCCGGCCCCGGTACCGGCCCCGCGCACCGTGCCGCACGCCAGGGGCGACCTGGCCCACACGGGCGCTGATCACGCCCTCCAGGCGGTCGCGGCGGCCGCTGCGCTGGTCGCCGGGGGAGTGGTGCTGCGCCGGAGGTTCCGGCCCGGGGCGGACGGCTGACCGGCAGCGGTCACACCGCCTCCGCCACGCCCGTGAGCAGCACCATCCCCGAATCGCCGTAGTCCGGCAGGGTCGGGTCCATGTCGATGTGGGTCACGTCCAGGTCCCGGGTCAGCGGGGCGAAGACCTCCGTGACGGTGGTCGGGTTCACCGGGCAGCCCGGCCAGCGGGAGGCAGGCCCGATCCGGTAGGTCGGCATGTTCTCCATGAACGCGGCGACCAGGTGGCCGCCCGGCCGGGCCGTGCGGACGAAGGTGCGGCAGAAGTCCGCGAACTCGGCGAAGTCCTCGGTGACGCTCTCGGCGACGAAGTGCATGGAGGCCAGTCCGTAGGTGCCCGGGGGCAGGGACCGGACATCGGCGTGGACGACGTTCACCGGGGCCAGCGCCCCCGCCAGCGTCGGGGGCACCGAGGGGTTGAGGCTTCGGCACAGTGCGTGGAAGGGCAGCCAGCTCGCGTCGAGACGGTGGCAGATCTGGTCCTCGAGATAGGCGACATTGCTCGTCCCGGCCTCCACGGCGTCGATCCTGCGGCAGGCGGCCGAGGCGAGCATCAGCGGATACAGGTTCGGGCCCGCCCCGAACTCCACCGACCGGGCGATTCCGCCGGGCGGGAGTCCCCGGTAGAACGCCGAGTGGTGTGCGATGACCGCCGCGTCCGACGCGTGCACCTCGCGGTAGTTCTCCGCGAGGTAGTCGGCGACCGGCCAGCGGTCCCAGTCCACGTCGTCGTTGTGCGTCGTCATGGCCGTCTAGCCCTTCAGCCGCAGCGGGAAACGTTCCGACAACCGGGTCATCGTCGCGTTCAGATGGTCGATGTCCTCGTCGGAGTTGAGGGCGGTGAGCTGGACCCGGAAGCCCACCCGGTCCCGCGGGACCAGCGGGTAGGCGGCCAGGGTCACGTAGACGCCCTCCTCCCACAGGAAGGCCGCGACCGCGTCCAGGTCCGCGGGGTTCGCCAGCGGCACCTCCACGATCGGCAACCGGTCCGAGTTCAGACTGTGCACCCCCAAGCCCTCCAGGTGGTCGAGCACCCGGACCGTCTTGCGGTACAGATCGGCGCGGATCACGTCGCCCCTGCGGTCGTTGACGTCCAGCCCGGCCAGGGCCGTGGCCAGCGACGCCGTCGGCGACGGACCCGAGTACAGATAGGGCGCCGCCGCGGTCTTCAGCCGGTTCTTCAGCTCCGGCGGCAGCGCGAGGAACGCCAGGAGGGACGAGTACGCCTTGGAGAAGCCGCCCACGAGCACGATCCCGTCGTACGACTCCCCGGTGTGCCGCACCACGCAGTTGCCGCGCATGCCGTAGGGGCACGCCTCGTCCGGCCCGCGCTCACCGATCACGCCGAAGCCGTGCGCGTCGTCGACGTACAGCGTCGCTCCCTGCGAGCGGCACACCGCCGCCAGGGCCGGCAGGTCGGGGATGTTGCCGCTCATGCTGTTGACGCCGTCCAGGCACACCAGCCGCGGCGTGCCCGGTGGCACACCGGCCAGCAGGGCCTGCAGTTCGTCGAGCCGCTCGGCGTGGAAACGGTGCAGGGTGGCGCCCTGGGCCCGGGCCACCACGCAGCCGTCGTAGACCGTGCGGTGCGCGGTCGCCTCCACGAACACGTGCCCGTCCTCGGCGAGGGCGGGAATCACCGAGGAGTGGACCAGTGTCAGCGTCGGCAGCAGCAGCGTGTCCGGCGCACCCAGCAGCGCGGCGAGCCGCTCCTCGATGTCGGGGTACAGCCGCGGACTGCCCAGCAGGCGCGACCAGCTGGGGTGGGTGCCCCAGCGGCGCACGGCGGGTTCGACGGCCCCCATGACCTCCGGGTCCCAGTCGAAGCCCAGGTAGTTGCACGACGCGAAGTCGATCAGCCAGTGGTCGCCGCTGCGGATGTGCCGCCCGCGCACCTCGTCCAGGACCGCGTCGCTCATCGGGCTGGTGCGCCGCAGATGCTCCAGATCCGCCCAGCGTGCCTCCCGGCGTCCCCGGGCGGCGTCGATCCGGGGCCGCCGCGCCGGCGGCGACGCGAACGGACGGGCGCTCGGCTCCCGCAGCACCCGCGCGCTCTGCTCCACGGTCATCGGCCGGGCGAACAGGTACCCCTGCCCGAACCGGCATCCCATCCCGGCCAGCAGATCCCGCTGGGCCGCGTCCTCGATGCCCTCCGCGATGACCTGGAGACCCAGGGTGTCGGCGATCCTCACGATGCCCTCGACCAGGGCGACCTGCTGGGCGTCACGCACGATGTCGTCGATGAACGACTTGTCGATCTTCAACACGTCGATGGGGAAGTCCCGCAGGTAGCGCAACGAGGAGAAGCCGGTGCCGAAGTCGTCGACGGCGATGTGCACCCCGAGTTCCTTGAGCGTGTTCAGCACCGTCTGAAGGCGGTCGTCGCGTTGCAGCAGCACCGTCTCGGTCAGCTCCAGCTGCAGCGAGCCCGGCTCCAGCCCCGGTGTGCTCAGCGCCTCACCGACCTGCTCGATGAACCCGGCGTCGCGGAACTGACGGGCGGAGACGTTCACGCTGACGTACGGCGGCCGGGCTGGCCCGGGCAGGCGTTGCAGGTCCACGATGTCGCTGACCGCGTTCTCCAGCACCCATGCGCCGAGCGGGGAGATGTGCCCGGTCTCCTCGGCCAGCCTGATGAACTGGTCCGGCATGACGGGCGGCCGTTGCTCGTGCGGCCAGCGGACCAGCGCCTCGAACCCCACCACCTCGCCCGCCGCGATGTCCACGACGGGCTGGTAGCGCAGCGCGAACGCCTTGTCGGCGACCGCCCGGGCCAGCTGGGACTGCAGATCGTGGCGTTCCACCATGCGGCTGCGCAGCAGCGGCTTGAACCGGCGCCACTGCCGCTTGCCCGCCGCCTTCGCCGCGTACAGCGCGAGGTCGGCATGGCCGAGCAGCTCCTCTGCGTCCGTGCTGTCGCGCGCGGTGGCCACACCCACGCTCGCGGACACCGTCACCGACTCGTCGGCCAGGTCGAAGGGCCGGCTCAGCGTCTGGATCACCTGGGCGGCGAGCAGTTCTGCGTCCAGAGGCTGCTTGGCGTCCTCCATCAGCACGGCGAATTCGTCACCGCCGAGCCGGGCCGCGGTGTCGGTGCGCCGCAGCGTCCGGGACAGCCGGTTGCCGACGGCGACCAGCAGATGGTCGCCGACGCCGTGCCCCATCGTGTCGTTGACCAGTTTGAAGTCGTCGAGGTCGATGAAGAGCAGACAGGTCAGGGACGACTCGCGGCGCCCGCGCAGCAGGGCGCGTTCGATTCGCTCCAGCAGCAGGGTCCGGTTGGGCAGACCGGTCAGCGAGTCGTGGAAGGCCCGCTGCGTCAGCTCCTGTTCGAGCCGCCGCTGCTCGGTCACGTCCCGCAGGGTCACCACCAGACCGGACACGGTGCGCTCGTCGCGGAAGTCGCTGCACCGGACCTCCACCTCGACGCGCCCGTCCCGGCGCCGCACCCACCAGTGGTCGTGCCCCGACCACTGCCCCCGCTCCCGTACGGCGGTCAGTCCCCGCGCGGCCCGGTCCTGGTCGCCCGGATCCACCAGTTGCGGCAGCGGCACCCCCACGAGGTCGTCGGTGCCGAACACGGACCGCGCCGAGGGGCTGGCGTACCGGATGGTGTCGTCGTCCTCCAGGATCAGGATCACGTCGGAGGCGTTGCGGACGAGGGTGCGGAAGTACGCCTCGTTCTCCCGCCGGACGACTTCCTGCCGCAGTGCGACCCGCTCCATGGCCAGACCCGCGTGGGAGGCGAGGATCTCCAGGGAGCTCCGGGTCTCGTTCAGCTGCCGCTCGGGGGCGGCGACCAGCAGGACGCCCGGCACGGCCCCGGCGGGACGGTCCGGCTGCGTCATGGGGCAGGCCAGGACGGACGGCAGGCCGTTCAGGCCGGTGCAGATGTCGGGGTCGAGGGCGGCCGGGCTCACCAGCCGGGTCTCGCGGGCGCCCAGCTCCGCCGCGCGCTCCCGCGGCAGCAGCATGGTCCGGTGCGGTACGTCCGGCCCCATCAGCCGGTCGACCGCCGCTCGGCAGGACAGGTCCACCTCCTCCTGCCGGAAGGCGGAGACCAGCGAAGCGGCGGCCGTCCGCAGGGCGAGCTCCCTGCGGACCGCGTGGCGATGTGCGACGACCATCCCCGCCAGCCGCAGGATCACCAGGAGGAACAGCACGCCGGAGAAGGCCGCGATCACGGCGGCGTCCCGCGTCTGGCCGCTCAGCGCCTCCCAGAGCAGGATCCCCGGGGCGATGAGCGTGGCCACGGCGAGCATGACCAGCCGGCGTGGCGGCGGCAGCAGGGATTCCCGCCGGGGCACGGAGGCCGTCAGCTCGACCATGGACGGATGCAGCGCCGCCAGTCCCCAGGCGGTGTAGAAGGCGACCCAGCCGAGGTCCAGGAAGCTGCCGGTCTCCCACACATCGTTCAGCTGAAGGATCCCGTAGGCGATGTCGGTGACGAGCAGGGTCACGGTGCCGGCGACCAGCAGGCGTACGGCGCGATTGGAACCGTTGACCGGGCTAGGGGTGAGCAGCCGGACCAGCAGGGCCAGAACGAGGATGTCGCCGAGGGGGTAGGCGATGCTGATGGCCCGCTGCTGCCAGGTCAGGCCCTGGACCTCGGTCAGCGGCTGCACCAGGTAGACCCACACGGGCAGCGCGAGGCCGGCGGTGACGATCAGCGCGTCGAGCAGGCTCGGCACGTCGCGGCCGACCCACCGGTGCCGCACCAGCCCCGACAGGCCGAGCGCGATGAGCGGGTACATGGCCAGGTAGCAGGCGTCGGCCGGGGACGGGAACGGGTTGGAGGCCCCCAGATACTGCTCCATCACGAAGTAGTACGTGTCGCCCGCGACGAAGACCAGCAGGCCGGCCGCCAGGACCCACCAGGGCCACGGGTGGGCGGGCCGGTGGAGGCGGGTGCCGATCAGGACGGCGGCGACCCCGGCAAGCCCCATCACGGCCCACATCACGGGGACCATCACCGGCACGGTCATGTACACAACGGTGACAGCCGTGACCAGCGCGACGTAGACGGCCATGAGCCGACGTGCCGGCAATGAGGACATGTGCCTCCCCCCGTCGGGGAGACCGGCGCGTACGCCTGGTCTTACGCCTGGTCCAACTGAAAACGATCGTAGGTTCGTCCGAGCGGCCCTGCATCTCGGGCGGGTGCCCGTCCCGGCCGTGCCGGGCCTCAGCCACGCCCTTGGTGGAGCCGGATGTGCAACTCGCGGACCTGGCCGACGAGTTCCGGATCCGGACCGTCCGTCATCACGTCAGGTGCCACCTCGCGCACGAGCAGTGGCCGCACCGGCGGTGCGGCACACCCGATTCCGCCGGCCATGAGCCGAAAACCATCCGGCCGAGGCCGACCCGGGCCTGCGCGACCGCACCGTAAAACCCGTTGCCGGGCCGGCCCGGTGCCTGCTGAGGTGGGTGCGTGGATCATGCCGAGCTGCTCGCACTCTTCGACCGTGACCTGCGTGCGGGAGCGCGCCCGGACGGTCCCGGCGCCCGTGTCGAGCGGACCGGCGGTGTCGTCCGCCAGGTCGCCTCCGCGCAGGACTGGAACGGCATTCTGTGGTCCGGTCTCGACGAGGCCGGTGCGGATGCGGCGATCGCCGCGCAGATCGGCCACTACTCGGGGCTCGGTCTCGACTTCGAGTGGAAGCTCTACGGGCACGACCGGCCGGCGGACCTCGGGCGGCGGCTGCGCGCGGCCGGGTTCACGCCGGAGCCCGCGGAGACGCTGATGATCGGCGAGGTCGCCGCGGTCGCCCTCGACGCCGAACCACCCGAAGGCGTGCGCGTCGAGCCGGTCACCGGCCCGGCGGGCGTCGACCTCGTGGCCCGCGTCCACGAGGACGCGTTCGGCGCGGACAGCTCCTGGCTGCGCCATCAGCTCCTCGCCCGGCTGGCGGCGGACCCGGACACCGTCGTCGCCGTCGTGGCGATGGCCGGCGACGAGCCGGTGAGCGCGGCCCGCATGGAACTCGTTCCCGGCACGCCCTTCGCCGGCCTCTGGGGCGGCGGCACCGTACGGGGCTGGCGCGGCCGGGGCATCTACCGCTCCCTGGTGTCCCACCGTGCCCGGGCCGCCGGGGCTCGCGGCTACCGCTACCTCCAGGTCGACGCCTCCGACCAGAGCCGGCCGATCCTGGAACGGATCGGCTTCCTGCCGCTGACGACCACGACGCCGTACCTGTACACGTCCTAGCCGCACATGCGTGGCGGACGCGCGGGGACGTCACGCAGCCGGCCGTCCGTTGCACGGGCCGTCATGACGACGAACGGCAAGAGCCGGAGCATCCTCCCCGCCGGGGGAGCGGCGTGCTCGGCGGGCACCTCACCCGTGCCCGCAGCGGGACGGGCCCCGAGGTCATCGGGGGCGTGGCGCAGCGCTTCCCGGGCGCGGCACCAGGAGGGGGGTACGAGCGCGGCACCAGGAGGCGGGCACGAACGGGCCGGTCCAGGGGGGCGGACCGGCCTTGGGCTCCTCTCCGGTGTCCGCTACGGCCTGGGCGTGGCCTTCGCCGCCGTGCCGGCGCACACGAGCCCCAGGATCACGGCCAGTGCACCGATGACGATGTTGTTCCACACGACACCGGCGTCCGGGCTTTCGCCGACGACCCACGGCGAGATGATCATCCAGACGCCCAGGGCGCACATGGCCCAGCTCAGGCCGTACATGCGCTCGGGAGCGCGGGTGAACCCGAGCGCCAGCAGGCCGATCGCGATGCCCATGATCAGGTTGTGGGTCACGAGGGCGGGCTGGCTGGTCGTGTAGTGGACTATCCACGGGGAGGCGGCGCAGTACAGACCGAGCAGGAACACCGGTCCGTCCACGAGCGCCACATCGCGGCCGCCGAGCATGCGGGCGTACCGGTCACGCATCTCGGAGGCGTCGGGGTGGGTGGTGATGTCACCTCTGGTGGGCGAGACGTTGGCCATGACTCGTCTCCTTCGTGGTGCAGGGCGACCGCTTCTGGAGGGGTGTGCGGTAATCGCCGCGTACGTGTCATTCTGCTCTTATTTCCCCTTTATGTGTAGAGGTCGACGGGGCGTGCGGAATCCGTCCCGCGGTACATGTCCGGGCGGATCGGGGGCATCCGGATGTGTACGACAGCGACCGGCGACGTCGCCCCCCGGGCGACGAGGAGCAGGGAGGGCAGCGGACGTGACCACGGCCATCGGCGCGAAGGTGTTGGAGCGGTTCCCGGCGGGGTCTCCTCGCGGATCGTGGCCCGCTGAGGAGTACGCGGCACGCCGCCGTGCCGAGGGTGAGCCGGCCACCGTCGTGATGGACCTGGAGTCGGACGCCTTCCTCGTGGTCGTTCCCGCGGACGACCACTGAGACCGCCGCCGTTCGCCAGGCAGCAAACGCGCCCGCTCGGATCGTGCAGAACCGGGCGGGCGTGCACGGCACTTCCGGGGTGCCGTTCCTGAACGGCCGGTCCGGGATACGAGATGAGCCGCGCATTCCTTGACGGTCCACGACCGCCACTGCCACGATCCATGGCATGACCATGCGACTGGACCTCACGCGGCGACGCCACGTCGACCTCGCACGCGTCTCCAGCGCATCCTGTCGCGCCGCAGCCTGAGTCTCCCGGCTCGCCGCTTCTCCTCACCGCCGTATCCGTCGTCGGCCGGCCCGTGTCGTACCGACGGCTCATCCCGGGCGGTGCGTTCCCCTCCTGACCCGCCATCCCGGGCACACCCGCGGGACCCGACGTCCCGGACGCGGCGGTGCCCCGCGCCCTCGCGCCTTCTCCCGGAAATGAGCGCCCCATGGCCACCGTCCTGTCCGTCTCCGGCAGCCCCTCCGCCTCCTCCCGCACCAGCCGCCTGCTCCGCCACCTGGACCGGCGGCTGGTGGCCCAGGGTCACGACGTGATCCCGCTCGACGTGCGCACCATCCCCGCCGAGGCCCTGCTGGGCGCGGACTTCCGCCACCCCGCCATCGTCGAGGCCACCGAGCTGTTCGCCCGGGCCGACGGCGTCGTCGTCGGCACACCCGTCTACAAGGCGTCCTACTCCGGTGTCCTGAAGGCCCTGCTGGACCTGCTCCCGCAGTACGCACTCGCCGGCAAGACCGTGCTGCCGCTCGCCACGGGCGGCAGCGTCGCCCACGTCCTGGCCATCGACTACGCGCTGCGCCCGGTCCTCAACTCCATGGGCGCGGCCCACGTCGTGCAGGGCTGGTTCACCCTCGACAAGGACCTCACCGCCCACGACGACGGCTCGCTGACCGTCGCGCCCGACGCCATCGAGGCGCTGGGCCAGGTGGTCGACCAGTTCTCCGCGGCGCTCGGCCGCACCCCGCTGCTGGCCGCCGCGAGCTGACCGGCCCGCCGCCGCGCCCCCTTCGTGCCGGTCGCGAGCCGGCGCCGCGGGGGTGCGGCTGCCGGCTCGCGACCGGCCACCGCACCGTCCGAAGATCAACCCTGGAGCCGGGCGCGGGCGTCCTGGTCACCGAGAGGCAGCACCGCCCCTCGGTGACCAGGAGGCACAGACCCATGAAGCAGCGCTTCGCACGCACCGTTCCGCTCACCCTGACCCTGGCGCTGTGCGCCGGAACGGCGGCAGTCGCCCCGGCGGCGCAGGCAGCGGATCACCCGCACGGCCACGAGGCCACCCGGACCGCGTTACGCGCACTGGTCGAGCAGGGCGGCCTCCCCGGAGCGGCGGCCAAGGCACGTGACAGCGAGGGGACTTGGTTCGGCCGGGCCGGCTTCGCGGACACCGGCACCGGACGAGAGCGGTCGGCCGGCGATCACTTCCGCGGCGCCAGCATCACCAAGACGTTCGTCGCCACCGTCCTGCTCCAACTGGAGGCGGAGGGCAGACTGGACCTGGACGACACGGTCGAGCGATGGCTGCCCGGCCTGCTGCACGGCAACGGCTACGACGGCACCAAGGTCACACTGCGCCAGCTCCTCAACCACACCAGCGGCATCGCCAACCACACCGACGACCCCGTCCTCAGCCACGACAGCGCCGGGCCCGGCTTCCCCGAGCACCGGTACGACACCCACACGCCCGGGGAACTCGTGGCGATCGCCCTGCGGCGCGCACCGCAGCCCGGCCCGGAGCGCGAACCGGCCTACTCCAACACCAACTTCGTCATCGCGGGCATGGTCATCGAGAAGGCCACCGGCCACGGTTACGCCCAGGAGATCACCCGCCGCATCCTCCGGCCGCTGAAGCTGCGCGGGACGTCGTTCCCCGGCACGGCGCCCCACATGCCGAAGCCCCACCCCGTCGGCTACTCCCGGCTCCACCAGGACGCCCCCGACGCCGAGATCCACGACGCCACCGAACAGAACATGACCTGGCTGGGCGCGGCCGGCGACGTCATCTCCACCAGTGGAGACCTGAACCGATTCCAACGCGCCCTGGTGAAGGGCAAGTTGCTGCCCCAGCGGCAGTTGAAGAAGATGTTCGACGAGGTCCCGGCCGGTCACGGCACCGGGTACGGGCTCGGGGTCGAGTTCGCACAGCTCTCCTGCGGAGTGAAGGTGGTGGGCAAGAGCGGCCGTACGAACGGCTCCCTGTCGGCGATGGCCGGCACTCTGGACGGCGAGCACCAGCTCACCTTCAACATCAACGGAGACTGGCTGGCGGACTCCTCCCTCTACACCGACGTCCTCGAGGCGGAGTTCTGCGGGAGGATCCCGCCCCGTAAGGACCGGGCGTCCACCGTGCCCCGTCTCGGCTAGCCGGACGCCAGCGAGCCGAGGTGCGTCCTGCGCGCCTCGGCCGTCTGGCCCTGCACCAGCAGGAACATCCCCTCGCGCGCCAGCCGCTGCGCCGGGCTGTCCAGGTCCATGGACCGGCCGCCCCCGGCCACGATCGCCGCGGTCGTGGCCGCGCGCAGAAGGCCGTGGGCACGGGTCTTCACGGCCAGGCGTTCCGGGACGGAGTCCGCGGGGGCGGGCCGGTCGGCCAGGGCGTAGGCCTCGCGGCGGACCTCGTCGAGCCGGACCCGCAGCGAGCGGGCCGTCTCCTCGCCGTCCGGGGCCCGCGCCACCAGGTCCAGCGCCGCGTACGCCACCCCGAACACGGCCGGACCGGTGTTGGCGGCCCGGGCGAGGTCGACCAGGGCGAACTCCTGCTGCGGGGTGCGCAGCACGACGGACTCGTCCGGCACCCACAGGCCGTCCAGCTCCAGGGACACCGTGCGGGCGGCGCTCAGGGCCGCCAGCCGCATCGGCGCCGACGGCGTCAGCCCCGGCTGTTCGCGCGCCTCGACGCACACGAACACCACCTCGGCCGTGTCGGTCACCCCGGCCAGCAGCATCACGTCGTTCAGACCCCAGCCCGTGTACCAGGGCACCCTCCCGTCGAACTGCCAGCCGCCCTGCCGGGGAACGGCCCGCACCGGCACCCGGGGGAAGGCGCGGACATGGGCGAAGGCGATGCCGGCCATCAGCTCTCCGGCCGCCAGCGGACGCAGCAGCTTCTCCCGGACCGGCGAGTCGTATGTGGCGAGCAGCTTCACCGGTGTGTGGTGCTGTGTCTGCACGAACCATGTGGAGCAGCACGCCCCGGCCAGGATCTCCGCGGTCTCCCGGGCCACGGCCACGGGCGCGTCCGCCCCGCCGTACTCCCGGGGAGCCACCACGCCGAGCAGCCCGGCCCGCTTCACCGCCTCGACATGGCTCGCCGGCACCCCTTCCTGGTCGACGCGTTCGGCCTGCGGGACGAGGAGATCGTGGGCCAGTCGCCGGGCGTGGGTGACGAGGGGGTGGGGTGTGGTGGTCATGGGGGAATTCTCACGGTCGGGCGCCGCGTGGCGGGGATCCGGGGGTGTGTCGGCCGGTTCCTCGCCGTCAGGGGCGCACGCGTGTGCGCGCCCCGCGGGGAATGACGGGCCGTCAACCAGCGCGGATGCGACAGGTCCATACCTGACTGGTCTACACCCTTGACTGGTACAGACCAAAGCGGTTGAGTGTGCCTCCACAGCCCCCCACCACGGCCGCCCCCACGCCGTGACCGGACCACCGGTGCGTGCGATCGAGGGCCTGCTCCACCCTGCCCTCGTCAGGGTGCGGCCGTGCTCCGCGAAGGAGTTGAACCCGTGTCGAGACGCCGTATCTCCGCAGCCCTGGCCACCCTCGTCCTCGCCGGCGCCGCGCCGGTGCTCCTGCCCGCCGCGGACGCCTCGGCCGCCGCCTGCTCCAGCTATCCGAACTGGACGGCCGGGAAGTCGTACAACGCCGGCGACATCGTCCGCTACACCGACGGCAAGGCGTACATCGCCGAGCACGCCAACCCGGGCTACGACCCGGTCATCAGCACCTGGTACTGGGAGCCGTACGCCTGCGACAGCGGTCCGGGCACGCCCAACGCGCGCTTCGTGGTGAGCGAGGCGCAGTTCAACCAGATGTTCCCGAACCGGAATTCGTTCTACAGCTACAGCGGCCTGACCGCGGCCCTGAACGCCTACCCCGGCTTCGCCAACACCGGCGGCGACACGGTGAAGAAGCAGGAGGCCGCCGCCTTCCTCGCCAACGTCAGCCACGAGACGGGCGGTCTGGTGCACGTGGTGGAGCAGAACACCGCCAACTACCCGCACTACTGCGACTGGGGGCAGCCCTACGGCTGTCCGGCCGGACAGGCCGCCTACTACGGGCGCGGTCCCATCCAGCTGAGCTGGAACTTCAACTACAAGGCCGCGGGCGACGCGCTCGGCATCGACCTGCTGAACAACCCCTGGCTGGTGCAGAACGACTCGGCCGTCGCCTGGAAGACGGCCCTGTGGTACTGGAACACCCAGACGGGCCCCGGCAGTATGACTCCGCACAACGCCATGGTGAACGGCGCCGGAT
Organism: Streptomyces sp. NPDC101110; assembly: GCF_044759525.1. Taxonomy (NCBI): domain Bacteria; kingdom Bacillati; phylum Actinomycetota; class Actinomycetes; order Kitasatosporales; family Streptomycetaceae; genus Streptomyces; species Streptomyces sp. NPDC101110. Next base: position 91,906 of record NZ_JBIVZM010000002.1, on the reverse strand, counting down.
TCGGCCAGACGATCCGCAGCATCAACGGCTCCCTGGAGTGCGACGGCAAGAACCCGGCGCAGGTGCAGAGCCGAGTGAACAACTACCAGCGGTTCACACAGATCCTCGGGACGTCACCCGGAGGCAACCTGTACTGCTGACGCGGGACCGTGCGGCGTGGTGTCATGCGGGATGTCATGAACCTGACGGTTGACCGAAGGGCACCCTCATGCGCCTACGCACCCCCCACGCCCTGCTCGCCACGACCGCGGCACTGGCCGCCGCGGTCGTGGCACCCCAGCCCGCTGCCGCTGCCGCTCCGGCTCCGGGCGCGTACTACGTCCAGAGCGCCACCACCGGCCTCAACGCGGCCGACACCGGCGGGGCGGTCGAGCAGCACAGACCCCGCGGCAACGAGGACCGCCAGCAGTGGCGGCTGACGCCGAGCGGTTCCTCGTACCTCCTGGAGAACACCGACGCGCCCGGCAGGTGCCTCGGCCGCAGCGGGGACCAGGCCGCGACCGTCGACTGCACGAGCGGCGACGCCGGATGGGAGATCGACCCGATCGGCGCCGACCGCTACACGCTCAAGGCCCCGGGAACCACCCGCCACCTCACGGTCGCCCCCAAGCCGCCCGGCGCCACTTACCCCGCCCGGCTCGCCCTCGGCGGATCCGGCGACCTCGCCGCCTGGTACCTCACCCCGGTCACGCCCGCCACCCAGCCCATGCCGCCGCAGGACCGGCGCACCCTGGACCAGGTCACGTTCCTCACCACGCACAACGCCTACGCCAACGGCGTCGACGGCGGCTTCGCCCCGCCCTTCGTCAACCTCGTGCCCAATCAGACCCGCGGCATCGAACGCCAACTCGCAGACGGTGTGCGGGGATTCATGCTCGACATCCACCAGACGCCGGACGGCGCGATCCTCTGCCACAACAGCTGCACCCTCGTCAGCAGGCCCGTGGCCCTCTGGGTCGACCTCCAGCGCATGGTCGACTTCCTGAAGGCCCACCCCGACCAGTTCGTCACCGTCTTCCTGGAGGACTACGTCGATCCGGCCGTCCTGCGTGCCGAACTCGCCCGCGTCAACGGCCTGTCGGACGTGCTCTACCGACCTGATCTCGCCGGCGTGCGGCAGAGCGGCTGGCCGACGATGACGGAGCTGGCCGCCGCCGGAGACCGGCTGCTGATCTTCACCGACCACAGCCGCTCCGCCGACCAGGCCGCGGGCCTGACCCGGGACAGCTTCGGGGTCATGTACCAGCCCGAGTGGACCGTCGAGAACTACTGGTCGATGGGCTCTGGCCTCGGCACCTCCGACTGGTCCTGCTACAGCCGCTGGTACGGGGCCGACACCAACATCCCGCTGACCCGCACCGAACCGGGATTCCGCCCGCTGTTCGTCATGAACCACTTCCGCGACGTCCCGCTCACCGGCACCGCCGGTACGGACAACACCAAACTGGCCGACCGCGCCCAGAGGTTCTGCCAGCCGGCCGCCCGCAAGAAGCCCAACTTCCTCGCCGTGGACCACTACGACCGCGGCAACCCGGCCTCCGCCGTCACCACCCTCAACTCGTACACGTATCCGTAAACCGGCTTCGCCGGCCCGCGTGCCGTGTGTGAGACTCCGCCGATGAGCTCACAGACGATCACCGCGGCCGCCGCGGGCACCTGGAAACTCGGCGACCTGCCCGTCCACCGCCTAGGCTTCGGCGCGATGCGGCTGACGGGCAGCGCCGCCTTCCACCACGGCACCCCGAGCGACCGCGACCGCTCGATCGGCGTCCTGCGCAAGGCGATCGACCTCGGCGTCGACCACATCGACACGGCGGCCTTCTACTTCTCGTCCCTGCGCTCCGCCAACGAACTCATCAACAGCGCCCTCGCGCCCTACCCCGACGACCTGGTCATCGTCACCAAGGTGGGCCCCTACCGGGCCTACGACGGCGCGTGGGCCACCTCGGCCCGTCCCGAGGACCTGCGCGGCCACGTGGAGGAGAACCTGCGCCAGCTCGGGCGCGACCACCTGGACGTGGTCAACCTGCGCCGCATGCCCGCGTGGGAATCCATCACCGAGCACTTCGGCGCGCTCGCGGAGCTGCGCGAGGCCGGCCTGATCCGCCACCTCGGCGTCTCCAACGTCACGGCCCGCCATCTCGCCGAGGCCCAGGCCATAGCCCCCGTGGTCTGCGTCCAGAACCGGTACGCCCTCGACCGCCCCGACCCCGACGCCGACGAAGTGCTGCGCCGCTGCGGTGAACAGGGCATCGCCTTCGTGCCGTTCTACGCCGTCGCGGGCGAGGCCGGTGAGCAGGGCGCCGTCACCGCCCACGGCGAGGACGTCCTCGCCGTGGCCCGGGACCATGGCGCGAGCCCCGCCCAGATCCGCATCGCCTGGACCCTGCACCAAGGTCCCCACGTCCTCGCCATACCGGGGACTGGCGACCCCGGCCACCTCGCGGAGAACGTGGCAGCGGGCGCGATCCGCCTCACCGACGAGGAACTGAACCGGCTCGGCAGGGCGCACCACAAGGCCCGCTGACAGGCGTCTACACGGCCCGGACGCCCTCCCGGATGAGATGCCGGCGCGGCAGTTCCCGCACTCCGCACCATGCCTGCACCGGGAGCGGCCGCACGTGGAAGAACGCGTACGACGCAGGGTCCTCGCGCGGATCCCGACCGGTCTTCACACGGAAGGCCCCGGCCGCCGCCGACGGCACGTCCGGCGTCGGGTGGGTTCGCACCTCACCGTCGACGAGCACGACGTCCCGGGTGTCCCCGAGGGCCGGCCGGGCCCGCCCGCCGTCCCGCAGATTGCGGCCGGCGGGATTGGTCAGCCGGGTGCACAGCCACACGGCCTCGTCGTGCCACACGAACCACAGCGGGACCAGACACGGCACCCCTTCGGCATCCGCCGTCGCGACCCAGATGTCCATCTCCCGCCCCAGCCGCCCCCGTAGGTCCGCCTTGCGCTGCTCGGGGTGCGGGGCGGCTCAGTGATCTCCATGCGGGGACGCCGGCGGCCGGAGGGGCCGGGACACCTCCGGCCACAGCCCTAAGCCCGTGCCTGGGTCGTGTCCGCAAAGACCCGCCTGCCGCGCGACGCCTGGCACGCCCTCTCGCCGCACCGGGCGAAGCCCCGAGTACGTCCCGTACGAGGGTCTCCGCCCGGCACGCCGAGAGCACGCACCAGACGCCGCGCGGCCCAACCTCCGGGCGGACGACGGGACTTCGCGGACACGACCTAGGACCTCCGGTCGAGGTACTGCGCCACGCCCTCCCCGAGCGACCAGTCCGCCGACTCGTTCTCCGTCAGGACGACGAACACGTTGCGCGGCTCCGTGCCCGCGTACGCGTGGGCCAGCTCGGCGATCCTTCGGTAGAGCGCCTTCTTCTGCGCGGGCGTGCGGCCTGAGCGCAGTGTGATCGCGACGTAGGCGATGCCGTCGTCGCGGGGCACGCCGAGGTAGTCGTCGTGACGCAGGGTTCCGCTCGTGCCGTTGTGGTCCGTCAGCACCTGGAACCGGTCGTCGGGCGGGATGCCGATGGTTTCCGTCAGGGCGTCGTGCACGGCCCGGCCGAGTGCGGCGAGGCGCTCGGGACCGGCCCGGAGCGTGTCGATGCGAACGAAGGGCATGGGACCTCCGGGAGTCGTCGACGGTCAATGTACATACTAGTAGTTACAGGTACTTGGCCGCAGTCGGCCGGGTAGTTGCCATCGGCCGGGTTTTACGTATAACCTCACCGGTCAACCGCCCGCCCCGAGAGGCTCTGATGAGACGTATCGCCCTGGTCACCCTCGTCGTCGACGACTACGACGAGGCGATCCGCTTCTACACCGACGCCCTCGGATTCCGGCTCGCCGAGGACACCCCCCGGCCCGACGGCTCCCGCTGGGTCGTCGTCGAACCCGGCACTCCGGGGGTCGGCACCGGTCTGCTGCTGGCGCGGGCCAAGGGGGAGGCCCAGGCCGCCCGGGTCGGGAGCCAGACGGGCGGACGGGTCGGGTTCTTCCTGTACACCGAGGACTTCGCCGGCGATCACGCACGGATGACAGCCGCCGGTGTGACCTTCCTGGAGGACCCGCGGCACGAGCCGTACGGCACCGTCGCCGTCTTCGAGGACCTGTACGGAAACCGCTGGGACCTGCTCCAGCCCGCCGGCTGACCCCTTCACCGCCGCTTCGCGACCCCGGCTCGAACCACCGCTCGAACCGCCCGCCCGAGGAAAGACCCGCCATGACTGCTACGCGCGTAGACACCGATCTGATCCGCCGCCTCCCCAAGGCCGTGCTGCACGACCACCTCGACGGCGGCCTGCGCCCCGCCACCGTGGTGGAGCTCGCCGAGGCGGTCGGCCACACCCTGCCCACCACCGACCCGGACGAGCTCGCCGCCTGGTACTACGAGGCCGCCAACTCCGGCGACCTGGTGCGCTACATAGCCACCTTCGAGCACACCCTCGCCGTGATGCAGACCCGCGAAGGCCTGCTGCGCACGGCCGAGGAGTACGTGCTCGACCTGGCCGCCGACGGGGTCGTGTACGGCGAGGTGCGCTACGCCCCCGAGCTGAACACCAACGGCGAACTGACCATGGCCGAGGTCGTGGAGACGGTCCAGGAGGGCCTCGCGGCGGGCATGGCGAAGGCGGCTGCCGCGGGCACCCCGGTGCGGGTCGGCACCCTGCTGTGCGGGATGCGGATGTTCGACCGCGTGCGCGAGGCGGCCGACCTGGCCGTGGCGTTCCGCGACGCCGGGGTCGTCGGCTTCGACATCGCCGGCGCCGAGGACGGCTTCCCGCCCGCCGACCACCTGGCGGCCTTCGAGAACCTGCGCCGCGAGAACGTGCCGTTCACCATCCACGCCGGTGAGGCGCACGGCCTGCCCAGCATCCACCAGGCCCTCCAGGTCTGCGGCGCCCAGCGCATCGGGCACGGTGTGCGCATCACCGACGACATCCCGGACCTCGCGGCCGGCAAGCTCGGCAGGCTCGCGGGCTGGGTGCGCGACCGGCGCATCGCCCTGGAGATGTGCCCGACGTCCAACCTCCAGACGGGCGCCGCCACGTCGATCGCCGAGCACCCGATCACCGCGCTCAAGGACCTCGGCTTCCGCGTCACCCTCAACACCGACAACCGCCTGGTGTCGGGCACGACGATGACCCGCGAGATGTCCCTGCTGGTCGAGCAGGCGGGCTGGACCGTGGAGGATCTGCGCACGGTCACCGTCAACGCCCTGAAGAGCGCGTTCATCCCGTTCGACGAGCGCAACGCCCTCATCCGGGACGTGGTGCTGCCCGGTTACGCCGCCGCGCTCTGAAGCAGCCCCCGCAGGTAGGCGGCCTGTCCGATGTGCTGGAGATCGTCGGACAGGACGCTGACCAGCCGCACGCCCAGGGTGACCGGCGGGTCCCAGCGCTCGTCGATGACGCGCTCCAGATCCTTGGCGGCGAGACTCCGCAGCGCACCCACGCTCTGTTCGTGCACGGCGTCGTGGTAGCCGGTGAGCAGCTCGCCGGAGTCGACCCGGACCCGTGCGACCTTGGCGGGGCTGTGGCCGTAGCCGGTGTCGCGGCGGGGGAGGTCGAGACCGAAACGCTTCTCCCAGTCCTGGGACAACCACACCTGTTCGAGGCCGAAGGCGTCGGCCATGTGGTCGTCCTGGACGCGGGTGAGGTGCCACACCAGCCAGGCGATCGAGTTGGTGTCGGGGGAGGGGCGGGCGATCAGCTCGTCCGGCCCGAGACCCCCGACGGTGGCGTGGACTTCTTCGCGGATGCGGTTGAAACCGTCGATGAGGATGTCCTTCGCATGCATAGGTCCACCATCGCGCATCGCCGGGGATCATGCGTCGGCAGTCCGTCCGGCCTCCGCCATGGGGAACGGCGGGAGCCGCCGGGACGGCTCCCGCGCCGGCCCCGAGAGGGTCAGCCGGCCTGGACACCCTCGGGGGAGGGTGCCGGGCCTCCCGCGTCCAGCAGGGTCATCAGCGCCCGGGCGGCAGGACTGGTCGCCTGCTCGGGCGGCAGCAGCGCCACCGTCTCGTACACGGTGTCCCCCGCGCCCTTCACCGGCAGGGCGGTCAGCGAGGCGCGCTTGTGCCGGAAATGGCGCGGCACCACGGCGATGCCCAGATCCTCGTCCACCAGGTCGAGAAGGCTGTGCACGTCGTTCACCTCCAGGGCGACGCTCCGGCGGACCCCCGCCGCGGCGAAGGCGGCGTCGGTGGTGCGCCTCGGTCCCCAGTCCGGATGGAAGTCGACGAAGACCTCACCGCCGAGATCCTCCGGAGTCACCGCCGCCCCGGCCGAGGCGAGCCGGTGACTCGGATGGCACAGCACCGTCATCGGCTCGCTCGTCAGCGGCACGGCACGCAGCTGGTCGGTGTCCTCCTGGGCGGTGCGCACGGCGAACGCCAGATCCAGACGCCCGGCCGCGACCTCCTCCGCGAGGGCCCCCGAGCCCGCCTGCCGCAGGCAGATCTCCACGTTTGGGTGACGCCGCCGGAACGCCGCCAGCAGCCCCGCCACATGTACCCCGGCGATGCACTGCTCCGACCCGAGCGCGAGCATCCCGCGCAGCACGCCCTGCACCGCGGCCACCGCCTCGTGGGCCGAGCGCACCTGCGCCAGGATCCGCTCCGCCTCACCGAGCAGCGCCCGTCCTGCCGGGGTGAGCGTCACCCGCCGGGTCGTGCGCACGAACAGCGGCGTCTGCAGCTCGCGCTCCAGCGCCCGGATGGACGCCGACAGGCCCGACTGGGACACCAGGAGGCGCTCCGCCGCGCGGGTGAAGTGCTGGTCCTCGGCGACCGCGACGAAGTGCTGCAAGTGGCGCAGTTCCATGACTGAGAAGCCTAACCGCTGAATTCCATCGGATTCTTCTGTTGGACGCATGGACGCAGGTCACGCCAGAGTGGACACCGGTTTCCTCCCGACCGTGCCAACACCCTGGAGTCGCGTTGTACACCGCACACCCCGACCGTTACGCGGACATGCCCTACCGGCGCACCGGACGCAGTGGTCTGAAGCTCCCCGCGCTCTCGCTCGGCCTGTGGCACAACTTCGGCCCGGACCGCCCCGTCGAGACGCAGCGAGCCATCCTCCGCCGCGCCTTCGACCTCGGCGTCACCCACTTCGACCTCGCCAACAACTACGGCCCGCCGCCCGGCGCCGCCGAGTCCGCGCTGGGCGCGTTCCTGAAGCGGGACTTCGCGCCGTACCGGGACGAGCTGGTGATCTCCACCAAGGCCGGCTACCTGATGTGGCCCGGCCCGTACGGCGAGTGGGGCTCCAGGAAGTACGTGCTGTCCTCGCTGGACCAGAGCCTGAAGCGGATGGGCCTCGACTACGTCGACATCTTCTACTCGCACCGCCCCGACCCCGACACCCCGCTCGAGGAGACGATGGGCGCCCTGCACTCGGCGGTGCAGCAGGGCAAGGCACTCTACGTAGGCGTCTCCAACTACTCCGCGGAGCAGACCCGCGAGGCCGCCCGCATCCTGGGCGAGCTGGGTACTCCGCTCCTCATCCACCAGCCGCGCTACTCGATGCTGGACCGCCGCCCCGAGGACGAGGGCCTGCTCGACGCCCTCGACGAGCTCCAGGTCGGCTCGATCGTCTTCTCCCCGCTGGAGCAGGGCGTGCTCTCCGCCCGCTACCTCGACGGCATCCCCGAGGGCTCCCGGGCCGCGAGCGACAGCCCCTTCCTGAACTCGGACGCGCTCACCGAGGACCTGGTGGGCCGGCTGCGCGACCTGAACGACATCGCGACGTCGCGCGGCCAGACCCTGGCCCAGATGGCCCTGGCCTGGGTGCTGCGCGGCGGCCGGGTCACCTCCGCGCTGGTCGGCGCGAGCAGCGCGCGGCAGATCGAGGACAGCGTCGGCGCGATCCGCAACCTCGACTTCGACGCGGACGAGCTGGCCCGGATCGACGCCGTCGTCAAGCAGTGACACCTCCGTGCCGCCCGGAGCGCCCGCCCCGGGCGGCACAGGTCAGGAGCCGAGCCGTTCCTCCAGGCGCACGGTCACCGAGTCGCCCTCCTCCTTGCCGATGGCCTTGCGGATGTCCGCCTTCACGGGCAACTTGTGCGTGCCGTCCCCCAGGGCCATGAAGGAGCTGCGGAACGGGTGCCCGTCGATCGTCCCGCGGACCTTGACCAGGCCGCGGGTGCCGAAGAACTCGACGGACCGGGGCCAGACCAGATAGGTCCAGCCGCCCTCGGCGGGGCTCTTGCGCAGGACCGCGGTGAACTCCGCGTCCAGGTCTGCCGTGGTCGCCATGACATCCTCCGGTTGGTCGGCGGTCTCTCCCTCGTACAGACCGCCGGACGCCGGAGAACTCATCGTGGGGCCGTCCTCACGCCCCGGCGGGCACCCGGTCCAGGAACCCGAGCACTGACCTGATCCGGTCCTGGCCGTCCAGGGTGATCACATCCGACCCGCGACCGGCGCGGAGCCGTCGGCGGTGCTCACCGGTTCCCACGAGAAGCGGGCGATGCCATGGTGGCCGTCGACCCCGCCGGTGAGGCGGAACCAAGGAGTCGTACCTGCTGGTCAGGGCCCGGATTTTGCTCGTTGCGGACCCGGTACGACCACGTTGCCCGCACCCGCCGGGAGCGTCGATCACCTCCGGAGTCGTGGGCCGCTGCGACCCCTCGCCGGATTTCGGCCAACGCGGGAGGTGAATATGCCAGGAGAGTGGCCGGAAAGTCGTGGTGACAGTGGTTCAGTAGTGAACATACTGACCTGCGAGAGCGCTTTTCACCTCCAGCGACGGCGCCCTCACGCACAGCACGCGAGCCGCCGGCCAAGCCAGGCCGGGCCGGCGGACGGGCAGGGCACCGGGGGAGGGCCACGTGCACGACGAGTTCCTGTGTCACGTCACGGCGTACGGGGTCTGCGACGGCCGCCGCATCGGAGTGCCCCTCGGAACCTACCGGGCACCGACCCTCGCCCTCGCGCTGTGGTGGCTGCGCGACCGCGCCTCCTGGATCGCCCAGCGCCTCGATCCCCGGCCCGATGCCGAGCACTTACCACCGGGCGCGCTCGTGCCGGTCGCCCCCACCGTGCCCGACGTGCCCGGGCTGCTGCGCGCCTGGTGCGCGGATCCCGCCCAGCAGGAGCGTGTCGCCGAGGAGTTGGCGGCCGGACGGCTGGTGCGCATCGCCACCAGTGACGACACCACCGAATACGAACTGCTCGCCGAGTCCGTCGACGCTCTGCGGATGCAGCGCACCGCCCCCTTCGTCGGCCTTTCCGTCGGCTGACCTGCACGGATGCGCCCAGGCGCAGATCAGGGCAAATCGGTAGAATCTTGACCATGGCGCAACCCTCGGTAGCACCAGAGCTCGTCCTGGAGACGGAGACGGGCACCACCGTGATGATCCCGGGCCGCGACTACCACGTGGGGCGCGACCCGTTGAGCGACATCGTCATCGACGACGACCGGGTCTCCTGGCACCACGCGGTGCTGAAGCCGGTGGACGGCCACTGGACCATCGAGGACGAGGACAGCACCAACGGCACCTATGCCGACGGCCGCCGCATCCACGCATGGAACGTCGGACCCGGCAGCGTCATCCGCTTCGGCAATCCGGCCGACGGACCCCGCATGACCCTGACCGGCCGCCCCGCCCCCGCCCCGCGCAGCGCGGAACGCCCCTCCGCCGTCTCCATGCCCGCCCACACCGGCACCTACCGGCAGCCCACGACCGTACGGCCGTTGCCCTCCCGCACCGTCCGCATCGGCCGCGCCACCGACAACGACCTGGTCATCGACGACCTCATCGTCTCCCGCCGGCACGCCGAACTGCGCGCCCTGCCCGACGGCACCTACGAGATCACCGACCTGGGCAGCCACAACGGCACCTACCTCAACGGCAGCCCCGTCACCAGCGCCGCCGTCGGCCAGGGCGACATCGTCGGCATCGGACACTCGGCGTTCTGTCTCGTCGGCGACCAGCTCCAGGAGTACGTCGACACCGGCGAGGTCTCCCTCGACGTGCAGGACCTCGCCGTCAGCGTCGACCGCGGCCGCAAGACGCTGCTGGACCACGTGTCCTTCCCGGTGGGGGAGAAGTGCCTGCTCGCCGTCGTCGGCCCGAGCGGCGCCGGCAAGTCCACGCTCCTCAACGCCCTCACCGGCCAGCGGCCCGCGAACCACGGCACCGTCCTCTACGACGGCCGTGACCTCTACCGCGACTACGCCGAGCTGCGCCAGCGCATCGGCCTGGTCCCGCAGGACGACATCCTGCACGCGCAGCTGACCGTCCGCAAAGCCCTCTCCTACGCCGCCGAACTGCGCTTCCCGCAGGACACGGCCAAGGCCGAACGGCGCGCCCGGGTCGACGAGGTCATCCGCGAACTCGGCCTGGAACAACGCGCCGACCAGCCCGTGCACAGCCTCTCCGGGGGCCAGCGCAAGCGCGTCAGCGTGGCTCTGGAGCTGCTGACGAAGCCGTCGCTGCTGTTCCTCGACGAGCCGACCTCCGGCCTCGACCCCGGCATGGACCGCTCGGTGATGCACATGCTCCGCGGCCTCGCCGATGACGGCCGGACCGTCATCGTCGTCACCCACAGCGTGCTCAGCCTGGACGTCTGCGACCGGCTCCTGGTGCTCGCCCCCGGCGGGAAGATCGCCTACTACGGGCCGCCCGAGGACGCCCTGCCCTTCTTCGGCTTCGAGGAGTGGCCGGAGGCCTTCGAGGCCTTCGACCGGGACACCGCACGCGACTGGGCGGGGGAGTACCTCGCCTCGCCCTTCCACGGGCGGTACGTGGCCGACGCCTCCGCCCAGCCCCAGCAGTCCCGGTCCGAGCCCGTTGTCATCACGGCCCCGCCCCGCCCGCGCAGCCGTGGCGCCCAACTCGGCACGCTGGTGCGCCGGTACGCCGCCGCGCTGAGCGCCGACCGCACGTTCCTGATCATCATGATCGCCCTGCCCTTCGTGATGGGCGCGATGGCCCGCGCCCTGGCGGGCGGCAAACTGACCCTCGACACGGCGATGAACGCGCTGCTCATCCTGTGCGTCGGCGCGGTGCTCACCGGGGCCGCCAACGCCGTACGGGAACTGGTCAAGGAACGCGTGATCTACCAGCGGGAACGGGCGGTGGGCCTGTCCAGATCGGCGTACCTGATGTCCAAGGTCATCGTTCTGGGCGTCATCACGGTGCTCCAGGCGGTGGTGCTGACCCTGGTCGCCCTGCTCGGGGTGGACCTCGACGCCCCGGGCGGAGAAGGCGTGCTGATGCCGCCCCTGGTGGAGATCACCGTCGCCGTCGCCCTGCTGGCGTTCACGGCGATGATGCTCGGCCTGCTCGTCTCGGCCCTGGTGCGCAAGGAAGAGGTGACGATGCCGCTGCTGGTGCTCATCGCCATCGTCCAGGTCGTGTTCTGCGGGGCCCTGCTGAAGCTGGCGGACACGCCCGGCCTGGAGCAGCTGGGCTGGCTGGTGCCGGCACGCTGGGCGCTGGCCGCGATGGCCGGCACCGTCGGGCTCGCCCGGATCGTGCCCGACGACCTGACGAAGGATCCGCTCTTCGAGCACTCGGCCGGCACGTGGCTGCTGGACATCGCGATGCTGGTCGTGCTGTCGGTGCTCTTCGGCTTCCTCGTGTCCCGGCTGCTGCGCCGGCACGAACCGGCCGTCATGCGGAAGTAGGGGGCGCCGATGACTTCCCCCGGCTTCCGGCCCACGCACGTCGTCCCGCAGCACGGGATGCCCGCCTGGGAGGCCCCCGACCCGTCCCGGCCCACCGTGGACCTCGATGCGCTGCTGCCGGTGCAGTTGCTGGAGCGGCAGGGCGACTGGGGGCACGTGCTGTGCTTCAACGGCTGGTCGGCGTGGGTCGACGGCCGCCGTCTGGTCGCCGTACCGCAGGACCCGCCCGCCGCGGACGGACCCCTCACCCGTGCGGCGGATCCGCGGCCGCTGCTGGGGCGGGCGCAGGAAGCCCTGGCGCGGTACCGCGCCGCGGTGGAGGACCTCGCGGCGGGCCTCGACCGTGAGTCGTTCCGCACCCGCACCCACGGCATGCGGATCGGCGTCGTCGTCGACGGAGAGTCCGTGTGGCTCTACGACTCCGCCCACGGGCACTGGGTGTACGCCGACGGCACCCGGATGAACACCTACGCCACGGACGAGACACCCGAAGCGGAACCGGCGTCCCCTCGAGCGGAAGCGGCGCCCCGCCCGGCGGAACCGGCTTCCCGTCGGGCCGAAGCGCCGGTGCATCCCCCCACGCGGGTGGTGCCGCCCGAGGCATCCGACCCGGCGGGGACGGCCCCGCCCGGGGCCCCCGAACCCGCGGGCGTCGCGTCCCCGGGGCCTCCGGAGCCCACACGGGTGGTGACCCCGGAAACGCCCGAGCCGAAAGGGACCGCCCCGGCCGGGCCTCCGGAGCCCACGCGCGTGGTGCCACCCGGCGCTCCCGAACCGACGCGTGTGGTGGCACCCGACGCTCCCGAGCCCACGCGGGTCGTGGCTCCGGACGTCCCCGAACCCACTCGCCTGGTCGTCCCCGGGGACCGGGAGGACACCGGGGAGAGGGAGAGCGAGGGGGAGAAGGAGCGTCCGGCCGCGGCGCCGCCCACGCGGGTCGTGGGGCACGAGCCCACCCGCGTCGTCCCGCCCGAGGGTGACGGCCGTTGAACCGCCAGACAAGCCTGTTCTCGGGACGTCCCTCCGAGCTGGTCGGGCAGCAGATCGCCGGGTACCGGATCGAGCAGGAGATCGGGCGGGGTGGCATGGCCGTCGTGTACCGGGCCCGCGACCTGCGTCTGGAGCGCACCGTGGCCCTCAAGCTCCTTGCCCCCGAACTCGCCCGCAACGACACCTTCCGCCGCCGCTTCACCCACGAGTCAAGGGCTGCCGCGGCCATCGACCATCCGCACATCGTGCCGGTGTTCGAGGCCGGCGAGACGGACGGTGTGCTGTACATCGCCATGCGGTACGTCCCCGGCAGCGACCTGCGGCACGTCCTCGACCGCGAGGGCCCGATGCCGCCCGTCACCGCCGTGCGCGTCGCCGCCCAGGTGGCCTCCGCGCTCGACGCGGCCCACGACCACGGACTGGTCCACCGGGACGTCAAGCCCGGCAACATCCTGGTGGCACGCGGCACCGACAGCGACCACCCCGAGCACGTCTACCTCACGGACTTCGGCCTGACGAAGAAGTCGCTGTCGCTGACCGGCTTCACCACGGTCGGCCAGTTCGTCGGCACGCTCGACTACGTCGCCCCCGAGCAGATCTCCGGCAAGCCGGTCGATGCCCGCTGTGACGTGTACGGCTTCGCCTGCGTCGTCTTCGAGACCCTGGCCGGTCATCCGCCCTTCCTCCGCGACGACGACATGGCCCTGCTCTGGGCGCACCAGTACGACGAGCCGCCGCCGCTGACCGAGGACCGGCCGGACCTCGACCCGCGGGTGGACGCCGTCTTCGCGCAGGCCCTCGCCAAGAGCCCCGACGACCGCTACCCGTCCTGCCTCGCCTTCGTGGCCGCACTGCGCGCCGCGACGACCGGTGGCGGGACCGAATCCCCGAGGACGCCCACGCGGGTGGACCGGCAACTGCCGGGCGCGGGGGAGGAACGGCCCAAACCACCGCCGCGCTGGGCCGAACCGGTCTTCGTGCAGCGGCGGTAGGGCACCGCGTCAGCTCTCGGTCAGCTCTCGCCGCCGGTGGGAACCTCGCCCCGCCTCCGTACGCGACGCGCCAGCAGGGCACCGGCGAACCCGGCCGCCAGCCCCCAGGGAATGGCCAGGCCCACGGCACCCCACAACTTGGGCCGCATGAAGAGATCGCCCCCGAGTCCGCCGCCGAGATCACCGATGCCGAGCACGGAGAGGCCGAAGTGTGCGGAGACGCGCCCCACGAGACAGATCGTGAACACGGTGATCCCCAGGGCGACCGCCATGTGCACGGCGTGCTGCCAGGCCCGCACCCGGGCCGGTGACCGGGCCGCCATCACGAATCCGGCGGCCAGCAGCAGCACGGCGTCGACGACCAGCAGCCACCACACCCGGCCGTCCTGCTCGGCGAGGGTCCGCAGGTTCAGCTCGGACACGTCCGGCGTGCGCAGCACCTCGTCGAGCACATGCGGCATGGGGAGCCCGAACGGCCCCTCCACCCTGCCGTTCCAGGTGGCGCCGAGCCCGATCGTCAACGCCAGCCACACGAGGTTGGGGAGGCCGAGCAGGATCACCGCGAACGTCTCCCGCGCGTGCCCCTGGGTCGCGGCGACGACCAGGGCGACGACCACGCCGATGACGACACACGCCAGCAGCAGCGCGACCATCGCGTACGCGGCCGGCCGCACCGACGCCTGGAAGCGGAGCAGTCGCGCGGGCAGCGGCGCCCCACGCGACACCAGCAGCGCCAGCACCAGCACACCGGCCAGCCAGACCAACCCGACGAACACGGACAGCGGGACGTCGGTGGTGAAACCGAGCTGCGGGGACGCGCCGAACAGGTCGCCGAGTTCGCCGAGCGCGGCGTCCCCGAGGGAGATGTCGAAGGTGTGACGGGCGGCGAGCGTCAGGCCGATCAGCGCGAGCAGCCACAGGGCCGCCACCCGGCCGGCCCAGCCGGCCAGCTCCGCCGCACCGGCGACCGCGCGGTGCCGCAGCGGCCGCAGGAACCCCCACGCGAGCGCCAGCGCCCCGGTGAGCGTGACCGACAACGGCATCACCGTCAAAGCCGCCTGCGTCTCGGCCAGGTCGCCGGCGCTTCCGGCGAGTTTCACCGCGCCGCCGACAGAGGTGACCAGGGCGGCCGCCACCACTGGGCCGAAGGATCCGTCCGGAAGATCCGCGGCCCCGGCCGCCCACAGGCCGAGCGCGGCGACCACGGCCATGGCGAGCAGCCCGCCGAGCACCGTGACGAGGGCGTGCACCCAGCCATGGGGGGCGACGGCCCGCTGGCCGGAGGTGCGTGCCTGACCGGAGGGGATGCGCGAACTCACGCTGCCACGCTAAGCAGGCCTCACCCGGGACGCCCGCCGGAGAGGTCCGTCCGCGTCGGCTTGCGGGGCGCACGGGACCGGGGCACACAATGAACACGTAGTGGCAGAAGCGGCCCAAACCGGAATGAATGGCCCCGGGCGTGTGAAGGCCGCAGGGAACCCACGCGGGAGAAGAGCTCGTGAGCGTCGATCCACCGTCGTCCGGCCGTCCCACAGGACCTCCCTCGGGCCCGCTGTCGGGTCCCTCCCAGCCGCCCCCGGGCGGGGGCGGGCCGCCCGAGGAGCCGCCGAGCGGAGGCGGCAAGGAGCCGGAGCCCCGCCGCCCGTGGTGGGGGTCCGTGCCCCGGGTCGCGATCGTCGCCACCGCCGTGGTGGCCGCGGTGGTCCTGGCCGTGGTGCTCTCCCGGCCCGACAACGGCGGCACCGGCGCGTCCGACGGCGGCACGAGCACCGCCACCGGCGAGGTGTTCCTCCAGCCCGCGGCCGACACCGGCCCGGACGAGTTCACCGAGTCGACGGCCCAGGAGGACAGCTCCGCCTCCCCGGTCACACCCTCGGGGGCAACCGAGTCGGCCCCGCAGAACGCCGTGCGGGGTGTGAACGGCAACGCGCCCGGCCTGTACGGCGGCACCCGCAACGTCGCCAGCTGCGACGTGGAGAAGCAGATCGCGTACTTCCAGGACGCCCCGGACAAGGAACGCTCGTTCGCCTCGGTCGTCCGGATCCAGCCGTCCGAGGTTCCCGCCTACCTGCGTTCGCTCACGCCCGTGCAACTGCGCATGGACACCCGCGTGACCAACCACGGCTACAAGAACGGCGCCCCCACCAGTTACCAGGCCGTCATGCAGGCCGGCACGGCCGTCCTCGTCGACGACCGCGGCGTGCCCCGCGTGCGGTGTGCGTGCGGCAACCCGCTCTCCCCGCCGGTCGCCACGCCGAGCGCACCGAGGACGACCGGCGCCGCGTGGCCGGGCTACAAGTCCTCGAACGTCGTGACGGTGACGCCCGCGCGGCAGCCAGTCGACGTCTTCGTGATGTGCGAACCCGACGGTGAGTGGTTCAAGCGCGAGGCGGGCGACACGGGCAAGAAGGACCACAAGACCCACAAGCCCGACCAGCCGTCCCCGTCGGCGAGCGTCACCACACCCACGGCGCCGACGGACTCGACGTCGTCCGAACCGCCCACCAGTGAGCCGCCGACGACCTCGGACACCTCGGGGCCGACGACGAACGAGCCGTCGTCCGACACCCCGCCCCCGCCCGACGGCAACACCGACGGCAACACCGGGGGCGACACCGGCGGCGGCACGACGGATCAGCCTCCGGCCTCCTGACCCGGCCGGCTCAGGCGGCCCGGACCACCAGGGCGTAGTCGCCGAGTCCGAGCAGCCGGTCGGCCGGAAGGTCGCCATGGGCGGTGACGACCGCGTCGACGCGACCCGTCCCCGGTTCGAAAGCGACGTCCTGGACCGTGCCGAGCATGTCGCCCGTCTCGGTGAGGATCCTGAGGCCGGGCAGCTCGTGGTGCGGCGGCACCTCGGCCGGCGCGGCGGTCGAGCGGACCAGTACCGCGTCCGGGCCGATGGCGTGCAGGGCGCCCCAGGCCAGCACGGTCTCCTTGCGGGAGTGCCGGCCTCGCACCCGGAGGTGCGTGACCACCCCGGACACGGCGTCGACCGTCAGCGACCGCAGGGTGCCGACCTCCTCCGCCTCGGCCAGCGTCAGCACCGGCAGGCCCCGTGCCTCGGAGAACAGCATCATGACGCCGACCCCTCATGCCCGGCCCGGAAGGCGCCGACCCGGGCGACGAAGGCCGACAGGTCGTCGGCGACGTAGCGGGTGGCGTCCGCCGGGATGACCAGGGCACGGCCCGAGACGGCGAGCGTGTCGCCGCGCGGCACGTACACCCGGTGCCGGCGGCGCCGCGAGCCCTGCACCAGTGCCTTGCCCGCGGCGATCCGGAACCCCACGACGCGCCCGCTCGTTCCGCCCTCGACGATCACGTCGAGCACCGTGCCCACCTCGGCGCCCTCGTCGGTCAGCACCTTCGCGTGCAGCACCCGGCCCTGCTGAGCCTCGCGGCGGGCCACGACCGCGGAGGTGTCCTGGAGGGCGAGGGCGTCGCGGACCATGACCGCGTACGGGCCCAGGGAGTGCACCGCCGACCACGGCAGGCTCTGTTTCAGCGGGCCGCTCAGCAGACCGCGCCCGCTCAGCGTGAAACCGGTGATCCGGCCGCCCGCGGCGTCGAAGACGGTGTCCTTGACCTGTGCGACCGCGTCGCCCCCCAGGGTGACCACGGGCAGGGTCGTCAGGCTGCGCGCAGCCAGCAGCTCGTTCATCGCAGACCCTTCCCGCCCGGCCGGCGCCGGACCGCGATGACGGTTCCCGACCTGCGGCCCGCCTGCACGGCGAGCGACACCGCCACGACGGCGGCGAGCGCCGCGATCACCACGATCAGCCATGTCCACCAGGCCACCGCGCACCTCCGGCGATCCGGACCGGCCGCCCTCGGCCGGTCCTGATTCTTTCCGGGTGCCCCGCGGACGGGGGACAATGCCCGGGGCCGCGACCGGGCCCGCATCCGTGAGGACTGTGAAGCCCGGCTCGGGGTACGAGCACTGGTGCAGAGCGTCCGGCCAGTCCGGCTTCCCAGAGAGAAAAGAATGATCGACCACCTGGACGGGGCAGTGATAACGACTGGTTTCGACGTGCCCGTGGAACCGCTGCGGCGGGCGGCACACTACACCGGCGAGCAGGGATGCATCGCCGAGGCGAGGTCCTTCGCCGCGCTCTTTCTCGACCAGCTGAGGACCGAGTGGTGTGCGCGCATCGACGAGCGGCTCGACGGCGCCGTGCTGCTGGTGGTGAGCGAGCTGATCACCAACGCCGACCGGCACAGCAACGGTCCGTACATCCTGGAGCTCGTCGGCACCGACACCGCGGTGACGGTGTCGGTCTACGACAGCAGCTCCGCACTGCCCCGGATCTTCCCCCGCAACCCCGAGCGCATCGGCCGGCACGGCCTGGAGATCGTCCACGCGCTCGCGGAGCAGGTCAGCGTGGAACGTGTGCCCGTCGGCAAGCGGGTTCGCGCCGTACTGCCGCTCTCCGGCGGAACCGGCGGATGAGTGGTCCGGGTGGGATGCCTCACCCGGACGAAGCGAGTCACTCCCGTGCCCGGCCCGGTCGGGGAACAGCGCGTCCCGGCATGGGGATCTGCGCGCGCCGGACGACGTGCACGGGTGCCGTCCCACTCCCGCATGGGGGACGGCACCCGCTCGTCGCCGACGGTGTCAGGCGCAGCCCAGCTCGCCCAGCATGCCCTCGCGCAGTCGTGTGATGATCCGCTTGATCAGGCGGGAGACGTGCATCTGCGAGCAGCCGAGCCGCTCCCCGATCTCCGCCTGGGTGGCCTCTTCCACGAACCGCATGTGGATGATCTGCCGGTCGCGCTCGCTCAGCTCCGCCATCAGCGGGGCGAGCGAGTGGAAGTCCTCGACGAGTCGCAGCCCGTCCTCCTCGACTCCGATGAAGTCGGCCAGGACGGCCTCGCCGCCCTCGGGGCCGTCGCCGGTCAGTGCGGCGTCCAGCGACGACGAGTTGTACCCGTTCGCCGCGATCTGCCCCTCCATGACCTCACGCTCGGAGATGTTCATCAGCGTGGCCAGTTCACCGACCGTCGGCTCGCGGTCCAGGCGGCTGGCGAGCTCCTCGCGGGCCTTGGCCAGCTCCACGCGCAGCTCCTGCAGCCGTCGGGGCACGTGCACCGCCCACGTCGTGTCCCGGAAGAACCGCTTGATCTCGCCGACGATGTACGGCAGCGCGAAGGAGGTGAACTCGACCTCGCGCGAGAGCTCGAACCGGTCGATGGCCTTGATCAGGCCGATCATGCCGGTCTGGACGATGTCCTCCATGTCGTCGCCCCGGCCCCGGAACCGTCCGGCCGCGAAGCGCACGAGCGACATGTTCATCTCGATCAGGGTGTTGCGCGCGTACTGGTACTCGTGCGTTCCCTCTTCGAGTTCCGTCAGGCGCTGGAAGAACTGGCGGGACAGCTGCCTCGCGTCCCGCGGGGCCACGGACCGCGGGTCCACGACGCCCGGCAGTGCTCCGTCACCCGCGCTGGCCTCGGCGTTCTCCTCGACGACCTGTGCCTTCGACCGGATCACGGCGGTCTCCATTACCTCTCCCACGAACGTCACGGCGGACATCTGCATAGGTACTCCCGAGTTGCGGGTACCCGCGACGAGGCGCACCATGCCCTTCGATTTTGCCATGGGCGAAATGACTGGAATGTCATGTTCCGGCTCATGGTCCGGGTCGGCTCCCGGCCCGGTGATTCCACCCAGGGCGGAACGCCGGGCCCTTCCCCCGGCGGCCGGGATTCCTAGGCTGGAGAAGTGAGCAACCAGCCGCCGAACGAAGCCCGAGTCATCCCGCTGCGCCCGCACGCCGCGCGTCCCGCCGGCGCACCGCCGCGCCAGGGGCCGCCGCTCCCCGCCGCGAAGGAACCGCTCTGGCGGGACCTGGTGGGCGACGTCCTCCGGCGTGAACGCCTCGCGCAGGAGCGCACGCTGAAGGACGTCGCCGACGAGGCGCGGATCTCCATGCCCTACCTCTCGGAGGTGGAGCGCGGCCGCAAGGAGGCCTCCTCGGAGGTCCTCGCGGCCGCCGCCCACGCCCTCGGGCTGAACCTCGGTGACCTGCTGACGCGGGCGCACGGCGAACTGATCCGCCTCACGTCGCGCCATGCGGCGGTCCATCGCCGCGGGGTGGCCACCCCGTCGCACGACGGCATGTGCCTGGCCGCCTGAGCCGTACCCGCCGCCGTACCGGCCTGCGCCTCAGACCTTCACGAGGCGCCGGCTGAGCACCTCGTCGGCCAGTCCGTACTCCACCGCCTCCCGCGCCGTGAACACCTTGTCGCGGTCCATGTCGGCCCTCAGGGTCGCCACATCGTGGTGGGTGTGCCGTGCCAGCACCTCCTCGACCTGCGAGCGGATGCGCACCATCTCCCTGGCCCGGAGCGCCAGATCGGAGACCGTGCCGCGCTGTCCCCCGCTGGCCGGCTGGCCCAGCAGCACCCGTGAGTGCTCCAGCACGAACCGCCGCCCGGGGTCCCCGCCGGCCAGCAGCACGGCCGCCGTGGAGGCCGCCTGCCCGACACAGAACGTGGAGACAGGTGCCTGCACGAACGTCATGGTGTCGTAGATGGCCATGAGTGAAGTGAACGAGCCGCCCGGGGAGTTGATGTAGACGGCGATCTCGCTCTCGGGAGACGAGGACTCCAGGTGGAGGAGCTGGGCGATGACGACGTTGGCGACGCCGTCGTCGATCTCCGTGCCCAGGAAGATGATCCGCTCGGACAGCAGCCGGCTGAACACGTCGTAGGACCGCTCGCCCTGCGGAGTGCGCTCGACGACGTTCGGAATCGCGTAGGAGCCCATCACTGCAGCCCCATCCTGCGCCGGGTGGCCGCGGGGCGGACGTCCGCGAGGGACTCCACGACCCGGTCCACCATGCCGTACTCCCTGGCCTCCTCGGCCGTGAACCAGCGGTCCCGGTCACCGTCCCGGGAGATGGTCTCCGGGCTCTGACCGGTGTGCTCGGCGGTGATCCGCTCGATGGTGCGCTTGGTGAACTCCAGGTTCTCCGCCTGGATCTCGATGTCGGCGGTGGTGCCGCCGATGCCCGCGGACGGCTGGTGCATCATGATCCGCGCGTTCGGCAGGGCGTAGCGCTTGCCCGGCGCCCCGACGCTCAGCAGGAACTGGCCCATGCTGGCCGCGAAACCCATGGCCAGCGTGGAGACGTCGTTCGGGATCAGCCGCATCGTGTCGTAGATGGCGAGGCCCGCGTGCACCCCGCCGCCCGGGCTGTTGATGTACAGGCTGATGTCGGTGTGGGCGTCCTCCGCGGACAGGATGAGCAGCTGGGCGCAGACCCGGTTGGCGGAGACCTCGTCGACCTGGGTGCCCAGCAGCACGATGC
Organism: Streptomyces sp. NPDC101110; assembly: GCF_044759525.1. Taxonomy (NCBI): domain Bacteria; kingdom Bacillati; phylum Actinomycetota; class Actinomycetes; order Kitasatosporales; family Streptomycetaceae; genus Streptomyces; species Streptomyces sp. NPDC101110. Next base: position 70,965 of record NZ_JBIVZM010000002.1, on the reverse strand, counting down.
GCTGCGCGAGCAGCTGGGCGGCCAGGTGGTCGTCGAAACGGGTGGGAGGGGTGTCGCCCTCCTCCGCCCGCGGGGCGAGCGTCGTGAGTGGAGTCATCGGTTCTCCTCGCCGGGGCAACGCGTGCCGCCGACAGATCGGGGATGTGCCGTCGACTCCACTCTTGGCCTCGGACGATGCCCGCGAACGAATTCTCTGCCCTCGGCAGATCCGCTACCGGCGGAGCCCGGACGGCTCAGCTCCCGTCGCGCAACTGGCGGAAGAACGCCCGCACATCACCGACCAGGAGCTCCGGCTGCTCCAGAGCGGCGAAGTGCCCGCCGCGGTTGCACTCCGTCCAGCGGACGATGTTCTCCGTGCGCTCGGCCCTGCGCGCCGTCGATCTCGGTGACGTACCGCGGCCACACGGTGAGCCGGACCTCCGCGCCCCGCCAGTCGTGGTCGTGCCGCCCGTACCGCACCAGCTCGCGCAGATGGCCCGTGGGAACGCCGTAGGTCCAGCCCTCCCCCGGCAGCCAGTCGGGCCAGTCGGGCCAGTCGGGCCACCGGGTCCGGTCGAGCCGGTCCTGGAGGCCGTCGAGGTCGCTCTGCGGTGCGTCGATGCGAAAGGGACGGATGCCGCTGCCGAAGGGCGTGGACGTCATGAGCATGACGCTGGTTCCGAACGGTGTAACGGTCATCTGAATTGACGGCCGCCCGGCCGATGAGTTCCGGGGCGAGAACCGGTCGACAGTGGTGACAGCGTTCCACGCACCCGGGAGGACTCATGACCACCGACGGATTCACCACCTGCCTCTGGTTCGACGGTCAGGCCGAGGAGGCCGCCCACTTCTACGTCTCGGTCTTCAAGAACTCCAGCGTCGGCAAGATCGCCCGCTACCCCGAGGGCGCCCCGCAGCCCGCCGGGAGTGTGATGACCGTGGAGTTCACGGCCAACGGACACCGGTTCCTGGGGCTCAACGGCGGGCCCGAGTTCACGTTCAGCGAGGCGGTCTCCTTCATGATCTTCTGCGAGAACCAGGAGGAGATCGACTACTACTGGAGCAGGCTCACCGAGAACGGCGGCGAGCCGGGCCCCTGCGGCTGGCTCAAGGACCGGTTCGGCGTGTCCTGGCAGGTCGTCCCGGAGCGGCTCGACGCGATGATCACCGACCCGGATCCGGCGAAGGCCGCCCGCGTCACCCAGGCGTTCATGGCGATGAGCAAGTTCGACATCGCCGCCCTGGACCAGGCCTACGCCGGCGGGTGACGCGTCTTTCCCCGCGGGGGCGGAGCCGTCCCGCACACCGTACCGGCTCGGCCCCTACGCCGTCTCGGCGGCGATCTCCCCGATCACATACCGGGAGTTCGCCGCGACGGGCGGGTTCGTGTCCCAGTAGTAGGGCAGCGCGATGACCGCGATCGACAGGGCCCAGCCCCGGGCCCGTGCCCATTCGGCCTCGCCGGCGCCCACGGCTTCGCGGAACACCCCGCGGGCCGCGGCCGGCAGCAGGCACCAGGCTCCGATCAGGTCGACGGCCGGATCACCGACGCCCACCGTCCCGAAGTCGATCACGGCGCTGAGCCGCCCGCCCGTGATCAGCAGGTTCCCGGCCATCAGGTCGCCGTGGGCCCAGACCGGCGGCCCGGTGTGCTCCGGAGCGCTCAGGGCCGCTTCCCACGCCTTCGTCACCGCGACGGTGTCGACCCGCCCGGTGAGGTCCGAGAGCGCCTCACGCAGCAAGGGGTCCCGGGCCGCCAACGGCACTCCCCGGTAGCCCGGCGGACCTTCCGACGCGTCGATGCGACGCAGGGCGGTGACCCATCCCGCCAGGTCACCGGCGAGCAGCGCGGGCTCCTCGAGCCTGCCGGGCACCGGGTTGCGGCCGTCCAGCCAGCGGTACACCGACCAGGGCCAGGGGAAGCCTTCGCCGGGCGCGCCCCGCCCGAGCGGTTCGGGCGCGCCGACGGGCAGTGCCGGGCCCAGCCGGGGCAGCCAGTGCAGCTCGTGCGCGATGGCTTCCACGGCACGAGGGTGCCTCGGGAGCCGTACGACCTTGTCCGTGCCGAGGCGGAACATGGCGTTCTCCGTGCCGGAGGACTCCAGCCGCCGCAGCGGCAGCCCTGCCCACCGCGGGAACCGTCCGGCGATCAGCCGCTCGACGAGCGCCACGTCGATCTCCAGCTCGTCCTCATGCATCCGCACCGCACCCATGACGCCCATTCGAGCGGTCAACGCACCGCCTGTCGAACGGTTTTGGTGACCTCCCGGGCGATGCGCAGGATCCCGGGGGAGCGGACCGGGCAGGGCTTCGGCCTGGACGTCGTGGGGGCAAGGCAGAAGTGCAGATGGTCGTCGTCGCGGTGCAGCGCCGTGCGGTCGCGGCCCGGCTGGGTGCAGTAGTCCGGGTGGGCGTGCTCGTAGGCCGTGCAGGGCAGGTACTGCGTCCAGGTGTAGCGGCCCCCGGCGGGGCTCACGGCCTTCCCAGCGTCCGCCACCAGACCGCCCGAAGCGGCGGCGCGCTTCGCGTAGAGCGCGTTGACACGGCGCACCCGGTCGGGCGTGAGCGGATCCGGGCCCTGGGACACCCAGACGATCCTCGGCCGGTGGCCGCCCCCGGCCGCGGTGATCTGCTCGGTGAGCCGGCGCGCGTCTGCCTCGTAGCGGCTGAAGTACCGGGCCGGGGACTTGTCGTAGGTGATGCCGTCCATGCACGGCGTGTAGCCCCAGGAGTTCCCCCAGAACTGCAGGACCACGAAGTCCGGCCGCAGCCTGCGCACCAGCGCGGCGGCCTTGTCGGCGGCCGGAACCAGGGACCGCTCGGCCGTGCCCTCCAGGTAGTCGCACAGGGTGGTGCCCGAGTACGGGGCGCCGGTGTACTTCGCTTTCAGATCCCGGCGCAACTCCCCGCCCAGGACCGTCCGGCTCTCCATCGCCAGCGAGTCGCCGAGGTACAGCACCGTCGGCGCCCGCTCGGGCTGAGGGCCGGGGGAGACGGGGGCCCGCCGGTGGGTGGTTGCCGACGCGTGTGCCTCCGGAGCCGGTTCCTCCGGCGCGGAGGCGGGATCCCCGCACCCGCCGAGGAGCATCCCGGCCAGCAGTAACCCCACGACCCACGGCTTGCGCATACGGCAACTCCCGCCCCGGCCACCGAAAGGGCCCTCAGGCAAGCACAACCGGGGCGCCGGGGGGAAGACGTGCGTGCGTCACGTACGGGCCCGCTCGGCGCGCGGGTCCGCCCCCGGGTGACTAGCGTGAGGAAACGGACGCATCCACTCCTGGGGAGAGGGCCGTAGCCATGGCCGTGCAACCTGAAGGGGCCCCGTGCTGGGCCGACGCGATGTTCGGCGACCTCGAAGGGGCCAAGAGCTTCTACGGCGAGGTCCTCGGCTGGACCTTCGCCGAGGCGTCGGCGGAGTTCGGCAACTACACGCAGGCCTCCGTGAACGGCAAGGCGGTGGCCGCGGTCGTTCCGCCCATGCCGGGCCAGGAGGGTCTGTCGCAGTGGTGCCTCTACTTCGCGTCCCAGGACGCGGCCGCCACCGCCGCCCGGATCCGCGACCACGGCGGCGAGGTGCTGATGGAACCCATGCAGGTCGGCGACTTCGGCACCATGTGCCTGGCCCGCGATCCCGGCGGCGTCGTCTTCGGCATCTGGCAGGCGGGCACCCACGAGGGCTTCGAGGCGATGGCCGAACCGGGCGCCTACGCCTGGGCGGAGGTCTTCACCCGCGAGCCGGAGAAGTCCGACGCGTTCTTCCCGGCCGTCTTCTCCTACCGGCAGCGGGACATGGAGGACGGCGAGATGGACTTCCGGATCTACGACCTGGGCGAGCGCAGCGTGCTGGGCCGGATGAAGATGAACGAGGACTTCCCGCCCGAGGTGCAGCCGTACATCAACGTCTACTTCACGGTCGAGGACTGCGACGCGGCCGTCGCCAGGGCCACCGGGCTGGGCGGCGTGCTGCGGTTCGGGCCGATGGACACCCCGTTCGGCCGGTTCGCCGCGATCAGCGACCCGCAGGGCGCGAACTTCTCGGTGATCGACGTCACGAAGACCGAGGGAGAGATGCCGAAGCTGACCGACGTGGCCTAGTGCCCAGGCACCAGGCCCCCGGCCTCCAGGCCCCCCGGCCTCCAGGGCCTCCCAGCCTCCCGGACCGCCCGGGCCTCCAGGATCTCCCCGGGCCTCCCGGGTCGGTCGGGGTGCCCCTCGTGGCCATGGCATGATCGAGCGCATGCCTGAACGTGTTGTGGCCGCGTGTGACGGGGCTTCGAAGGGAAATCCCGGGCCCGCGGGCTGGGCCTGGGTCGTCGCCGACGCTTCCGAGACGCCGGAGCGGTGGGAGGCGGGGCCGCTCGGCAGGGCCACCAACAACGTCGCCGAACTCACCGCGCTGGAGCGCCTGCTGGCGGCGACCGACCCGGACGTGCCGCTCGAGATCCGGATGGACTCGCAGTACGCGATGAAGGCCGTCACGACCTGGCTGCCGGGCTGGAAGCGCAACGGCTGGAAGACCTCGGCCGGCAAGCCGGTCGCCAACCAGGACCTCGTCGTGCGCATCGACGAACTCCTGGGCGGCCGCACGGTGGAGTTCCGCTACGTCCCCGCCCACCAGGTGGACGGCGACCGGCTCAACGACTTCGCCGACCGCGCCGCCAGCCAGGCCGCGACCGTCCAGGAGCCCGCCGGCAGCGGCCTCGGCTCTCCCGAGCCGCCGCCTTCCCCCGATACCCCGGCCAAGGCCCCGCGCTCCCGCCCACGCACCGCCAGGGCCGCGGGGACCGCGGGGAGCAAGGGCTCCGCGCGCACGATCAAGGCGAAGTTCCCCGGCCGCTGCCAGTGCGGCCGTCCCTACGCGGCCGGCGAGCCCATCGCCAAGAACGACAGCGGCTGGGGCCACCCGGAGTGCCGCACGGGCGCGAGCGTCTGATCAGACGTCGAACGTGTAGAACCGCGTGTGGTCCAGCAGGTCCGCGGGGCTCATGTCGTGCCACGGCCGCATCGTCTCGTTCAGGTCGATCACGTTCGGCGTCCCGGCCGTGGGCAGATAGGCCGAGCCGGGGTGGCGGCGCTGCCACTCGGCCCAGAGCTTGTCTATGTACGCGTGATGCAGCCAGAACACCGGGTCGTTGGGGGAGACCCCGGTGGCCATCTGCCCGCCGACCCAGACGTGGACACGGTTGTGCAGATTGACGCCCCGCCATCCCTCGAGGTGATTGCGGAAGCCGTCCGAGCCGCTGTTCCAGGGCGCCATGTCGTACGTGGGCATCGCCAGCACCGACTCGACCTCGGCCCGCGTCGGCAGCTCGCGCACCCCCGCCCCGAGGGCGCGCCGCAGGAACGTACGGCCGTCGACCCGCACGCTGACCGGCCACTTCCCGCCGGCCGCGGAGAACGGCCCGTCCGTCACCCGGCCGTCCCGCTCCCGCCCGGTGCCCCCGAGGAAGTCGGGCGCCCACAGCGAGGCCCGCGGGGTGCGGTCGACCGTCCAGTCCCAGTAGGGCAGCGTCACCGACGCGTCCACCGACTGCAGCGCCCGCTCGAACTCCAGGAGGAATCTCCGGTGCCAGGGCAGGAAGGACGGTGAGCGGTGCCCGGTCCGCTCGCCGTTGTCGGTGTCGGAGACGATGAACGCGTTGTGCGTCGTGACGAACTCGTCGTAGCGGCCGCTGCGCTTCAGCTCCAGCAGCGCGGCGACGAAACGCCGCTTCTCGTCGGCGGTCAGGGTGGACTGGTTCTTGCGGACAGCCATGTGCGGGTGCTCCAGATGCCTTGCGGGTCGGGTCAGTTGGCGGGGAACGGCAGAAGTGGCGCGCCCTGCAGCTCGTCCACCGCGGCGCGGGCCGCGGCGCGAGGGGTGGCCACCGGGTCGTAGTGGCTGACCACGCTGATCCAGCTGCCGTCGGCGTTACGCATCACGTGCAGCTCCACCCCGTCGACGAACACCGCGTAGCCGGCGCCGTGGTGGCCGTGGTGACCGGACCCGTCGGCCGGCCGGCCCTGTATCCGGCGCCCCTTGTAGACCTCGTCGAAGGCCCCGGGCGAGTCGTGGTGCCCGGCGGCCGACGCCGGCGTGATGGCTGACAACGTCCCCGCGCCCGTGGCGAGGACGGCCGCGGCGGTGAGCGCGCTGCGACGGCTGAGTTCCGGCATACGGACCTCCTGGATGGCTTTCGGCTGATGACCCCGCATACCTATCGGCCTGGCCGTCAACGGGAGAAATCCAGGCGAGCCGGTTGGCTGCGATCCGGGCAATTCCCCTTATGTCATGCAAGATTGAACGAAGGTGATCTTGCTGCGGCGGCCCTGCGGGTGAGTCCGGAACGGGAAATTCCGCCCCGGTCGGGGGGTTGTGGCGGATGTTTCTGCCCGTGCGTTGCGTTGCCCGTGGTGCGCGTCACGCCGTGAAACTGGCGTGATCCGGCGGTCGGTTCGGCCGGGTCCGGCACTGCTACTCTGCGTCCTCAATCGACAGCTCTCAGTCACCATGTGGGGTGTGTGTGAAGGTCGCCTGTGTCGGCGGCGGGCCCGCCGGTCTGTATCTCTCGATCCTGCTCAAGCTGCAGGATCCGTCCCACGACGTCACCGTCTACGAACGCGACCCGGAGGGGCGCACCTACGGCTGGGGCGTGACGTACTGGCGGGGACTGCTCGACCGGCTCCACGAGCAGGACCCCGAGTCGGCACGTGCCCTCGACGCCGACTCCGTCCGGTGGAGCGACGGCGTCGCCCACGTGCGGGACCTCACGACCCGGCACAGCGGCGACCAGGGGCACGGCATCGGCCGCCACCGGCTGCTGGAGATCCTCGCGGCCCGGGCCCGCGAGATCGGCGTACGCCTGGAGTACGAGCGCGAGATCGCCGCCGGCGACCTGCCCCACGACGCCGACCTGGTCGTGGCGGCCGACGGCGTCCGCAGCGCCCTGCGCACCCGTCACGGTGCGCACTTCGGGTCGCAGCTCACCCCCGGGCGCAATCGCTACGTCTGGCTCGGCACCGCCAAGGTCTTCGACGCCTTCACCTTCGCCTTCGTCGAGACCGCCCACGGCTGGATCTGGTGCTACGGGTACGGCTACGGCCCCGACCGCAGCACCTGCGTCGTCGAATGCACACCCGAGACCTGGACCGGGCTCGGCCTCGACCGCGCGAGCGACGCCGACGGGCGTGCTCTGCTGGAGAAGCTCTTCGCCGACGTCCTCGACGGCCACGCCCTGATGGGCCGACCCGGCGGTACCCCGTGGCAGATGTTCCGCACCCTTACGAACGACACCTGGCACCACGGCAACCTCGTCCTGCTCGGAGACGCGGCCCACACCACGCACTATTCCATCGGCGCCGGCACCACCCTCGCCCTGGAGGACGCGATCGCCCTGGCGACGGCGCTGCGTGAACAGCCGGACCTCCCGCGGGCCCTCGCCCACTACGAGCGGGAACGCAAGGCGGCCCTCCTGCCCGTCCAGAGCGCGGCCCGCTACAGCGCCCAGTGGTACGAGAACCTGCCGCGCTACATGCATCTGCCCCCGGAGCGCATGTTCGCCCTGCTCGGTCAGCGGCACTCACCGCTGCTGCCCTACGTCCCGCCCCAGCTGTACTACCGGCTCGACCGGGCGGCCGGACAGCTGGAGCCCCTGCGCCGCTTCAAACGCTGGCTGGGCCCGAAGGTCGCGCGGACGGTGCACGCACGGGCGATGACCTCCCGCGAATAGCGCCGCAGGCGTATCTCACGCCGTAGGGCTGACACGTTCCAGGGGGGGCCGGCACGCCCTTGGGGTGTCCGCGTCAGCCGAACAGCCGGTCCAGGAAGGCGTTGGCGTAGACGCGGTGCGGATCGAGGCGGTCCAGGACCGCGTCCGCCTCCGCCCACTCGGCCCGGCCGACCGCCGCGGGAACGGTCTCGCCCAGCACCTCCGCGTCGCTCCACACCCCCTCGTCCGTGTAGGCCCACCCCTTCGACCACTCCACGCGGGTCAGTGCGGAACCGCCGCCGAACGTGCGCAGCAGGAACCGCTCGATCTCGCGCAGGAACGCCTCCGCGTCCGGTGTGCCCGGCAGCGTCAGGACGTCCAGCCACACGGCCGTGTCCCACTCGGGGCGGTCCTCGCGCGGCCGGAGCGCCGACAGCAGCGGCGGGCGCGCCCCGGGCACGCCCACGTCGCCCGGGTCGTCCAGGCCGGTCACCCGGATCTCCACCGAGCCGTTGACGGGGAAGCTGCCCCGGGCGGCGTACGCCGTCAGCCGCTCGCGGTAGAAGGCGGCGAACTCGGAGACGACCCGCTGCACCCCGTCCCGCGAGGTGAGGACGGCGTAGCCGTTGGCGTGCACCCGCAGCGTGGTCGGCTTCAGGTACAGCAGCGTGTTCTTGGACGGCCCCCACAGGTCTGCGGAGAGGGTCGCCACCAGTCCGAGCGCCGCGGCCTCGTACTGGGCGGCGCCGAGCACCGGCGCCAGGTGCCAGGCGGCGTCCGACGTCATGCGGCCGACCAGCTCCGCCACCGGCGCCGGGACGTTGTCGGAGAACGGGTAGTTGTACGGCCGCGTCACCTTCCGCGAGACCGGCGGCCGGGTGGGGGCGAGGCTCCACACCTTCAGCCAGGGGTGCTCCGTGAAGGCGAACCAGATCGCCTCGACCCGCCCGGACTCGTCCAGGAAGCTCGCGAGGGTCCGTCCCCCGTCCTGGCCGGGCGAGGCGAAGAGTTCTCCGGCCGGGATGTCCGTCCGGCTCACGCACCGCAGATCGGTGTTCGCGCCCACCCGCAGCACCACCTCGGTCACCAGGGACCGCCCCAGGTGGGTCAGCAGGGCGGCGCAGTCCGCCTCGCCGCGATCGAAGGTGCGCAGCACGTACTTCCCGGCACGGGAGTCCCACACGACCGCCGTCAGCGACAGGACCAGATTGCTGAGCGAGCCGTAGGTGTGCCCGGGCCGCCGGTGCTCACCCCGCGCGGGTACGGCCGTGCCGTGTGCGTCGACGGCGAGGGCGCCGCCCAGCGTCAGCACGCCGGGCGCGGGTGCCGCCGTGACGCCGAGGCCTTGCTCCTCCAGGAAGGTCAGCAGGGCCTCCATGGTCACGCCGGTTCCGGCGCGCACGGCGGTGGGGGAGTCCAGGGTCAGACCGGTGAGGTGGGGGGCGGTGTCGACGAGGAGGACCGGTGTACCGGACGGCGTCCCGTCCGTGACCGTCAGGGGCGACCAGCCGTGCGCGGCGCCCCGGGCGCGCACCCGCCACCCGTGCCGCCACGCCCAGTTGACGACGGCGACCAACCGGTCCGGGCTGTCCGGAGCACAGGCCCACAGACCGTCCGCCGTGATCTCGCCGACCCAGTTCCGGTACGCCGAGCGGTACAGCGCGACGTCCGCCGGGAAGTCCGGCAGCTCCGCCGCGGCCGCGGCCGGATCCGCCGGCAGACCGGGCAGGGCGGCGAGTGCGGCTGCGGTGAGGAGGAAGCCCCGGCGCGTCCATGGCGAGGCGTTCGACGGGTCGTTGTTCGCGGAACCGGTGATCACGGGAGGTCACGCTAAGGGCCGGTTGACACGTGTCGTGTCCCTGTCGCATCTGATTCACTCGTGTGGGTGAATGGTGCGGGGGTCGGTGGGCCGGAGCGACACGTTCCGCGCCGTGCCGTGACAGGTGACACACTGACGCCCATGGACGAGCGCACATTCGACAGGTCGGGTCAGCACGCCTCCGTCATCGGTCTGGGCACCTGGCAGCTGGGTGCCGACTGGGGAGACGTCGACGACAAGGAAGCCCTCACGGTGCTGGAGGCCGCGGCGGAGGCCGGGGTCACCTTCTTCGACACCGCCGACGTGTACGGCGACGGCCGCAGCGAGCAGACCATCGCCGCGTTCCTCAGCGGCCGCCCGGACCTGCACGTCATGGTGGCCACGAAGATGGGCCGCCGGGTCGACCAGATTCCCGAGAACTACGTGCTCGCCAACTTCCGCGACTGGAACGACCGTTCCCGGCGCAACCTCGGCGTCGACCGGATCGACCTGGTCCAGCTGCACTGCCCGCCGACACCCGTCTACTCCACGGACGAGGTGTTCGACGCCCTCGACACCCTGGTCGAGGAGGAGCGCGTCGCCGCCTACGGCGTCAGCGTCGAGACCTGCGAGGAGGCCCTGACCGCGATCGCCCGGCCCAACGTGGCGAGCGTGCAGATCATCCTCAACCCGTTCCGCATGAAGCCCCTGCGCGAGGTGCTGCCGGCCGCCCGTGAGGCGGGCGTCGGCATCATCGCCCGGGTGCCGCTCGCCTCCGGCCTGCTTACGGGCAAGTACACCCGGGACACCGTCTTCCCGGAGAACGACCACCGCACCTACAACCGGCACGGCGAAGCCTTCGACCAGGGCGAGACCTTCTCCGGCGTCGACTACGCCACGGGCGTCGAGGCGGCCGCCGAGTTCGCGGCACTCGCCCCCGAGGGGTACACCCCGGCCCAGCTGGCGCTGCGCTGGATCGTCGAGCAGCCCGGCGTCACGACCGTGATCCCCGGTGCGCGCTCACCCGAGCAGGCACGGGCGAACGCGGCCGCCGCCCGCCTCCCGGAGCTGCCCGGCGAGACGACGGCGGCGATCCGCGACCTGTACGACCGGCGCATCCGGGAGCAGGTCGAATCGCGCTGGTGAGAGCGGCTCTCACGGCTCCAGGAGCAGCTGCCTCTCCTGCTCCTGGTCGCCGGAGGCGGCACCGTCGTCGCGTGCCGAGAACGCCCGGGTGAGGGTGTCGCTCGCCCGCCGCACGGCCTCCGGGCTGCCCTGCACGGTGACGGTCACCGGCGCGGACAGCCGCCCCGGACCCGTGGCCCCGCCACCGGTGGACGCCGCGTCGCCGTCCCCGTCGAAGGTCGCCGTGTGCACCGTCGCGTTCGAGTCGGCGGGACGTTCGTCCGGCGCCCCGAACGTGTCCTCCAGGGCCCGGACGACCGTTCGTGCGTCGTCGGTGCCTCCGCCGCTGAGCGTCACGGTGAGCTGCGTACCGGACATGCGTCCACGACCTCCTCGGTGCTCTGTGTCTTTCGCGCCGTCCGTGTAACCGTCCCCTGATCGCTCAAACCGCCGCCCGCCCCGGGACGACGAGCCGTTCCGGGGAACCCGGGAGAGCGGAGGGCCCGGATCTCACACGTGGAGGAACAGTGGCGGACGCGGCAGAGGGCGGGGGCATGCGCCGGGGGCGCAACGAGACGGAGGAGGAGCGCGCGGACCGGATGTGGCAGGAGCTCATCCAGGAGGTCCGGGTGGCCCAGATGGGCGTCCAGATCCTGTTCGGTTTCCTGCTCACCGTGGTCTTCACCGAGAAGTACGCGGATCTCTCGGACACCGACCAGACCATCTACCTGGTGACGGTCGTCCTGGGAGCCTGTGCCACCGGTGCGCTCATCGGACCGGTGTCCCTGCACCGCATCGTCGCCGGGCGGCGCGTCAAACCCCAGGCGGTGCGGCTGGCCTCCCGCCTCACCCTGCTCGGCCTCGTGCTGCTGCTCGCCACCACGACGGCCTCGCTGCTGCTGATCCTGCGCGTGGCGACGCACGACGGATTCGTGCCGTACCTGGTCGCCGGCGTGGTCGGCTGGTACCTGCTGTGCTGGTTCGTGCTGCCGCTGTGGACCCGGCACCGCCACACGTCGAGGTGAGGGCCCGGGGACCGGTCCCCGTCTCAGCCCCCGGCCAGGACCCCTTCCAGGAAGTCGTCGACCCGGACCTCCTCGCGGCCCGGCGGGACCACCGCATGGGTCTCGCGCAGGAACGCGGCGAATCCCGGCGCCCACCCGAACACCACCGCGTGGTGCCGGCCGCCATCGGGGCGGGCGTCGCCGAGGAACTCCATGCGCAGCTCTTGCCACATCCCCCGCGCCTGCGGGCGCATCCGCACGTCGCCCACCCCGACCGGACGCCGCAGCGCGTCACCCAGCATCTCCCGGTCCAGCTGCCACCGGGCGAGGACGCGGCCGTCATGGCTGAAGACCACGGTGACGGCGAACGGGTCCGCGGCGTCGTAGCTCAGGTGGGCGAGCACGGAGAAACGGTCCGTGTCGCCCGCCTGGAGCTGCACCACCAGGGTCTTGTGGACGAACGAGTTCACGAGGGGGCCTCCGGGAAGAACCGATGTAGAGCCCTCTAGTACCCCCGATTCCGGTGAAATGCTCAGCCGACCGGGTGATTCCCCCGAGCACCGCGCAGCGACTCGATGCAGACGGCCACGGCCCGCTGGAGATCCTCCAGGCGCTGCACCATGTCGTCCTCGTAGAACTCACCGGCGTCGTCGAAGGTCAGCTCCTCGAACACCTTCGTCGCCTTCTGCAGACTGCTGTAGAACTTCGTGCGCCGCTCCTGCACCCGCAGCCCCGGGTCCGCCTCCACGACCTCCACGACGAGCGCCTTCATGGTGTCGTAGGCCTCTCCGGCCCACTCGCCGGCGTCCTCGCCCTCGTCCAGCTCGTCGATGAGCGACAGGTGCCGCTCGGCCTCCTGCCGGAGCTCGGCGGGCGCCTCGACGGTCTGCCCGGCGGGCGTCTTGATCTGCCCGGACTCGGCGATCTGCCGCACGTACCCGATCCGGTCGGCCGCCCTGCTCTCACCGGCGACGGCCTTCTTCAGCTCGTCGGTGCGCACGACGTCACGGGCCAGCTCCGACTGGAGGTCCGGGTCCTCACGGACCCGGTCGAGCAGGGCCTGGCGGGCCGCGCGGGCGGTGGAGGGGTCGGCGAGGATCGCGGCCCGCAGGGCGGTGGGGTTCTCCGCGACCTCCAGCGCCTTGGTGGGCCGGATGCCCTCCGCCTCGGCTGCCTCGGAGATGGCGGTGCCGCGCTCGGACGTGGCGCTGTTGCGGGAGACGTAGTAGCTCAGCCACACGTCGGCGTCCGGCAGGTCCACCTCCTGACCCGGCGTCAGAGCCTCGAACTGCGGGACCATCCCGTCGTCCGCCGCCCGGTCCCACGCCTTGTAGTAGCGCATGACCCGCTCCGGGGAGCAGCCGGCGAGCTCCGCGAACTCCTTGGCGGACACCTTCGGGGTCTCGTCGGCGCCCTGCCCGCCGGGCCGCACGTTGCGCGCCACCTTCAGACCGAACGCCCACCCTCCGGTCCGGGCGTACGCGCCGAACTCGCGCGCGTCCCGCGCGACCAGGTCGGAGAGGGGCGCCGGGACGGCGGGGGACGTCTCGGGCGGGGTCATGGCTACGGTCACGGACGACTCTCCTGGGGCGGGGCAGATCGGGCTGCACGAGGTGCGGACGGAAGCCTAGCGGCAGCCGCTGACCTCGCCGTTCACCGTCCCCACGGCCCGCCCGAAAACCGTTGCCGCCCCGGGGTGACGGTGCGCGAGGATGCCCGGCATGGGACGAACGGGCAAGGGCGAGGCGCTCCGCCGGTGTGCGGAGTGCGGCGGTTACGCGTACGGCGGCGCTCCCGGCTGCCCGGTCTGCCGTGACTTGGTGGACGGCATCGTCGAGGGGGCGTGGGCGGTCTTCCTGCGGCAGTGGGACATCACGGCCGGAGGCGACCCGGAGCGGGCACTGGCCGAGATGGTCGCCGGTGAACCCGACCGGCACGACTGGCGGCTGGTGGATGCCGCTCTCGACCGGCTCCGGTGCCCCGACTGCGGCGACCGGCTCGCCCGTGGCCCGGCCGGCTGCCCGGCCTGCGACCGGGCGCACGGCTACCGCTACGCCGCGATAGAGACGGACCGGCCGGGCGTCCCGCCCGGCAACGAGCACGCGGTCCGGGTCAACGTTTCGGTGGTGCGCAGACCGCAGGTCAGCTCGGACAGCGAAGTGCTCGTCCGGCGCCTGCTGCTGCCCCTGCTGCTGGCGGGGTTCCTGCCCACGACGGAGGAGGCCCAGCGGATCAGCGCGCTCGTGAAGAAGAGCCCTCCGCAGCGGAGGGCTCGACTGGTGGAACAGACGGTGGGGGAACTGGCCGAGCGCTTCAGCCGAACGCGTCCCGCAGTGCGGGCAGCAGGGTCTTCTCCGACCAGTCCAGATACGCCGGCTGCGACTCGCCGCCGATCTGGACCAGGGCGACCTCGGTGAACCCGGCCTCGGCGTAGGGGCGGACGGCCTCGACGAACGCCTCCGGGTCGTCACCGCACGGGATGGCCTCGGCGACGTCGTCCTGCGTGACGAACTGGGTCGCCGCCTCGAAGGAATCCGGGTGCGGCAGCTCCGCGTTGACCTTCCAGCCGCTGCCGAACCAGCGGAACTGGGAGTGCGCCCGCTTGACGGCCGCGTCCCGGTCGGAGTCGTAGCAGACCGGGAGCTGGCCGACGCGGGGCTTGCCCGCGCCGCCGTGCCGGTCGAACGCCTCCAGCAGCCCGGCCTTCGGTTCGGTGGCGATCACCAGGTCGCCCAGCCGGCCCGCCAGTTCGCACGAGCGCTCCCCGGAGACGGCGATGCCGATGGGCGGCGCCTCGTCCGGCAGGTCCCACAGCCGGGCCGACTCCACGTCGAAGTGCGTGCCGCGGTGGTTGACGTGGCCGCCCTCGAAGAGGGCACGAATGATCTCCACGGCCTCCTCGAACATCTCGTGCCGCACATCGACGGACGGCCAGCCGCCGCCCACCACGTGCTCGTTGAGGTTCTCGCCCGAACCCAGACCCAGCCGGAACCGGCCCTCGGACAGCAGTTGCAGCGTCGCGGCCTTCTGCGCGACCACCGCCGGGTGGTAGCGGAACGTCGGGCACGTCACATACGTCATGAGCGGGATACGGGACGTGGCCTGGGCGGCCGCGCCGAGCACCGCCCACGCGTAGGGCGAATGGCCCTGCGAGCGCAACCACGGAAAGTAGTGGTCGGAGGTCACCGAGAAGTCGAAGCCCGCCTCCTCGGCCCGCACCACGTGGTCGACGAGCTCTCGGGGTCCGGCCTGCTCGGTCATCATCGTGTATCCGATTTGCACCATAACCGGCGAGTCCCCTGACACCGGACTTGAAAACGGGCTCGATCAAGGACGCCGGCAGGTGCAGGATGCGTGCATGAGTGCCCCCGCCCTGCCGTCCTCCCGCCCCGCCGCACAAGGTGTCGACGCCTCCGGAGTGCAGGCCTTCCTCGACGCCCTCGAAGCGGCGCCCGACATCGAGCCGCACAGCCTGATGATCATGCGGCACGGGTACCTGGTCGCGGCCGGCTGGTGGGCGCCGTACACCGCCGGCCGCCGCCACCTGCTGTACTCGCTCAGCAAGAGCTTCACCGCCACCGCCGCGGCCCTGGCCGAGGCCGAGGGGCTGCTCGCCTTCGACGCGCCCGTGATCTCGTACTTCCCGGAGTTCGAGGCCGGCATCTCCGATCCGCGCAGCCGGGACATGCTCGTACGGCACGTGGCGTCCATGACGAGCGGCCACCGGCGGGACACCGTCGACGAGGTCTTCGGGCCGGACGTCACCGAGCCCGTCCGGCAGTTCCTGATGCTGCCCCCGGACGAGGACCCGGGCACCGTGTTCGCCTACAACCAGCCCGCGACCTACACCCTCGCCGCGATCGTCCAGCGGGTGACCGGGCAGCCGCTCACCGCCTACCTGCGGCCCCGGCTGCTGGATCCCCTGGGCATCGGCGACGTGTCCTGGTTGCGCGACCGCACCGGCCGCGAGCTCGGCTTCAGCGGCCTGCACGCCGCCACCGACGCCGTCGCCCGGCTCGGACAGCTGTACCTGCGCGACGGCCTCTGGGCGGGCGAGCGACTGCTTCCCGAGGGATGGGCGGCCCGCGCCTCGCACCCCCGCACACCGACCGCCGGCGCCATGGGAGACCTGGACCGGCAGGACTGGGACCGGGGTTACGGCTATCAGTTCTGGACGTCCCGGCACGGCTACCGGGGGGACGGGGCGTTCGGCCAGTTCTGCCTGGTGCTGCCGGAGCACGACGTGGTGATCGCGGCGACCTCCGCGACCGAGCGGATGCAGGAGTACCTGAACCTGGTCTGGGAGCACCTGCTGCCCGCCTTCGGGCCCGGGCCGCTGGCCGGCCGCGAGGCCGCCGACGCGGAGCTGGGCGAGCGCCTGAGCCGGCTCGCGCTGCCACCCGCCCCGGGCGCCCCCGCACCCCCGGGGCGGGAGCGGGACTGGGCGACCGGCGCGTTCACGCCCTTCGTGCAGGCGGGACCGGTCCGGTCGGCAGGGCTCGACCCCGGCGCGGACGGCTGGACGCTGACCCTGACCGGAGAGGGAGACAGGCCGGACCGACCCGACCGGATCGACCTGCGGATCGGCCGGGCGGGCTGGACGGTCGCCGAGGGCCCCGTTCCGGCCGCGGTGAGCGGCGGCTGGACCGAGGACGGCACGCTGACCGTGGACGTGGCGTTCCTGGAGACCCCGCACCGTCTGGCGCTGACCTGCTCCCTGGCGGACCGGACGCTCACCTCGCACTGGCGCACCGTGCCGCTGCACGGCGGCCGGCTCACCGCCCTGCGCGCGCCGCGCGGTTCAGTCTGAGTCCGGCCGGAAGGTCTTGAAGAAGGTGCGCAACGCCTGCTGGTTGGCCGCGCTCTCCCAGTCCGCGTCCGGGGTCGTCCAGCGCAGTGAGAAGCTCCGGCCCCCGCCGAGCAGGACGCCGCGGCCGTAGGTGTGCAGTCGGGTGCCGTCGACGTCCGCGGTCCATTCCATGTCGGCGGACCTGCGGCCCTGATACGTCGTCGCGCGGATCGCGCCGATCCGGTCGTAGTCGTCCGCCTGTTTGAGGTTGGGCTCGACGTCGTCCCGCCACACGGCCACCGGGTCCGGGCCCGCCTGCTCGCTGTAGGTGACGGCCAGCGTGCGGTCGTCGCCCTCGGCGCCGAAGACGACCCGGTAGGCGGCTTCGTCGCGGTCGGTGTCCAGCCGCTCGAAACCCTTCGGGAGCGCGACGGAGAAGCCCTCCGGCGCCCGGTAGCGCTGGAAGCCGGCCGGCAGGGCCGTGCTCGGCGAGGAGGGCGTGGGTGTGGGTGTGGGTGTGGGTTTGCCCGCCGGGGAGGACGCGGGGGGCGTGGGGGAGGGGGACCCGGTCGGGCTGGGCGCCCCGGACGGTGCGGGGCTGCCGTCGCCGGTGCCCTCGCCCGGCGTGGCGGCGGAGGCAGGCGGGCGGGCCGGCGATTCGGCCGCGTCGCTGCCGCCGTCCGTGCCCGGCAGCCCCTGGGTCGCGGCGAGCACGGCGACCGCGACGGTGACGACGGCCAGGGCCGTTCCCGCCACCATGGTCCGTCTGCTCCACGTGGGGCTCCCTGTCCGCACCGCCGCGTAGGCGCCGCGCAGCCGCGGGACGGGAGACGCGGCCGGCGCGGCCTCGGGGTCCTCGCTGAGCGCGCGGGTCAGCGCCTCACGCACCACCGGGCGGGTCAGCCGCTCCCGCGAGTCCTTGCGGAGCAGTCCCTGGACGACCTGCGTGAGCGGCCCGGCGCGCATCGGCGTGCGCAGCGGCAGCCGGTCCACGCCCTTCAGCGTGTTCTCCGGGCGCCCGCGGTCCCGGAACGGCGGGCGGCCCTCGACCGTCGTGTACAGGATCGCGCCCAGCGCCCACAGGTCGGCGGCGGGGCCGATGCGCTGGTCGCGGGCCTGCTCCGGGGAGGCGAACGCCGGTGCCGTGAGCCGGGGCGCGAGCGTCGCGCCTGCCAGGCCGAAGCCTGTGACGACGACCGAGTGGTCCTCACGCACGAACACCTGGCCGGGGCTGAGTTCGCCGTGTGTGATGCCCTCGGCGTGCGCGGCGTCCAGCACGTCGAGCAGGGCCAGGCCTACCCGTGCCGCCCGCACATAGTTGAACGTGCCCTGCTCGGAGAGGAGTTCACCGAGCGGTGTGCCGTCGATCCACTCGTTGACCGTCCACAGGGCGCCGCCCTCCTCGACGGCGTCGACGACCGCGGCGATCCGGCCGGGGCACAGCAGCGCCATGTTCTCGCTGGTGCGCAGCAGGCGGGTCGCGGCCCGGCGCTCCGCCCTGCTCGGGTCCTCGGGAAGCCCGACCTGGGTGACGAGGCAGGGGCGCGAGAACTCGCCGGCCCCGGTGTCCTCGGCGTACCAGCAGACGCGGTTGGTCTCGCGATGGAGGATCTCGAGCAGCCGGTACCGTCCGGCGACCAACTGGTGTGTGGAGACGTGCGCCCTGCCCATGGCCATCCCTCGCTGGAAACCTGGCTCTCACTTTTCCAGAAGTACGGGGGGTGAGGCGGCCTGCGTTCAATCGGACCGCAACTCCGGCTCCAATCCTGTCTTTTGTTCAAGGGAAGGGATCAAGTGTGCGAGGAAAAGCGGCCTTTCGGGGGCACTGGCGCGGCTTACCTCGGCAGCCGGGCCGCGACGGCCGCGCGGAATTCGATCGCCGCGGCCCGGCTGATTGGCTATTTCGGTCCCGGCCTGCTGGTAACCGGCGGTAAATGCGGACGTGTACAACGTCTGAACTCCGAGCCCTCCGATGAATTCCGCGGTGGATTCGTCAAGAGGGGCCGCGACGTCAGCGCAGCCCGAAGCGGCGCGACCAGGCGAACACGTCGTCCGTCGTCGCGTTGCCCCCGCACACCACCAGACCGATCCTGGCCCCGTCGCCGACCCGCTCCAGGACCCGCCGGGCCGCGGGCAGCAGGCACCCGGCCGCCGGTTCGGCCCAGACCTTGGCGTGGTCGGCCAGGTCCAGCGAGCCCCGCACAGCCTCCCGGTCCGGAACCACCAGGACCTCGGTGACCAGCGCGGAGACATGGTCGTACGTCAGCTGCGACACGGACGGGGCACTGAGGGTGGAGACGATCGACGACAGGGCGACGGGCAGCGGGCCGCCCGCAGCCAGCGCCTCGGACATGGCCTGTGCGCCCTCGGTCTCCACCCCCCACACCCGCACGCCGGGCCGGCGGGCCCGCAGCGCGGCGGCGACACCGGCGATCAGGCCACCGCCCCCGATGCTCACGAGCACGTCGGTGAGCTCGCCGGCGTCGGCCGCCAGCTCCAGCCCCACCGTGCCCTGCCCGGCGATCACGGCCGGGTCGTCGAAGGGGTGGACCAGGGTCAGGCCCTCCTGCTGGAGCCGTGTCATGAGTGCGAACGCGCCGTCCATGTCGTCGGTCAGCCGCACCGACGCGCCGGCGGCCTCCGCGATCTCCACGGCACGGGCGGGCGCCGAGCGGGGCATCACGACCGTGGCCTTCACGTCGAGGGCCGCCGCCATGACGGCCACCGCGATCCCGTGGTTGCCCCCGCTGACCGCCACGACCCCGGCGGCCCGCTCCGCCTCGCCCAGCGACAACAGCTTCACCGTCGCCCCGCGTGCCTTGAACGAACCGGTGCGCTGCAGCAGTTCGAGCTTCACGGTCACCGGTGCGCCGAGCAGCGCCGACAGCCCCGGGCTGTCCACGGTCGGGGTGCGCACGACGTGCCCGGCGATGCGCCCGGCCGCCGCTTCGATCTCCGAAATGCCGATCATGGCAGTGGTCCTTCCGGCGCGGGGTCGCGAAACGCGCCGTGTCGAACCCTGACGCGCCGAGGGGACGAGGTCAAAGCATTACGCGACGGGCGCGCACGCCCCGGACGTGTCGCGGGGCGGGCGCGGGTGCCCCGGAGGTACTGCGCGGAGGGTGCACGCTCCGGACGTGTTGCGTGGCGGGCGCCGGTGCCGCGGACGTGTCGCGGGGCGGGCCCCCGCGCCCCGGGCGCGGCCGGCGCCGGGCGCTCAGACGTCGCGCCGCACCAGGTACTCCAGCAGCGACCGCAGATCGGTGACGGCGTTCGGTGCCAGCGGGGCCCCGGCCAGGGAGGTCTCGACGGCGGCGAGGTGCCGGCGTGCCTCCGCCATGGCGGCCGCACGGCCGCCCGCCTCCTCGATCAGCGCAGCCGCCGTACCGGACGCCTCGCCCGACTCCAGGAGCGCGGCGATGCGACCGCCCATCGGGGAGTCGAGCGCCACCAGCACCGGGAACGTCCTCTTGCGCTCGCGCAGATCACCGTGCACCGGCTTGCCGGTGACACGAGGGTCGCCCCAGATGCCCAGCACGTCGTCGACGATCTGGAACGCGACCCCGAGATGCCGGCCGGCCCGGTCGAGCGCGGCGGCCGTCTCGGGAGCGGCACCACCGAGCACGGCACCGAGCGCCGCCGCGCAGCCCAGCAGCGCACCCGTCTTGTGCTCGGCCATCGCCCGGTACTCGTCCGGCCGCACCCGCTCCGGTCCGGTCCACGGGCGGTCGGCGAACAGCAGGTCGTCCGCCTGCCCACGCACCAGGTCACCCAGTGCCACGGACAGCGTCCGCACGCCCCGCGCACCACCCGGCTGCGCCGCCAGTGTCTCGACGGCCAGGGCGAACAGGGCATCACCCGCGAGCACCGCGGGACCCGTGCCGTAGGCCTTCCACACGGTCGGGCGGCGACGCCGGTCCGTGTCACCGTCCATGATGTCGTCGTGCAGCAGGGAGAAGGTGTGCACGAGTTCCACCGCGACCGCCGCGGACACCCCGGCCCGGCCCGGCGCACCGGCCGCCTCCGCCCCGAGCACCGCGAGCGCCTGCCGCACCCCCTTGCCGCCGGAGGCCACGGCCGGTGCCCCGCCGACCTCGCACCAGCCGAAGGAGTAGGCGGCCATCTCGCCCACCCAGGGGTGCAGCCGCCCCACGGCTTCCTCCAGGGCCGGGCGGACCAGGGCACGGCAGCGGTCGAGAACCCGGGGGACGTCACCGGTGCCGGCCACGCGGTCGTTCGGCTCGCCCCGTCGTACCGCCCGAGCCGTGGCGGCGGCCTCGGCGGCCGTGTCCTGCCGATGCGACCACGCCGGTGCCGGCACCGGGGCCGTCGTGCCCCGGTGTGCCGCCTGCCCGGCTCCACCGGGCTGCGGCGCCTGCGTGACCGGCGCGGTGGACGTCGCGGCGGACCGTGTCGCCTGCGCCGTCGTCGGCAGCGCCGTCACAGGGCCGCCCCCGTCTCCCGCTCGGCGGACGGTATGCCGAGTTCCTCGTGGGCCCGGGCCACCATCCGGCGGGCATGCTGCAGGCCGATGCGCTCCAGCAGGCCGGCGAGGTCGGCCAGTTCGGCCGCCGTCTCGTCACGGTCGCGGCCCAGGCGGGCCAGGGACTTGGCGAGACCCAGCCGCGACAGTGCCTCCCCACGGGGCTCGCTCATCTCGCGGAACTCCGCGAGCGCCTGCTCGTACAGCTCCCGGGCCTCGGCGTAACGACCCGCCCGGTACAGGACGTTGCCGCGCATCTTGTGGTTGTAGGCGAGCGCGCTGGACAGCCGCATCGCGCGGCACGTCGTCTCCGCCTCGCTCAGCAACTCCAAAGCCCGCTCGGTGTCCTGGTCGCGGACCGACACCACGTCGGCCAGCCCGCGCAGCGCCCAGGCGTGACCGCGGCGGTCGTCGGCACGAGCGGCGATCTCGGCGGCCTCCTCGAAGACCGCGTACGCCGTGTCGTAACGGCCGGTGTTGCGGTGCATCTGCGCGATGCCCTCCAGCGCCCACACCGTGTGCCGCGCCTCGCCGCGCCGCCGGGCCTCGGCGAGCAACTGCTCGTGCAGACGGCCGACGGCCTCGTAGTCGCCCTGGATACGGCCGGTCTCGGCCAGTCCGGCCAGGGAGTAGCCGCGGACGACGATGTCCCCGCCGCGTTCGCCCAGGTCGGCCGCCAACTGCA
Organism: Streptomyces sp. NPDC101110; assembly: GCF_044759525.1. Lineage (NCBI taxonomy): Bacteria > Bacillati > Actinomycetota > Actinomycetes > Kitasatosporales > Streptomycetaceae > Streptomyces > Streptomyces sp. NPDC101110. The sequence goes on along the minus strand of NZ_JBIVZM010000002.1, from coordinate 49,414 downwards.
GCAGCCTGCGGGCCAGCGGGAGCGCGCCGCGCTGCCGGGCCAGCGTGCCGCCGCTCCACAGCGCCCAGGCCATCGCTGCGAGGTCCCCGGCCTGCCGGGCCGCGCGGTAACTCGCCTTCCAGGCCCGGTCCGCCTCCTCGACCCGGCCCAGCCGCCGGTGCGCCTCGGCCACGGCGAGTCCGGAACGCGCCGCCTCCGCGGGCTGTCCGGCGCGCTCGGCCGCCCGCAACTGCTCGGTACCGGCGGCCAGGACGTCGGTCAGCGAGGAGTTGACGGACAGGGTGGTGAGCGCGCCCTGGTACTCCGGGGCGAATGCCTTGCCGTACATCGATGCCTTTCGGTCCGTACACACCCGAGGGAGAGCCACGATGTATACACGGAGCGTATACATGGGGTGTATAGAAGAGTGGAAAGCTGCCCCGGCCGTGAGGGCCGGGGCATCACCTGCTGCCGATCAAGACGTCGGCGGAACGGACCGGGTTGCCTCTGAGACGCACGTCACCTGACAGGCATTCAGTGCTGCCCCGCCTTGTGCGGAGTCGCCTCGCTCGGCCGGACGACGACGTACCCCTCGCCCTGGAGCAGCAGTTGCACCGCCTCCCCGGAGCCGCCGCGCAGCATCGACCCGATGGACTGCGAGCGGTGCAGCGATGTCTGCAGGCCCGCCGTCCAGCCGACGATCGCGTCCGTGTCGACGTACACCGGGTACTGCGGCGAGACCGGGATGACGAGCGGGTTGCCCTCGCACACCAGGCCCAGCTTGCCGTGCCCGGTGAAGACGCTGTTGAACAGACCGCCGCCGGTCATGCCGGCGCCCTTCACGGTGACGATGCGGTACGACAACGTGGCGTCGAAGCACAGGACGTTGCGGCCGTTGACCGTGAACTCGTCGCCCGGCTCGACATCGACGACGAAACAGTTCTGCGCCTCGTGCGCGAACCAGGCCTCGCCCTGCCCGCGCACCGCCATCAGGGGCAGACCCTCCCCGGTGACCGCGCGCTTGAGCATGCCGCCCACACCCTGGCCCTTGCGCTCGAAATGGAGGTCGCCGCGATAGGAGATCATCGCTCCCTGCCGGGCGAGCATCTCGCCGTTCACCGTGTACCGGATGCACTTGGCGTTCTCGACGGTCATGCCCGGCGCCACGGCCGGCTGCACCATGTGCTCACTGGAAAAGAGATCACCCTTCATACCGGCATCCTCGCCCGGAGCGTTTCCCTCCGCCAAGATCGGGCAGACGGTCGCTTCGCACACCCAATGCTCACGCCACTTCACCCACCGCCGGGGACGGCACGCCCGGCAAACCCGCCTGCGCACCGTCGCCGGCCGCACCACTACCGTGTCGTACGCCGGGACGACCTGCGCCCGCACCCGACCTACCGGCCTAAGGAGCGCCGCAGATGTCCCGCACCGTACGTTCCCGCTGCCGTGCCGCCCTGGCCGCCCTCACCTGCTGTGTGGCGATGGGCTGCGGGACCGGCGCGGGGTCCGCGGGAGACGGGCCGAGTCCGCCGGCCGACCCCGCGCCGACGGCGGCCGGGCGCGGAGTGGTCACCTGGGCCTCCTCCGCGGGCCAGATCGGCGAGACGGCCGGCGGCGGCCGCGGCTACCGGCTGATGGTGCACACCAGCGTCGGCGGCAGCGACCTCAGGGTGCGGCTCTCCAACGCCTTCGGTGACCGGCCGGTGACGTTCCGGAACGTCCACGCGGGCCTGCGACGGGACGGTGCCGCGCTCGTCCCGGGCAGCAACAGACGCCTGACCTTCCGCGGCGCACACTCCGTCACCGTCCCCGCGGGCGGCATCGTCTACAGCGATCCGCTGCCCGGCAGCGTGCCCGCCGGGCGCACCCTCGCCGTCAGCCTGTACGTCCCCCGGGCGGGCGGCGCGCTCACCGGGCACTGGCTGGCGATGCAGACCTCGTACACCACCCGCGGCGACCACGCGGCGGAGGAGGGCGCGGCCCACTGGAAGAACCGGATCCACTCGTGGTTCTACCTCGACGCCGTCACGGTACGGCCCCGCCGGGGAACGGGCGCCGTGGCCGCCCTCGGCGACTCCATCACCGACGGCTGGCACTCCACCACCGGCCACAACCGCCGCTGGCCCGACTACCTGGCCCGCCGCCTCGGCGCGTCCGCCGGCTCGGTCGAGGGCGTGGCCAACGCGGGCATCGCCGGGAACAAGGTCCTTCTCGACGGCCCCGGGCAGAGCGCCCTGAACCGTCTGCAGCGGGACGCGCTGTCGCTGCCGGGCGTGCGCACGGTGTTCCTCTTCCAGGGCGTCAACGACATCAAGGCCGAGCCCGCCGCCACGAGCGCGGGGCTGATCGCCGGGTACCGGCGGCTGATCGACCGGGCGCACGCGGCCGGGAAGTGCGTCGTCGGCGCCACGATCGCCCCCTACAAGGGCTGGCAGGAGTGGGATCCCGCCGGGGAAGCGGTACGGCGGCAGGTCAACGCATTCATCCGCGACAGCGGAGCGTTCGACGCCGTCACCGACTTCGACCGCGTCCTGCGCAGCCCCCGTGACCCCGAGCGGCTGCTGCCCGCCTTCGACGGCGGCGACCATCTGCACCCCAACGACAAGGGCATGCGGGCGATGGCCGACGCCGTCGACCTCGCCGACCTCGACTGCGGGACCCGCCAGGACACCACGGGGCGGGGGACGCGCTGAGCCCGGGGCGGGGAACCGGTCAGCCGGACGTCGAAGGCTCCGGGGCGATCAGGCCCTCGCGGTAGGCGATCGCCACGGCCTCGCCGCGGCTCGACGCGCCCAGCTTGGCGAGGATGTTGGAGACGTGCACGCTCGCGGTCTTGCCGCTGATGAACAGCTCCTCACCGACCTGACGGTTGCTGCGGCCGAGGGCGAGCAGCCGCAGGACGTCCTGCTCGCGCGCGGTGAGGACGGCGGCCCGGTCCCCGCCGCCGCCCGGCCTGTCCGACAGCCGACCGCGCCGGATCAGGTCGTCCACCTGTTCACGCAGCGGGGTGGCGCCGAGCCGGACCGCGGTCTCCCGCACCGTCCGCGCCTCGGACACGGCCTCCTCCCGGCGCCCGGCCGCCACCAGGGCCTCGGCGTAGCGCAGCCGGCACCGCGCCCGTTCGTGGACGTCGCCGTAACCGAACGCCGACACCACCTTCGCCCAGGCGGCCACCGCGTCCGGCCCCGACGCCGCCCTGAGCCACTCGGCCTCGGCCCGGGCCAGCCACGCCTGCCCCTCGGGACCCTGCGGCGTGCCGTCGTCGCGGACGGCCATGTCCCGCGCCAGTTCCACCAGTTCGGTCGCGGTGTCCGTCCAGCGGCGGGCACCGGCCTCGTCACCGGCCGACCGCAGCCCGACGGCCGCGTCGGCGACCGCCGACAACGCCAGCGCGGCGAGCCGCACCGCGACATCCGGGCGGGTGCCCGTCTCGTCGGTGAGGGCCCTGACCGTCGACCGCGCCCACCGCACCGCGTCCTCCGGGTCCCCCCGCAGCCCCGCCGCCTCGGTCAGCACGATGCCCGCGACCAGCGTGGCCATCCAGTCGAACGGCCCCTCCAGCAGAGCCCGCGCCCGATCGGCGGCCGTGAAGTCCCCCCGTGCGAGCGCCACGTACAGCGCGGGACCCATCGTGTACCCGCCGGCGGCCGGCAGCACGTCGGCGTCGGCCGCCGCCGCGCGCACACACTCGTCCCAGCGGCCCAGCACGTACAGCACCAGCAGTCGCAGATAGCGCATCTCCAGCGGGTACGGCGACGACAGCAGCCCGGCGCGCCGGGCCCGGTCGAGGCCCTCCGTCAGCCAGGGCACGCAGTCCGACAGGGCCCCGGACTCGTAACAGCCCATGGCCAGGTTGAACAGGGCACGCAGTTCCACGGGCGCGTTGCCCGAACTCCGCGCCAGGTCCCGGGCCTTGATCAGACGCTGCCGGCCTTCCGCGCCGCGCCGGCCCTCGCCGTCGAAGACGGCCAGCGAGATCAGCAGGTCCGCCTGGGCGTCGGTCACCCGCAGCCGCTCCGCCACTCCCAGGGCCCGCCGGGCGACCCGCAGCGCGGTCTCATTCTCCCCGACGTGACGTGCGGCCAGGACATGGGTCGCGGCCGCCCACACCCACGTTCGGGACGGGGGCTCCTCGGGGATCATCGCCAGGGCCTCGCTGCTGTAGGCGAACGCCGCCGTCAGGCTGTCCACGCTCAGCAGGTTCCCGGCGAGGGTGTAGCGGACCCGCGCGGCCAGTTCGGACTCGGCGTCCTGGCCGAGGCCGGCCAGCGCGGACCGGGTCAGGGAGACCGCACGGTGCAGCTCCCCGGCGTGTGCGGCCGCCGCCGACGCCCGCAGTGTCAGCGTCACACGGTCGACACCCCCGCCCGAGGGCCGGGCCTCGGGCCCGACCGCCGGCCACAGGTCCAGGGCCGCTTCGAGGTGCCGCTGCTCCTCGGCCGGGGCACCGACCCGCTGGGCGTGATCGGCGGCCTCCAGGGACGCGGCCAGCGCCTCGGCGAGATCGTGGCTCTCCCGGTAGTGGTGGGCCCGCTCCGCGGCACTCTCGGCCCGGTGCCCGCCTCCGGCGAGCAGGCGTGCGAACGCGCCGTGCAGCCTGGCCCGCTCCCCGGGCAGCAGGTCGGCGTAGACCGCCTCGCGGGCGAGGGCGTGCCGGAAGGAGTATGTGTCGTCGGCCCCGGCCACGAGCAGTTGCCGCCCGACCGCCTCGCGCAGCGCCGACTCCAGTTCCGCCTCCGGCAGCCCGGCCGCCTCCCGCAACAGGTCGTGCTCGACCCGGCGTCCGGCGACGGAGGCGGTCCGCAGCACCTGCTGCGCGGTCTCGGAGAGCTGCTCGAAGCGGATCAGCAGCACATCGGCGAGCCCACTGGGCACCCCGCCCGACTCGGTGTCGGTGGCGGCGAGCAGCTCCTCCGCGTAGAAGGCGTTCCCCTCGGCCCGCTCCACGATCCGCCGGACCGTGGCGTCCGGCAGCGGCCGGGGCTCCAGGGCGCGCACCAGCCGGTCCACGTCGGGGTCGGCCAGCGGCCGCAGTTCCAGCCGCTCGACGAGCGGCAGCCGTACCAGTTCCGCCAGCAGCGGCCGCAGCGGATGCCGGCGGTGCAGATCGTCGGCCCGGTACGAGGCGAACACCGCCAGCCGGTGCCGGAGCACGCCCCGGCCCAGCAGGAACCGCAGCAGGTCGCGCGACGACTGATCCGCCCAGTGCAGGTCCTCCAGCACCAGCAGCAACGGCGCGGCCTCCGCGGCGTCGGCCAGCAGCCCGGCCATCCCCTCGAACAGACGCAGCCGCCCGTCCACGTCCCGCACGGAGTCGGTCCCGGACCCCAGCAGCCGCTCGACCACGGGGTGGGCGGCGAGAGCACCGGAGAACCTCTCATCGCCGGCCAGCATCCCGAGGACCTCGGTGAACGGGAGGTACGGCAGCCCGACGTCGCCGAGGTCCACGCAGTGTCCGGTGAGCACGGTCATGCCCGTCGCGGCGGCCTGCCTCCCGGCCTCGTCGAGCACCCGGGTCTTGCCGACCCCGGCGTCCCCGGCGATCAGCACGGCCCGGGCCTCACCGCCTCGCGCGTGCTCCAGCACACCGGCCAGGCGCGCGAGTTCGGCGTCCCGCCCGACGACGGGGGCGGCCGATGAAGCCTGCTGCACAGGACCAACCTTCTTGTTCAGGGCGCGGAAACGGCGCGATCGACCACGAACGGCGTCCGGCCGCCGTACGCCGGACGGGCTCCGTCGCCTATGCGCGCAGGATCTTCGCCCAGTCGACGGGCACCCGCCCCGCCGGCCCCGGCGTGGGCTGATCCACCGGATGGCTCACCGGCGCGGTCAGCTCCGGCCCGCCCTCGTACAACTCGTTCGTCTCATAGTTCCAGTACCAGTCCTCACCCGGTTCGAAGCTCTGCACGAACGGGTGCCCGGTCTCCCGGAAGTGCCCCGTCGCGTGCTTCGCCGGCGAGCTGTCGCAGCACCCCACGTGCCCGCACTGCGCGCACCGCCGCAGGTGGAACCACCACCCCCCGGCCGTCTCGCACTCGGCACACCCGCTGCCGCTCGGCGGCACACTCGGGTCTATCCCGTTCTCGCCCGTCATGCAGACTCCTCCTCGGCCGCTGTCAGCGGAAGCAGTACCTGGAAACGTGTGTCGCCCGGCTCCGACTCCACGCGGATGGTGCCGTGGTGCTTGTTGACCACGATCCGCCAGGAGATGTCGAGCCCGAGCCCGGTCCCCTGGCCCACCGGTTTGGTGGTGAAGAAGGGATCGAAGATCCGCTCCCGGTCCTGTGCCGGGATGCCGACGCCCGTGTCCCCGAACTCCACCAGCAGCCGGTCGTGTTCCGCCGCCGTGCGCACGGTCAGCGTCCCCTCCCCGCCCGCGCTGTTCATCGCCGCGACCGCGTTGTCGATGAGGTTCGTCCACACCTGGTTGAGCTCCGCGGGATAGGCGGGGATCCGCGGCAGCGTACGGTCGTAGTCCTTGACGACCTTGATCTGCTTGCCGATCTTGCCGGACAGCATCAGCAGGGTGGAGTCGAGCAGTTCGTGCACATCGGCGTTCTGGAAGGGTGCCCGATCGAGCTGCGAGTACTGCTTGGCCGCGTCCACCAGGTGCGAGATGCGGGTGGTCGAGTCGTTGATCTCGTCCATCAGCAGCTCGGTCTCGACGGTGTAGTTGAGCCACCCGATGGCGCTCGGCAGGATGTCCTCGTCCACCGCCGCCGCGACCTGGTCCAGCCAGTCCACGTCGAGACCGGCCTGGACGAAGGTGGGCGCGATCCGCCAGCCCTCCGGGATGCCCTGGTCGTCCAGCCAGTCGGCCACGGCGTCCTCGCGGTCGGACGCCTCCAGCGGACTCAGCGCGGGGGCCTTGGCGACCCGCTCGGCCGTGCGCTCCTGGATGTCGATGAGGTTTGCCATGACCTCGGGCGCGTACGAACCCTGCGCGATGATCGCCAGCTTGTGGCGCATCTTGCCGACCCGCTCCCGAAGGGTGGCCGTCGCCCGCACGGCCGCCGCGGCCGGGTTGTTCAGCTCGTGCGTCAGACCCGCGGACAACGAGCCGAGCGCCAGCAGCCGTTCTCGCTGCCCGATGGCCCGCTGGGTGCTCTTCGAACCGAAGAACAACCCCTCCAGCAGGTGCACCGCCATCGGGAACCACTCCTGCATGATCTCCGCGAAGGTGTCGGCGGGCAGCACGAAGAACCGCGTCGGTTCCGTGACACGCATGGAGTTGTTGTAGACCTGCCGCACCCGGTCGCCCAGGTACGCCTGCATGGACCCCGCGTACACCCCGCGCTGCGAGGTCCGGGTCACCTCCACGTCGTCCCCACCGACCCGGCGATACAGCACCACGGTGCCGTCGAGCATCACGTAGAAGCAGGTCGCGGGCTCGCCCTCGGTGTACACCGGTCCGGGCTCGAACCGCTCCACGCGCCCCTCGGCGCACAACCGGCCGAGCTGCTCGGGCGTGAGCTTCTCGAACAGGAACAGCGCACCGATCTCCTGCGGGTTGCAGGGCCCCGCCTGCCCGCTCATGACTGCTCCAGGTACCGGTGGACGAGCATCACGGCCATGGCTCCCTCTCCGACGGCGGACGCGACCCGCTTCGCGGACTCCGAGCGGGCGTCGCCCGCCACGAACACGCCGGGCACATTGGTCTCCAGGTGGTACGGCGGCCGGTCCAGCTCCCAGTCCTCCGGCGGGCGTCCGTCGGGGGTCAGGTCCGGCCCGGCGAGGATGAACCCGCGCTCGTCCCGCAGCACCGTCCCGTCCAGCCAGTCGGTCAGCGGGGCCGCGCCGATGAACACGAACACCCACTGCGCGTCGACCTGTTCGGTGTGCCCGCTGTCCACGTCGCGCAGGGTCAGCCGCTCCAGACGGCCGTCGCCGTGCGCGGACTCGACGACCGTGCGGGCCCGGACCTGGATGTTGGGCGACTCCTCGATCTGCTGGATCAGGTAGTGCGACATCGACGCGGCCAGCGACTCGCCGCGCACCAGCAGCGTCACCGACTTGGCGCCCCGGGACAGGTACATCGCCGCCTGCCCGGCGGAGTTGGCGCCGCCCACGATGTACACGTCCTGGTCCTGGCAGGAGGGCGCCTCTGTGAGGGCCGACCCGTAGTACACCCCGCAACCGGTCAGTTCCTCGCAGCCGGGCGCGGCCAGCTGCCGGTAGGACACCCCGGTCGCGAGGATCACGCTGTGCGCGGCGACCGCCGAGCCGTCCGAGAACCGGACGATCCGCGCGGCGCCGTTGACCTCCAGGGCCGTCACCTCGCGCGCGGTGAGGATCTCGGCGCCGAACTTCGCCGCCTGCCGCCGCGCCCGGTCGGTGAGCTGGGCCCCCGACACGCCGTCGGGGAATCCCAGGTAGTTCTCGATGCGTGAGCTCTGACCGGCCTGGCCGCCGGTCGCCGACCGCTCCACCAGCACGGTCCGAAGGCCCTCGGAGGCGCCGTATACGGCCGCGCCGAGCCCGGCCGGGCCGCCGCCGATGACGACCAGGTCGTAGAAGTCGGCCGTCGGAGTCGTCGCCAGCCCGACCCGGGCGGCGAGGTCGACGTGCTCCGGCTCGACCAGCGGCGTCCCGTCCGGCGTGATCACCACCGGCAGCCGCATCCCGTCCTCGCCGGCCGCGGCCAGCAGCCGCCGCCCCTCCGGTTCGTCGGAGGAGTACCAGCGGTAGGGGACCTGGTTGCGGGCCAGGAACTCCCGCACGCCCGAGGAACGCGACGACCAGCGGTGTCCCACGACCTTGGTGCTGGGCACGGGCCGGAAGTCGCTGGACCGCCACGCCTGGAGCAGATCGTCGAGGACCGGGTACAGCTTCTCCTCGGGCGGGTCCCACGGTTTGAGCAGGTAGTGGTCGAGGTCGACGACGTTGATCGCGTCGATCGCGGCGTTGGTGTCCGCGTACGCGGTCAGCAGCACCCGGCGCGCGCCGGGGTAGACGTCCAGGGCCTGTTCGAGGAACTCGATGCCGTTCATCTGCGGCATCCGGTAGTCGGCCAGGATCACGGCCACGAGATCTCCGCGCAGCTTCAACTCCCGCAGCGCGTCCAGCGCGGACGCGCCGGACTCCGCCCGCACGATCCGGTACGACGCGCCGTACCGCCGTCTCAGGTCCCGGGCCACGGCCCGGGAGACCCCTGGGTCGTCGTCCACGGTCATGATGACGGTCCGCGCCGAATCGGCGGCCTGTGCCATACGTCCCCCACGCCGGGCGGTCGACTCACGGCACGGCGTCCCCGGGGCACCGCGCCGACCTCCGCCCATCGTATGTTCGATCGCCGCGCGGCGCTCCGATACGGAGATCGACTCCCGTGGGCGGGCACGGGCGGCGGTGGTGAAGACTGGGCGGGACAGTGACGTTCCACAGGGAGGCAGCCGGATGACACGCCCGATCACCGCAGGGGTCGACGGATCGGAGGAGAGCCTCGCGGCTCTCGCCTGGGCGGCGCGGGAGGCGGTGCGGCGCGACCGGCCGCTGCGCGTGGTGCACGCCTGGCGGGTGCAGACGCCGGAGCTGATCGAGAGCGCGGTCGCCACGGACGCGGACAGCCAGGCGCAGTGGGTGCACAGCGCGGTGGCCGAGGCCGTCGGGACCGTCACCGAACGGCACCCGGACCTCGAAGTGACCACCGACGTCATCGAGGGGCCCGTCGCCGCCGACACCCTGGTCGCCGCCGCGGCCGACGCCGAGATGCTGGTGCTCGGCTCGCGCGGGCACGGCCGCATCGTCGGGTTCCTGGTCGGCTCGGTCGGCCAGCATGTGATCGCCGAGGCCGACCGGCCCGTGGTGCTCGTGCGGGCAGGCGACCAGTCCTCCTCCGAGGCCGCCGGGCGGGAGATCGTCGTCGGCCAGCAGGGCGACCCGGAGGACAGCGCCGACGCGCTGCGCTTCGCCTTCGAGACGGCTGCCGCGCGCGGGGCGACCGTGCGGGTCGTACGGGCCTGGAGCCTGCCGCCCGTCTTCGCCTACAGCCCGGGCTCTCTGAAACTCCTCGACGAGGCCGGGGGACTGGAGCCGTTCGAGCAGAAGAGCCTGGCCGCGGCCGTCCGGCCGCTGCGGGAAAGGTTCCCCGACGTGCCCGTCGAGGAGCACGTGGAGATGGGCAGCGCGAGCCAGGTGCTGCTGTCGGTGGCCGGCACCGCCCAGCTGATGGTCGTCGGCCGCCGGGCCCACCGTACGGCCGTCGGGGCCCGCATCGGCTCGGTGGCCCACGGGATGCTGCACCACGCCGACTGCCCGGTGGCGGTGGTGCCGCACGCCTGAGGGCGCCGCTCCCTCACTCCGCCGTGGGCTGCAGCGTCTTGCGGGCCGTGGGCAGGATGTTCTGGATGTAGTCCTCGACCACGGCGTCCAGGCCGATGTCGTGCTGGGCCCGCTCGGACATGTACCAGCGGTGTTCGAGGAGCTGGTGGTAGATCTCCGCCGGGTCCATCGCACCGCGCAGTTCGACGGGCACGGCCCGCACGGTCGGCCGGAAGACCTCCCGCACCCAGCGGTGGGCGAGAACCTCGGGGCGTGCTCCCAGGGGATCGCCGGGGGCGTAGTCGTCCTGGGTCGCCATCCAGCTCTCCAGGTCGTTCAGCAGCCGCCGGGCCTGGTTCTCCTCCGTGTCCAGGCCGGTCAGGCGCAGCAGCTGGCGCTGGTGGTGGCCCGCGTCGACGACCTTGGGCACGAAGCTGACCGTGTCGCCGTTCGAGGCGTGCTCGATCTGCATCTCGGCGACGTCGAACCCGAGGTCGTTCAGGCGGCGGATGCGGCGTTCTATGTAGTGGTACTTGCCCGCCGGATAGACGGAGGCCCGGGTCAGCTCCTCCCACAGGCCGCGGTAGCGGGCACAGATCTCCATGCCGAACTCGATCGGGTCCACGGACGGGTGCAGCGCCCCCGACGCCTCCAGGTCCAGCAGCTCCCCACTGATGTTCACGCGGGCGAGGTCGAGGTCGTACTCGCGCTGTCCCGTGCTGAGCTGCGGATGCAGGTCACCGGTCTCGGCGTCCACCAGGTAGGCGGCGTAGGCGCCCGCGTCGCGCCGGAAGAGGGTGTTGGACAGGGAGCAGTCGCCCCAGGCGAAGCCGGCCAGGTGCAGCCGCACCAGGAGCACGGCGAGCGCGTCCATCAACCGGTGCATGGTGGCCGGGCGCATGGTCGTCTCGAACATCGAGCGGTACGGCATCGAGCCGCCCAGGTGCCGGGTGACCAGGACGCTCTCCAGCGGGGCGCCGCTCGCGTCGGTGCGGCCGGTGACCACGGCCAGCGGGTCCACCGACGGGATGCCGAGCCGGTCCAGGTCGCGCAGCATGTCGTACTCGCGCAGCGCCGGCCGCTCGGCCAGTTCCTTGACGGCGATCACCTCGTCGCCCGCGCGGGAGTAGCGCACCACGTGCCGGGAGATGCCCCGCGGCAGCGGTACCAGGTACTCCTCCGGCCACTCCTCCAGAGGTACGTCCCACGGCAGTTCCAGCAGGAGCGCGGGGTGCTCCGGATTGGTCGCGCTGATCTGCAGTGCCATGGGCCGGGTGTCCTTGTCTCGCCGCCGATCGTCACATCAGATTAGAGGGCCCGCTCCCGGGCCCGGAGAGCGGCGTCCCGCACCGGCCCCCGGTGGACCGGCCCGTGCCCGGGGAGCACCAGCTCGCCCTCCAGCTCCGCCAGTACGTCCAGGGATGCCAGGGCGCGCGGGCGCTCGTGGTGGAACATGTCCGGCAGCAGCTGCGGCCCCTCGACGCGTGCGGTGGGGTGGCCGCTGACCAGGGCATCGCCCGAGACCAGGACGCCGGTGCCCGGCAGGTGGTAGGCGCAGTGCCCATCGGTGTGGCCCGGCGTGTGCACCGGTACCGGCCGTCCCGGCAGGTCCAGGGCGCCCGGCGCCGGGAAGGCCCGGGGCGCGGTGACGGGGACGTCGGCGGTGCCGCCCGAGCGGATCGCGTGCACCGCCCACGGCAGCACGCCCGGCCGCCAGCCGTTCCTCAGCACCGTCCCGACGGACACCTGGTGCAGGAACTCCCGCCGGGCGTGCGGCACTTCGGCCTCGTGCAGGTACACGGGCGTGCCGTACGCGGCGCGCAGGTACTCGGCGGAGCCCAGGTGGTCGTTGTGCGCGTGGGTGATCAGCACGGCGGCGACGGCCTCCGGGGAGCCGCCCACCTCCGCGAGGGAGGCGAGGACCTGCTCCCGGTCGCCCGGGTAACCGGTGTCGATCAGGGTGAGTGCGTCACCCTCCGTGAGAATCACCCAGTTCGTGTTGGATCCGTGCACCAGATAGGTGCCCTCCGCGACCTGGTGTACGTCTGCGTGCATGATCGCCCCGCCTCGTGTGGTCCCGCTCCCGGCCCGACGGCACAAGGAAAGCAGAACCAAGAGCGGGCGGAATCGCGGGGTCCGGCTCAACGGGCGGGTGCGCCCGGGCCGTTCCGGCGCGTCAGCGCACGCCGTGCGGACGGAACTGGATGCTGATGCGCGGCCCCGTCGCCCGCGTGCTCTTGGGGATCGCGTGTTCCCAGGTGCGCTGGCAGGAACCGCCCATCACGACGAGGTCGCCGTGGCCCAGGGGGCGGCGCACGGTGTCCCGGCCACCTCGCAGCGGGCGCAGCAGAAGGTCCCTGGGCGCTCCCACCGACAGGATCGCGACCATGGTGTCCTCGCGCGCCCCGCGTCCGATCCGGTCGCCGTGCCAGGCCACGCTGTCCCGGCCGTCCCGGTAGTAGCACAGCCCGGCCGTGGTGAACGGCTCACCCAGTTCCTCGCGGTAGTGGGCGCTGAGCGCGTCCCGTGCCTGGGTCAGTACGGGGTGCGGGAGCGGATCGTCCCCGCCGTAGTACGCGAGCAGGCGGGGGACGTCGACCACGTGGTCGTACATCGTGCGCCGCTCGGCCCGCCACGGGACCTCGGACGCCAGTCGTTCGAACAGGTCGTCCGAGCCGCTGAGCCACCCGGGGAGCGCGTCGAGCCAGGCGCCGAAACCGAGGTCGGTACGGCCGATCCCGTCCAGCGGGCCGAGGCGCAGCTCGTCGGCCTGGTCGAAGAGGGAGCCCTGGAGGTGCATGCCGCCAGCGTACTCCTTAATCGAAAGTGTGTTCCATGTCTGCGAAGGGGGGTCCTCCTCGGGCGGGCTTTCGATGCATCGGTGTATCCAATACAGTCATGTATCGAAAGGTTCGAAGGGAGGCCGGGCATGGCGGTCGAGGGAAGCGCCGGGCGGGTGACCAGGCGCCGGGTCCACACCCGGGCCAACCTCCTCGAAGCGGCGTTCTCCGTGTTCGCGGCCAAGGGGTTCGGGCACGTCTCGATCGAGGAGGTCTGCGAGGCCGCCGGCTACAGCAGGGGCGCCTTCTACTCCAACTTCTCCAGCCTTGACGAGCTGTTCTTCGCCCTCTACCGCGAGCGCGCCGACCTGATCGCCGAGCAGGTCTCCGGAGCCCTCGCCCTCGACGGTCCCGACCTCGACGTGCCCGCCGCCGTGGACCGCGTCACCGACGTCCTGCTCCTGGACCGCGACTGGCTGCTGGTGAAGACGGACTTCCTCGTGCACGCCGCCCGCGACCCGGAGGTGGCGCGCAGCCTGCTCGAACACCGCGCGCGGCTGCGGCGGGCCGTCGCCGACCGGCTCGCCCGGGCCCGCGGGCACACCGCGCTGCCCGCCGTACTGGGTGACGCCGACGGCGCCGCCCACGCCGTGGTCGCCGCGTACGACGGCGTCACCACGCAACTGCTGCTGGACCGGGACCTGGACCAGGCCCGCGCCTGGCTGAAGCAACTGCTCACGGCCCTGCTGACCGACGGCAGCGGCACCCTCGATCACTAGAAGAACTGAAGAAGGGAACGGTCGCCATGGATGCCGATGTCATCGTCGTCGGAGCGGGCCTCGCCGGACTGGTCGCGGCGCACGAACTGACCAGCAGGGGCCGGCGGGTCGCTCTCGTCGACCAGGAGAACGCGGGCAACCTGGGCGGCCAGGCCTTCTGGTCCTTCGGCGGACTGTTCCTCGTCGGCTCACCGGAGCAGCGGCGCCTGGGGATCAAGGACTCCTTCGACCTCGCCTGGAGCGACTGGCGGGGCAGCGCGGGCTTCGACCGGCTGGAGGACGAGGACTCCTGGGCCGTGCGCTGGGCGCGCGCCTACGTCGAGTTCGCCGCGGGGGAGAAGCGGTCCTGGCTGGACGGACACGGCATCACCTTCCTGCCGACCGTCGGCTGGGCCGAGCGCGGCGACCTCACGGCGCACGGGCACGGCAACACCGTGCCCCGCTTCCACGTCGCCTGGGGCACCGGCACGGGCGTCGTCGAACCGTTCGTGCGCTACGCCGAGCAGGCCGCCCGCGACGGCCTGCTCACCTTCCACCACCGCCACCGGGTCGACGCACTCGTCGTCGAGGGCGGCACCGCCCGGGGCGTGCGCGGCACGGTCCTGGCCGAGGACCCGGCACCCCGGGGCGTCGCCTCCAGCCGCGAGGCCGTCGGCGAGTTCGAACTCACCGCCCAGGCCGTCGTCATCACCAGCGGCGGCATCGGCGCCAACCACGACATCGTCCGACGCCACTGGCCCGAACGCCTCGGCAACCCGCCCCGCGAGATGGTCACCGGCGTCCCCGCCTACGTCGACGGACGGATGCTCGACATCAGCGCCGAGGCCGGCGTACGGCTGGTCAACCGCGACCGCATGTGGCACTACACCGAGGGCCTGCGGAACTGGGACCCCATCTGGCCCGGCCACGGCATCCGCATCCTGCCCGGCCCGTCCTCCCTGTGGTTCGACGCCCTCGGCCGCCGGCTGCCCGGCCCGTACCTGCCCGGCTACGACACCCTCGGCACCCTGAAGCATCTGCGCACCACCGAGGACATCGCCGGGTACGACCACTCCTGGTTCATCCTCACGCAGAAGATCATCGAGAAGGAGTTCGCGCTGTCGGGCTCCGAGCAGAACCCCGACATCACCGCCAAGGACCGCGCCGGGTTCCTCAAGGAGCGCATTCTCGGCAAGGGTGCTCCGGGACCGGTCGACGCGTTCCTGCGCAAGGGCGCCGACTTCGTGACCGCGTCCACTGTGGAGCAACTCGTCGCGAAGATGAACGATCTCACCGACAAGCCGCTGCTCGACGCGGACGGGATCAAGCGCCAGATCCAGGCCCGCGACCTGCAGATCGCCAACCCCTACGCCAAGGACGCCCAGGTGCAGGGCATCCGCAACGCCCGCCGCTACATCGGCGACCGCCTCGGCCGGGTCGCCACCCCGCACCGCATCCTCGACCCGGCGGCCGGGCCGCTGATCGGCGTCAAGCTGCACATCCTCACCCGCAAGACCCTCGGCGGCATCCAGACCGACCTCGACTCGCGCGCCCTCGGCACCGACGGCAAGCCGGTCGACGGGCTGTACGCGGCAGGCGAGGTCGCCGGGTTCGGCGGCGGCGGCGTCCACGGCTACAACGCCCTGGAGGGCACCTTCCTCGGCGGGTGCCTTTTCTCGGGCCGGGCGGCGGGCCGGGCGGCGGCGCAGCAGACCGCCTGACCGACGGCGCCGCGTGGTGCCTTCAGGTTTCGAGGAGGCGGGCCAGCACGGTGGCGTGGCTCTGCTCGGGCGTCTTCGACGCGGTCAGCAGGGTCACGTCGCCCCGACGGACCAGCTCGCGCACACCGTCGAGCGCCTCGGCCGCCTCCTCGGAGGCGAGTTCCGCCTCGTACCGCTCGGAGAACTCCTCGTACGAGCCCTCGCCCGTGTGATACCAGCGTCGCAGCTCCGTCGACGGGGTGAGGGCCTTCGGCCACTCGTCCACCCGCGCCGCCTCCTTCGCCAGCCCGCGCGGCCACAGCCGGTCGACCAGGATCCGTGCCCCGTCCTCGGGCTCGGCGGGCTCGTAGACGCGGCGCACACGCACGCTCATGGTCGGCTCCTCTGGGCGGCGACACCGGCAGGTGCCGCGAGCCTAACCCCGGCCGGACGCCCGCACCGCCCGGCGCCGAGCGGCCGGTTCCGCCCGGGCCGGACGGGTACTCCGTTCGCCTGACCAGGTGGAGGAAGGGGGTCATGACATGAGTGCACAGGGCGATCTGCGGGTCGTGCGGACCCTCGACGAACTCGCCGGGCTCGTCGAGCGGCACCGGGGCCTGTACGTCCGCTGGTCGCGGGGCCCGGAGACCGATCTCCGTGAGGTGTCCAGCACCGACGACCTGACAGGTGTGTCCCTGCCGGGGCTGTCCGCCAGCCCGCTCGGCGTCGAGGACTGGTGGGGGGACCGGCCGGTACGGGTGTGGGTGGCCCGTCGGCTGCACGACTACGCGCACCTTCCGCACGACAAGGGGCCGGGCGTGCGCCCCTGGGTGCTCACCGGCACCGAGGCCGCCCGCGGACCCGACAACGAACCGCTGGTCACCGACGTCCGCCCGCTGTGCCGGCTCGACCAGCGGGTGATCGACGAGGCGAGGGCGGAGGTGGCCCGGCAGGCGAACCCCTGGGGACCGCTGCGACGCAGCTGAGACCCCAGGGGCGGTGGCCGTGGTCAGCCGGAGCGGCGGCGGGCGGCGGCGCGGCGCTTCAGCGCACGCCGTTCGTTCTCGCTCGTCCCGCCCCACACGCCGATGGACTGACCGGTGTCCAGGGCCCATTGCAGACACTGCTCCTGCACGGGGCAGCGCCGTCGGCACACCGCCTTGGCCTGTTCCGTCTGCAACAGGGCCGGCCCGGAGGTGCCGATCGGGAAGAAGAGCTCGGGGTCCTCGTGCCGACAGGCAGCGTGGTCTCGCCAGTTGTCCATCGAAGTCACCTGCATCGCAGTAGAAACGTACTCTCTCGGATGCTTACTCCTTTTCGGGTGACCTGTCGATGCCCGGTGAAACAGGCCGTTCCAGGACAGTCGTTCACTGCTCCCGCATGCCCCAGGGGGAGCCGTAGTCCGTCAGCAGGTCCAGGAACGGCCGGGCGGGGAAGGCCTCGGGCCCGAGCACGCCCGCACCGGACCAGGCGCCCGTCGCGATGAGTTCGAGCGCGACGACGGGGTTGATCGCCGTCTGCCACACCACGGCCTGGGAGCCGTACTCGGCCATCGACCATTGGTTGTCGACCACGTGGTACAGGTACACCTCGCGCGGCTCGCCGTCCTTCACGCCCCGTACCCAGGTGCCCGCACAGGTCTTGCCGTGCATCCGCTCGCCCAGCGTCGCCGGGTCGGGCAGGCACGCGGCGACCACGTCCCGGGGCGACACCTTCACCGGGCCGTCCGGCCCCGGCACGGTCACCGGATCGGTGCGGTCCAGGCCCAGCAGGTGCAGCGTCCGCAGCGTCTCGACGAACTCCCGGCCCAGGCCGTACTTGAAGGTCACCCGGCGGGCGTCGACCCAGCGCGGGACGAGCAGCACCTCCTCGTGCTCCACGTTCACGCACTCGACCGGGCCGATGCCCTCGGGGAAGTCGAAGACCTCGGGCTCGCTGAACGGCTCGGTGGTGAACCAGCCCTTTCCGCTCTCATAGACGACCGGCGGGTTGAGGCACTCCTCGATGGTGGTCCAGATGCTGAACGAGGGCGCGAAGTCATAGCCGTCGACGGCCAGGTTCGCTCCGTCGCGGATGCCGATCTCCTCGATCTCGTCGAAGAGTTCGTCGGCGGCGTAGCGCGCGAACACGTCCGAGAGACCCGGCTCCACGCCCATGCCGACGACGGCCAGCAGCCCCTCCTTCTCCCAGTCGGCGGCCTGGGCGAACTGCTCGTCACCCAGCTTGACCCCGCACTCCTCGTACGGCCGCTCGGCATGCGGACGGGACAGCGACATCGCCATGTCGAGATAGGTGGCGCCCGCGCTGCGGGCCGCGCGGAACAGCGGCATCACGAAGCGGGGATCCGTGGCGTTGAGCAGGACGTCGCAGCGGTGCCGGTCGAGCAGGCGGGCCACGGCGCTCTCGTCGCCGGCGTCGACCCGCTCCGCGGTGAAGCGCGCGTCGCCGCCGAGCGCCCCGACGGCCGCCTCCGCACGGTCCGGGTCGTAGTCGGCCACCACCATCGCCTCGAAGAACGGCCGCCGGGCCGCGATCCGGGTGATCGCCCCACCGACACCACCAGCACCCACGAGCAGTACACGCATGACAAAACTCCCTATATGCGAAGAACGTGACGCGCCCTTGCAGTGATGAAACGCCGCCCGGTGTCTTAAGGTCAATGGCGTTGGCATAAGGAGGGAGCCCGTCGTGCCCAAGCCCGTGGTGCCCGAGGAGAAACGCCGCCGGCGCAGGCCCACCAAGAGCGGCACCGTGCTGTCCGAGGAGCTGATCGTCGAGACCGCGCTGCGCATGCTGCGCGAACACGGCAGCGCCGGACTGACCGCCCGCCGGCTGGGGCTCGCCCTGGACGCCGACCCGAGCACGCTGTACCGGTACTTCCGCGGCATGGACGACCTGACCCTCGCCATCGGCGACGCCCTCATCGGCCAGGCGCTCCACGGCTGGCGGCGCACGGGGGAGTGGCGGGCGGACCTCAAGGCCTTCGGGCTGCGCATCCACGCCGCCTACCTCGCCCATCCGCAGGCCGCGCTGCTGACCACCAACCGGGTCACGGGCCGGGCACACGAGCTGGCCGCCGACGAGACCGTCCTGGACGTCCTGCGCTCGGCGGGATTCCCGCTGCCCGACACCGTGCGCATCTATCACGCCTTCATCGACCAGACCCTGGCCTTCGCCGCACTCGACGCCGCCTCGCTGGCCCTGCCCAGCGACTCGCTGCACGCCGACGAGGACATGTGGCGATCGACGTACGCCCGCCTGCCCGCCACCACCCACCCCCGCATCGCCGAGGCGGCGCCGCTGCTGGCCACCCGCATGCTGACCAGCGCCTACCCGACGGCCCTCGAGATGCTGCTGGACAGCGCGGCGGCCCGCCTGGAGGCCCTGCGGGGCTGACGCGGCGGGAACGCGAGCACCGTCGACACCGGTCTCAGGCCCGCAGCGCCTCCGCCGCGGTCGCGGTCACCGTCTCCGCCACCTGCGCGAGCGCCGGCGAGTCGAGCTTCCACTGCTGCCAGTACAGCGGCACGTCGACCGTGCGGCCCGGGTCGATGCCGACGAGCCGGCCGTCGCGCAGCAGCGGATCCGCCTGGGGCTCCGGCACCAGGCCCCAGCCCAGCCCCGCGGCGACGGCCTCGGCGAAGCCCTCCGAGGTCGGCACGTAGTGCCGCAGCGCGCTCGCGCCGACGCGTCCCCGGGTGAGCCCGCGGACGAAACCGTCCTGGAAGTCGTCGCGCCGGTCGAAGACCACCACGGGTGCCCGCGCGAGCGCCTCCGCCAAGGGTCCGCCGAGGTGGCGCCCGGCGAAGTCCGGCGCGGCCACGGGGAGGTAGCGCATGCGCCCGAGCGAGCGCACGGAGCAGCCCGGCACGGGGTCGGGCGACGAGGTCACCGCGGCCATCACGGCGCCCTCCCGCAGCAGGGCCGCCGTGTGGTCCTCGTCCTCGCGGCGCAGCTCGAAGTGGAGCCGCAGTTTCTCCGGCACGCGGGTGAGCACCGGGAGGAACCAGGTGGCCAGCGAGTCCGCGTTCACCGCCACCGACACCCGGGTCGGCTCCCCGGCACCGCTCAGTCCGAGCTCCGTGTAGGCGTCGTGCTCCAGCCGGGCCACCTGACGGGCCAGCCGCACCAGCACCTCGCCCGACTCCGTCGGCCGCACCGGCTTGGTCCGCAGCAGCAGCACCCGCCCGGTGCGCTGCTCCAGCGCCTTCACACGCTGGCTGATCGCCGACGGTGTGACGTGCAACGCGGCCGCCGCCGCGTCGAACGTCCCCTCGTCCACGACGGCGAGCAGGGTCCGCACCTGGTCCAGGGGGAGGTCCTTCATCAGCACAGGAGCTAATGATAGATAAGAATCATTAGCTGGACCCGGGTGGCGGCCGTCCGTAGCGTCGAGTCCATGACCAGCACCTTCACCGCCGGCGCCGCCGGTTTCGGCACCGGCCTGTCACTCATCGTCGCCATCGGCGCCCAGAACGCCTTCGTCCTGCGCCAGGGGATCCGCCGCCAGGCCGTCCTCGCCGTCGTCGGGATCTGCGCCCTGTCCGACGCCGCGCTCATCGCGCTCGGTGTCGGCGGTGTCGGCGCGGTGGTGGTGAAGTGGCCGGGCGCCCTGACAGCGGTCGGCTGGATCGGCGGCGCGTTCCTGCTGTGCTACGGGGCCCTGGCCGCCCGGCGGGTCCTGCGCAAGGACGGCGGCGCGCTGCGCACCGAGGGGGAGGCGGCCGGATCGGTGCGCCGGGCCGTGCTCACCTGCCTGGCGATGACCTGGCTCAACCCGCACGTCTACCTCGACACCGTGTTCCTGCTGGGCTCCGTGGCCGCCGACCACGGCCCGCTGCGCTGGACCTTCGGCCTCGGCGCCGTCCTGGCCAGCCTGTGCTGGTTCACCGCCCTCGGGTTCGGTGCCCGCCTGCTCGGCCGATTCCTCGCCAGGCCCGCCGCCTGGCGCGTCCTGGACGGCCTGGTCGCCGCCACCATGATCGTGCTCGGTGCCGTGCTCGTCGTCGGCAGCTGACCCCTCGGCCGCGGGCCGCCCCCGGGCCGGTGCGATAGTGATCCCCGCCCGGAAAGATGTAACGAGCATCCAGGAAGCGGCGCGTGGACACGAGCGAGAGCACGGACAAAGAGCGGGAACGCATACCGGAGGCGTCCCGGCGGCGCGGCCGGCGGCGGTGGGCCATGGACACCCGCCCTCTGCGCCGCCCCGCCTACCGGCGGCTGTGGGGGTCTACCGCCGTCACCGCCGTCGGCAGCCAGCTCACCGCCGTCGCCGTCCCCAAGCAGATCTACGACATCACGGGCTCGTCGGCATGGGTGGGCGCCGCGAGCCTGGCCGGCCTCGTGCCCCTGATCGTGTTCGCGCTCTGGGGCGGGGCGATCGCCGACACCATGGACCGGCGCAAGCTGCTGCTGATCACCAACAGCGGCATCGCCGTCACCTCGCTGCTGTTCTGGCTCCAGGCCTTCGCGGGCCTGGCGTCGGTGGCCACGCTGATGCTGCTGCTCGCCGTGCAGCAGGCCTTCTGGGGCCTGAACGCCCCGGCCCGCAACGCCTCCGTGGCGCGCCTGGTCCCCGATGACGAGCTGGCCGCCGCGAACGCCCTCGGCTCGACCGTGATGCAGACCGGCCAGGTGGCCGGCCCGCTGCTCGCCGGTGCCCTCATCCCCGTCATCGGGCTGCCCGAGCTGTACCTCATCGACGCCCTGGCGCTGGGGGTGACGGTGTGGGCGGTGTACCGGCTGCCCTCGCTGCCGCCCCTGGGCGGCACGACGGTGCGACGCGCGGGCGTGAAGGAGATCGCCGCCGGTTTCCGCTACATCTCCGGGCACACCGTGCTGCTGCTGTCCTTCCTCGCCGACATCGTCGCCATGGTCCTCGGCATGCCCCGCGCCCTGTTCCCGCAGCTCGCCTCCCAGACCTACGCACCGTACGGCGAAGGGCTCGCGCTGGGCCTGCTGTTCGCGGCGATCCCCGTCGGTGCCGTGCTGGGCGGACTGTTGTCGGGCACCTTCTCCCGGGCCAGGCGGCACGGCCCGATGGTCATCGGGGCGGTGGTCGCCTGGGGCGTGGCCATCACGGGTTTCGGGCTGAGCGGCAACCTCTGGGTCGCGGTGGCCTTCCTCGCCCTCGCCGGCGTCGCCGACATGGTCTCCATGGTCTTCCGTGGGGCGATCCTGCTGTCCGCCGCGACCGACGAGATGCGCGGACGCATGCAGGGCGTCTTCACCGTCGTCGTGGCGGGCGGGCCGCGTCTGGCGGACGTGCTGCACGGCACCGCCGGATCCGCCTTCGGCCCCCGCACCGCCGTCGCGGGCGGCGGACTGCTGGTCGTCGCGGTGATGCTGGTGCTCGCCGCCGCCGTGCCGGCGCTGCGGCGCTACCGCGTCTGAGCGCCCGAAGGGTTCACAGGGCGCCGCGCCGGTGCAGCGTGTACTGCTCCATCAGCTTGCCGCGGGTCATCTCCAGCCGGTGCGCGAGCACCTCGGCGACGTTGCGCACCAGCAGCATGCCGAGCTCCGAGTCCTCCTCGCACAGCCGCAGCACGGCCGCCGCGTCGAACTCGTAGGCCCGCACCGGGCTGAACGCCACCGCGCCGAAGTCCCAGGTGTACGGCGGGAACAGCCACGACCAGCCGAGCAGGTCGCCCGCGCCGAGACTGGCCACGGTCACCCGTTGCAGGGAGTTGACCTGCTGGTCGAGGGAGACGGCGCCGGACCGGATGACCCAGAAGCGGTCGGCCCTGCCGTCCGCCTCGAAGATGCGGGCGTCCTCGGGGAAGGACACCTCCCGGGCGAGCGTCATCAGGCGCTGCCGCTGGGGTGGAGGCAGGGCGGTCAGGAGTTTGATCGCTTTGGTCATGACGCGGAGCTCCTCGCCGGGCGGTCGACTGCGGTGCTGTCCCTAAGCCCATTTCAGCCGCTGCCGGGGCCTTGGGCACCTCGGCGTGCGCGACTTCTTCCGAGAGGTTGCCCGGGCATGAAAAAGCCCTGGCTGGACGGGGGAGACCAGCCAGGGCCGTCACACGGTGATGCACGGAGGACGAGAAGTCGACTCCGTCACCACGTATGAGTGAACGGTAAACCATTCGAGGGGTGTGCGCGCCCGGAGACCGGGTTGCGTGACCCGTTTCACTCCCGGCTCATTGCGCGAGCACCCGCACCGTCTCCAGCTCCGGGTCCTCGGGGTCGGGCAGGTGCATGCCCGCCTCCAGCCCCGTCCTCAGGTACGCCAGCACCGGCTCGGTCAGACACTCGCCGGGCAGCACGGCGGGGATCCCGGGCGGATACGGTGTGATCATCTCGGCGGCGACCCGCCCGGCGGCCTCGGAGACCGGTACGGCCTCGGCCCGGCCGAAGAACGCGTCCCGGGGCAGCACCGCCTGCTCCATCCGCAGCTCCGCCGGCGACGGCACCGCCACCCGCGGCGCCCGGGGCAGGTCCGGCGCCACCCGCGCGAGATCACGCAGCGCCTCCAGCAACGGCCCCGTGGTGTCCCGGTCGTCGCCGTGGGTGATCTGGGCGCCGATACGCCGGTGGTCCACCAGGTGCGCGTCGATGTGCCGGTGCTCGCGCAGCCAGTCCGCCGCCTGGAAGCCCGTGATCCCGAGGCCGGTGAGGTCGATGACCCCGGGCAGCGGGTCGAAGTCGTCGGCCAGGCCCGCACCGCAGAAGTCGTCCCGGTCGTTGACGTGCAGGCCGTCGATCCCCTCGATGGCCGCCCGGACCTCGGCCGCGAGATCCAGCGCACCTCCCATCAGCTCCTTGCCGCGCATCGCCATCTGCCGCCGCCAGCCGTCCAGCCCCGCGAAGATCAGCACCGACGGGCTGGTGGTGCCCAGCAGGTCCGCACGCATCCCCAGCAGCTCCGGCGGCACCAGATCGCCCTGGAGGTGGAAGACCGAACCCTGTTCAAGGCCGCTGCCCATCTTGTGGATGCTGGTCACGCAGATGTCCGCACCCGCGTCCATCGCCCAGGACGGCAGATCGGGGTGGAACGGCAGGTGCGCGCCCCACGCCTCGTCGACGATCAGCGGCCGCGAACGCCGGTGACACACGTCGGCGATCGCCCGCAGGTCCGCGCAGCCGCCGTACGGCGTGGGGCTCGTGACCAGCGCGCCGCGCGCGTCCGGATGCGCGTCGAAGGCCCGGTCGAACTCGTCGGCGGACGGAGGATGGGCGAGGTTGCGCCCGGCGTCCCACCTCGGCTCGACCCAGACCGGCTCGATACCGGAGATGATCAGACCCGCCACCACCGACTTGTGCGCGTCGCGCCCGATCAGCAGCTTCTCGTGCGGCCCCGCGACCGACAGCATCGCGGCCTTCACCGACAGGGAACTGCCGCACGTGCTGAAGAACGTGTGCTCGGCGTGCACCGCGTCGGCCATCAGCTCCTGGGCGCGCTCCAGCACCCGGCCCCGGGTCAGCCGGTCGTCCAGACCCCCCGAGGCCAGCACGTCCCCGTGGAACACCGCGTCACCGAGAATCTCCCGGACCGCCGGGTCCGCGCCACGGGCCTGTTTGTGACCGGGTGGCGTGAACGACAGACGCCCCTTGCGTCGGTACTCGTCCAGGGCTTCCAGGACCGGTGCTCGTGTGTGGTCGGCTGTCATGCGCACCGGGTTCCCGGCGTGTGCCCGCGCAATCCGGACCCGCCCGTACCGGCGGCCGCCGCCCGGTCAGCCCTCCGACGCGTGCCTGCCCGGAGTCACGATCTCGTCCAGCACCCGCAGCACCGCCTCGTAGGACATCCGCCGCACGGTCGCGTCCCGGGCCCCCTGCGGGTCGGTCGCGTCCAGCTCCTCGCTCCTGGCCCGCCACGTCCGCTCCTCCTGCACCGCGCACTCCCTCGCACGCTGGATGCGCCGCAGCAGCTCGTCCGAATCCACCACATCCGTCATGCAGACCGCGTACCCGCCGAACGCGCGGAGATGGCACCGGCATCCGGCCGTTCGAGGTGTTTTCCGATCCTGCAGGCGGACCGGAGGTTTGCAGGTGCGGGGAGAGGTGAGCCGAACAAGGAGACCGCGGCGTTCACGCGGTGCGCGCCCCGAACGCCGCGAGCGCGTTGCGAGCAGTGGGTCCGAGAACCCCGGGCCGCCCCAGCGGGCGGCCACGGCACCCGGTCCGGACCCGGTTTTCCGTCCGTGCTGACAGGGAGCTGCAGAATGTGCGAGGAGCACATGATCGAATTCGTAGGCGAGCCGCTCGGTGCTCACCGGACCCGGCCGTGCAAACCCGCCGAGGCACGCCGGGCGGTGGAGCGCGCCGTGGCCGAACGCTGCCGGGCCACCCGTACCCCGTGCGACACGGATGCCCTCTCCGACGCACTGCTCGTCGCCTCGGAACTGACTACCAACGCGATACTGCACGGTGGCGGTGTCACCGCCTTCCAGGTGGACGTCGACGACCCCGGCGTCCGCGTGTCGGTCAGCGACCGCAGTGACGCGCTGCCCGTGACCGTGCCCCGCACCGACCCGCACGGACGGCTGCGGCACGGCGGCCACGGCTGGCCCATCGTCTGCCGGCTCGCCCGCGACGTGCGGGTGTCGGACCTGCCCACCGGGGGCAAGTGCATCACCGCCGTCGTACCCCTGTCCTGAACACCCGTGAGCCGGCGTCGGACAGATTGCAGTGCAAAGCGGAGTTTGTTCCCCCGGGGTCAGGGCAGACGCACATTCGTGCTTCGGACCGGAGGCGCCCCAGCGGGAGCGGTATGACCGCCCCGGAGGCCCTCCAGGCGATCCGGGCGGCGCCCTTCCCGCGGTCAGTCCCTGAAACCACCGTTCAGGAGCGAATCCGCATGCTCATCGAAACGCCCACCCATCGTCCCGGCACGCCCGAAACGACGACCCCCGCCTCCCGGCGGCGTCACGACGACGCCCCCGACACCGCCGCCCTCTTCGCCCGGATGGCGGAACTCGAGGAGGGCCCCGAGCGGGAGGCCGTCCGCGACGAACTGGTCACCCTGTGGCTGCCCATGGCCCACCGCATCGCCGGCCGCTTCCGCGACCGCGGAGAGTCGATCGAGGACCTCAGGCAGGTCGCCGCCCTGGGTCTGGTCAAGGCCATCGACCGGTTCGACCCGAGCCGGGGTGCCTTCGAGAGTTACGCCGTCCCGACCATCACCGGCGAGGTCAAGCGGCACTTCCGGGACCGTATGTGGGCCCTGCGGGTGCCCCGCCGTGTGCAGGAACTGCGCAACAAGGTGCGGGTGGCACGCCGCGAACTCACCCAGAACCCGGGCAGCCCCGAGCCCTCCGTGGCGGATCTCGCCCGCCACACCGGCCTCACCGAGGAAGAGGTCAACGCCGGGCTCGAGGCCCTGGACAGCTTCAGCACCCTGTCGCTGGACGCCGAACTCTCGGCCGAGGACGACGGCTACAGCCTCGCGGACACCCTCGGCGCGGCCGACTCGTCCTACGACGTCGTCGTGGACCGGGAGTCCGCCAAGGAAGGGCTGCGCCGCCTGCCGGAACGCGAACGCGCCATCCTCTACATGCGCTTCTTCGAAGACATGACCCAAAGCCGCATCGCCGACCACCTCGGCATCTCACAGATGCACGTCTCCCGCCTCATCAGCCGCAGCTGCGCCCGGGTGCGCGACGAGGTCCTGGGGCAGCGAACGGGCAACCGGGGCACCGGCGGCCCCTCCACGACGGCCTGACCACCCGACATCCCGAGGAGCGAATAGTCACCATGCTGAGGCCCCACCCCGCCGTGCTGCGCCGGCTCGTCGACGAGTACGAAGCCCTGGCCGCCGCCGGAGCCACCGGCGGACCGGCGGAGCAGAACCCCCGGGTACGCGACCTGGCGTACACGCTGTGCGTGTCCACCGGCACCCGGACCGTCGAGCGTGCCCTCGAGGCCGCTCACCAGTGGCTCGCCACCGCACCCGCACCGGAGCGCGAACCCGCCGCGTCGGCGGCGGGGCAGCGCCTTGCGGTCACGGAGCCCGTCTGACCCCCGTGCGCCGCTGAGCGGCGGGGAGGACGAGGCCGAACCAGGGCCCGGCCGACGGCGCGAGCCGCGGCCGGGCCCCTTCGCGCCACTGCACCGACACCTTGAGGAGTTCCATGTCCACCACGGGGCGGGAGGCGACCGCCGACGACGGCGAGCTGGAGCGCCTGCGCGCCGAAGTACGCGACCTGAGGGCCCGCGCCCGTGTGCGCCCGTTGATCTCGCAGGCACAGGGGATCCTGCAGGAGCGGTACGCGCTGCAGGACGCCGAGAGCGCCTTCGCACTGATGCAGCGGGCGTCCCAGCGGTACAACGTCAAGCTGCGCACGCTGGCGGGGATGCTGGTGACCGCGCCGCGTCCCGAGGCGGGGGACGCACCGTGGTTCCCGGCGCGGGTGCGCGGGCCGGAACCCGAGCTGACCTTCACCCGGGCGCACCTGTCCGGGTCCGGCAGCCGCGGTGCCGTCCTGAAGGCCGTGCTGGGCTCCACCCTGACGGTGGTCGGCACCGACATGGGCAACGTGCAGCTGACGGACCGGGCGCGGGGCGGGCTGAACATCGAGGCGCACACCGGCCTCACGGCCGACTTCGTCGACTTCTTCGCCCACGTCGGCGAGGACGGCACGTCCTGCGCGCAGGCCGCCCGGGACGTCGCCCAGGTCACCGTGCGCGATGTGGAGAGCGACCCGGTGTTCACCGAACCGGCCCGGCGGGCCATCCTCGCGGCGGGCAGCCGGGCCTGCCACAGCGTGCCCCTGACGACGGCGTCCGGGCTGTGCGTCGGCATGGTCTCGGCCCACGTGGACCGGCCTCTGAGCGGACTGACGACAGCCCAGACCAAGGCGCTCGACACCGTGGGCGGCGAGGCGGGCCGCTGGCTCGCCTGGCATGACGGGACCGTCGTCCTGGACGCCCTGGAGCACCTGCACGCCCTCGGCCGCATCTGCCGTGGAACACGGCTCCGGCGGTCCTGAACCCCGGCAGGCGGGCCGCGGCTCCGGCCGGCCTGACCCCCACGAGCCGGCCGCTGGAACCGGAATCCGCTGGTCCGGGGGGTGCGCGGGTGTGTGGACGCCGCCCGGGGGGCATCCGGATTGCCGGGAGGTCGACATGAACACGAGTGCGATGGCACAAGGCGGTCGGTTCCGGGCCCGGCGAATGGCGCGGGGTTCGGTGACCGAGGGGGCGGCACGGGCGGGCTTCGCCGCCCGGGGCGTGATCTATCTGCTCGTCGGAGCGCTGGCCCTGCAGATCGCCTTCGGCGACACCGGCCGGCAGGCCGACCGTGGGGGAGCGTTGCAGGAACTGGCGCAGAAGCCGTTCGGCGCGGTGCTGCTGTGGGCGCTGGGCATCGGGCTCGTCGGCATGGCCCTGTGGCGGCTGTCCGAAGCCCTCTTCGGCTCGATCGGCAAGGACGGCCGCAGCGCACGCAAGCGGCTGATGGCGACGGTCCGCTTCGCGTTCTACGTCTTCGTCGCCTACTCGGTGCTGACGTTCGCGGCCAGCCGTCACCAGAGCGGCGGATCCAGCGACCAGCAGTCCCGGGACGCCACGGCCAGGGCCCTGGAGATACCCGGCGGCCAGTGGCTGGTGGGCGCCGCGGGGATCGGCATCGTCGTGGCCGGCGGCTGGATCGCGGTGCGCGCGGTGCTGCGCAAGTACCACGACAAGCTCCGGCTGGGGCAGATGAGCCACCGGACGCGACAGCTGGTGGACGTCACGGGCGTGGCCGGCGGAGCCGCCCGCGGGCTGGTGTTCGCCGTGGCCGGTGTCTTCGCCGTCCGCGCGGCCATCGACTACGAACCCGACAAGGCCAAGGGCCTGGACGACACCCTGCGGACCTTCGCCGACACCCCGCTCGGCCCGTGGCTGCTGGTGTGCGTGGCCGCCGGACTGGTGCTCTTCGGCGCGTTCTCCTTCGCCATGGCCCGGTGGCGGCGCGTCTGAGCCGTGTTCTTCGGGGAACACGATGCCAATGAGCGATTCCGAGATTCCGCATGGCGATGGCCGGCCCGTGGACATGTACCTGGACCTCCTGCGCATCCGGATGGACACCGAGGACTACCGCCTGCTGATGCGCGCGGTGGAACCGGTCCTCGAGGCGATCGAGGAGGAACGCCTGTCCAGCCTCGACTTCGCGCTCGACTCCGGGGCCGACGACGAACTGCCCCAGGAGGTCCGTGACGAGGTGGCCCTCGTCATCGCCACCGCCGTCACCGGCCGCCTGGACAACGAAGTGGTCGAACTCGACGTCGACGACACCGGCCCGGTCCGGATCGTCACGGACGCCACCACCGCGTCCGACCCGGTCCGCCTCGGCGAGATCGCCGACTACATCCGGGACCGGCACAAGCAGACCGAGGAGCTCCGGGGCATCGCCGAGGTCAGCGGACTGCCCACGGACTTCTGACGGGCAGCGGCTTCCAGGCCCCCGGGGGCCGGACGGCCGGACGGGCGGTGGCTTCCAGGCCCCGGGAGCCGGGCGGTCGGTGGCTCCCCGGTCACCGTCCCCCGCGGGCTTCACCCCTTGGGCGCCGCCACCGGCACGTCCAGCGGCCGGGCGAGGCCGACGACCGCCTCGTCCAGCCGCTCCAGATGCCGCAGCACGCGGTCGGTGATACGTCCGTAGCGCGGCGTGCCGGCGTCGGAACCCAGCAGGGAGGCGATGCTCGGCCCGGTCTCGACCTGTGCGCCCGCGTGCTCGTCGGCGACCCGGGCGGCGATGGCCTCGATGTTGCGCACGGTGCGCCCGGCGGCCCCGCGCAGTCGCGGGTCCGCCGCGATCGAGGGGTGCGTGGGCAGCAGCTCGGCGGTCGCCGCCAGCGTCCGCGCGTGGTACGCGCACGTCTCCAGCAGCGCCACCACGTACCGGGCCGTGTTCCGCCGCGTCCGCAGCGGTGTGACGGGGTGGATCAGCGGCTGCGTGGCGGCCCGCAGATCCGCCAGCGCCTGGTCCAGGTCGCGCGCCCGGTCCAGCAGCTCGTCCGCGGGCCCGCCGCTGAGCTGACCGACCGCAGCCTCGGTGACCTCGGCCAGCCGTTCCAGCACGGTCCCCAGCAGCTCGTTCGTACGGCGGTCCGTCTGCACCGGAAGGACCAGCGCCGCCGCGACCACTCCGCAGGCCGCGCCGAGCGCGGTCTCCCCGATGCGCAGCAGGAGCACGTCGAGGCTGTACGTGTGCAGCAGGGTGTACAGCAGCCCGAGCATCGCGGTGACGAAGAACGACATCAGCGTGTACGACAGCGGCGCCGAGTAGAACATCGCGAAGATCAGCACCAGGACCAGGGCGAACGCCGTCCAGGTGTGCTTGCCGACCAGCCCCGCCAGAACGATTCCGGCCACCACGCCGAACACCGTGCCCAGCAGCCGCCGGTAGCCCTTGACCAGGATCTCGCCCGTCGACGCGGTGTTGAGGAAAACGATCCAGCACGTCAGCACGGCCCAGTACCAGCGCTGCGTGGACAGCAGCTCGCCCCCGACGATGGCCAGTGAGGAGCCCACGGCGACCTGCACGGCCGCACGCGTGGTGGGCCGCCGCAGACCGGTCTGCTCCTCCTGCGCCGCGCCCTCGCCGCCGCCGTCGATCGCGGCGTCTTCGGCGTCCAGTTCCTCGCGGGAGCGGGCCGTCGCGGGGGTGTCGTCCGACTCGTCCTGGGGGCCGTCCAGGGCGATCCGCAGTCCCAGCACGGAACGGGCGGACTCGCCGATGCCGCGGAAGACGTCCTGGACGGCGGCCGACGCGGGCGGCAGGTTCTCCTCGTCCCGGTAGCCGAGGAGCCGGTTGCGCACATGGGCCAGGCCGGTGCCCGTGTCGCCGCTGCCGGCCTTCAGCACCAGGGCGTGCAGCGCCCGCAGATCGCGGCGCAGCGTGGCACCCGCCTCGTCGGGCATCCGCGGCCCGGCGAGCGACGGGGCGGGCGCGCCCGGCAGGTGCAGGGTCAGCGTGTCGGCCCGTTCGGCGGTACGGGCCGTCAGCAGCAGCAGGCCGAGCCGCTCCGCGGCGATCTCGGCGTCCGCGACCCTGCGCTGCACCAGCCGCGCCGCCGACTCGTCCGGAGTGCCCTCCTCCAGCCGTCCCTGGATCATCATCGCCGTCTCGTGGAGCCGGGCGGTCCCCTCGCGCACGGCCTCCAGCGCCTTGTCCATCTCGTCCGCCGGGGCGTCGAGGAGTTCCGCTTGCGCGGACACCAGCTGGGCCAGCCGGGCCCGGAAGGCCAGACGCAGCCGCAGCAGCACACCCGCGGGCGTCGCGGGCACGACCGCGAAGCGCATCAGGGCGCTGGAGCAGAACGCCAGCACCATGGCACCGCACAGCTCCGGCAGGGTGCCGACGGTGGCGCCGACGAACAGGGACAGGAAGTAGATCTGGAAACCGATCAGCCCGAGGGCCGTGCCCCGGTCGCCGAACCGGCGGCCGTAGACCGCGCAGAAGATCAGGACGACGAAGAACGCGTCACCGACGACGAGCCGCGAGTTGAGGACCGCGCCCAGGGACACCGAGGCCAGGGCGACCGGCAGTCCCAGCGCGAGCGTCACCGCCTGCGCGCCGAGCTGCTTCTCCCGGATGGCGAACGTGGCGACCATCGCCGCCATGGCCCCCGCCACCAGCAGGTGGACATCGGCCCCCAGCAGGGAGAGCACGGCCAGCGTGAGGACGATCGCGCCCACCGTCCGCAACCCGGCCGTCAGACGCAGCAGTCCGGGGTCGGACGCCGCGATCCGGTCCCGCAGCCGTGCCCGCACCGCGCGTCCCGCTGCCCTCACGCCGCCGCACTCTCTTCCGACTCACACCAAGATCCGTATCTCAGCATGACATGCGCCGGCCGGACGCTCCCGTCCGGCCCGTTCCTACTCCGGCCCGCCGGGCCCCCCGGCCTGCGCCCGCACCTGCTCCGGCGTCAGATAGGCGTCGGTGTACTCGAAGTCCTTCAGCCGCGCGGCCTTGCGGGCCTGGAACCCCGTCCGTACGAAGTCGTCACCGGCGACAGCGTTGAGCAGCCAGTTCGTCATCACCCGCGTCTTGGCCACATTGGTGCGCAGCGCCGACCAGTGGTAGCCGCGGGCCACGGCCTGGGCGGGCAGGCCGCGCAGCTCGATGCCCAGCGGCTTGGAGACCGCGTCGGTGCCGCCGAGGTCGACGACGAGCCCGAGGTCCTTGTGGACGTACGGCTTCATCGTCTGGCCGCGCAGCGACGCGATGACGTTGTCGGCGACGTGCCTGCCCTGGCGCAGGGCGTGCTGTGCGGTGGGCGGGCACATGGCCCCGTCGCCCTTGGCCAGATCGGGCACCGCGGCCGAGTCGCCGAGGGCGAACACCCCGTCCTCGCCCGGCAGGTTCATCTCGGCGGCGACGGCGAGCCGCCCCTTGACCGTCTCCGCGCCGAGCGTGGCGATCAGCGGGCTGGCGACGACACCGGCCGTCCAGATGAGCGTGCGGGTCGGGATGACCCTCCCGTCGGTGAACGTGACCTCCTCGGGGCCGGCCTTGGCGATGGAGGTGCCCAGCGAGATCTCGATGCCCCGCCGGCGCAGGATCTCCTGCGCACTGCTGCCGAGCTTGTCACCCAGCTCCGGCATCAGCTTCGGCGCGATGTCGATCAGGTGCCACTTGATCAGACTCGGGTCCAGCCGCGGGTAGCGCTTGACCGCGGCATGCGTCAGCCGCTGCAGGCACGCCGCGGTCTCGGTGCCCGCGTATCCGCCGCCGACCACCACGAACTGCAACCGCGAGGCGCGCTCCACGGGGTCCTGGCTCGCGTCGGCCAGGTCCAGCTGCGAGATGACGTGGTCCCGGATGTAAGCCGCCTCGGCGAGCGTCTTCATCCCGAACGCGTGGTCCGTCAGCCCCGGGATGTCGAAGGTCCGGGTGATGCTGCCGGGCGCCAGCACGATGTAGTCGTACGGCTCGTTGACGATCTCGTCGGTGATGGTGCGGATCACGCAGACCTTGGACTTCAGGTCCACGCCGATGGCGCCGCCCGGAATGATCCGCGTGCGGTACTTCTTGCTGCGCCGCAGGGAGACGGCGATCGACTGCGGCGTCAGCACGCCGGAGGCGACCTGGGGGAGCAGCGGCAGGTAGAGCTGGTAGGCGAACGGCGTCACCAGAGTGACGTCGGCCTCGTCCGGGGAGAGTTTCCGTTCCAGACGGCGGACGCACTCCACGCCGGCGAAGCCTGCGCCAACCACCAGGATCCTGGGTCGTGTCACGGTGTTCATCCCTTTCTGCGGCTCCAGGCGGTCTGCCTCGAACGCCTTCCGACTGCCCCTGGATCGCTGGTTCGCACCCTTTCGATCCCACCGTGTGCCCGGCCGGCGCGCCAGCCGGACGCGGCAGGCAGACGAACGCGTCGATCACCACCATGCCCGCACCCTGGCCGAAAAGCACCGGGCGGGAGTGAAGAACGCGTGCACACCGGGCCGGCCGGACCCGCCGTCAGGACTCCACGCGGCCTTGGAAATGACACAGCAACAGACAGACGTCGTCGTCCCGCTCCGAATCGCTGAGCAGTGGATGCAGCAGCCGGTCCGCCGACCCCTCCAGGTCCGCGTCCAGCTCAGCCGACCGGAACCCGCCGAGCGCCGTGGCCAGCCGCCCGATGCCCGGGTCTATGCCCTGCGCACGCCGCTCCACCAGCCCGTCCGTGTACAGCGCGAGGGTCGAGCCGGGTTCCAGCTCCTCCGTGTGGTCGGCGATCTCCTGGGTGAGCGGGATACCGAGCATCGCACCCGGTTTGGCGTCGAGGGTGCGCACGGTGCCGTCGGGCAGGCGCAGCACCGGCGGCGGATGCCCCGCGGCGGCCCAGGTCAGCGTGGGCTCGTCCGGGTGGAACCGGGCGATGACGGCGGTGGCGTACAGGTCCGGCTGGAGATGGTGCAGGAACCGGTGCAGTCGCGTCAGCAGCCGGCCCGGGCTGTCGCCGTCGACGGCGTACGCCCGCAGCGCGGTGCGCAGCTGGCTCATCATGACCGCGGCGTGCAGCCCGTGACCGGTCACGTCGCCGATGACGGTGATGAGACCGCCGTCCCGCTGGGGGAACGCGTCGTACCAGTCACCGCCGATGTTCAGCCCGTGCGTGGCCGGAAGGTACCGTGCCGCCAGGCTGAGGCCGGGCGTGGTCGGCAGATCCGTCAGCAGGGCGCGCTGGAGCGTCTCGGCGATGTCCCGGTTGTGCTCGAAGCGCCGGGCGTTGTCGATCGCGATGCTGGCCCGGCGGGTGAGCTCGATCAGCATCACCGCGTCGTCCGGGTCCCAGCGCTCCCCGGGCGGTGACAGCGTCAGCACCCCCAGCGGGGCCCGGCGCGTCGGCAGCGGCACGCACAGCAGCGGCCGCCCCGGGTCCAGGGCCGACGGCGGCTGGTCCTCGACGCCGGGCAGGTTGCCCGGATGGTCGGCGGCGTACTGGGGCCGCCCGGTCCGGGCCGCGACCACGGCGGCTGCGGGATGCGCCGGCCGGTGCTCCTCCTCCTCGTGGTCGAACAGCCAGACGTCGACGCTGCGCGCGTACTCCGGCACCAGCAGGTCCGGCAGCCGGCGCACGATCTCCTCGTGGTTCAGCGACGCCGTCAGCACGGCGCTCGCGTCCGCGAGGAACGTCAGCCTGCGCCGGGCGCTCTCCGCCTCGTTGCGGGCACTGCGCTCGGCGGCGAAGGCCTCCCGCTGGGCCCGGCCGGCCGCGTCCAGCTCGGCGTGCAGTGCCAGGACGCCCTGGTTGGTCTGGTGCAGCTCCTCGCGGTGGAAGAGGACCAGATCCTCCTGCTCGGAGAGTTTGTCCAGCACGACGGCCGTGTCCTCGTCGGCGCCGAGCAGCGCCTCCGACAGGGCGGCCGGGTCGTCGGCGACGGTGCCGTCCTCGGTGGCCTCGGCCGACTCCGGGCAGGGGACCGTGACCTCCCAGAGCGGCTCTCCGGCGGCGCACGCCTCCGGCGAGGGGGTCACCGTGACGTGCAGCAGCCCCTCCTCCACGGGGGAGCCGGCCAGGTCCATGGTGAGCCGCCAGGTCCCGCCCTTGGTGAGGCACTGCCGCAGGTGGGCGCTGAGGCCGGAGGCGAGCCGGGTCCGTTCGACGGTGGGCACTCCGTACGCGGCGGCCAGGCGCGCGAGCGAGATGCGGGCCCGGGCCGCGTCGGTGACGGTGGTGATCTGCCAAGTGCGCATCATGGGCGTTCCGGCGGGTTCGAGGTCAGCACGGCCACGGCGGTGTCGTCCCGCACCGGTCGGGCGGGACTGCTGGCGTCACGTATCGCCACGGCGGCCGTCACAGCCGGGTCGGCCGCGTGCAGACCGGGGTCGGACGGCGGCGTCCAGCGGCTGGGCAGTCCGTCGGTGTGCAGGATCAGTACCGGGTCGCCCACCCAGGCGGCCTCCTCCTCCTGGAGGGTGCCGGGCCGGTGGACCCCGACGATGCCGGGCCGCGACAGCAGAGGGCGCCAGGTGCCGTCGGTGCGCAGCCGCGCCCCGACGTTGCCGATGCCGGCGAACCGCAGCCGCCCGGCCGTCAGGTCGAGCTGGGCCAGGGCGACGGCCGCGCCCCGAGTGCCCCGCAGCGCTTCGTGCAGCCGCCGCAGCGACGCGGCGGGGGAGAGGTCGGCCCAGCGGTACAGGGCCGTGACCGCGGCCGACGAGGCGCGGGCGGCCTCCGGCCCGTGCCCGAGCCCGTCCGCCAGCATCAACGTCACCCGGTCCCCGGCCCGGACCCACGCCCAGGCGTCCCCCGAGTACTCGGCTCCGCCGTAGGGGATGTTCACCCCACCGGCCCGCACCCCGGACACGGTCGAGGAAAGGTGCCGCGCGGTGGCTGCGGAGGCCGGGAGACCGTGGACCGACGTCCCTCGGCGATCCCACGGGCTGCTCGGGCCGCCGGCCGCGACCCCGGCGTCCGCGGCCGGGTGCCCCGGTTCCGCCGCACGCGCCCGATCGCCCGCCGGTGCCCCGGCGTCTGCGGGCCCGTGGGACGGTGCCGTCCGGTGGGCGGCCTCGTGCTCCGGTGCGACGGTGGCCGGGAGACCGTGGCCGGGCGCTCCGCAGAGCCCCCGATCGGTCCCCTGCGTACCGCCGCCCGGTTGCGCGGGACCGCCCGGAGCCCCCGGCGGAGTTCCGGCGGAGCCCGCCGTACCGCCCGAAGCCGCCGCGTGGCCCGTCAGACCGCCGCATGCCACCGTGCCGAACGGCGGTGCGCCGCCCGGCCACTGTCCACCGGCGGTGACACGGCCTGCGGGCCCGGCCGGCCCCTCGATGCCGCGCGGCGTCGAGCTCACCCGGGCCACCGCGACCGTGCCGCGGCCCGGGACGCTGTGCAGAGCGAAGTCGTCGCAGAGGCGCTGACACGTGCCGAGGCCCGCGCCCAGGGAACGGGAGGTGGAAAAGCCGTCGCGCAGCGCCGCGGGCACGTCCGGGATGCCCGGGCCGTGGTCGACCGCGGCGATCTGCACCACCCGTGCGTCGGCCCGGTCCTCCCGCAGCACCGGCGCCGCGACGACGTCGATGAGCACCTGACCGCCCCCGGCGTGCTTCAGCAGGTTGGTGGCGAGCTCGGTCGCGACCAGCGCGGCCGCCGCGGTACGCCGCTCGTCCAGCCCGGCCAGCGCGGCGGCGCCTTCCGCCGCGACCCGCGCGTCGCGCACCCGGGTCGAGTCGCGCACCGGCACGTCCCACACGCGTGGCATCAGACCTCCTCGCGCGGACGCGGCGGCCGGCCCACCCAGCACGTCACCCGCACCGTGGTGCCCGAGCCCGGCGTGGTGTCGATGTCGAAGTCGTGCACCAGGCGCCGCGCACCGCTCAGCCCCATCCCCAGACCACCGCCGGAGGTGTAGCCGTCGCTCAGTGCCAGATCGAGGTCGGCGATGCCCGGCCCCTCGTCCGTGAAGGCCAGTCGCAGCCCCCGCGCACCGGCACTGCCGACCTGCGTCGCCTCCATCTGTCCGCCACCGCCGTGCACCAGGGTGTTGCGGGCCAGCTCGCTGGCCGCGGTGACGAGCTTGGTCTGGTCCACCAGTCCGAAGCCGAGCCGGGCAGCGGCCTGCCGTACGTGCTGTCGCACCCACACCAGGTCCATGTCCGACCGGATGGGCAGGCAGGCCTCCACGCCCGAGGCGGTGTGCATCACGGACTCTCCTGACGCGGGCTGCCGGAAGGGGCCGCCGGGGTCCGCTGCGTGAGGAGCTCCATGCCCGCCTCGGTGCTGAGCGCGGTGCTCAGCCCCGGGAGCGTCAGACCCAGTTCGACCAGCGTGATGGCGACCGCCGGGCGCATGCCGGCCACCACGGTGCGCGCGGCCAGCAGCTTGGCCTGCGCGGCGATCTCGGCCAGCACCCGGCCGAGGAAGGAGTCGACGATCTCCACACCGGAGATGTCGATGAGGACCCCGTGCACCCCGGTACGGGAGATGGTCTCGGCGAGGTCCTGCTGGAGCTGCTGCGCCGTGCTGTCGTGCAGGTCGCCCTGGAGCGTGACCAGCAGGACGTCGCCGAGCCGGAGCACCGGCACATGGCCGGTCACGGGTCGGGGATGAGCGTCGTTCACCGCTGACCCGCACCCGGGGTGACGATGTCCGCGCCGAGCTGGTGCAGCGCGTACCCCAGCGCGTCGGCGAGGCTCGCGCGGGTGATCACGTCCAGGTCCAGACCCAGATGCACGATGGTCTGGGCGATGGCGGGGCGGATGCCGGAGACGATGCACTCGGCGCCCATGAGGCGGGCCGCGGCGACCGTCTTCATCAGGTGCTGCGCCACCAGCGAGTCGACCGTCGGGACGCCGGTGATGTCGAGGATCGCGAACCGCGCGTGCTGCTCGACGACGGCGTTCAGCAGCGTCTCCATCACGATCTGGCTGCGGGCGCTGTCGAGGGTGCCGATGAGCGGCACGGCCACGATGCCGTCCCACAGCCGGATGACAGGCGTGGCCACCTCCATCAGCTGCAGCCGCTGCCGGTCGCTGAGGGCCTGCCACTCGCTGAGCGCCGTCTGCATGGCCACCAGTCGCAGGGTCCCCATCAGCACGGTCAGTGCGGTCGAACACGCCCGCAGGTGCTCGGGGGTCGCCTGCGTCAGATCGGCGGCCAGCAGATTGTCCACGGGCGGGCGCAGGGCGGCCAGCTCGCTGGAGACCTGAGTGTTGCTCAGGCCGGCACGGGAACGAGCGGCGCCCATCCGGCCCAGCTGCTCGCGCACGGTGCTGAACCCCGCGGCGTCGGGATCCTCCACCTGCTCCGAGTCGGCCACTTGGGCCAGCGCGTCCACGACGACCTTGCCCGCTTCCACCGCCTCGTCGCGCGAGACGGTGAACACGGTGCGGAACAGGGGCTCGTCCGCCCATCGCTGGGCGATCTGCTCACGCCGGCGGTGCAGGAAGTCCCTGACCTCGTGGGTGGGCGTCGCGAGCTGTCCGTCCGCTTCGTGCTCCGGCACCTGGTTCTCTCCTCATCCGCGTTGCGTCGACCGAGCCCGCTTCTGGCAACGAGACGGCGATGTGACACTTGCCGGGCGACAACTCTAACCATGCGCCGACCTCGTACGACACCAGCTCCGGCGCAAGCGATCCGGTCCGGGACGACGGCGGTCGGCGCCGCGTCCGTCGGTGTGCGGAGGGTGAGCCGGCGTTCGGGCAGGGCGGAACGGGGGACCGCGCCGCCGGGCATCTCCGGCGCCGGGTCCGAACGGACGCTGTGACGGTCAGACGCTCTGTTCCCCCGGCTCCTCGGGGTGCTCCGGCCCCTGGTCGACTCGGGTCAGGGCCTCGTCGACACTCTCCGATATCGGCACGGTGATGCTGACGCCGGTCAGATCGAGGATGCGCCTCACGGCCGGCGTCGGACTGATGACGTGCACGCTGCCCTCGGTCTTACGGGTCTCCTGGTACACCCGCAGAATGATGTTCATCCCGGACGAGTCCATGAAGGGCACGGACGAGAGGTCGAGCAGGAAGTGCCGTCGGCCGTGGTGGAGTTGGTTGGCCAGATGGGCCTGGAACTCGGTCGCGGTGTCGACGTCCAGGTAGCCGTCGACCGTGATCAGGGCCACGTCCTCCCGGGGCAGCTCGACTTCCACGGACAGCGGGTTCTGGGCGAGGGGCACGGATACCTCCAACAAGTGCTACGGCCTGGGCTGGTCACCTCTGGGGATGACCGCGGTGCGAGGGGGTCCCGGTCGTTCTCCGGACTCGAATGCCGTTTCTCATGCGCCTCCCTTCGCTGACGGGCTTCGGATGTCACCGCGCCCCCGCGATTACCCCGGAAACCACCCTCCATGCCCCCTCGTTTCGAACTTCTCCGGGGACCGGCCGCCGGAAGTGCCGTGCGGTAGCAGGTGTGTGCGCCGAATGCGCTTGCGGCAGCAGGGTAATTGCTGCTGTGGAACGGGGCGGGCGCGGGCGTCCGCCGGAGGAATCGCGATCAGTACATCGCCAGGGAGGATGGGACAGCGTGGCCATCGACAGCATCTGGTCGTACGCGCCGGACAGCGGTCACAGCGAAGGGCAGGACCTGACCGGTTTCGCGGTCGCCGCGACCGACGGCACGATCGGGCACGTGGACCGGGAGGCCGCCCCGCACGACATGCGGCACTTGGTCGTCGACACCGGCGTCTGGGTGTTCGGCCGTAGCGTCCTGGTTCCGGCCGGAGTCGTCACCGGCATCGACACGCAGGGGAGGAAGGTCACACTGGCCTGCAGCAGGGCGGATGCCAAGGAGGCTCCCCGCTTCCAGACCGACAGCGAGACCAGGGACCGGGAGTACCTCCGGGCCGTGGGCGACTACTACGACCGGCTGCCGCCTCGCGAGACGGCCACGGTCTGAGCCGGGCACGGGCGCGCGACGCGCCCGTGCCGCTCCCGGCTCACCAGGGCATGAACACGTGGACGTCCTTGCCCCGGTCGTCGGCCACCACGCTGACCTGGTCGCACAGTGTGTGGATCAGATGCCAGCCGATGCCCCCGCCACCGCTGCGCGGATCGAAGGGGCGAGGGGCCGGCTCGGCGGTGCTGGTGTCGCGCAGCACCACGTGCACCCCGTCGAAGGTCCGGCGCATCCGCAGCGCGAACGGACCCGGGGCGTACTGGACCGCGTTGGCGGCCAGTTCCGTCACCACCAGCAGGATGTCGTCCCAGTACTCGGGGGCAGAGGGCGGGGAGGAGCGTGCCAGATCACGCAGGAACTCCTCCGCGGCCAAGCGCGCACCGGTCACGTCATGCGGCTCGCCGACGAAGCTGTTCGTGCGGCTCGGGATCTCCTCGGAGGTCAGGGCGTCGTCCCCACGCGGCTCGGTTGACATATCGCCTTTCCGGCCCGGGCGTCAGCTAGGGCTGTCGTCAGGGCTGTCGTCCTTTCTCTTGCGTCGCCACTGTTGCGTGTTCCCGAGGGGACGTGGCCTACGCGTCCGGCCGCACGCTCAGCGGAACACATTGTCGGAATCCTCCCAGTTCGACGGTTCGTCCTGAGCGCTCGGCCGCCCGGGACGCCTACGGGACTGGTACATCGCGTCGATCTCGGAAGCGTAGTGCCGCACGATCTCGTCCCGGCGCAGCTTCATCGACGGCGTCAGCAGACCGTTGGTCACGTCGAACGCCTCCGGCAGGACCCGGAACACCCGGATCGACTCCGAGGGCGACACGACGCTGTTGGCCGCGGCCACGGCCCGCGCGACCTCCTCGCGCAGCGCGTTCTCCTCCCGCGCCTCCCGCATCTCGCCCTGCAGCGCCAGCCCGGCCCGCCAGTGGGCGAGGAAGTCCGGATCCAGCGTGATCAGGGCTCCGACACAAGGCCGGTTGTCCCCCACGACCACCGCCTGGTGGATGAGCGGATGCATCCGCAGCCGCTGCTCCAGGGCCAGCGGGGCGACGCTCTTGCCGCTGCTGGTGATGATGATGTCCTTCTTGCGGCCGGTGATCGTCAGGTAGCCCTCCGAGTCCAGCCGTCCGAGGTCCCCGGTGGCGAGCCACCCGCCGCGCAGGGCGGCCCGGGTGGCGGCCTGGTCGCCCACGTACCCCTGGAACACCGACGCTCCGCGCACGAGGATCTCCCCGTCCTCGGCGACCTGGATCTCCGTCCCCGGCAGCGCCTGACCCACCGTCCCGGACTTCTCCCGGCCCAGCGGCTGCATCGTCACCCCGCCGGCGGTCTCCGTCAGGCCGTAGCCGTCGTGCACGTAGATGCCGATGCCCTCGTAGAACAGGGAGAGGTCACGGCTGAGAGGGGAGCCGCCGGACGTCGCCCGCTGCACCCGCCCGCCCAGAGCGGCCCGCAGCCTGCGGTACACCGTGCGTTCGTACAGGGCGTGCTGGAGCCGCAGGTCGAAGCCGGGCCCGCGGCCGCGGCCCAGCCGCTGGCGCTCCAGGGCCGCGGCGAAGTCCCGGGCGGTGTCGGCGGCCCGCTCGAACAGTGCGCCGTGACCCGCCTGCTGCGCCGTGCGCAGGAAGTTCTTGTAGATCTTCTCCAGGACCGAGGGGACCGCGTAGAGGTACGTGGGCCGGAACGAGCGCAGTGCCGACGCCAGTGCCTCCCCGCCCAGATCGGCCTGGTGGCCCATCAGCAGCCCGCCACGCATGCACAGCCCCTGGATCATCAGCCCGTAGACGTGGGAGAAGGGCAGGAACGCGAGCACGGAGCCCTGCTCCCCGCGCGGCGCCGCCGTGTGCC
Source organism: Streptomyces sp. NPDC101110 (assembly GCF_044759525.1). Classification (NCBI taxonomy): domain Bacteria; kingdom Bacillati; phylum Actinomycetota; class Actinomycetes; order Kitasatosporales; family Streptomycetaceae; genus Streptomyces; species Streptomyces sp. NPDC101110. The sequence continues at coordinate 8,345 of NZ_JBIVZM010000002.1, read as the reverse complement.
CCCAGCCCGCGAGCAGGGTGTCGCAGGGGGCGGCCAGGTTGCGGTGGCTGAGCGCGCAGCCCATGGCATGGCCGGACGTGCCCGAGGTGTAGGCGACGACCGCCGTGGAGTCCGGCAGTACGATGCGGCGCATCGAGTCGACCGTGGCGATCGGGACGAGTTCCCCCTGCACGGCCAGCTCCGCGAGGGCGCCGGCGTCCAGCTGCCAGACATGGCGCAGCAACGGCAGCTTGGCGCACACCGAGCCGACGGTCATGACGCCCTGCTCGTCCTCGACGACCACGGCCACGCACCCGGCGTCCCGCAGGATCCACTCCACCTGGTCGCGCGAGGCCGTCGGGTAGACCGGGACGACCTCGGCGCCCACGGCCCACAGCGCGTAGCACAGGATCGTCCACTCGAACCGGGTGCGGGCCATGATCGCCACCCGGTGGCCCGGCGCGATCCCCGAGGCGATCAGCCCCTTGGCCACGTCCACCACCTCGTCACGCAGCTCGATCGCCGTCACCTCCTCCCAGGCCGAGGAGGCCGGGTCGGCCCGCCGCGCGAGCAGCGGCCTGGTCGGTTCGCGGTCCGCCGTCTCGAAGACGCTGTCGGCGAGCCCGCCGGTCAGGGGCGCCACGGCCGGGGGAGCGAGGGCGAGGTCGCGCATGCACTGCTCCTGACATGTACGGGGTGTGACATTGCCGACGGGTACCGTCATCGGCGGTGCTCGAATGTAGTCGAGTCGAGACCCTTCGGGGTCGGAAAATACGGAAGTCGACACCCTGGTGATCTCGCCGTGATCGGGGGACCCGGACGGCATGACTCACATCAGTCCCGATCCCGAACCCGAACGCACCCCCGGTCTGGAACCCGGCGGCGGCGTACCGCCGGGCGAGACCCCGCCCGCCGAGAGCAGCATGCCCGAAACGCTGCCCCGGGAGACCCACAACCCGACCAAGGGCTGGTCCAAGGGCCCGATGACCGTGATCATCGTCCTCGTGGTGCTGATCGCGGCGTTCTTCCTGGCCTACGCCCTCGTCCTGATCCTCTGAACCCCGATCCGAAAACGACGGGGCGCCTCACGCCTGTGTACGGCGGACGCACTCGGTGACGACGTCCCGCAGGCTCCCCGTGCGCTCCATCAGGGCGCGCTGCACCTGAGCGCCGTTGCCCTCCCGCAGCAGCTCATCGCAGGCGGCGCGGGCCCGTTCCAGGTCCCCGGTGCCGTCGAGGGCCTCCTCGACATGCTCCAGCAGGGCACGTACGACTGCCTCGGCCGGCATGCGCCGCATGGTCGCGGGATGCAGCAGCTCGCCCGAGAGCCCGGACCGGGCGGCCTGCCAGTCGGCCAGCCGCAACAGGCTCACGCCGTGGCCGAGCGGCTCGCGGCCGGCCCGCCACTCGCGCGCGGCCGTCTCGACCAGCCCGCGGACGAGCGTGGCGACCAGCACGGCCGTGCCGGACTGCAGGCACACGTCCGCGACGCGCAGCTCCACCGTCGGATACTGCCGGGACAGCCGCGCGTCGAAGTAGATCATCCCCTCGTCGAGGAGGGCGCCGGTGGCCACCATGTCCGCGATGAGCCGGTGGTACCGCTCGGCCGAGCCGAAGATCTCGGTCGGTCCCGCCGACGGCCAGCGCAGCCACACCCGGCTGCGGTAGCTGCTGTACCCCGTGTCCTTGCCCTGCCAGAACGGCGAGTTCGCGCTGAGCGCCCGCAGCACCGGCAGCCACGGACGCAGCCGGTCGACGACCGCGACGCCCTCGTCGTCCGACTCGACCGACACGTGCACGTGGCAGCCCATGACGAGCTGCTCCTGGGTGGCGATGCCATACTGGTCCGCCATCCACCGGTAGCGCCGGTTGACGCTGACGGCGGGGCTGACCGGCAGCGGTGAGGTGGCGAGCGCCGCCACCGTGCAGCCGATCTCCCCCGCGTGGCGGGCGGCCTCCTTGCGGCAGCGGACGATCTCCTCGCGCAGGCTCTCCATGGACGACTGCGGATGGGTGGCGAACTCCAGCATCTGCTCGTGGAGTTCCTTCTCGAAGACGTCCTGGTCCGCGTCGTCCTTCTCGGCCCGGGCGAGCACCGCTGCGGACAGCGCCCGCGGTTCCCCGGTCTCCGGATCGACCAGGAGGAGTTCCTCCTCCACTCCCACGGTGCGCACCTGATGCCCGCCCTTCTGTGCCCTTGCCGCGTCGTACCACCGGGTGCTCCCGGTGGTACGACCCCCAGTGCCCCTCTAGGCGGGCAGGACACCTGGTGAGGCCGCGGGACTTCACACGGCGGACGGCCTCAGCCACACGGTGGCGAGCGGAGGCAGTGTGATCCGGACACATCCGTCCTCCGGCTTGGCCGGGTCCGGGTTGGTGACGCCGCTGCCGCCGTAGCGCGTGTCGTCGGTGTTGAGTCGTTCCTCCCAGGCGACGGCGTCACCCGGCACCCACAGGCCGTAGTCCTGCCGGACGACGGGGGAGAAGTTCGACACCACCAGCAGCGGATTCCCCGCGGCGTCGTGCCGGAGGAACGCGAAGACGTTGTCGTCGGCCGAGTCCACCGCGACCCACCGGAAGCCCTCCGGACGGGTGTCGCACTGCCACAGCGCAGGCGTCGCCCGGTACGCGGCGTTCAGGTCACGGACCAGGTCGAGCACGCCCCGGTGGTCGCCGGCCGAGTGGTACCCGTCGTCGAGGAGCCACCACTCCGGGCCGTGCTCCACCGACCACTCGGCTCCCTGCGCGAACTCCTGCCCCATGAAGAGCAGCTGCTTGCCGGGATGGCCCCACATGAAGCCGAGGTAGGCGCGGTGGGTGGCGCGCCGCTGCCACCAGTCCCCGGGCATCTTCGACACCAGGGCCTGCTTGCCGTGCACGACCTCGTCGTGGGAGATGGGCAGGACGTAGTTCTCGCTGTACGCGTACACCATCGAGAACGTCATCTCGTGGTGGTGGTACTTGCGGTGCACCGGCTCGTGGGCGATGTACTCCAGCGAGTCGTGCATCCACCCCATGTTCCACTTCAGGCCGAAACCCAGCCCGCCGGTGTCGGTGGGCCGGGTCACCCCGCCCCAGGCGGTGGACTCCTCGGCGATGGTCACCACCCCGGGGGAGCGCCGGTACACGGTCGCGTTCATCTCCTGGAGGAACCGCATGGCCGCCAGGTCCTCCCGGCCGCCGTAGGCGTTGGGCTCCCACTGGCCGTCCTCGCGCGAGTAGTCCAGGTACAGCATCGAGGCGACGGCATCCACGCGCAGGCCGTCGATGTGGAACTCCTCGCACCAGTACACGGCGTTCGCGACCAGGAAGTTGCGCACCTCGGTGCGGCCGAAGTCGAACTCGTAGGTGCCCCAGTCGGGGTGCTCCGCGCGCCGGTCGTCGCCGGGCTCGTACAGCGGCTCGCCGTCGAACCGGGCCAGTGCCCAGTCGTCCTTCGGGAAGTGCGCCGGCACCCAGTCCATGATCACACCGATACCGGCCCGGTGGCAGGCGTCGACGAAGAAACGGAAGTCGTCCGGCGTGCCCAGCCGGGCCGTCGGCGCGTAGAACCCGGTGACCTGGTAGCCCCAGGACCCGTGGAAGGGGTGCTCGGCGACCGGCATCAGCTCCACGTGCGTGAAGCCCAGGTCCTTGACGTACGCCGGGAGCTCCTCGGCGAGCTGCCGGTAGGTCAGCCCCGGCCGCCACGACGCCAGGTGCACCTCGTACACCGAGAACGGCGCCTCCTGCACGGGCGTGTCGGCGCGGTGCGCCATCCACGCGGCGTCGCCCCACTCGTAATGGGAGGCCGTCACGATCGACGCCGTGTTGGGCGGCTCCTCGCAGCGCCGGGCCATCGGGTCGGCCTTGAGGAAGCGGTGCCCGTAGCGGGAGTGGATCTCGAACTTGTATGCGGTGCCCTCGCCGACACCCGGCAGGAACAGCTCCCACACGCCCGAGGCGCCCAGGGACCGCATCGGGAACTGTGTGCCGTCCCAGTGGGTGAAGTCCGTGGCGACCCGCACGCCCTGCGCGTTCGGCGCCCACACCGTGAACCGGGTGCCGGTCACGCCCTCGTGGGTCATGGGCTGCGCGCCGAGCGCCTGCCACAGCTGCTCGTGCCGGCCCTCGCGGATCAGGTGCAGGTCGAGCTCGCCCAGCGCGGGCAGGAAGCGGTACGGGTCGTGGGTCTCCTGCTCGCCCTCCTCGTACGCCACGTGCAGCGTGTACGCGGGGATCGCCTCCAGCGGCAGCACGCCCGTGAACAGGCCGTCGCCCTCCGAGACGAGGGCCGTGCGCCTGCCGCCGATCACCACGCTCACCGCGCGGGCGAAGGGGCGCAGCGCCCGGAACACGACCCCGCCGGGTACGGGGTGGGCGCCCAGCAGCGCGTGCGGATCGTGGTGGGCGCCCGCCAGCAGGCGCCCGCGGTCCTCGGGGCTCAGGGCGGGCGCTGTCGTGCCCGGGACCGGGCCGGACGGCTCCGGGATTGAGGTGTCTCGCAGGGCCACGGCTCAGTCTCCTCTCACGGCGAGGCGCTCGATCGCCGCCATCGGTACGGGCAGCCAGTCGGGGCGGTGCCGTGCCTCGTACAGCACCTCGTACACGGCCCGGTCCGTCTCATAGGCGCGGAGCAGGCCGTGCTTCTTGCGGGGGTCCCAGCCGGCGCGGGCGGCGTAGCCCGCGCAGTAGGCCTCGCGGCAGCGGCGGGCCCACTCCGGGCGCCAGGGGCGGCGCTGCCGGGCGGCGTAGTCGAAGGAGCGCAGCATCCCCGCGATGTCCCGCAGGGGGGAGTGGGCGCTGCGCCGTTCGGAGAGCGGCCGGGACGGTTCGCCCTCGAAGTCGATGACGAACCACTCGCGCCCGGCCCGCAGCACCTGACCGAGGTGCAGGTCACCGTGGATGCGCTGGGCGGGTGGCCCCGGGTCGCAGTTGGTGAGGGCGGCGAACGCGGTCCGCAGGCCGGGCACGAACGGCTGCAACGCGGGCACGCAGTGCGTCGCTGCGTCCAGCCGCTCGGCCATCGCCGCCGCCGTCTGCCCGTTCTCCCCGGGCCCGCCGACGGGGAACGCCGACGCCAGCGCGAGGTGCACCTCCGCGGTGGCAGCGCCCAGCGCGCGGGCCTGGACCGTGAAGTCGTCCCCGGCGGCCAGCGCGTTCAGCCCCAGCGTCCAGCCGTCGGAGGCGTCCCGCAGATACGGCTGGAGCACGCCGAGGGTGGCCTTGAAGGGGTGGTTCGTCTGGAACCAGGCCACGGGCGCGGGCACACGGTGACAGCCCTGGCGGGCCAGCGCGCCCGGCACCTCCAGGTCCGGGTTGACGCCCGGCTGGATGCGCCGGAAGACCTTCAGGATGTACTCGTCGCCGTACACCAGCGAGGAGTTGGACTGCTCGGCGTCCAGCAGCCGCGGCACCAGCCCGGCGGGCACCCGCTGGTCCGGATCGCACTCGAAGCGCAGGGGGCCGGCGGTGCCCGGATGGCGCAGCCGGTCCAGCAGGAGCTGGGCCGAGCGGGGGTCGTGCAGCGCGTCGTAGACCGTCAGACCGGCCAGCGGCCCGTCCTCCACCCGCCCGATGAGGGCCCGTCCCGGGCGCGGCGACGGCTGCTCCCGCACGCCGAGCAGGAGCTGGTAGCAGTCGCCGGCCGGGGGAGTCCCGCCGGGCGAGGGCACCCCCGCGTGGCCGGCGTGACCGGCGTAGACCAGCAGATGCAGACAGCCCGGGAAGAGTTCGGTCATGGACAGCAGACCGAGCTCGGTGACGGGCCGGTCCTTGCCCGCGAACCAGCGCTGCCGGGGCAGCCAGTCGCGCAGCAGCCCGCCGAGCGACTCCATGGGCTCGGCCAGGCGCGGGAGATCCGGGCGCAGGGATGCGGTCTTCGGCATGGTCACGCCTCCTTGTCTCGGCGCAGGCTCACAGTCGCCGGCCGATGCGGGATGCGACTCGAGTGAGCCGGAACCAGTAGAAGCCGTGGCCCCCGAGGGTCAGCAGGTACGGCAGCTCGCCGATGGCGGGGAAGCGGACCCCGCCGAACAGCTCCACCGGGTGCCGCCCCGCGAATGCACGCAGGTCGAGTTCGGTGGGCTGTGCGAACCGCGCGAAGTTGTTGACGCACAGCACCAGGTCGTCCTCGTACTCCCGCAGGAACGCCAGCACCGCGGGGTTGGAGGAGGGTAGTTCGGTGTACGAGCCGAGTCCGAAGGCCGGGTTCTGCTTGCGGATCTCGATCATGCGGCGGGTCCAGTGCAGCAGCGACGACGGCGACGACATGGACGCCTCGACGTTGGTCACCTGGTGGCCGTAGACCGGATCCATGATCGCCGGCAGGAAGAGGCGGCCGGGGTCGGAGGTGGAGAAGCCGGCGTTGCGGTCGGGCGTCCACTGCATGGGCGTGCGCACCGCGTCGCGGTCGCCGAGCCAGATGTTGTCACCCATGCCGATCTCGTCGCCGTAGTACAGGATCGGCGAACCGGGCAGGGCCAGCAGCAGCGCGGTGAACAGTTCGATGGTGTGCCGGTCGTTGTCGAGCAGCGGGGCGAGCCTGCGGCGGATGCCGATGTTGGCGCGCATGCGGGGGTCCTTGGCGTACTCGGCCCACATGTAGTCGCGCTCTTCGTCGGTGACCATCTCGAGCGTGAGCTCGTCGTGGTTGCGCAGGAACATCCCCCACTGGCAGCCCGAGGGGATGGCCGGGGTCTTGGCGAGGATTTCCGACACGGGGTAGCGCGATTCCCGGCGTACGGCCATGAAGATGCGCGGCATGACCGGGAAGTGGAACGCCATGTGGCACTCGTCGCCGCCGGCGGCGTAGTCGCCGAAGTAGTCGACGACGTCCTCGGGCCACTGGTTGGCCTCCGCCAGCAGCACGGTGTCCGGGTACTGGGCGTCGATCTCCTTGCGCACCCGCTTCAGGAAGTCGTGCGTCTCGGGGAGGTTCTCGCAGTTGGTGTCCTCGGCCGCGTAGAGATAGGGCACCGCGTCCAGCCGGAAGCCGTCGATGCCCAGGTCCAGCCAGAACTTCAGCGCGGCCAGGATCTCCTCCTGGACGCGTGGGTTCTCGTAGTTGAGGTCGGGCTGGTGGGAGAAGAAGCGGTGGAAGAAGTACTGGCCGCGCACCGGGTCGAAGGTCCAGTTCGAGGTCTCGGTGTCGACGAAGATGATCCGGGCGTCCGGGTAGCCCTTGTCGTCGTCGGCCCACACGTAGTAGTCGCCGTAGGGCCCGTCGGGGTCCTTGCGCGACTCCTGGAACCACGGGTGCTGGTCGCTGGTGTGGTTCATGACGAAGTCGATGATCACGCGCATGCCGCGTTGGTGGGCGGCGTCGACGAACTCCACGAAGTCGGCCAGGTCGCCGAACTCCGGCAGGACGGCCGTGTAGTCCGCGACGTCGTAGCCGCCGTCGCGCAGCGGCGACTTGAAGAACGGCGGCAGCCACAGGCAGTCGACGCCCAGCCACTGGAGGTAGTCCAGCTTGGAGGTGAGGCCCTTCAGGTCGCCGACACCGTCCCCGTCGCTGTCCTGGAAGGAGCGGACGAGCACCTCGTAGAAGACGGCTCGCTTGAACCACTCCGGGTCACGGTCCCTCGCGGGAGTGTCCTCGAAGGTGTCCAGCACGGGCTCGTTCACGGTCATGACGTTCCTGCCCCTCCGTTCGCGTGCGCGGCGGGCGGGGACTGGACGTGAAAGACGTGCGCGGGAGCCCGCCCCGGCTCCAACCGCACGTAGTTGTTCCTGCTCCAGTGGTAGGTCTCCCCGGTGAGCTCGTCGCGCACCGGTACCGACTCGTGCCAGTCCAGGCCGAGTTGCGGCATGTCCAGGGAGACCGTGGCCTCCTGGGTGCGGTGCGGGTCGAGGTTGGCGACCACCAGGACCACGTCGGATCCGCTGCGCTTGCTGTACGCGAGGAGCGCGTCGTTGTCGGTGTGGTGGAAGCGGAGGTTCCTGAGGTGGTGCAGCGCGGGATGCTCGCGCCGGATGGTGTTGAGCCGGGTCAGCAGCGGGACGATGGTGCGGCCCTCGCGTTCGGCGTTGTCCCAGTCGCGGTGCCTGAGCTGGTACTTCTCCGAGTCCAGATACTCCTCGCCGCCCTCCTTCAGCGGGGTGTTCTCGCACAGCTCGTAGCCGGAGTAGATGCCCCAGGCGGGCGAGAGCGTCGCCGCGAGCACGGCCCGGACCTCGAAGGCGGGCCGGCCGCCGTGCTGGAGGTAGGCGTGCAGGATGTCGGGGGTGTTGGGGAAGAAGTTGGGCCGCATGTAGGAGGCGGCCTCACCCGACAGCTCCGTCAGGTACTCGGTGAGCTCCTCTTTGGTGTTGCGCCACGTGAAGTACGTGTAGGACTGCTGGAAGCCGATCTGCGCCAGCGTGTGCATCATCGCCGGCCGCGT